>NZ_LIST01000007.1:0-170428 GCF_001280455.1 Halorubrum tropicale
GGCGTGGTTGTGTGCCTGAAGCAGCGTCAAACAYTTGCTGTCGTAGAATTCGCGGTCAAGAAAGACGGCCTTGACCTCGAGGTCAAGGCYGTCGAGGATACCGAGAAACTCTGCGAGGACACTGCTGGCRGTGTCGCCGTCTTCGAGACGGCGCACCGCCAGCGTGTAGCGTTTGTTCTTCACACGCGCGTAGAGTGTGGCGTAGGCGTGGAACGCAGTTGTTCCACGCTTCGCTTGTGAGTGGTACAGGCCGTCTGTCCCATCTTCGTCGCCGTAGTAGGGCCGCAGGTGGAGGTCTGAAACGACCTCCACCTGCTGGGGAAGGACGTCGAGAACGTCCTTCTGAAGGAGCGCGTTTCCGACTTGCTCAAGCGTCTCAAGGTCGAATTTGGTGCGGAGATGGTAGAGAACCGAATTTTCGTGGGGGGCGTCTTCACTTTTCTCACAGAGCGTTGAGACCGAGGTCCCGTCGGCGCACGCGCCGACGAGGACCTCGTAGATGTCTTCAGCATCGATCTCGGCGTTTTCAGCGAGTGTGAGAGCACCTTCCTCGTCAAGAGCGTTGACGAGGAAGTTAAGGAGTTGGTCTTCGTGGATTTCATCGTCTGCTTGCTGGGTTTTAGACACACCTTCTGCAAGCAGACGTCTCAACTAACCGGCTTTGTGATGTACTGACACTCTCAATACAGAATTGTAGCATCGCGATACCGGTTCGGTGATTCGCATTCGGGAGGGAGTGGCGGAGAATCAAATTCGACATTACTTCACCGGCGACTTCAGGAACTGATGCTCCCCACGAGACGTGATCGAGTGCTTGTTGAATCTTCTGCGGTTCGAACTCCTTGTAGAGCCGGAACTCATCCGCTTCTCGAACATCGACAGCGGCCTCAAGCAATTCAACCAGGCGGAATGCGACAACTTGCCCAGCACGAGGGAGGTCACGAATACGTTCACTCAGCCACTCCCTGTCGAAGTCAATATCTTGGGCAGATTCGATCTCTGTATGGCCCTCATAGAGTACATAGACCAGTGTTTCAAACGGATACCCGATCAGCTTAGTCGACTCGTCAGACTGCTCTTGTTGAGAACGGATCTCTGCTAATGACGCCGAGCTAAATTTGAGGGAGAAATTTTCGGCTTGTGGATGATGATAGAAGACGAGCCGGTCCATCTCACTCGATCTTCGTGGGGGAATCGGTAAAGCAGTCTTGCTTCTTCTACCGTACTCCCTGATTTGGCTCTAAGCCGTCGTGGCTGCTTGCTCATCCTCAAGATACTGATTTTCCCACTCTCGTCGTGCCTCGATCTCCCGTAATCCACGTTTCGTGACCGTGTACACGTTTGTCCGTTTGTCGAGCTCTCCTTTTTCAAGAAGACCTTAGTCGACGAGGTCGTCGAGATTCGGATAGAGCCGCCCGTGGTTGATCTCTTGCTCGTAGTACTCGTCAAGTTCATCCTTGACTGCGAGTCCGTGTGGCTCCTCGAGCCCGGCGATCACGTACAGGATGTCCCGCTGGAACCCAGTTAGATCGTGCATCCGTCTGTTCCCCTACTTTTGATGGGTCGCATATGTGCTCTCTGGTGTGTGCAGGCGGATTATCACCTCCTATTGGCCACATACTCGCCTGAAAAGTTCGAACCTTTATATACTGTACAAGAGTACACCGCGATGGAATGTCTGACCTAATCGTCAAAGCAGCCGTGAAGGACGCGCTCTCGGAACACAACGTCTCGGCCGATTTCTATGACGCTCTCAACGAAGAGGTTGCCGAACTACTCTTGGACGCCGCAGAGCGTGCCGAGACCAACGACCGGAAGACGGTCCAGCCCCGCGACCTCTAGAATCCGCATCTCTCGGAGGGCGCGTCGTGTTTATTTTGACAAAGTCAACCGTCTGTCTGAGCGATGCCAGACGAACCCAAGGATAGCAGCTACAGCGTCACTCCCGTTCGATACTCGATATCTCGAAGCGTGCTCCACCCGCCTCAGCTTCCGTGATTTCGAGTTGCCAGTCGTGCCCTTCGGCGATCTGTTTCACAATCGAGAGACCGAACCCCGTGCCATCTTCCGATTCAGTGAACCCTGCTTGAACGACATCAGTACGCTTGCCCGGAGGAATTCCGGGCCCATCGTCTTCAACATAGAAGCCTGCTGTATTTGGAAGCTGTCCGACTCGTATGTCTACTGTCTCACCACCGTGTTCGACTGCATTCCGAAATAGGTTCTCTAAGAGTTCCTGAAGGCGTCCTTCGTCGGCCGTGATCACATACGAGTCATCAATATCCACGTGAAGTGTGGCGTTTTGTGTTTGGAAGTGACTCCAGGCCTGCTTGACTACAGCTTCAAGTAAGAGGTCATCCGGATCGAGGACTGCCTGTCCCTGTTTCGCTAGAGAGAGCAGTTCTTCGATCATCTGTTCCATTCGGTCGTGCGCTGATCTGATTTCCTCGAAGTGTTCGTCGTCGCCCGTCTCTTGGGCGAACTTCAGCCGGCCCTGTGCGATACTCAGGGGATTCCGCAAATCATGTGCGACTGTATCTGCAAACTCTTCGAGCCGTTCATTCTGCCGTTTGAGTTCGCGCTCTCGTTCGGCCCGGTCTGTAATATCTCGGAATATGCCGATGCGTTCCGCAGCGTTTCCAAACCCGGTCACGATATCTGTGTTCACTTCCGTGACGAGGGAGGTTCCTTCGTCAAGTTCCCATTCGACCGTCGTCGACGAAGAGTTGTCGTCGGCAATTCGGAGCAGGACTCGTTCAACAGCTTCGGTCGGCGACAGATCAAGCTCGGTGATCGACCGCTCCCGTAACTCGTTCAAATCGATATCGAATGTCTCGGTAAAGGCATCATTGGCTTCGGTGATTGTCCCCTCCGGTGTAACGACGACGACCGGGTCTGGTGTTGACTGAAACAGCGCCTCGAAGCGCTGGTCGCTCTGTATCTTTTGCCGGGCTAGCTCAGCGGAGAGTCGCCGCCGCCGAAGGAGGTTCTCGATCCGGACCTTCAGTTCTGATTTCGCAACCGGCCGCTGAAGGACTTCGTCAACCACATTCCAAACTTCCTCAGAGAAGTCGTCGGGTGACCGCTGGCCGGCGAGTAGCAGAATCGGCAGAAACGCCGGTTCGGCTGCGGTTTTTGTCTCCTTGAGTCTGTCTCGATATTTGTTGAGCGACGGTGGGTCGAGCAGACAAAGGTCGAATTCTGGGTCACTAAATGCGTCATCAGCACCCGCCTGGATGTCGAATTCGTCGCTGAGTTGGTCGGCCAACAGTTCACGATTCCGATCGCTCTGGATCAGCAAGAGAAGTGATGTCGAGGGGTTCTCGTTATCTTGGAGATCCATAACCTGTGTACTCATTGTCGCGACTCTATTCTCAGTCCTCAGTCCATTCTGGTGTCCCGCTCAGAATCCCCCGTAGCTGGGTTAACGGGTCCCCCACGCTGATGCCGTGTTCAGTAATTTCGAACTCGCGAAGCGTCCGTTCGAACTCGCTGGTGCGCATTTTCAGGACGCCAATGACCTTCCGCATCTCGCCTCTGAGTTCGAGATGGCGAAGGAACACGATGTTGTCCGCGAGATAGCTGATCCCGACGTTTGTCGCTTCGAATTCACCGGTGATGTTCGACACCTCGTCAATGAGGATGACGGTCACGCCCATGTTCTTCAGATACCGATTCAGTGCGTGAAGGTGGGTTACGAGTTCGTCTTCGCCGCCTTGAAGCCCGAGTTTGTACCCTGCGATTCCGTCGATCATCACGATGTCGGCATCCTCCTGTTCGACCTGGTGGCGAACCATTTGGGCGAACTCTTGCGGTGACACTTGGAGTGGTTCGACTTCCTCGACGGTGAGCGTTCCGCGTTCACGCATCTTTGAGACGGGGATGTTGATCGCCTCCGACCGTTGCATGAACGTCGATTCCGATTCCTCGAAGAGATACATCACCGAGTGCTCACCGCGACCGGCCGCCTCCTTCATAAACTGCGTCCCGGTCGTCGTTTTCCCAACGCCAGTCGGACCGCTGATGACGGTCACCGTCCCGCGTTCGAGGCCGCCGTTGAGGAGTTCGTCGACCTCTGGGACGCCCGAGGAGATCGCTTCCGAGACGAACTCCTGGTTGTACTCGCCCGGCGTGAGTTCCGGATACACAACCAGCCCGCCATCCGTGATTTCCATGGCGTGGTTGCCAGTTTGGGTCTTAGACCCTCGGAATTTTGGGGCGCTGATCGAGCGACCGGTCGAGGCGTACCCCAGTTCAATGGTACCGTCACTCATGAACTGTAGGTCGTCATCGGGTGCGTCTTTGGTTGCCTGCGTCGTGAACAGGACCGTCGCTCCCTCTTCGCTCAACAGCCGCATGAACGACAGAATTTGCTTGCGGAACTGGTACTCGTCAGTCGAAAGATAGCGGAGTTGGCTGATCGGATCGACGAATACGCGATCTGGCTGGAGTTCCGACACGCGATCAGTGATTTCTTCTACCAATGGGTCACGCTCGACTTCACCGGATTCGAAAATATCGTAGCCCCGATCGCCAGCGAAGAACTCCGACTTCGGACTGAGATCAAGGAAGTGGACATTCTCGAGATCAAAGCCCAGTGTCGCAGCATTTTGCTCGATGTCTGCGGTCGTCTCTTCAAGATTGATGAACAGCGATGTCTCGTCCGCCTCAGTCCCGGTGGTTAAATAATGTAATCCAAGAATTGTTTTTCCGGTTCCTGGTTGGCCTCGGACAAGGTAACTGCGGTTAGCGATGAGACCGCCGTGGAGGATTGTATCCAATCCTTCAATGCCGGTCGAGAGCCGATCAATCGATACTGTATTGTCAACATCGGAATCAGTGGTGTCTGTCATGAGTGATGTGTTGAATTATGGATCGCTTTGGATCTCACGGCAGCGCTCCTTTTTTACGGGTAAAAATTGAATATTATGTCGGTTATAAATCACGAAATCCAGCTGTTGGGTCTTCTCTTTTTAACTCATCAAATGTCGTATCCGCGTCGGCCTTCGCAGCCTCCACTTCCTGTTCTAATTGCTGGTAGGCCTCACTCTCTGTGAGGTCCTGTTTTGAACTATTTGCCTCCATTGCGGCTTTCTTTGAAACGGCCGCGAAGTACTCCCGAAAATCCGTATCGTATTGTGCTCGCTTGGCGAGTGTGTCAACTGCTGCCCGGAGTTCTTCTTCGTCGATTGGTTTGAGGAAATAATCATCAAAGTTCATCTCAAGGATATCATCTCCGGGATCGACTGCCGTAAGCATTCCAACCGGCTGGTCAAATTCTTGATTACGGAGTTCTGCGAGGACCTCGTCACCGGAT
Source organism: Halorubrum tropicale (assembly GCF_001280455.1). Taxonomy (NCBI): domain Archaea; kingdom Methanobacteriati; phylum Methanobacteriota; class Halobacteria; order Halobacteriales; family Haloferacaceae; genus Halorubrum; species Halorubrum tropicale. Next base: position 5,318 of record NZ_LIST01000007.1, read on the forward strand.
AACCCGGGCATCCGACGGTCAAGAAGGATAACATCTACAGTGTCATCAATCATGTCAAGCGCCGACTCGCCGTCGTACGCCGTCCGCGTGTCATAGCCCTCATCGAGGTAGAGCGCATACAGGTCGGCTAGGCCTTGCTCGTCGTCGACGATTAATACTGAGACGGAGTCGGAAGTTGTAGTAGGATCACTCATAATTGCCCTGTTTGTAATACCCACCTACGAGTCTGGTTGTACTGTTGGCAGATAAATTGTCACGGTTGTCCCAATTCTGTCCTGTGTATTGATCGTGAGGTCACCACCTGTAATCGTTGTAATCCATTGGACCGTCCACAGTCCAAGCCCGTTACTGTGTTTCAGATCTGTTTCCTCACCATTTTCAAGGATGGCTTGCTGATCGTCGGGAATCCCAGGCCCGTTATCTGTCACGGTTATCATAACCCAGTCGTCTCTTTTTGGCGATTGCTCGCACGAAACCTCCACTTCGGGAATGGCCTGATGACAGTGTACGATAGCGTTTTCGCAGAGCTCGCGAAGAACACGATATAATCGAGCTGTCCCGGGAACCATTTTATCTGCGGTCACATCAGTCGATAGTTTCGCATCTGGATAGTCCTGCTCGAGTGAATCGATAGCTGCCGGGATACAGTCTGTGACCGATATCGGTGTGTCGGTAGATTCTGCCCGCGTCTCGGTTGCAAATTCACGCGCCGTTTGACTCAGATCAAGCAGTTCGTTCGTCGCAGTGAGGCCTTCCTCGGCCAGCTGCTCAGGAATGTTTTTTTCTTTTCTAACTGAGCGGTCGAGGACTCCATGGACGATATTCAGCTTATTACGGATATTGTGTCGAAGAACACGGTTAAGAACTTGTAACTGTTGGTCACGGCGCTTTCGCTCTGTGATATCCGTATACACGACGTATGCGCCATATTCGGCGCCGTCTCGCTGAACCGGAATGGCTCTGATAAAGAAGTCCCGACGCCCGGTCGCCGTTTCACGACGAGCTTCGATTTCGACCCGCTCCCCTGAAAGTGACTGTTTGATGAGCCACTTCGACTCAGCCTCCGTATCCGATGGAACGACCAGCTCTGAGAGCGACTCGCCCTGTATATCTGAGCGATTGTAGCCAAAGACTTCCTCAAACCGAGGGTTCACATCTCGGATCCGGGGTTCCTCATTGATGGACTCGATATCCACGATACAATCTGTGGCGTTCTCGAACAGACCCCGGAGGGACTCGGTTTGCTCATGGAGCGTCTGTTCGCGTTGTGCCCGAGTCATTGCTGCAGTCGCATTTGTCGCAAGCACTTGTGTCACTTCCACGTTCGTTTCATCGAAGGCCCCGATTTCGGTCGCACCGATGCTCAGTATACCGTGTGAACCGAGTGGAACAAACATCGCACTCCGGATCGATCCGTAATTGAAGGGTGTGGTTCTCGCCTGGAGGTCATTAACAACGACAGGCTCTCCTGTAGCGAAAGCCTCCCCTACTACTCCATCCCCAAACTCGGATTCTGTCGCTGTAGTATCGAGATAGGATTCGGCAATCGGGGTAGCAGCGACGAGGCGTAACGTTTCTGGCTTCGTCTCAGCGTCATGTAGGCGGACGCTTGCGATATCGTATCCAAATACGCCACGGGCTGCTTCCATTATCACAGTAGCAACCTCTTGTTTGGTCGTGGCCTCCATGAATTCGATCGTCACGTCGTGGAGGTTGTTCATTACCTTCTGTTGTCCTGTTCTGGTCGTGACATCACGAATGCTGGCGAGCATGTGCGTTCGGCCACCGATCTCGACGGTTGACGCCGAGGTCTCTACATCCAGTAACCGTCCTGTTCCAGTCCGACACGTTAATTCTGCGGTCCAGTCGTGTCCCTTGTCAAGAACACTATTCCTGAATGCCCTGAACTCGGACACTTCATCGGGATGAACATCCTCGGGTGACATCTGGAGTAGATCCTCTCGGGTATATCCCAGCAAGTCACAGGCTTGGGAGTTACATTCACAAATAGTGTTCCGCTGTGGGTCAATGAGCACGATAGCGTCGTTTGAGGATTCGAAAATGCGCTGGAATAGCTCTCGCTGTTGGGTCAGAGCTGTGGCCTGCTGTTGAGAAAGTCGTCGTCGTTCGAGAAGATTACACAGCCGATTTTTAAGTGTCTGCTTTTCGGCTGGAACCGAAATCACTTCATCGACGATCTCCCAGATATTCGCTTCGCGGCTGCGATCTGTTCGCTCTGGTGCGACGAGGAGAAACGGTAGGAAAGTGGGCTCAGCCGTCTCTTTGAGACTGTGGATACACTCGTTTTGGTGTTCAAGCGTAGCTGTGTCCAGAATACAAAGGTCAAACTCGATCTGACTGAGAGCCTTGTCTTCAGGAGTCACGATCTCGTATTCACCAGACAACCAAGCCGCTAAATGATCGCGGTTGGTGTCATTTTGTAACAACAGAAGTACACGAGAGGCCCGTGAGTAATTCCCCGGAACCGTATTATTGAGAGGGTTACGAGGTTTGTAATTACTCATAGCACAATCACTACTCAGAGCTTGCTACTAATTTCAGTGTGAGTGTAAATAACTGTACTGACCAAATTCTAGACTTTGAGATTCAGTCGTGAGTTGGTAGTACACTGTCAGCGCGCAGAGCCGCCATTACGTCATCAACCAATGCGTCTGATGAGTCATACGGGAATGATAAGTGCTTGCCGTGAACGAGACCCAGATCAGCAGCAGGCACTTGAACATCACCCGCAGAGAATACGGTCGCTGGACCGTCAGATAAGACAGGGATGAGATCGAACGGAGAAACGACCGGATACGATGCCCTACCAAATTCAGTTTTGAGTTGTTGTCGGAGCAATTGCTTAGTGCTCGCCTCGGTTTCATCTGGCGCCTGACCATCATTTGAGAGTGCGGTTGAGCTGTGTCTGCTCATCAATACTCACCAGTTTGTCTGACTGAATTTCTATTAAGTAACTTTTCAACAGTTGTCGAAATTTCCTCGACAAGTTCTGCTTGATCCTCGTTAGCGTCCGCGACGTCGTTAATCTCGTTGCTAACTGTCCGGGACTGATCAAGGGTTTCACTCGTCATTTGAGAAACCTCCTCGGTGCTAGCAGCTTGGTCATCGGTCGCTTGTGCAACCTCATTGATTCCCTGAGACGCGTCGATCACCGCATCGGCGATCTGTTCTAGGTTAGTCATGGCGGATTCAACGCTTTCAACGCCGTCGTCGACTTGGTCAGTCACGTCATCAAGACTCTCGACAGTCTCGCGCGTGTCAGACTGAATCTCGCTAACCGTACGTTCTATCTCCGCTGCCTGTGACTGCGACTCTTCCGCCAACGACTTCACCTCGTCAGCAACGACGGCGAAGCCGGATCCGGCCTCCCCTGCTCGTGCCGCTTCGATCGAGGCGTTCAGCGCGAGCAGGTTCGTTTGATCAGCGATATCGTCGATGACTTCGACGATGTCATCGATCTCCTCGATTCGGTCTTGAAGTTGATCCACGTCGTCGGCAACCGACTCGGTCGCTGTGGCGATCTCTTCCATCGTCTCCATTGCCTCCTCGGCTGATTCGCGACCGTCGGCCGCATTCTCTTCTGCTTGTGAACTGGTTTGGGCGACTTCATCAGCCGTTGATGCGACTTCTTCGACAGTGGCGCTGAGGTTCGAGATTTCGCTTGCGACCTGTTCCATATTATCAACCTGATCGGTCGCGATCTGGCTGATCTCTTGAGTGCTGATCGCGACTTCGCTCGTCGAATCCCGAAGGTTATCGACGGATTCTTCAACGTCTTCAGCGACATCTTGTTGCCGGTCAAGTTCGGATTCGATTTGTGAGCTGTACGAGTGGATATACGTGTCCATCGCGACCTGCTGGTCAAGGTTAATGAGCTTGAGTACAGAAAGAATCTGGGCTACGGTTTCGTCGACGGCGTCTTCAACAGAGTTTAGAGCCGCTTTTTTTCCCTCGGTACTGGACGGCTTGTCACCCAGAGTTGTTGAGTTGGAGCCGGTCGCAGCGACGCCACCATCTGTCTGTATCGCGCGTTCTTTCACGTCTTCGGCGATCGCTTCAAAAACGCCCTCAAAATAGACAGAGTAGGCACCGAAGTAGACTTTCGGCCCTAGATCGAGCATATCATGTATCTTTCCGATTCTCGCTCGGCTGTCAAAGTACGACTGATCGTACCGACCGCGACCGAGACCAGTGAGATAGTTGGTCTGACTGCGCTTGAGCGCATCAACGGATTTTGTCGACGAATTGAGGATCGCCGTCGCTTCAGAATACTGTTCGAGGTGGTCATAGAACTCATCTACAACGTCATCTGCGATCTCTTCTAGAATCGGTTCAAGTCGGGTCAACCGGTCAACGTCCGTCGAATCAAATCGAGTGAAATCTTTTCGCCACGCAATTTCTCTATTATCGATGCCTATTGCCTCGGTGAGTCGCTGTCCATTTACATTTCGCCGGTCACTGTCGGTTACCTTATAGCCGCTTTGGGAGTCGTCAGTTGGCATATCTGCGTAAAAAGAAATAGTGTCTAATAAAAATGTCTTCCAGAATACTATTTTTGATAATCTTAGCTCGACATTCGTTTTTTTAGAAAAGAATTGATTTTTTACAAATTATATTTTATAATAAACAAGGTGGTATAAGTACATTACACGCCATACCCCTCGCTGAAGATGAGGAGAGACTCGCGGATCTGTACGGGCTTTAGTTGAGTGATGACTATGATGTTCAACTAGTCTACCCGGGCGAAACGGTCCTTGGCATCGTCAATGAAGATGTGGACGCGATTCTTCTGGCTCACCGATGCCCAGCCTGTCTAGAGACGAAGTCCTCGAAGAACTGCGAGACTGAGGTTATAATTGCCCAACGTTGACACCCTCGTCGGGTTGAGCCGCAAGGATCGCTCCTTGAATCTCTATAATTCACAGAGTAACAAAAAAGGTCCACGGCTTCGGTCGTGGGCCACTGACAGACTCTTTGGATCATTCAGGCTGGTTGCTCCTGGGCTGGCCCTCAGCATTTGGTGCTTTTCGGAGGCTTATAGTCACTGTACTTCCACCGAGTTCGTTGTCGCTGTATTCGAGGTCACCCCCATATGTATCGACAAGCCACTTGACAAGCCATAGTCCCAGTCCTGTTCCATGTTCAAGCTGTGTGATTTCACCGTTTCCGACAATAACGCTCCATTCTTTGTCAGGAATCCCCGGTCCGTTGTCCTTAATTTCTAACCTAACCCACTCAGAGGTGTTATCATCCGTCGAAACTGATACTTGAACGTGAGGTTCGGCTTGGTCGGTGTATAACAGAGCGTTTTCAATTAGATGATCGAGGGCAGTCTGCAACCGTCGGTCGGCGTGGACTCGCACGTTTTCGAGATCCAGTAATTCGATGTCCGCCTCGGAATACACCTCTCTGTACTCATCGATGAGATCGGTTACAATCGGGACTGGATCGATTGGTTCCGTCGTGAGTTCCTGGTCAATGACCTGCTCGATTTCCTGCGCAGTCTTGCTGAGGGCGACCAATTTATCTGCCGTCTCTCGGATGCGTCGAGCATACGCTTGGCTTTCTTCGCCCTTGAGTTTGATAACAAGTTGCTCGGCAAATCCATGTACGATATTGAGGTCGTTGCGAAGGTTGTGCCGAAGAATACGATGGAGGACCTGTAAGTGGCGTTCCCGTCGTTTCAGGCGTGTGATGTCTGTATAGATGCCAAAGCCACGTTCCCCGGATGCTGTCTGATAGCGGATCTCTCGGAAGCGGAAGTGTCGCCGTCCAGATGGTGTGTTCGCCGTGAATTATATTGGGTCGCTAGCTCCTTCAGCGCTTTGTGTCTCGGTCGGGCCAGGATAGCGACGGTATACGTCTTTGTCGAGGGCCTCTCGAGATTTCCCGACAAGTGTTTCACCGTCAATATTAAAGATCCGTTCAAATGTCGGATTTACGTCACGGATAACACTGCGGTCTCCATCGAACTCCACTTCCTCGATGGGATCTGGAATGTTTTCGAAGAGATATGAAAACCGATCGCGCTCTTCGACAACATCCTCCCGGGTTGAAACAAGGTCGTGTAGGTCACGGACAGCTCCGACGGATCCAATAAACTCGCTGTCCTCCGGGAACGGCGTCAGTTCGATCTCGACGGGCACACGGTCACCAGTCTTGGTAATCCCCTCGGCCTCGTATTTACGGCTGGCACCTTCAGAACTTGACCGGAGCTCTTCGAGTAATTGTTGTCCTTTATCAACAGCCTCGTCACTGAGAACAACCGACACAGAACGACCGATTAGTTCGTTGACAGAGTAGCCTAGCCAGCTAGCTAATGGTTCAGAAACAAGTGTAAAATTCCCTTCCTTATCAAGCACATAAACCATTTCTTGTACGGTCTCGAGGATAGCCTCGTATTTTCGGAGGTCGCGTTGGCGTTCGCTCCGACTAAGTGCTGCCCCAGCAGTCGTAGCCAACAGTTCCGCATATTGTTGATCCGTCTTATCAAAACCATCCGGTTCCAGCGACCCGATACTGAGGGTTCCGTGGTCGTCGATCGGCAGATACATCATCGACTGGACCGGAGACCGATTTCGATCATCATCAATAGCAGCAGCCTTGGCATACATCTCGGATTCCATCCGGTCAAAGACACGACCAACCGGCCCCTCGCCGGGTTCATAGAGTGGCCGCTTTTCCATCTGTTCATCCACGGTGTCGGTTGACGCGACCGGCACCAAAGCCTCTTTATTGGGATCGTACATCCGGACGACCGTCAGTTTCTCTCCGAGCACGTCCTCGGCTGCTTCAACTACGATGTCGGCAATCTCGTGTCGTTTGCTAGCTTGCATTAGATCGCGACTCGTCTCCAGTAACTCGCTGAGGACCCGCTCGCGTTCCCTGCGCTCGGTTACATCACGGAAAAACACTGAAAGACCGTTTTTTGAAGGATAGACATTCACCTCAAACCAGACGTCGTGCGGTTCGTACTCCGCCTCAAACGTGACTGGCTCTTGACTCTCCATTGCCCGGTGATACTCGTCAAAGAATAGCCGGTCAGCTGCCTCTCCGAGCTCGCCCCAGATACTACTCCCGAGTAACTCCTCTGCCGATCGGCCGAGTAACCGTTCTGCGCGACTATTGAGATACGTGAATATGCCGTCAGCGTCGACCGAAAAGAACGCGTCGTCGATGCGTTCGAGCGTGTTTTCGAGGTGCTTCTGAGTAGTTTCGAGTTCGCGTTCGTACTCATGCCGTTCGAGCTCATGACTTACCCATTCTGTAATCAATTCGACAAGCGTTTGTTCGGCTGGTGAGAACGACCGGTCACGTTCCTTGTGGTCGGCAAAACACAGCGTCCCGTACAGATCGCCGTCGACGGTGATTTTTCCACCGAGATAACAGCTCAAGTCGAACCGTTCGTAGGCTGGATCACTGTCCCACCCCTCGGATTTGGCATCTTGAACGACCAGCAAGCCGTCTTCCTCGATCGTTCGTCGACAATAGGTTTCCGATAGCGGGCTTCTCACACCAGACTGGATTTGCTCGTGAGAACCCCGTGCCTCGACAATTTCGAACTCATCACTGGCCATGTCGATAGAAGACAGAAACCCAATGTCTAGGCCTAGTCGATCACAGCCTAGTTCGAGCAGGTCCTGTAATTTCTCCTCTAGCGAACGCTCCGTATCTGATGAGACACGATATAGTCGCTCGAGTGATACCTGACTCTCACGTAATTCCGACGTAAGGTGTTCGCGTTCGGTGATGTCTAGTCCTTTTGCAGCGATTGCGACCACTGTTCCCGTCTCGTCGCGGACCGGCTCGAGGCTGAGTTGGACGACCCGCTGGTTGCTATCGGTACTGTAAAGATCAGCCTGTATACTCACCGACTCACCTACTGCTGTCCGCTCGATGCTGTTACGAAGTTCCTCTTGTAACGACTCAGAATGGTCCCACGAAAAAGCCTTCCAGAACGGTTTCCCTTCGATTGTATTAGCATTGGCCCCAGTAAATTCGAGCAACGGAGCATTCGCAAATCGGACGGTTCCATCCGGGTCGAGAATCCCCGCATAAGACGTTGGATGATCGACCAGCACCTCGAGTTGTCTGACCGTCGCACGGGAATGGATTGTCGCCGTGTCGGGCCGGTTACACAGGGCCGCAAGCTGATCTGGCAGCGTTTCGGCAGTCGCATCGAGATGCTCACCTGAAACATATTCTGTTGCCCCGCACTGCGTGGCCTTGATCGCGATCGTTCCATCTGTAGTGGTTGAGTACGCAAGTACCGGAAGCAGTGGATTCCGCTTCTGAATCGTTGAAATCGTGTCCAACCCTCGATCGGAAGCAGGTGCTGAACAGTCAACGACGACGCAGTCAATCCCATTTTCGGTGTACTCCGACCAGATCGCATCGTCCGAGTTAGCGGTCCGTACAACCCAATCTGGTCGCTTATCGAGTCGTTTTCTGATTTCGGCGCCGGTTATGTGTTCGCCAAGAGAAATAATGAGGACATCACGTGTGGGAGACATTCTTGTTTTATAGAAATATGACACGATGATATATAAAAGCGCCCTTGTTACACCACTAATTGGCCAGTATAGGTGGCTAGGGACTATTCAGTACAGCGAATGTACGTAGGTCAGAGATTTCGAGAATACGTTCTTTGACACTTGAAATTGTTTCTAGTTACGGTCGCCTTCTGGGATATCGATACGCTCCGAAACCTCATCTTCAAGCTCCTCGAGGCGCGTAACGAGATGTTCATACTCTTCGTTTCCTGCTAGCTCCTGTCTAGACGCCCCTCCTTCGATCACCGCCTTCTTTTTTTCAATAGTGAACAGTTCTTGCGCCTGTTCGTCATAGTTTGGTAACGCAAGCAGCTGTTCTACCGCCTCTTGGATCTCCGTACTTTCCAGTGGTTTGATCAGGTAGTCATCGAACTCCATCTCTGCGATGCTGGAATCGGGATGAACAGCGGTAATCATACCGACACGAACATCAATATCTTGCTCTCGTATCTCAGCTAGTACTTCGTCGCCGTTCGTGCCGGGCATACGGCGATCTAGGAGCACAACCTCTGTCTCACTATCAATCTTCTCAAGTGCCTCTTTTCCACCGTGAGCTGTCCCCACATCATAGTCTTTGGACAGTACAGTGGCATAGAGCTTGGCGAGCGATTCTTCATCGTCCACCACAAGAATTGACGGACGATTGCTTCCCATCGAGTCGGCGACTAAAGGACTTAATACATAAATGTTTTTTCACAGCCCCAAATCGACCGATATTATTGTAGTAGAATCCGAGACGATAAGAAGACCCCGTTCAAACGATCTATAGGTATGCTGGCGGGCCGAGTATAACAATTGCTAAGGAGTTAATCTTCTACCCTATTCGCAATGATCATCGGCCGGTTGTTTCAGTCGAAAACGTTTCTGAAGAGATCTCAACAGAGCTAGTAGGATATATTCCTTAACCTACAACCGGTCTATTGTTCGATTTTGTTGGTTAATACTTTAACGCAATAAATATATTTGATTATATACGCCCTAATATTCTTCAATAGATCGTTCCCAGAAAGTATTTATGAATGATATTCCCACTGTATCGATGCGCACCGGGACGCTGCCGGTGTATACCCATACCCGCATGTATGATTACGAGGTCAGTCACCATCGAGGAGATTGATGATCTGTACCTAATGTGGAACGACCACATCAACGCCTCTGCCCTCTATCGCCGCGCCCTCCGGGAGGAAATGGACGTCCGCGGTGTTGATCCCAATGAACTCCGCGACCTCCTCGATCGGGCCCGCGAACAGGGTTACACACTCGAAGAGATCGCTGAGAACACCAACCGCTTCGACGACCTCCAGTCGCTTGTCGAAGAGCAGCAAAATCAACCGACGGCTGGAGACGTTACCGATGGTTGACCGCTATGTCACAGGACAAGCCTCCCTCCGAAAATGAGCAGCGCACCGAGTCACGCCTGACTGGTCGGCTCCCCCGACAGGCAGCACTCATCGTCGTCCTCCTGAGCCTGTTCGCCGTCGAGCCAGTAGCCGCACAGGACAATGCCGTCTGTAGCGCAGACAACCTCCCGAGCATGATTGAGGGGTTCTTCCAGCTGACCACCGCACTGGGGATCGTCGGCCTCGCCATCGTCTGGCAGGCAGATTCTCTCATTGAGATGTTCACCCTCAATCCCGAGCAGAAGAAGGGCCTCAAGCGCCACAAACGGTCGGCGATGAAGTCCGCGGTCGTCCTCATCGTGCTCGGTCCGCTGTACACTGTCGCCGGGTCGATGATGGGCCTCCCACTGGCACAGTGCGTTAACCTCGTCCCCTGGTAACCACCCTACAGTCCCCGTGTAAGCCCTATGAACCATCGAGAGCTCTCCGTGCTCATGGCCGGCTTGCTCGCGACGAGCCTAGTCACGGGTATCGTCGCCGCTGACCCGCCACGACCAGGTACGGAGGGGAACGGGCTCACCGAGAACGAGTCGGCAACGCTGTGGTCACGTGATGCGGACAACTACATCACGCAAGAGGAGTACCGCCAGCGCTACGGCGAGGACCGCTCCGCTGTCCATCAAGTCGCGAACGGGACGGACATTACGTTCAAACGGCCGCCCGCGACAGCGGCGACGTGGACGCGGAACGACTTCGAGGACCTCGACGCCGGCGGCCCAGACACGTCCGTACATCCACCGCGCGCAGACCTCGAGGACGGCGTCTTCATCGAGGACGCTCACGCGACGATCTTCGCGGTCCAGCCCTCTACTCGTGGACACCTCGAGTCCGGTGAAACCCCACTCTACATCGCACCGAATGGGACGATGCGCGGGTTGGTTGATTACCGCGTTCGTGTGCCCAACGGGAGTTCCTCCGGCAACACGACTATCTCGTGGTCGCTCACGGAGCACGAGATCGAAGAAGTCCGGTTGAAGAAGGACGGCGAGACCATCGCCGAGCGTGACGGGGCCCATACGCCTGCCCTCGACTACCAGATCGAGGACGACTGGAGTGCGAATCTCACGCTGGAAGCGGAGATTAGCGTCCGGCTGAAGAAAACCGTCAGAACCGACCTGGGTGACCGGACGGACGTCGATGTCACCTATCGGACGGAAACACGGAACGTCTCCGATTCGATCGCCGTCGAGATCTACGACCTCTCGGCGTACCCCTACTATGCCGAGTATCCGAACGGCGACGCCGGCGTGGCCATCTTCCAGTCGCGGCCATGGCAGGGGTACACGCTTACGGATGACGGTGAGGCACGGGTCCGTGGCATCTGGCGGTTCTACACCGCTCGGAACACCAACTGGGACACGCTCGTCCGGTCGAATCGCACGGATAGCGCCACCATCGAGTCAGACGCGATTCCGGTGTACGTCCACGCCTATCCCTCGCGGATCGGGCCGCGTGCCGAGCCGGTTCGAGACGGGCCGGAACTCATCGAGATCTGGGGGACTGACCGCCCGTCACCAGTCGGCACCATCGGTGAGAACATCAATATCGACATCGTCAACCAGTCGTACACGACGACGTACGGCGTCGCCGTTCGAGCCGAGAACGTCGATCGAGAGGCGCTGCACGTTGCGGGCATCGTCCGGGGCGTGAATGCGTCAATCGTCGAGCCGGATGCCGGCTCCGAGCGACAACTCCGCCGCAGTAATCTCACTGGCGAGGTCATCCAACAGAATCAGTCCCAAGCGACGCTCAGGGTCGAACTGCGGGACAATCAAACTGGTGCGCCGATTGCGCTTGACGATAGCCGTCAGTATCCAATCGGCGGCACCACCCGAAACGGGTACATCACGGTCGCGGATCAGCGCATCGAGACCAACGCCTCGGGGGTGGCGATCGTGACCATCGACGAACCGGGCATCTACACGGCTCGGTACCACCCTGGCTCGTGGCTCGGGCACGACCCGGCGTACGTGAGTGATACCGCGATGGCCCGCTGGCATCCACTCGGGACGATCGACGGCTGGTTTGCACTGGTGTTCGAGGTCGGCTGGCAGCTTCTGCCGTTCTTCGTGATGTTCTACGCTGGCAAGCGCCTCCTCCGGATGCTCGGCCCAGAAGACATCTTCGGACAGAAACCATGACTCAGGACAATCCCCACCTCAGTAGACGGACCGCCCTCCGAACAGTTGCCGGCGCCGCTCTCGTGAGCGTGGCCGGATGCCTCAACAACGGCGATTCCCCGGGTGGCGGGAACTCAACACCGTCTGATGAAGGAGGAGTCATCCAGCAAGTCACTGTAGAGAGGACAGAACTCGTCGTTGAATACTCCTCAGAGGAGGAAGTCGACCAGATCAATCTCGTCCAGCCGAATGGGGAACTGTTCGGTCAGCGAGAAACCGCTGCTGGGTCACAGCAGGTCTCTTTCGAGATCGGGACTTCCTACGAGCCTGGAGAGTATACTGTCGTAGCCCTCAGCGGTGAAGAAACGCTAGCTGAGACTTCCTCACTGATACAGCCGGAAATTGGAATTCAAGAGGTCGGTCTTTATCGGAATAACCCTGAGAAGCCGTGGGACGAAGTCTACGGAGACACCGAGACGGATCGGCTAAAGAACGGGGAAGCGTACGTCACCGTCGAAAACACCGGAAGCGGACCAGAATCGATTGTTGAGTTGATTTTCTCCGGTGATGTTCCAAACCCTGTCGAAGATCCCCGAGGTAGCGGGATGTATGAAACCGAGCAGGTGGTGATCTCGCCGGGAGAAACTACCGACCTGTTCAGTAGTTCGTTCCCGTTTGGTTCTGAATCTGAGGAGGGAATGGGATGCTCCCCGGACGGGAACAGCGGCCAGTTCACCGTCACAGTCCGAACCCAGGTTGGCGGCGACCAGGTATCGAAATCCTTCGATGTACAGTACTCCGGATCCACGGAGATGAGTGACTGCGAGGTTTCAATCACGGAGGCCTAACGATGGTGGACCTGATAGACGTCGTTCTCGAGGGCTTCAAAGACGTCGTCGATTGGTTCATCGGTCTGTTCATGGACGGGCTTCGGTCGGGGTATCAGACGCTGACCGAAGAGATGTTTGGCACTCCGACTCCCCAGACTGACGGGACGTTCATTTTCGGAGAACCAAGTAACGCCCCTTGGCCAGCAATTCAGGAAGGACTCATCGGTGGCGAGATCATGTTGATTTCTCTGCTGCTACTCGTGATGAGCGTTCAGGGACGACACACCATCCGCATCTTCAATATCGGGAGTGCGTACGAGGCTCGGAAGACCAAGAAGACTGCCTGGGTCGGAGCCTTTCTGATTATTACCTGGTACTGGATTGGAGCGCTCGCGCTCTACCTTGTTGATGGGTTCACGATTGCCCTGATGCCGGAGCTGTCCTCGCTGGGCTCTGCTATGTTGCAGTTCATAACGGGGTCGATTACCAACCCCGGTCTTGGTCTCCTCTTTGCTCTTATCGGAGGAATTTCGATGTGGGCACTGGAGGCGCTGTTCTACATCCGGCAGATTCTCCTCTACGTCTACCTGTACGGGATGCCCATCGCGTTCGCCGTTGCGTACGGCAATATCCCTGTCCTCTCTGATGTCGCGATGGGGTTCAGCAAACGGTTCGTCCCATTGGCCATCCTACCCCTGCCTGCGGCGATAGTCCTCAAAGGATACGACCTACTCTACTCTGGAGGGACGTTGACGCCGGGAACAGCGTTCCTCAAGTACCTCGTCGCGTCTTCACTTCCTCTCGTCGCGCTCTATGTCACGTGGAAGACGTTCAAATACGCGACCCCACTCACGGCGAAGGTTCTCGGTGGTGCGACGAAAGGAGCGGCCCTCATCGGCGGTGTCGCCGCTGGAGCCTACATCGGCGGCGCCGGCGTCGCGACGACCGCGGCCCGATGGGGACCGAAGGCCGCAGCGGGACACGCTGTGGCGCAGAAAGCTGCAGCCCGTGGCGCGAACAGCGACGAAGACGGCGGGACGCCGTCCTACCGGCGGACCGAGAACGACCCTGGAGGTTACTAACAATCCATGTCCATCGACGAAGACGCAGCCGCACGGCGCATCATGGACCAGTTCGGTGAGGAGAGTCGTATCCCCTACCTCAACATCGAAGAAGGCGACGTGGGCGTCCTGATCGCCTTCCCGATCGTCGGCCTGTTCATCGCCGGCCTCACCGGCATCGAATCACTCGCCCTGCCGTTCGTCGCAGGTGGGTTCGGGTTAGGCGTCGCGATCGTCTACGTCTCGCCCGACCACCTCAACGCGTGGACGTGGACAAAAGACTTCTATCGCTACGTCAAGCGCCCCCAGATCACGTTCAGCGCCCCGGAGGAGGCCGACAGTAGTACCAATGAGACAGAGCGCAACGAGGGCGGGCTCGCGAACTACACGCCGTTCAAGCCCGACGAGCGAACGCAGGACCTCACGAATATCGAGCGGGCGTGGCCGGGCGCTGGCGCGATCCAGCGCGCGGACGGCACGATGGAGGCGTTCATCGAGATCGACCCCGGCAACATGGACTTCGCGATGTCCGACAACTGGGCACAGCTCCAGGACGCCGGCGAAGAGTTCGCCAACAAGGAACTGGATTCGAAACTCAAACTTCACGCGACGACCCGCTCGTTCCCGGTCGAACAGATTACCGAGAACATCGAAGATCGCCTGAACGACGAGGACGTCAAAGAAAATCCGATCTTCCGGGAACTCCTCGAGGAGTATCGGGAGACGCGGCCGAAGGAGATGCGCGAACGGGGTATCCAGCAGATGCGATACTACATCGGCGTCCAAGTCACCCCGCTGGAGGTCTATGACCGCTTCCGAGACGAGGGGACACCGGCCGAGAAGCTGACGCAGTTCCCCGTCATCGGGTTCCTGTTCAACCCGTTCGTGACCCGCCGCGAGGACCTCACCGACGTCGAGCGCCGCGCACAGATGTTCGAGAAGCTGGATAGCCGGGTCAACGATGTGCGGTCGGAGTTCATCCAGCAGGCGTCGGGCTGGTCCGCACGCCGGCTCAGCACGGTCGAACTCTTCGTGTTGAATATGGACTTCTGGAACGGCCGCGAACACGAGTACGACGACGCAGAGAGCGTCGTTCGCGAACAACCCATCATCGGCCACTCGCGCCGGGAGGATGCCCACGATGCGTAACCTCGTCCTCCAGACGGGCAGCGGAGCCGTCGACCAGCTCACGGAGTGGCTTACGAACCCAACCTCAGCTGAAGGTGCGGCTCTCTACATCCTGCTCGCGGTACTGGTCGGGATCGGCGGGAAATTCCTCTGGGACTGGTACACCGAAGACGACGAGGAAGAGGTCGAGTTCTCGGACCTCCTCGACGAGGAGACCATCGAACAGGGCGCGGCCGAACGCCAACTTCTCGACGACATCGCCGAGTCACACAAAACGGTGACCGCGCCGGCGGCGATTGAGTGGGAGACGCGCGCGGCACGGGTCGGCGAGCAGTGGACGACGACGCTGTACATCGCTGACTACCCGGACTACCCCAACGACGGCTACCTCTCCGAGCTCTTCGAGATGACCGACGTGCAGTTCGACCTGACGGCCCACATTACGCCGAAGAACCAGGAACGGGCGCGGAACGAACTGCAGGATATCGCTGACGATCTTCAGGTGGACGCTGACCTCGAACAGAGCGTGCGGAGTGCCTACCTACAGGAACGCGCCAACGAGGCCGCAGCGACGTACAAGGCCGTCGAAAACGGCGCGAACGTCTTCGACCAGGGGATGTTCATCACCGTTCGGACCGACGAGAAGGAGGACCTCCGCGACGCCGTCCAGAAGGTCAAGAGTGCGCTTCGTGACGATCCGGCGAACCTCACGCCGAAGACCGCAATCTGTCGGCAGGACCTCGCCCTTCAGTCCGCCGCGCCCATCGGCGACAACGAGTTCGGCCGCACGTCAATCGCACTCGGCGGCGCTGTCGGTGCGTTGCTCTCCTCGCCGCACAACGCGACGATCCTCGAGGAGGGCGGCGTCGAGTTCGGGATCCACAAGGACAACCAGAGCCCTGTGGTCATCGACCCGTTCGCGCGGGATAACGGCTACGCGATGTTCACCGTCGGCGACACGGGGTCGGGGAAGTCGTTCAGTTCGAAGCAGAACTTCATCCGCTCCATCGAGCAGAGTAAGGACCGTATCGGCATCATCCTCGAGCCGCTGAACAACTGGGCCGGCGTCGCCGAAGCCCTCGATGCCAAGCGGATCACTGTCGGCGGGACACTCGGGCTGAACCCCTTGGAGATTCGGGAGACGCCCGAGCACGTCCAGCGGGCGATGGGCGAGGACGCGAGCCCGTTCAACGAGAAGCTCGACGACGCGATGAGCTTCCTCACCAACTTCTTCGCCCTCCGCGGCATCTCGCTGGGTGACCGCCGGACGACGCTGGAACTCGGGCTCAAGCAGGCGTACAAGCGCCAGGACATTACGGACGACATCTCCACGCACAGCAACCCGAGCCCGACCATCCGCGACATGATGGACGTCTTCGAGGATATGGTCGACGACCCCGAGGAGTTCGTCGTGCGGTCCGACGAGGAAGCCGGGAAGATCAAGGAGGACGCAACGTGGCTGCTCGATCAGCTCCGCCCCTTCGAGGACGACGGTCGCCACGGCAATCTCGGCCAGGAGTCCGATTTCGACATCCGGGACGAGAAGGTCATCTACCTCGATCTCGCCCAGCAGGAAGGGAGCGTCGACAGCAGCACGGCGCTGACGATGCAACTCCTCATCTCGCTGGTGTACGAGCGAGCGAAAGTTTCGGACAAGGAGGTGGTGTTCTACATCGACGAGGCGCGCTACATCATGCAGGACGCCGCCAGTCTGGCGTTCCTCGAGACTGTCTTCCGGCACCACCGCCACCACGACCTCTCGATCCGGCTGGTCACACAGACCGTCGACGAGTTCTTCGAGCACGCCGAATCCGAGGCGATCCTCGATCAGTGTGCCGTCAAGCAGTTCCACCGCCTCGACGGGATGGACGAGGAGTGGGCCGACGAGTTCGGCCTGAACTACGCGCAGATGCGGTTCGTCCAGGATGCGGTGCCCGGCAACGAGGACGCCGGCTTCTCCGAGGCACTAGTCGGCGTCGACGGCGAGTGGCGCGGCATCCAGGTCAAAGCGATGCCCAAGGAGAAGCAGGTCATCGACTTCGACCCGACTGCCCAGGTCCGCTCCTCGCTCCCCGGCGCCGGCGACAGCGCTGTCGATAGCGAGATGGAGGAATTCCAAGCGGAGCTCGAAGAGCAAGTAACGAACGGAACGAACGAAACGAACACCACCGAAGATGAATCCGACGCCGTCGCTGCCGAGCCAGACGGCGGGTCAACGGAGGGGAGCGACGATGGCTGACTACCTGCGCGTCACCCCGACCTCCGAGCAACTCGATGCCGAAAGCATCCCCCGCGTCCTCGACAGCCTCCACAAACTGACCACGCCGGGGTCGTCAGGCCTCGGGGCAAAGCTGAACCCGCTCAACAGCGAGACACCACCCCGATTCGAGTTTCTCGCGATCAGTGATGGGCCGGATGAGCCGGTGGAGTTCTTCTACGGCGCCGATGCTCACCTCGATACTGTCGAAAAGCGGCTCCGCTCGATCTACCCGACCACGTTCGATATCGAACGCGTCGACGTCGACGTCGCCGCCCGGCTCATTCAGCCGGTCGAGTTGACACCGGAGGAGTTCGTTGAGCATTACGAAGCCGGGTGGCTTCAGTACGAGTTTGGTCCAGGGGAGCAGTACGAGCCCGTCGACGAAGAGCCGGCTGACGCCGACGCAGGCGATACGGACCCGGTCGTCGACGGCGGCACGGTATCCACCACAGCTCCCGAGCATCACGTTGTCGTCGGCGACTCCGTTCTCGAACTTGCCTCCCCCGAGACACTCCCTGAGGATGAGCAGCAGCCATCGATCGAGAAGCCGACGATGACGACGAGAGGTACGATCCTGGCACGGCCAGCCGAGGACGCCATCTCCCCGCTCGGTGTCCAGTGGTGTGGGTCCGCGTCTCGGAAGCAGGACTGGATGACGTCGTTGACGCCGTTCACAGCGGACGAGTCAGACGGGAATCTCTCCTCGGTCGACCAACCCGGTGCCGCGCTCGCGACGCTCATCGACCACTTGATGGAGGCGACAGCCCCGACCGCGTTCCAGGTCGTTTTCCAACGGCGTGCCAGCTGGCAGTCCGACGCGGAAGTGCGGAAAGAGGACCTCGTCGACGGCCGCGATACGTTCTTCCAGGAGGTCGTCGGGTCGTTCCTCGAGGTCGAGGACCACCGGAGCGACCAGGACGAACGACAACTCAGTGAGTCCGTCGAGAAACGGATCGAGTACATCGACGCGAAAAACGCCAAACGGTCGTTCACGGCGAACATCCGCGCCGTCGGCGTCCCTACTGATGGCACTCGCGACGACCTCGATTCTCGCATGGATTCGCTCCTCCCGGTGTTTGATCCGCTCGACGGGCCGTTCTACCAGGTCGAGGGGCAGCGTTTCCGAGAGAGTGGTTTTCGTGAGAAAACGAAGGAGAAGAACGCACGGGCCGCGCTCCAGCGTCTACTCAACCGAGAGCTGGCTACGGGCCGGGGGAAGACCCGGCCTGAGCTAGTTCTCTGTGGGACAGAACTCGCGAACTTCGTCCTTGTCCCTTCCTCCGAACAGTTGACCGTTGAGGGAACACGGGGGACTCGCGCCGAACAGCAGAGCCGCAATCCGCTCCCGTGGCCGAATCCCGACCTGATCCAGCAGTTCCAGGACGGAATGGAGATCGGGTATGCCCTCGACGATAACGGGGAGCCGCGACCCGATCCGATCCAAATCCCGTCGGACCTGTTGCCGACGCATTACGGGCGGTTCGCGTCGACTGGGGGCGGGAAGTCGAAGGCCATCATCAACGACGCGCTCTCCCTGCGCGAGTCGACCGGTGGCCCCGTCGTCCTCGTCGACCCGAAGGGGGACGGAATGTGTGAGAATTACCTCCGCTGCCACTACGAGCGGTTCAGTGGCCTCGACGACGTCTACCACTTCCGCGTCCCGGAGACGATCCCCGCGTTCTCGTTCTTCGACATCCGCCCAGCACTCGAAGCAGGCCGGAACCGCGAGGACGCGATTCAGGACAAGGTCGACCACTTCCACGACATCCTCCGGATGATTATGGGGCGCGAGCAGTACGGGCAGGCGTTCGTCGCGAACGAGATCCTCAGCTACCTCATCAAGGCGCTGTTTGACGAGGAGTACGGCAGCGACGTGTTCGGGCTGGACGACCTTTTCGCCGCTGCCCTCCGGATGCAACGCGAGCAGACGATTCCCCCGGTCTCGGCGGACAACCAGAACATCGAGGAGTCGCTGACGCGGCACTTCGCGAAGGACAACCACCAGTTCCAGGTGTCGATGGACGCCGTCGGGAACCGGCTCGACAAGCTCAAAGAGGACGCGCATCTTCGGCGGATCTTCAGCCACGTCCCCGAGCAGAACGACGCCGGCGAGTACGTCGACAACCGCTTCGACTTCCGCGAATTCCTCGATGAAGACGCCACCATCATCTTCGACCTCGGTGACCTTCGGCCGGAGGCACAGCGGGCGATTACGCTTCTGCTGCTGAGCAACCTCTGGGACGCCGTGCAGGTGCGCCGTCGGGACGGCCAGACCGATTACGAGAAGCTCACGAACCTCATCATCGAGGAGGCGGCCCCGGTCGCGTCGACGAAACTCGTCTCAGAACAGTTGCTGCCGCAGGGCCGGTCGTTCGGCCTGAGTATGGGCCTCGTGATGCAGTTCCCCGAGCAGGTGCGGAACCGGAACGAGCGCGCCTACGACGAGGTGCTGAACAACATCAAGACGAAGCTCATCGGCAACATCTCGATTGAACGCGATCTCGCGGAGTCGCTCGCCCACGAGGACCTCAGTCCGACCGAACTTCGCAACCGAATCAACACGCTCCCGAGCGGTGAGTGGATCGCCCAGCTCCCGAGCCCCTCGTTCGGGGAGACTGGCCCACCGCCGTTCTCGCTGAAGCCGCTCCCGATTGCGCCGGGGCATCCAGAAAGCGACCAGCCGCTCACAGAGCCGCAGGAAGACCATTTCGAGTCCGTGTCCCGGCCACGGATGGTCGAGCGCACAGCTGCCCAGTACGGGCTGACAGCGACGACTGAATCGAGCCCTGCTCCGGAGGAGACGGGCTGGGGAAGTTCAGGAGCCGATCCGACGGTCTCGTCGGCTGATGGAGAGACGGGGAGCGATCCGACCCAGTCCGCGTTCATCAGCCAAGCGACGAGCGAGGACGGGTCGACATCGACGACTCAACCCGAGACCGACAACGAATCCGATGGAGACCACGGGGAGGTCAGTTCGTTGTTCGGAGAACCCGCTGCTAGCGACGGGGACCCAGCTGGCGGCCAGCCGGAGCAACCCGCGAACGGATCGACGCCCGTTCAGGACAGCGGTGTGCCGGTTCCCGATGACGAGCTTCGAGACCGCGGACTCAGTCACGATGACGTCCGGTTCCTGAGTCGTGTCCTCGACGTGATGAACAGAGAGGACGACGAGTATGCGCTCTTGGAAAGCATGCGCCAGCTGCGAGACGATTACGAGGACCTCCATCTGGAGCGGCTCACAGACCAGGACCTACTGGATGATGGATCTGCTGCTGGCCGCAAGTACTACACCGTGCTTCCGGCCGGGCGAGAGCTCCTCGGCAGGGAACTGAACGCCGGCCCCGGCGAGGGTGACCTCGGCGAGAAAACCCCGCACAAGGTTGGCGTCCGGCTCCTCGAGTTGTGGCTCCAGCAGCAGGACGACGTCGTTCGCGTGGAGCCGTACTACGAATACGACGATGGAACGGTACTGGATGTGGCCGGGTTCGACGATGTGGGCAATCTCGTCTGGGCTGGTGAAGCAGAGCTCGCGAGTAACAACAGGCACGCCCCGGTCGAGGATTACGACAAGCTCAGCGCCGTGGACGGCGACGCAGTTTGGGCGTTCAACACTCGGGAGACGGCCATCGACGTGCTTGATGCGCTGGCCGACGCCGACAGGATCGACGAGCGTGTCAGTGGGCGGTCGGCCCGGTCGTTCGCGAACATCAGAGACGCCGTCGACGACCTCGATGCTGACGGCCTGACCACCGTTCGGGGCTTCAAAAATCTCAAAGAGGAACTCGAGTCATGACGTGGCGACAGGCAACGCGTGAGGAGATCTACGCCTACTACGCCGAGGAATTTCCTCGCTATGTCGATGACCTGCCGGACTTTATCTCGGCGACGGGCCCGAAGCAGTACGCCGTCGCCTTCCGCGAGCCCCATCCGGTGCGCAACGATGAGGTGCCGGACAAGGACTTCATCCGGCGGGATACGTGGCAAACGGATCCATCAGGCGATCGGACGACGGCGGAGTTCAGTAGCTTCGAGGACGTCGTTGAGTTCGTTCGCCATCCCGCACGGAACGACCCACTCGGCCGAAGCGAATTCGCACTCGCTGACCCAGAAGTCTTGGAGCAACCGGATCCACGCCCCGATGCCGTCTACTACGCACTCGATCACTGGGAGCGGCCGTGGGTCCTCCTCGTCGATATCGACGCCAAGGAGATCGCACGAGAACGAGCCGCGGATGCTGTCTCGGACGACGTCGACGACCGGGACGACGAAGCGCTCCTCGACGCGGCCGGCATCCTCGACGCCGAGCCAGCCGGATATCCGTATGCCTTCAAAGACGTCGACCGCGCCATCGAGTACGGGTTCGAGGTGCGCGACATCTTTGAGGACGATTTCGACGCCGAGGAGACGATGGTCATGTACAGCGGGCAGGGCGTCCACGTCTACCTGCTGGATACCGACCCGGCGCACCGGTACGACGAGCAGAGTCGCGAGGTGTTGAACGACCTTCTCTTGGAGACCTACGAGATCCCAATCGACCCGGTCGTGACAGCCGACCGCCGGCGGGTCGCCCGCCTGCCCTATTCACTTCACGCCGATGTCTGTAGCATCGTCCAACCCATCGGGAGCCCGGCGTTCGACGTGCGGTCTGCCACGCCCGAGGTGATCGACGAATGAGTCCGAGTACGCCCACCGACGACAAGGACATGGCGTATCGAGTTGCGGCACTCCCGTTGGAGTACGGGGAGACACGTATCAACCACCTGTTTACGCGTGGCTACAATCGATACGTCGTCGACGGCGAGGACCAGCCCGAGGACCTCGTGAACGACGTCGAGCGGTTCGGGACGGCGGCGTTCAAAGAGCAGGTTCGCGCCGACGCCGCCGAGGAGCCGTTCGTCGACGAGCCGGGAACGCTCGCCGTGCTTGCAACGCTGAGCGCGATCTGTGTGAAAGAGCACCCGAAGTTCGAGCACGCGTCACCACGGAACATCCAGGTACTCTACGACATCCGAGAGCTGTACGTCAACAATCTCGCCTCCCTCATCCGTGCTCACGGTGATGGGGAACTCCAGCAGGACATCGCCGACGTGCTCTACAGCAAGGAGCCCGGCGAGGATGGGCCACATCCCGGCCGGGTCTGTACGGGCATCACAGAGATGCCGGAGTTCGGTGACGGTCTTTACCTGGAAATCCCGATGGCCGCAGCGTCACGCAAATGCCTAGTTCGAGAGGGCGAAGGGTCGACGGTGAGTGACGATGGCAGGGAAATACTGACGCGAGTGAAAGACAACCACCTATACGTCCCGGTCGGTGATTTCGACAGCAAGTATCGGGACTACGCTGAGCGGGCATTCAAGAAGCTCCTGCGGGTGCAAGAAGACGGACTCTCCGACGACCAGCTATCGTGGCTGACCACGAACGAATCGGCTATCACGGAACGGATAGACCGCTTTCTCGAAACCGGGCATCACGGACGAATCTGGCGGAACTGGGACCGTGGCGAGCGCACGATCCGCGTCCTCCGGCGGGCCCTGAGTGACGCCCCCGACGATGTCGCCCAGAAAGGGGAGTTCCTTACAGCGAAAGAGCTCTATCGAGCGGTCGAGGCGTACGATGCCGAGGACGACTGGGAATCATCCGTGACGGATTGGATCTCGAGTCCGAGCAGTCTCGCCAAGACGTTGGCCGACCACGAGTCACATTCGGCGGTCACCATCGACCGCGACGGGCGCGTCAACACCTATCGAATCGGGCGGGCCGGAACCGGCGCCGAACAGATCGAGGTGCGGGAAATCGAGGATCTCTTCGAACTCCCCTGTATGGCGAATATGGAGGAGCGACTACACGAGAAGAAGCCGGTTCGGAAGGATCTCTACAACTTCGCGCGGATGGTGATGTGGCTCCCGCAGTACCAAGACAGCAGTCTCGACGAAATTGTCGCGGACCTCAAGGACGTCTTCTCCAGGTGGCCGTGGTACGACGAGCAGGAAACTGAGTACCAAGTCCGCTACGAGTTCTCGAACACTATCGGCGGGGACACGCCGTTGCCGATGAACTGCGATAACGACGATATGCAACGGTACTGTATCGGCCAGGACCAATGTCCCTACTCGATCTGGGGCAGTCTTCCGTTCCCGGATGAGATGTACGAACAAGTTGACGAGCAGTCCGCCGGCCCCGCTGAGCAATTCTAAATAATAGACTTCCCCTCAGATTTTCGAGGATCTTGTTGCAGACCAAAGCCAGTCTTTTCAGAATCCCCGTCGAGCAATTTTCAGCGGCTAACACAACCGGAATCGAGGGGATCGGGGTGTTTCACGACTCGAAGTACCGAGCCGGGGAGCCTCGAGAGACACAGAACAGGTGAAGCAGCGGCCCGGTGGAATTTAGATACGTCCGAAATCACCTTCATTGCCCCCTCGTCGAGCAAATTTTGGGACTCCAGTATCACTCCCGAACTCGTCGAGGTATTTTCTACCTCCTCAAATCGGCCCGACGAGGTTCTTCTTCGATTTGAGGCCGTCATATCATCTTGCATATCGCGGATATCGTCCAAAGAAAGAGGCGATATGCAATGTGCGAAGGCCGCCGGCTCTCTCAGGCCGAGGGGCCGTCATCCAGAGTTTGGATTCAGTAATCTATCAGATTTCGTGCACAGGTTGACCGGGTGCGTTTCGGTGGGGTCTGTTGCCCCCGCGAGGGGGTGGCGGGGCGCGTCACGTGCCCCCAATAGACGATGGCTCCGGAACAACGCAGCAAGAGAGGAGCAGCGGATCACGCAGGAACTACCCCCGACGGTCAAGCACCGTGGGAAGACATCGAAGTAACGGTTCCGACCGACCGAGATCACGCGTCCGTCGTTGCGCTCGTGGAGTGTGCTCTCGTTGAACTCACGCACGAGGCCGTGGGCGCCGTCTTCATCTCCCGGCAGGTTGGGCGCTCGACGCGGACGCAGTACGTCGCCGGCGACGACGTCGGCGAGCAGTTCCAGAAACGGCACTTCGACGACCGGCTGGGCTGGCACGAGACCACGATCCCTCGACGAACCGTTCGCGACGAACTGATCACCCAGCTCACGCGACCGGCTGAACAGGCAGATGAAGAAGCAGCCAGCGAGCCAGATACCTTCGTCGTGAAGCCAGTCCGAGAGCTCCGAACGCCGTAGCGGCTAGACTTAACCAACATTCCGAACCGATACCGACACAGTGTTGGTTAACTCTGGGGCTGGATCCACTCCCTCGCCCCCACCCACCGCCCTGTACCTCGAGTGAGTGTATCCTGGCGGACGGGCGATCCGAGGAGGTGCCGAATCTGTACGCCATGAACTGTTTGTCGGCGCCAGGAGGCGTGCAGCGCGCAACAGCGTGCGCTGCGTGAATCACCATGCCTGGTCCCGATCCTCACGACGACACGAGTCGCGACTACGAACAGTTCGAGAAAGAACTGCTGGCCCAGGACCGTGACGCCGCCGGCGTCGACACGGCGGACGTCGACGACGCGACTGCCCAGAACCTGATCAAGGACCTCATCGACACGGACGTCGTCACTCCGGTTCCCGAGGACCAAGTTCTGGTTCACGAACCGAGCGGTACCGCGTTCGACTCATCGACGCAGCTGGCCGTCTTCCATCGTGGCTGGACGGCCGGCCGCGACGCCGACGCGGAGGCCGAGTGATGCAGCAGACCCTCGTCGGCTGTGCGTTTTGCGACGCCCCGCCCGGTACCGAGACTTGCGAGGCCCACACATGGGGGCAAGACGAGCGGGTCACTCACCCAATCTGTGTCGACTGCGCGATTCAGACGGAGCCGGATCCCGACGAGCGCGATCACGTTGCCTGTGACGGCTGTGGGCTGGTCGTGGACACGCTCGCAGCACTGACCCGGTTCCGGGTCGAACTGGGGCATCTGGAAGGCCCGATACAGCTGTGCGCCCGCTGTAGCCCGGGTGGCCTCGCGACATACTGGACGCGCGACCTCGAGGAGCATCTCGTCACGGACTGACGCACCGAGCAGTCGTCGACACGAGTGGCACGGCGACCACGGCGGTAGGTCCACTATCTTCAACAGGTGAGGGCTCCTCAGTATACCTATGGACTGCCCCGCGTGCGGGTCCCCCGTCACTCTCGAGGTCGGACCGGACCGGCCGCTTTCGACGTCGCTGTCCGACGCCGTCCTCGCAGCGGAAGAGGACGAGCATATCGAGGTGATCCGAGATTGTTGGGACTGCGGCTGGCACGAAACGCGGGCGCTTCGCGTCGCATCGATCGACACGACCGCCGGCGACGAGACTGCCGTCGAGCGAGCCGCACTCATCGACGAGATCACCGATGAGCTCGCGGAGATCGATCAGGTCGCAACGCTCGAGGAGCTCCTTACAGAGGCCCGCCGGCAACGAAGAGCCGACCCAGTGACGACTGATACGGACGGCAATGCCACTGAGTGACTGGATATGTCTGATACAGAGCCCCGCTATGACGTTCGTGAGCAAACCGGGGATCCTGACCACGCATCGGTCGACGATGTGATCGACCTCGTGGTCCACCGGGCGCAGAACCCGCGAACGGAGCACGAGGATACCCATTTCGACAGGACGATGGCGACCGTTATCGATACCTACGGGACCGATCCCATCCGCACAGTCATCCACCGTATCCTCGTCGACAACGAACCGTTCCGAACCGCCACGAACGGTCTTGAGATGCGTAATGTCGACGGCGTTCGGATTGGGACGGCCGCCAGCTGGTTCCTCGAGGAGCTGAACGCACAGGACGACGGCTGAGACTGGCGGGACGGTCCCGTCAGGGCCCGATGTGCAAGCTCTGTGCAAACGCCGAAACGGTTATCACTCTATGTGCAGAACTTGCACATAGAATGAGCGCAAGTGATGATCCGCGACGGGTCCATTTCCAGTCGCCGGAGTATCTCGTCGACCGGCTGGATGCGATCGCGGAGCTCTTCGACAAGGATCGGACGGATCTGCTTGTCGAGGCGATTCGTGAGTACATCGAAGATACGGCCGACAGCGAGACGTTCCAGGAACTCGTCGCGACGAAGTACTACGACGACCAGCTTGAGTTCGAGACGGTCAAACAGCTGGTCGGCGCCGAGACTGCCCAGCGACTCCGGCTTCTCAAAGCGGATCTCGAGGACGAGCCGCTCGATCTCGCTGCCCCCGACGACATCGACGTCTACGATGGCGACGCGACAGCGGTCGAGCCCGCAGGCGACGACGAGCAATGAGCGGCCGGCGACTGCGAACGGTCGTCGCCGACACCAGCGCGCTCGTCAGTCTCGCCGTTCCCCGCGCTGACGCGGCCGTCGACACTAACACTCCGGACCCGTTCCAGTATCTGCTCACCTCGTGTGACGTGTTCGTGCCGCCAGAAGTGGTCGCCGAACTCCGTGACATCACGCAGTACCAAGACATCCACGCCGCGGCTTCGAACAACGTCCTCGCGGCCCGCAGCTACTACACGGTTGAAGACCCCTACGAGCGCGAAGGGACACCAGACTCGCGCCCGACGTTCGGCCTCGACGACGGCGAAACCGACGGGATCGTTCTTGCGAACGCGCTCGGGGTCGACGGGTTTCTCACCGACGAGTTCGGCGGGACGAACTTCCCACTCATCCACGCCGTGCTGCAAGGGCCACGGATCGTCCCGACGCCGCGGCTCATCGTCGACTACGCTCGGAACGGGCATCTGAGCCCCGAAGAGGCGCGAACGCTGATCACGACGATTAGCCCGCATCGGAGCTGGGAGAATAGTCCCTACGTCACGCAATTGCTCCACCGTCTCGAAGAGCAACCGGCCTCCGAGTAACGATGCCGAACACCCAGCGCCGGCGACGACACCCGAAAGCCCTCGGCCGCTCGGCATCCCGCGACCACCGCTGCGCGCCTCGTGCCTGCGGTGCTTGCGGGGTCGGGGGACGACCGAGGCGGCCTCGCCCTTTCTGAGTCCGCCAGGACGGTAGCTGGGTCGCCGAGTGTCGCGGCCGGCTGGACAGGTGTGTGCGTACCGGCCCGCCCCGCTCGCCGCTGCCGCCCTCCGCGTCGCTCGCGACCGACCATTCCGGGCTGCCTGCCTGCGGTAGCGGGCGGGCTGCCGGGCTAAAATGAATGTGCCCTCGACGCCAGCGGGTAAGCGCGAGGGGTTGCGCGGCGTGGCTGCTCACCCCCCACGCTTACTCCGCTGGCCGCTCGCTCTGGGCGGGTCGGCGCGCGGTGCTGGTTGGGGTCGCCGCACTCGGGCGCGCTCTCGCTCGCGCCCGGTAGGGCGCTCGCGAAGGCGCGAGCGAGAGCGCGCAGTCGGTGCTATCGGTCGTCGACATCGTCGGAAAACCGCGATGCTGGAACATCGCGGTGGCGGCGCGTGAGCGCCTTCACAGGTACGGTGAGTACCCAATGTCTAGTAACAACTCGAGTCGCAAGGTCGTTACGGTGGATGAACAGGCATTCGAACGAACCGAAGACGCCGGCGTCGACGAGGACGGTTTCGAGGTCGTCGACGATCAGCCGGAATTCCGGGCGACGGTCCAGCAGGAAACGCAGGCGAAGGTGGATTCCAACCACCCCGACGGGATCGTCCAGGACTTCTCGCACCTGCCCCTCGCGCAGGAAGAGAAGATTCGCGCCCGAGAGGCCGAACTGGACCACATCAGCGCCCAGGCGGAACTCGGCACCCAAGAGGGCCGGGCGCAGCGAACTCGCGAAGTCGTCACCGAACGACGACAGCGCAAGCGGGCGGAACGCACCCCCGAGCGGACGGATCCGCGCGAGCGCCTCTCCCGGATGGAGCTGGCGACGGTGAACCAGGAAGCAGACCGGATGGCACAGCGGCTTCGCACCGGGCACAGTCGGGCGGCCGTCTCGCGGGCACTCGCAAAGCGGGTGGCCAAGGGGCAGAACATCACCGAAGCAGTGTTCGACACGATGGACGCACTCAAGGCGGCCCCCGGCGCCATCTGCCCGATCGAGGACGTCCCGGACGTGAAGACGGACGAGGTGAGCATCGAAGGTGAGGTGATTGAGTTGTGGGCTCCCTCAACGCCCAACGTTCAGCAGGTGGGACTCATCGCGGACGACACCGACGCCACGAAGTTCACCGTGTGGCGCAAGAGTGACTGCACAGCCGTCGCTGAAGGCGAGCGAGTCCGGTTCCGGGCTGCGAAGGTCAACTGGCACCGGGGACGCTGGTCGTTGGCGCTGACCTACGACAGCATGATCGTCTTCCCGGATCGCGACGACCGCTGGTGGGAAGAATAGGGGCAACGCCCCCTCTTTTTTGCTGAGTGCCGGACCGGCCCAAACCCCACCGCCCCACCCACCGCTCCGTGCTCGCTCCCTACGGTCGCTGCGCGCGCAGCCACGACCTTGCTCAGTCGTGACGGAGTCGATGAAGCCCGTACAACCAGATGGCGACGGTGGTGTCTATATGCGCCAGCGAGGGGCGCAGCGCGATGACAACCAACTCAACCGAGTACCACGATCTCGATGCGTGGTTCGCCGGCTTCCTTGACGGCGAGGGCTGTATCCGCATCGCGATTGCAGATCGGGAGCGGTACAGTACCGGTTTCGAACTTGCACCAATGGTCCGAATTGCCCACGAACAGCTGACTGGACTGCTCGATGCAGAAGGCTGGATCGGCGTGACTGTCCGTCCCGAAGACGGATACAAAGTCAACCATCGACCGCAACCGCAGGTAGAAATCAGCCAGTCGTCACAGGATCGCCTGATGGACGCCCTCTGTGCGTACAGCGACGCTCGCGATATCAACTGTTTTGTGACGACGCTTGAATACGACGACGATAGAGCTGATCAGTACGTGTGGGGCGTCCAGGGGATCAGCACGACGCGGGAACTCCTCACCCCGCTCCGTGATCAGTTCATCGTCAAACGCGAGCAGGTTGACCTTTTCCTCGATGAGATCATCCCACGATTAGAGGATGGTGTCCACCACGACAAGGAAGGCTTCCTCGAGGTGATGTACTATATCGACCGCTTCAACTCGTACAAGGGCGGGAGCCGTGGTAAGTACACACTCGACTACTTCGAGGACCTCTGGGAGATGGAATACACTCCCGAGTAGCCGTATCTCTCGGTGACCCCACGAGAGAATCAGATGTGGTCATCTCTGTTTTAGTGAATGCCGGACCAGCCCAAGCCCCACCGCCCCACCCTCCGCTCCCGGCCTCCCTCCGGTCGGCCGGCAGCCACAACCGTTTTCCCAATTTGAGGGAAGGCGATCGATGAGGGGCAAGATCGCTGTCGTGAGGGGATCTGTTTGTCTGCCCCCCGAGGGGCGGAGGGCACACGAAAACGTGCCCTGAGCAACGATGTCCGAGGAACGTACCATCACAGCCCGCGAGCGGCTTCACATTCACCTCCGCGAAGCCCGCCGCACGACCGACTCCCCAATCGTGGAAGCACAGCTCGACGCCGCGCTGGACGCCTGGTGCGACCTGCCACCGACACCTCTGCGGGAGTGTCCCGTCTGTGGGAAGGTCGGCCTTCCAGAGCGGATTCGCAATCACGAGTGTACGCAATCCCTGCGGCAGGAGTACCGCTAGTCGAGCAGTCCCAAACTTAAACACTATAAACGATGGCGCTACCAAACCAAGATAAGATGGCTGATTCAGCGGATCTTCGCGAGTACATTCTCGATTTCGTTTATTTGGAAGAGTCCTTCCCAACCTGAGGATTCTAGCTATGAGATCTTCGACAAGATCCATTTGGTTGAGATTCTTAACCTGGCAATTACAGAGATCGAAAGGTTCCAGCGGCTCCACTAGTTCATCGTTCGATGTCTGGAGTACATCTTGAGGAGTGTAAATGTCCACAGGATTGCTCGATTATATGAATCAGTTGTTTGGGCTCTGGGGCGTTTCAATAGCATTTTAACTAGAAGCCAGACGAACGGTGACAGTAACTCTTCTCTACAGAAGAGTGCCGCCCAGAATCCCGATAGTACTGAACCTCCACATCCTGAAATCACCTCACCAAGTTGAAGTGAGATATAGACGTCTTACAGTCCAGATTCGTAGGATTGGAGGCGGGCATTTGCAACCTCTCGGGGATCCCCTTCCTGAAATGTCAATTTTACGTGGCGCCCAATTACATCAGCCAAAATCGGGGGGACAGCATTCCCGACCTGAGAATACTGAGGAAGGGATTCAATCCGCTGTGGACCACCGGTTGTCCGAGGTCCCTTGAACTCGAACCAATCGGGAAAAGACTGTAAGCGTGCCAATTCACGCACGGTAGGAATCCGCGGCTGCTCATAATGGATAAAATCTTCGGGGAGTGTTGTGACTGTGTTCGCTGGTTTTGTCCGGTCGTATTTTTGTAGTGCTCGCTTGTCCGTTTGTAATCTGGGCGGAAGACCATCCTTGCCCGCACCCTCATCGAGAGTTTGGAATCGCTCGCGGACTCGCGGGCCGTGGTCAGGAGCTACGTGATTATAGAGTTCGTTGTCGTCATGGTTGCCACGCATCCACTGCTGGTAGTCCGACTCAGGTGGTCTCTGGTACCGGTATGCTTCCTCATTTGGGCCGAGAAATGCAAGATCACTAATCGCGTCACCTACCGAGATGTAGCTTCGATTCGCCATTGACTCTCCAAGGCGTTGCTGGCCACCATCACCCAAGTGCGTGGGGATTGGTTCAGAGATTGGAACATTAGATTTGTATCCGATGAAAAAGACTCGCTTCCGGTGCTGTGGGACTCCAAAATCTGCTGCATCAAGCTCAAGCATTCGTATTTTGTATCCTAGCTTACGCGTTTCCCGCAGTACCGATTTGGCATAAGTCATCTCCCCGGACGACTGGACAGGAATCGCGGTTACTGATGGAACGTTCTCGATAACAATTGCTTTTGGCGAGAGCTGCTCGATGACATCCAGATATGAATACAGTAAATCTGAGCGATAATCCGAGGGATTGTATGCCCCAGCTGTGCTAAATCCCTTACACGGCGGACCGCCGATAGCCACATCGATATTCTCGAGGTCAGAGTTGGCGGTTTCGATGAGTGGAGCCGGATTGTCGGCTAGTGAAACGATGTCTGCTTGCAGGAACGGAGCGTCGAGGTTCTCCGTGTAGGTCTGTTTCGCAGTCTCTTGATAGTCTGTTGCAGCATGGATATCGAAGCCGGCCCAAGAGAAGCCGAGGGAGAATCCGCCTGCACCGCTAAAGAGATCGATACACGTCAATCCTGAGCCCATTAGGTGGACTAAAGAGAGGGTGTAAAAAGAGAATACCGGTACAAACTCCAGCGGATATAAAAAATATTGAAGGAGTTCCGGGTGCGTTGTATGTAGCTAATGGTTCATCCGGACACGGTGAAAAACGAGCTTCAAGGTGACGGGTTCCTAAAGGAAGTAAAGGCTGATCGGTTACCAGACCCAGAGGAATTGAGTGAGAATGCTCTCAAGCAGTATGAAAGTCGGTATGCGTCTCTAAATCCGGGGACAATTACCCGGAATGCAGATCATATTCTCCAAGAACTGTTGGAGTTAGAGCGGGATATCTACATTGAGCAAGAGACGGAGGTGTACCGCGAGGCGTTACGGATCTTTTTGGAGGAAAAGTATGACACTGGACAAGCATCGCTGAGTGCCTTTGCAGAGAGTGAGACGCACCAAGGAGAGTTCAGTGAATATCCCCAGCTACAAGAACTATTCAGCCAGATGGAGGAGATTTATCGGGCAGAAGACGGGTTCACTCAAGTATTTTCGAAGATTCTACCCCTCCTGTATCCAGCTATGGATGCGATTAGTGTGTCAGCACAGCAATCGCGACGGAAGCGGGCCGGTAGTTCACTCCGGTATCACATCGAGAACTTGGTTGAGAAAGCGGGGCATTCGATTCTAACTCATGACACCGCTGGGAACGGCCATGTGTATGAGGTAGAGGCAGTCGATGAGGAATATTCAGGGACTATCTATATCTCGTTCTTGACAACACTGCGAGATCGGTTTCGACAGTCGTTCTCGGATAGTTCACTTAGGAATTCGACAGAAGCCCAATTCATCGCAACTGGCGCTGGAAATGATATCTTCACATCCTCATCGCGGAGTGATATAACGACGAGGAAGGTCGAAGAAATCACCGATGAAGGGTTTACCTTGATCGTGTTCGAGGGTGTGAAGCAGGATCAGCATCAGGATGTGTCGGGTGTTGTATCATATCGTGAGTTTTTTTCAGACCGCCTGCCAGCGGACATCGCGTAGCGAGCGCCGGTCTGGACAGAGGCTGTTTTATGATAGGTTCGTATATAATCGCTTGGAATTATTTCAAGGGAAACTATTTTGACCTGGTATACCGGAATCAGAGGTAATGAATTGTGTCGATCTCTTCGCAGGTGCTGGAGGTTTTTCTTACGGATTTCGTCAAGCGAATTTTAACATTCTCGGCGCGGTCGACCGCAGCGAACCCGCACTCAAAACTTACCAACA
Organism: Halorubrum tropicale; assembly: GCF_001280455.1. NCBI lineage: Archaea > Methanobacteriati > Methanobacteriota > Halobacteria > Halobacteriales > Haloferacaceae > Halorubrum > Halorubrum tropicale. The sequence continues at coordinate 38,145 of NZ_LIST01000007.1, forward strand.
CAACCTCCCAAAAATACCCACAGTCAAAACCGACCTGCAGGAAACTAGCCCCTCGGGGCTTCTTGAACAGGTTGAATTCACACCGGCAGACGTTGACGTTGTGATTGGTGGCCCACCGTGTAAAGGATTTTCTACCGCCGGCAAAATGGATCCTGGAAATCCGAAAAACTCGCTCGTCGCCAACTACATTAATATCGTCTCAACTCTGTCCCCTGACGTTGTAGTGATGGAGAACGTCACGGGGATTCTATCTATGGAAGGCGGTGAATACAAGGAACGAATAATTAGCGCGCTCCGCGATGATGGATACAACATCTCTGATAAGCCAGCCGTGTTGAACGCGGCTAACTTCGGGGTTCCTCAGCGTCGTGAGCGAGTATTTTTTATTGCGGGAAAGGAGGAGATGGTTGATTTGCCTTCTCCAACCCACTATGATCCGGAGAGCCCTGCAAGCGATCGGCCTGCTGAGGCGACTAAACCATGGATTTCACTGAACGATGCAATCGGGGATTTGGCATTCCTTGAATACGGTGAAACAGCTCAACAGTACCGAGGTCCGCCACAGTCAGAATACCAGAGCACGATGCGTGAAGGAGGATCCGAAAAGCCGCCGAACCACAAGGCGACGAACCACCAACAGCGAGTCCGGGAGCGATTTAGACAGCTGGCTCCGGGCGAGTCAGGTGATGATCTGCCCGAGGAATACCAGACGAAGAAACATTCACTGCAGCGTTGGCATCCAGACAAGCCCGCACCAACCGTCACGACATTGCCGGATGACTTCGTTCACTACGAGCAACCGCGGATTCCGACAGTTAGGGAGTTAGCTCGGCTTCAGTCGTTCCCCGACTGGTTCGAGTTTAAGGGACCACGCACAACAGGGGGAAAGCAACGCCAACATACTGTTCCCCAGTATAGTCAAGTAGGGAACGCAGTTCCTCCCCGATTAGCTAAGAAGATAGGTGAAACTGTGCGGACCCACTTGCAGACTACCGTTCCCGCCTGAGGATGTCTGTACCCAAATTCAGTCAGAAGAATATATTATGATTGCCAGATTTGATGGTCTTAATTACCTAACGACGGAGCACAGTACACGGTGCTATGGATCGCCCGCGAACAGTCAGCTCTGACGATTCTCCCGTGATAACCCACAACCGGACAACTCAAGACCAGTTCTCCGCGCAGGAACCAATGTAACACAGAGAAATGTGTGAATCTCCTCCGTGTGCTAGCGATATTGCGACAGCGTTCGAGGATCTCGACACCAGATGGAACGCTGCGAGCCGAATCAACAATGAGACTCCCGAAGACTTTGATCTCGTCTGTGTCGACACGCTCGTCAGCACACTCTCTAATTATGTCGGGGACAAGAACCGACTAACACGCCTCCAAGCCTGGGAGCTCCTCGAAGCTCTCGCCAAGTGGTATCCTGTTCCGGTCGCAAACCACTTCCCAGCAATTATTGAGAATACAGAGTGTGACAGTGAGTCTGCTCCAGAAGAACTCTGCAATGTTCTCTTAAATCTCTCTAATACATCGGTAGACATCGCTCCACAGCTGTCGACGAAGCAAATCGGTCTCTTTGTGGATGCAGAACGTGCTGAGGTCCGGGCAGTTAGTGCACGCCTCCTCGGCGCAGAACCGACTCTCGAGAGCGTCGAACAACTTCTCGACATGGAAGGCTACGAAGTTCCAAAAGTCAAACGAGAAGCCACAAACTCGCTCAATAGGGTTCTGGAGACAGCCCTCGATTCGATCTCTACCAAGACTGATTCAGAAACAGGTGCTGAAGAAGCACGTGTAATCCGACACTTGGCGAGACGCCGACCATCGGTCATCTCGACTCACGAGGAGAAGCTTTTTGAGCTCCTCAACACCGAGACCGGGGACGTAGCGGCAGACGCACTTCAATACGTTCTCACATCTCCAGCAGTTGATACAGAACGCACAATTAATCGCTTAATCAACATTGTAGATATTCAGCCAGAGGAGAGCCATTCGAACCGAAGGGCTGCCGAACATGCGCTCTCAGCCCTCGTGCAAGCTGATGTAGGCGAGGAGGAGGTAACGGGGTTCGTCCAACAACTCAGTAAATGGCTCGATAGTGAAGACGCGGCTCTCAGGGAACATGCAATTAGACAATTTGAAACCTTGGTCAAAGGTTTCCCGAGTGCGGTCGAGTCCGAGCTCTCGAAGTTGTCCGAACTTGCAACCGACGAATCCAGCCGGCATGCTGACTTAGCAAGCGATCTCGTTACCAGATACAGCAAATCCCAAAGCCATAGTGCGGAATCCTACGTCGCAGAAATTCTCAATGCCAACAAAGAATATACAGCTGTCGGGGCGCTTACCGAGCTAACCGATACGCTACTTTACCGGGAACCCGGAACAACGAGCCTGAAACCTCTTCAATTGGACGGCTTTACGCGACAAGCAATCGAGAACATTCGATACGCTGTTGAACGTTCTCGAGATGTGCCGCTGATATGGCCAGTATATGCCCCTAAACTGTCTCTTCTCGTTGCCCTCGAATTCCTATTTAAGAATCTAGAAGGGGGAGAAGATGTCGTGATATTTTCGCCGGGGGGCTCGAAGCACTGGGGGAACAAAGGCGAGCTTCGAGAAGAATACAGCCACTATGCTATTGATACGGGTACTAATGGGGAACAGCAGACAGTCTTACTCCCGGACTTTATCCCTCATGCCAGTATCACTGGCGGAAGTGTAACTGAGCAAAGTGGCGGCGATACTGAGACGCGTCTGGTATTAACAAAGGATCTTGATGAGCTACGGGTGCTGGAGGAGCCTGGCTGTATTCTTATGAATCTTACTTCGCGAACCAAATCAGCGTACGAAGCCAAGATTGACGAGATAATAGAAGAATTCGCTGGATCTCCCGTACTCCCAGTCTATTCGAATTATACCAAACATGAGTTCGAAGAACGACGGGCGCCTCGATATGGGCCTCCAAAGCAACTGGGGAATGTAGATACCCTTCCTGGAGTAGACGCGATAGAGCAAGCGGTTGAGACTGGAGTTCCAGAGAGTGCCAATACTCTGACGTCGTCTGGAACCAGAGGAAATATTACTAGTCTGTCAAGACAGGGGTCGATCATAATTTTCGGCGTGGATGATAATGGGGTGAGAGAGCAGCTGGAGCAAGGGTACGAGTTATCGGCTGAGCTACGAGAGTATGACTATAATCGTGCGGCGAGTCGCGTTTTCTCTCGGCAAATGATGTTTGAGCGGTTCCCGGTTCCATTAGACCGGTATAATGAGTGGGTGCGAAATCAACGAGACGGGTTCTTCGCACCTCGAACGACAGATACTCTTATCGATGATTTACAGGCACAAGGAGATCAAATGCATGGGACTGGGGCTGCGGGGCATCTGTTCGATGCTGCCGACAATCTCCGCAATGTATCGAGAGCGATGGGTGATGAGAATCCGCTGTATGATGCACTCACTGACCATCTGTCCGAGGCGTTAGAGTCGAACAAGACTGTGGCCGTGTTTATGCCGAAAGATACGTGGCGGCGAGCGGTACAATCGATACTTTTGTCGGAGGGAGTGATTTCAGAATCTGACATAGAATCTAGTCGAGTTACAATCACGAGTCCGGACAGAGCACGTGGCATCAGTAATCACGACGAAATGCTTATTGTTGGGCCACAGCGGCCACAGTATGCTGGATTCTACTGTCATCCTGCTGTTGCGGAGACGACTGTGTTGATGTACCAGACGGATTGGTTGCCGATGGTTGAGAGTGACATTGAGCAGTTCTTTAGCCTCTTGAATGATGCTGCTCCGGGAACTGACTACAACCCGTACACACCACCGGATATAACCGTTGAACAGCAACCATCCTTAGCAGCAAAAGCCACGGAAGAGGCGGACGAAGAAGAGGTGTTGGCAGATCAGGTTGGAGCTCCAGAAGGCGCACCAGACGAGGGGGCACAAGCAGCATCTGGCGAGGCATCTGCGTCGACATCCGGGACCAGATCTACTGGGGTGGCAAAAGACGAGCTTGTGGCGCTATTCGATCAGGATCGGACTCGAGATTACGAGAGCGTTGGTGATAGATACGAAAGTGGAGGACAACGAGAATTCCGCATCAGGCTGAAATCAGGTGATGAGCCTGAGGCACGCCAGCGGGTTTTGCGAAAGCGGCCGAAGCCAGATAGTCAAGGGCGATATCACTGGGTGTCGCCAAGAAACCTGAATGAGGGAGAAGAAATCGTTGTGTTTGACGATGATGTGGAGCGCCGGTTATGGGATGAATGGTTGGATAAAGTCTACGATGCTGAACTTAGTGAGACAGGGGCTTTCGAGGATATCAACACGTGGTATGCTGCCTTGGAAGAGATTCTTGAACGAATGATGAAGGAGACAGATGCGGAGGAGCAAGTATCGGCTGTTGTCCGTCAGAGCATTCTAGCGGTAACTAATGATATCGACCGAGAGCAAGCGACTGTGTGGCGGTGGTTCAAGTCCGTAGCTGAGGCGGATGATGTACTAGATTTGGCGCAATCGCCCTCGTTGACAATTGGGCCACAGCAGGCAACAGACATCGATTCAATCGGCGAGATTTTCAACCGCGATGAATTGACTGGCGAACGGGCGCTCGAAATTGAGGAGAGTATGCGTCGAGTTCGTGCAGAAAACGCCAGCCAGGGTCATAAATTCCGAGCACACATCAAGGAGCAAATGAATTCACTAGATGCCTCTGAATTACACGAGGCGGCGTCAATCCAAGTGGTTGAGTCTGTGAGTGAACTGTAAACAGATTAGTCCTTGGATCTCAGTATCTATGTTGTTTTGATCGGTTAATTAACTTTATCTCCCTTCTCCTCATCGGACTTATATCATGTACCAACGGTTCGATTCGATCCCGCCACGAACCGCACCAGAATATACTCGACCACCAGATGACACCTACGATACAGGGGGTGATCTAGATTTTCGGCGGCATCAGGCAATTAATAAGGTTATCACGAAGAAGCTGATCAATCGCATCACAGGGCGGGGAGACGCGCAAAAGCGGCTATATGGCGTCAATCCAAAAGTTCGGTACTTCGCGGCCAAACTCGCAAATCAATACGACTACCAGAAAGAGCAGGCGACGAGCACTGGCGAGGATGAGGAAGATGCGAGCAATATCACGAAGAATATCTCACCCTTCTCAACAGGCCTGAAAATTAAAATTGATCCCCAGAAGTTCGAGCAGGCAATCAAAATCAAGCCGTCAACAAAGCTATTCTACAAGCGGTTCCCCACGTATCAAGAACAACTCGATCATAGCGATATCGAGGATAATACTCGGGGCGAAGAGGATCTACCTGAGGTTACACCAGGAATTGAAACCGACGGCGGTCACGATACTTCATCTTTCTCTGAATCTCAGCCACTAGTAGATGTGTATGAGCGCCTCGAACCATCATTTGATCCAATTGAAATTTCACCGGCTGAGCTCAGGAATGCAGCTGATACAGGTGCAGAAATAACTGAACCACTTGTCGAGGGATTGGAAGGAGCAAAACAGGAATATCGTGGGAAAGACCGGGCAATACGGGAACCTGCTGCGGATCTCGGATATAACGAAGGAGAGTCAGTGCCACCGTCAGCTCTGGAGTCGGAAACCGTCTTCGAGGAATACCTTCAGGAAACCTTTCCAGGGAGTCTGAAATCGGCACTCTGGGAGGCGGAAATCCGGATTGAGGTTGACAGACGCGATGATGGTCTTTTTGCGGTTACAATTACTATGATGAACACTCATGGGGAGGACTACGAAGCGGCCGTTGAAGGAGATGAAGAGTGGCAAACCCACTTGTTTGACGCGGAGTTGACTGTCGAGGCAGAGAGTCCAATTTTTGATCCATTCGAGTCAGAGAAGGTGAAAAAACGATACCAATATAACGGGAATATCTATGCTGTCGGCCAAAATTGTGCGGCTGAACCCGAGTCAAACCGGGCTGTGACTACTATCCGAACTAACCCCGTTCCAGTCTATGAACAGCCGAAGTATGTATCCCGTGAAACAGTTCCAGCGCCATTTAGCAAGCTGGCAGATGGCGAATTCGAGGAAGTTCTGGGCCTCATCGAGAAAGAGATGGAAGTTGCCCACGAGCAGTACAAGGACATCCGTGAGGATGTGTTGGCTGGAGCGCGGGATGAGGCTGAAGAAGAGTACGAGGAGATGTTGGAAGAGTTTGCGACGGAGAGGGAGAGGTTTGTACGCGGGAAAGAGTTGTTGTTGAACCCGTCCAATGAGGACATTCGAATTGCGTTCAAAGCGTTGAACGAGGCATTCGATACGCTTGGGGAGGAGTACGAGGATTGGCGACTTTTCCAGATTATTTATATCGTGATGTCGATTCCCGATATCGTTGCTCAGGCGGAGCCTGAGCGCGATATCGATGACTGGTTGGGGACCTGTGACATGATTTTCTTCCCGACAGGGGGTGGAAAGACCGAGGCATATCTTGGACTAGTTACATTTACGGCGTTCTTGGATCGACTTCGTGGGAAAGAGTATGGAGTTACGGCGATGACGAAGTTCCCACTTCGGCTCCTTTCCCTCCAGCAGTTGCAACGTATTGCAGATCTCCTGTGTAACGCGGAGGCCATCCGACGAGATCATCCAAAGATGGAAGGAGACAAATTTAGTGTTGGTTACTTCGTTGGCGACGACAACACGCCCAACAATCTAATTGACGGGGATGATGGGACGAACTTCGTTCGATTGGCGAGAGAAAGCGAAGAGCACCAGCAAAAGTGGTTAACTGTTCCCGAGTGCCCGTTCTGCAACGAAGACACTGTGGAAGTTACCGGAGATCTGGATCGAATGCGTATCATCCACCAGTGTACCAATCCAGACTGTAATGAAGTCGAACGACAGGATGGTGAGGTTGCTGAACTTCCGATCTATATTACGGACAATGAGATCTACCGGTATGCGCCGACATTCATCGTCAGTACGATCGACAAAATTGCTGTGATCGGACAAAATCGGCGAGCAAGGGGAATGCTGGGGCAAATGAAGAATCGGTGCCCCGAACACGGTTACACTCCGGAGGAGGGATGTCTGGTACGCGGTCACAATATGCCCGATGAGTTTGAATGTGATCGGTCTTCAAGATCATCGTTGGAATCTGTTGAGCCAGCGGATCCGCCGTCGATTCTTATCCAAGACGAACTCCACCTGTTACGTGAGGAGTTCGGGGCGTTTGATTCCCATTATGAAACACTAATTCAAGAGTTGATCCGCCAGTATACCGACGGTGAATGGGAGATGAAGGTAGTTGCTGCAACAGCAACGATCGAAGGGGCGGAAAATCAGGTTCGTTCCCTATACCGGAGTGAACCAAACAAATTCCCATCACAGGGTCCACGGCTGCGCCAGTCGTTCTATGCTTACGAGGATCCGCACCGACTTGGACGTCAAATGATTGGCGCAGTCCCAAGAGGGATCGGCCGAACACGCGGCATCAATATTGTCATCAGGGAATATGCCCGCATTGTTCAAGACTACGAAGCCGAGCCGGAATCCCTCTACGGTGATATTACGGAGATCGCTGAAGACGAAGTCAAAGGGTCACTCCAGTTCGCAGATACAGCTGTAGACCGGGAAGACGAGTTATTAGACGCACTCGACGATTACAAAGTCCAAGTTTCGTATAATATTGCAAAAAGTCAAAGCGACATTATCCAGCGGTCCATCGAAGGTATGGTCAATCGCCACCTCGATGCCTTCGACGGGCCGTATCACCGACTGAACCCGGTTTCAATGACGGGCGAGACGGACATGGAGCGGGTTAGAGAGGTGTTAGGCTATCTGGAAACGGACGATCCGGAGGAGGCAATTGACGTCGTCGTTGCGACAAGTATGATCTCTCACGGGGTGGACGTTGATCGGTTTAATTTCATCTCGTTCTTCGGGATGCCGAGACACACAGCGGAATACATTCAGGCATATTCACGGGTTGGACGGAAATACACTGGGTCCGTCTTCCTCCTCTTTAATTCGATCCGTGCTCGCGATCGATCACACTACGGTCGATTCCAGCATTACCATCGGTATCAGGATCTGCTCGTGGAGGCGACGCCACTGGAACGTTGGGCAGAATTCGCGATCGAGTGTACACTCCCGGGGGTCGTTGTGGGGATTCTCGTCCAGTATTACGATCTTCATCATGAGACCGAATACGAGAAACGAATCTACAATGTGGATGGGTTCCGGGCTGCGGTAAAGGCCGGGGACATCGAGAAGGAGGAACTACTCGAATTTGTGCTGCGGGCATACGATGTCGACGGGGCAGATGAGGATTCAGAGAGTGAGATCGGAGCACAACTCTATCAGGAGGCGATTGAGGACCGATTCGACGATATCTGGTACCGACTCAAGAATGCAGATCCCGAAATTCGGGATCCGCGAAACGCTGGGTTGAAGAAATATATCGGCAACATCCTCGAGGGCGAGGAGGACAGTGAACGCGGTCCAATGCGGAGTCTCCGGGATATTGACGAACAGATTCCTGTGGACCCAGGATTAGCGACCGAAGATCTTCTCGAGGACTTCTCGAGGGAGAATGAGTAGAATGTCCGAAGAAAATGGAGCCGAGATGGAGCGGGGAATCGCGCAAGTGATGCACGATATGGGGCCAGGAGCAGTCTTCAGCTTTGCGCGTAGCGGCATCACGATGAAGGTAGATGAATGGCGGGCAGAGCCTCTTGAGGGGATTGACTCGGGCCTTGTTGCAGATCATCTTGCTGGGCGAGTGGAAAGCTTCCGGAATGGGGATCAGCCGCCGTGGAGGGATATTCGTGACCGAGGAATGGATTTCTACCGTGTAACGAGTGTTTCTGGCGAGTTCTTCCCAACCACGGTAGTTTGTAAGGAATGTAACGCGGTCACGTATCGTGATACACCGAAGGGACTGCGACAAGTCGGTGGATCGTGTCCACGTGGAGATTGTAGTGGTGATCTACAACAGATTCAGTTTGTACTGGTCCACGACTGCGGGACAGTAACGAATCTCACACCGTCACCATGCGACTCATGTGAGGCCTTAGATCATATTTACCTGAAGCGAGGTGCCCCGGAAAGCCTCCGTACGTGGTCATTCCGGTGTGACCGCTGTCCCAGCCACAAGGAAGAATTATCGGGGTACTGTGAGGGGTGTGGAGACTATATTGGCGTTGCAACGCCGGTTGAATCTGGTTCCGTCTATTACGCCCAGCGTGACGCTATTGTCGAAATCCCCCCGATAGGTGTTAGTGAGGCGGATATTCCCTACGGAGAGGGGTGGGCAAGAGTCCTGATGGCCGCTCATCTCGAGAATCCGGATTTAGGTGCAGATGATATTCCGGTGGAGAAAGTCGCCGCTACCGAGGGGATCGATGAGGAGCAAATCGAGAACTACGTCGACAAACTCGGTGAGGAGAACCGAGAGATCGTGTTGGAGATGATTCGTGATCTCTCGCCCGGTGACGGATTCAGTCGGAATGCGGTCGTGGCGATGAATGAAAAAGACGTAACAGCGCCGGATGACCGGAACTGGCATACGCTGGTTGCGCATCAGCTCTTCGCCTATCTCCGTTGTACAAGGGGGTATCAGGGTGTAAGAGCGGATATCGAAGATGTCGATCGGCATCCGACTCCACGGTCACTTGATGAGTTTGTCGAGGATGACGACTTCGTAGAGAAGCATCCGGAAGCGAAATATTACCGAAAGAATCTTGAAACGCTCAACGTTTCGGATGCGTGGGTTGTGGACAATTTCCCCCTGCTGAATCTACTGTTCGGGTATACCCGTGATTCTCCATCTGCAGGCGAAACAGACCTCCAGCCCTTCGAACATCCGTATGATGATGAAACACTCGCGATATACGGTGACCGGTCACCGTCTGAAGCGATTGTACTGGAACTTGATCGGCGGGCGATTATCGAGTGGTTGCTTGAGAATAGCACCTTAGTCAAACGCGACGCACCAGATTTAAACGACGACCAAGCACTCAAGCAGTGGTTCCTCGAGAATGTGGATCCACGTGAAATCCAGAATCCATTCACGCCAATCGAGGATCCGATGACTGAGGACGTATACACACTGATTCACTCTATGAGTCACGCATTAATGAGCACCGCAAGCGAGCAGTGTGGCCTCGACCGAGACAGTATCTCAGAGTTGTTGCTCCCAAATGTCCCTGCAATAATTCTCTATGCCGAGAGTATGGAGCACTTCGCGCTTGGTGGAATGTTCACATTATTCAAAACTCAAATTAACGACTGGATCGCGGACACGAAAAAATTCGCGAGCGAGTGTATCTATGATCCGGCGTGTAAAAACGCTGAGGAGGCTGCAGAATGCCATGCCTGTATGCACGTGAGCGAGTTCACATGCGAATACTTCAACGAGAGCCTTGACAGGAACATGCTCGTGGGCTCCGAAGATCTCGACCCATTCTGGGACATGTCTATATGAGCAACAACTCAAATGACACCCAGCATCAGGTGGCATCGATAGATTACACGATCGCCACAGCAATCGACTCCCCTGATCGCATTCTCGCGATTAAACAGGCGATTGGTGGCTTCACGACGGAAACGCCGAAGATCACCAGACACGACATCAGTGAAAAGCTTGGAACCCAGAGTTCCCTGACAGAAACCGAAGCGGAAGCTATACTAGTCGGATTACTGCTGAATGATGTAGCAAAGAAAGCAGATTATGAATCACCGTTCGTCGATGCCACATTCAGGATCGACGTCCCGAACGCTGTCAAGATTCTCCACGAGCAAGCAGCGGCATGCAGTGCGCTAAATACAGTCGAACCCGATGAGAAATTGGCTGACTCAACGCCAGAGCTTGTCGTCACAAGTCCGCCGGATGTCGAGATCGAATTGCCAAGTCACGTGAGCCGGATTGCTACCCGCATCCGAGGACTACTGATAGAGGCCGAGGAAGAGGTCAGAGTCGCGAACCCGTATTTTGACCCGGGACAACAAGTTATCGAGGAGATCGCGCGTCTTCCACGGCGTGGCATTCAGACGCGCGTTTTAACCAGAGATGTTACTCCAGAAACGGATCGCCACACGGTTCTCAAATCTATCGCTGAGGACTTAGCGGACTCTGAGCAGGAGTTCTTCGAGGTAGCCGAGTTCTTCTCCACAGATAGCACAAGTGGAACACAAAAGTACGCCACTCACGCAAAAACCGTCATCGTAGATGATTCGAAGTGCTACCTCGGAAGTGCCAATTTGACCGTCACAAGCCTCACGACTAATTTCGAGATCGGAGTCCTACTCAAAGGCGATCAAGTTAGGGCCGTCCAACAATTGTTCGATGGAGTCTTTGAAGCAAGTACTACAGTCGATCTCACATAGCCGACGGCCAAAACACAGAACGGATCTACGACCGGCAGAGGATTCTTGACGTCTGCCCGAGACACCCAAAAACGAATGACTGTGTGGGTGCTCGACTGTAACACTGAAGAGAGAACTAGATGGATCGAAGAGAATGGAGCACAGCACCCAGAATACGATATTTCTGCGGATGACGAAATCTATCTCCATGATACTGAATCAGATCGTGTTTTCGGGACGTTCCAAGCCGTTGCCTCCTCCAAGAAGAGTGGTGAAAACGCTCAAGTTCGGTTCCTCCCAGAGGATGATGTCCAATATGTTACTCCGGGCGATATTAGCGAATCAATTGAATGCGGAAAGCAACCAGAGAGTATCGCGAAGACGATCAGACTCGCCTTCCGATTTCAGGGCGAACGATACGAGCCTCGCGAGGAACCCAGCACCGAGACTCCCGAAGAGGAAGAACATGGAGTGGGGAATGAGCAACCAGATGGCGAGGAGGGTGATTCGCTTGGTCAGTTGGTCACGAAAGGTCTAGATGTAACAGATCAAGACTTCTCCAGTGCTTCGTTGCCTGATGGGCAGCGAGTGGAGGGGGTAAGTTTCCGTGGATGTGACTTTTCTGATGCGGATCTCACAGGCGTTGAATTCGTGAGTGTGGATCTTCGTGATACAGACTTTCGGGACGCCAACTTATCTGGAGCAGAGTTCAAACAAGCCAAATTACATGGTGCCAACTTCACAGCCGCTGACCTATCGGAGGCCAGTTTTCAGACAGACGTGACAGCGTGCGAGTTTACAAGCGCCCAGTTGAGGGAAGCGGATTTCCGGAAGGCTACGTTGGAAGCAGCTGACTTCTCGGATGCCCGTCTGAAGCGGGCAAACTTCCGTGGAACTCATCCTCGTCGAGCTGTTTTTGATGAAGCTATTATGTCGAGTGTCCGCGTGAGTGGAGCAGTCTTTGACCGAGCGTCATTCCACGGGGCGTCTATGGCGAATACAGATTTTCACGATGCGGAATTTCATAACGTGGATTTTACGAATGCGGATTTGCGGAAATCAACGTTCACTGAGACAGTCTTAGATGACGCGGTTTTTAGAGAGGCCAATCTCGAGGGTACAGATTTCTCTGGTTTAGACGCAGAGAGTCCAGATTTCTCTAATGCTGATCTTGCTGGTTCGTTCCTCGACGGGGTTTCGTTTGAAGCCGCGAGATTTAATGAAGCTCGAATTAGCGGTACTTCCTTCGAGGATGCAGAGTTAGCTGGTGCATCGTTTGTCGGCGTGAAAGCAGACAGAGCCACCTTCGCGGGCGCAAATCTTGAATATGCCACATTTTCGCAGGCAGATTTGGTCGAGGCCGATTTCAGCGATGCCGCACTATATGGGACTCACCTCTCTTCTGCACGACTGGGGAAAGAAACAATATTTGATACTAAATGTGTTTATGAGGATAACGAGGCCGCGGATCAGGAAGGAGATACCGTTACTCCCGCCGAGAAAGCTGCGTCCGTTTATCGGACGCTCGAGTCAGTGACCCGAGAAAATGCGATGGGAGCAACTTCACTCCAGTATCTTTACCGGAAGAAAGAAGCGCGAAGACGCGCCCATCGCGATGAGGGATTATCACGGCGTATGGTCGGCTCTTATCTACAAAAATACCTGATCGGGTATGGGGTCCGCATCCGGTTTCTTCTCCTGTGGGCAGCAGCGGTGATCACCATCTCTGCCTGTGTCTATGGAATTTTTGGCTGGTTAACCCATGACTCGCTTGGCCAGCTCCAATTTGGAATGCCCGACCAATCACCCTTCCAGACCGCTGAATATACACTCCTCTTCAGCATTCTCGCGTTTACAGCGCTTAGTTACAGCAACTTCGACCCAACCGGTATTGGCGAATGGGTAGCTGTGTTTGAAGCCGGAGCTGGAATTCTTTTCTTTGCCCTCATCGTCTTCTCCGTCACGTTGCGGACTTCACGATAACGAATACACGGCGAAGAAAAGATTCAGATCAGTTCTACGTTGTCGAGCGTAATTGACGTCGTCGTTCCATTTATAAATATAATAGTTATAATAATGACATTACCGCCATCTACGACAGCTGTCGTGCCATCAAGCCGAGACCGACAACCACCGAGGGGGGCGTACCGAATGGGCCGTCGCTTATCAGGTGGCATCCTCGCCTCACTTGAGACGTAAGGGTTGTCTATTGTACAATGTTCCTATCAAATTCGGAGGCTTTGAATGGAGTCAGATGTCTGTAATCCCGAACGAATCCTATCCTCAGAGACAAGCCAACAGTTGAATCTCCGTGTCCATCATCGGCAATACAAGCGTGCTTTGTCCAGCAGTACTGAAACGAACGTCATCTAAAATGGCGCTGAGGGTAATGATACGGGTTTATCCGGAAAGTTTTCCCGCCTGCCCTTCGCGACCGAATGTAGATGACAACTCGATATGCGGATACTACTCTGGATATCGATGCTGATCGCTGGTACTACACGAAATTCAGTGTCAAGCGGTATCGCCAGGCAGTGGAGTGGGAGAGTGTCAAAGAAACCTTCGACCGGACTGCAGAGGCTGTCCGGGCCCTTCTGGAGGCGTACCAATCGGAAGGCGTGTTTGGGGATGCAGAGCTCACAGCACTCAAGTCGACGACTCTGACCTCCTCAGCTATCGGTGGGGAGGCAACTCAGGCTCAGTACTTCGAAACTGATGGCTCCGAAGAGGAGCTGGAACGCGCAGCAAACCTGGTATCGGACAATACTGGAATTGTTGGTGGCATCCCTTACGATGCTTCAGTCAAGGGGACGTCTGCAGAGACGCTACTCGATATTTTTGAGATACTTCTCGATGAAGAGGCAGACCCAGATACAGTCGATTCGGCAGCGAAGCGCCTCCTCGATCTCGATCTAGATAACGTCGGCGGGGCAACGCTCACGGCCCTCCTCTGTCTGCTCCGTCCGACGCGATTCCCAATCGTCAACCAGCAGACTGAGAAGGTGTTCGATGCCTGTTTCGACATCCGCCTCTCGGCCAGTGCCGAAGAATATCTCGACAGTACCGCGCAGTTTCACACGATTCGCGAAGAGTTCGGATTCGATTCCCATCTCCGACAGCTGGACTATTTCTGTTACTGGGTACGAGCGGAGGTCAGTCCAGAGAATTCACCGCTCCCAGAGAACTTCGACGACCGGACAGTCTGGCAGATCAATGCAGGGCGGTCCAATGTTGAGAAACCCGAACCGGAGCGGCTCTGGCCCGTATGGCAGGAATTGGGAATCTGCTCTATCGGCTGGGATACAGGCCCACTCGACGAATTCTCGGGAGCAGAACTCGAAACTGCCGCCGAGCAGTGGGATGGAGACGAAGTCGGTGATTACCTCCGGCGGTTCGGCAAGGAGATGCAGCCCGGACAGCTAGTCATCGCGAAGGACGGGAGCGACATCCTCGGTATCGGTGTGACCAAACAGGGTGGATATCACTACTGCCCGGAGGTCATCGACGAGCGTGTCGAGGGGCCGGATACCGGACATGTTCACGCTTGGCCGGTAGAGTGGAAGGTGGTTCCCGGATCAGAGTTCGATCGAGACGTCAGTAATTGGGGACTCGAGACCGGACTTTCTGCACGAAAGACGCTCATCGGGACCGAGGCATTCGAGGGCATCCGCTGGCAGTTAGCTGAGCGTGATCCGGACCTGATTCCGGCATTAGGCGCCCTCGAGGAGACGGTAACCGACCCACCAATAGCAACCCTACCAGACGACTGCCAGGCTACAGACCAGTCCCCAGGTGGTTCCTTTATTCTCCAAACAGGGGATGACAAGTGGGAAGACGACCTAACGTCGCAGTATCATTTCAAGCTGGGCAATCCCGGGACCCGGCTCCTCTGGGAAGCCGAGACGGCTCGTGTGGTCTATCTCGAAGACGGCGATCTTTATGCGACGGCGCGAGTCACAGACATCGAGCGCGAGGAACGCGACGATGAGATCCACTGCTTTGCGTCTATCGAGGATTATGAAGAGATTCATCCAGTCGCTGTGAACGACATCCGGGGCGAACTCGAAACATCGTTTTCCTTACAACACTCAATCATTGAGATCTCGGACGCCGATTTTCAGACCATCGTTACCCGAGGAACCAAGACCCATTATTTCTGGGTCAATTCCGCGTCCGAGGACTGGTATCATGAAGGCGGTGAGGCGTTCTACACGAGGAATACGAACGCCGGAACGCAACGCCGGAACCAGTCGGTCTACGAACGGGCTCGACCAGGCGACGAGATTCTGATTTATCGGAATGCTCCCGCTCAGGCCATCGTCGGTCGAGGTCACGTCACTGAAGGACTGCACGAGGAGGTGCCCGACGATGGTGACGAGCCCGTCGAAGGCATCACTCTCGCCTGGGATGAACCATTAGACGGGGTCGACTGGAGTCGCCTGCAGACAGTGCCGGAGCTTGAGGATAGCCCGGTGCTGGAGTCAGACAATAGTTACGTCATCACTGAACTCAGCGAACAGGAGTACAACACCATCCTGGAGCTGGCTCGAGGGCGTGAACGAAAATACTACTGGGCAACTGCCAATCAAGATCTCTGGGACCTCGACGGCGTGGAACCTGGGGAAGAGATATTCTATACAGCCTACAACGAGGCCGGACGAAAGCGACGCCTCTTCGAATCATATGAAACCGCCCGGTCGGGGGACCGGGTGTTGTTCTATCACTCCTCGCCGGTACAGCAGATCGTCGGTGAGGGTGTTGTGGTCGAGGGGCTCCATGAGGAAGAACCGGAATTCCGCGACGAGCCAGTCGAGGGGCTCACGCTCCGATTCGAGAACTCACTGGCACCCATCTCCTGGGAAATCATAACTGACATCGAAGAGTTAGAAGACTCTCGTGTACTCCGGAACAACGCGCGAGGGGCTTTGTTCCCGCTGTCGGAAACGCAATTCAAGACGATTCAGTCGGCTGGCGATATCGACACGCAAATCGAAGGGCTTCGAGACCGCCTCTCGCCCCCAACGATGGCGATTGAGTTCCCGGAGGGGCTCTACTTCGAATCTAAGGCGGAACTCAAGCGCCAAATCGAAGCCTCATTGAATTCCGGGCAGCACATCATCTTCACCGGGCCGCCCGGGACGGGGAAGACCAAGCTGGCCAAACACATCTGCAAGCAGGTTGTCGACAAACACGGCGATATCGTCGATGGCCACCGCTTCACCACTGCCACCGCCGAATGGACAACCTTCGATACTATTGGTGGTTATGTCCCGAACCGATCGGCTGAAGGTGACGAACTCGTTTTCCAGCCACGCATCTTTCTGGACTGCTTCCGGAAGGACGGCGCCATCCGCAACGAGTGGCTTGTCATCGACGAGATCAACCGCTCAGATATTGACAAAGCCTTCGGTCAGCTGTTTTCGGTCCTCTCAGGTGATTCGGTCCAGCTCCCCTACGAGCGAGAGTCGCCTATCGAGATCGCCTCGCTCGATAGTAGTGACGCAGAAAATGACGCCCGTCTGGAATCGATCATCACTGATCCGGATACGTTCCCGGTGACCCCGTCGTGGCGGCTGCTTGCGACGATGAACACCTACGACAAGACCTCGCTCTATGAACTCTCCTATGCGTTTATGCGTCGCTTCAACTTCATACACGTCGGCGTTCCCCCACTGGCCGAGGATGGGGAAGTTCGCGTCTCGCTTCTTGACCCCGAGTCCGACGAAAACTATGCAGCGGGATGGATTGCCGAGGATGAGACTCTCCGGGAACCGCTGGAAGGGAGTTACAAACAGCTAGCCGTGGTCTGGTACAAGGTTAATAACCACCAGACAATCGGTCCATCCATCGTCCGGGATATCCTCGGATATCTCGCAGCGGCCGGTCCGGCGACGCTTGAGGATCCGGGGCCAGCTCTGACGGACGCGGTCATCGCGCTGGTCTTCCCACAGCTCGAAGGGATGGCACCTCAGGAGCAACGAGGTCTTGTCGACGCGCTCACGGACGAAGACGTTCCGACCGAAGAAGGCCCAGTCGACTTAACCCTCGAGGGCGAGCGACTCGAACGGAAGGCAGAGGACTTCTTCGACCTGCCGCCACGGAGCGATGAGTAAGCTCAGTCGAGCGGCCTTGACAGACGCCGTCCAAGAGGAACTGGTCACCTATCTCCGGAACGGAACAATCAACGAGCGATCAGTCACCCGGGCGCTCGATATCTCGGGGTTAGGGATCGAGAACCTCAATCGGCTCAAACGCATCCACTTCTGCCTTAGCGACGATATCGTCGAGTTCGTTGAAGCCCTCCAAGGACGGCTCCGCCGAGTCAAGACCGCCAATCAGCGCGAGCGAGAGGTCACGCAGGGTGAGGTGCGCGGCGGCATCGACTGGCAGGCGACGACCAGGCTTCGGTATTCCGAGGCTGCGGGCGACCGGACTCAATTTGCCTGCAAGACACCGTATACCGAGTACGACATCCCGGAAAATCTCGTTCTGAAGAAACTACTCTGGGTTATTCACTCGACAGTCCAGGATGACCTGTCGAATATCGACTATGAGTGGCGGACGAATGCCTGGCCGACCGAGCGCATCACCAGGTTCGATCGGATCTACGCCAGAAATGTCCATCTCAACCGCATCCGTGACGGGGACAATATCGAGATCAACCGGCGGATGCTCAATACGGCTCGGACAGCCCGCCAGTCACTATATACCGACGCCTACACCTACTACGATCGATACCGCCGGTTGTTGGCCGGGGCCTATGATGACGATGATATCTCCGAGTTGCTGTCGAACACTCTCGTCGTTCCGGAGCGCTTGCCGCGGCTGTTCGAACTATTCTGTATTTTCCGACTTCTCAGAGGGTTCAGCGACGAGGGATTCCGACTGCATCCGATCGAGTCCGGGTCAAACCCGCTCGCGACACTAGAGGGCGACCAGCACACGGTCGATGTGTACCACGACCGAAGTGGGGAACTCTCCTTCCACGTTCCACTCTCTGAACTGGATGGAGTCGAGGAGGACTACGTCGAACGTATCCGGCACATCCAGCGCCGTCATGAAGAACTGGTAGATGCTTTTCTTGGGGACGATACGCGGCATTCGCTGTTCAGTGGACGCCCCGATATCGTTTTCGAGGTGTATGATTCCTCTCGGCGAGAGATACCGGTATCGGTCATCTTAGCCGAAATAAAATATAGTGACAGTCCACAGACGTTCAAGAGCGGTCTAGAGGAACTGCTGGAGTACATCGAGTTCGCCCAGCAGGATGGTTATCTTACCGACCAGGACATCGAGGTTCGGGGGCTACTCATCACCGACGGGGTTGAGTCGAACATGGCTGCCCCGCTCGATGGGCACATCGCGCATCTCTCGGCTGCTGATCTAACAGCTGAGAGATTCTCAACGCACTGGATACCAGAGAGGCTTCGATAGGTCAATCGAGGTCCGCAGATCGTCCGTATTCCTGTTTGTGTTCGGCGCCATGACTGCTGGGAGCCTCGCGAGAGTTGTGTTCTGCAAGGCATAACCACGCGATTGGAAATATTCTCGATGATTCTATGAGCAAGAGAATGCAGTTTAGGAGTGGGCCGTTCTGTTGTAGAGTAAGAGTGCGCATTATTCGATTCCTCACCCCGGTGAGACAGTTCATCCTCATATAGATTTTATTTCACCCTCAATAGGTGAGGGACTCGCCGTGCTGGCGAGTTCCTGGATACGGTGAGAACAATGGCAACGAGAGACATCTACGAAACTGGCTTCGACGAAGGCGTCCAACCGGAGTCGAACGCAAACCGATGTCCCGAGTGCGACGGGCATGTCACTACGAACGTCAAGGAAACGGTCTGCGAGGACTGCGGTCTCGTAATCGATGAACAACACATCGATCACGGGCCGGAGTGGCGGGCGTACGATGCAGACGAGCGCGAGCGAACAGGCGCACCGCTGACTGCGGCCCGTCACGACCGAGGCCTCTCAACCGAGATCGGCCACGGAGCCGATGCACACGGGAACGAGCTCTCAGGGCAGAAGCGCCGGCGGCTCGCCCGGATGCGACGTGAGCAGACTCGTGGTCGCTGGCGATCCAAAGCCGAACGGAACCTCGCACACGGACTGGGCGAAGTGCGCCGGCTGGCGAGCACTCTCGAGCTCTCTGAGTCGATTCGTGACCAAGCATGCCAGCTCTTTCGGAGCGCCCAGAGCAAGGATCTGCTTCGAGGCAGATCCATCGAGGCCATCGCCGCAGCGAGTGCCTACGGCACCTGCCGATGTAACCAACACCCACTCCTTCTGGAGGACATCGTCGACGCCGCCCGAGTCGAGTCCTCACGTGTCACCAACGCCTACCGAACACTGAACCGTGAATTGGAGCTGCCGACACCACCCATGCGGCCGACATCGTTCATTCCCCGTCTGATCTCGGAGCTGGAGTTAGATCACGACATCCGGCGTCGGGCGAACGACCTCGCAGCACGCGCTGAGGAGACAGCTCTCACGAACGGCTGTCAGCCAACGGGCGTCGCAGCCGCCTGTGTGTATCTGGCCGCCCAAGAGCAGGGCGCGTTGATTACCCAGTCCACCGTTGCGTCGGCAGCCAAGGTATCAGTCGTGACGCTTCGGAGCCGGCGGGACGAACTCCAAGCGATCTGAGACGCCTCCGGTGGAGGAGTACCTACATACAGGCAGAGAGTCTACCAAGGAGTATGGACCTCGAAGAGACTGTCGAGTATCTGTCGACAGAACTCGACATCGAGCGGAGTGAGCACGTTCGCGAGGTCGGGCGAGCGATCGCTGAGCTCCGTGACTGAAGCCGTCTCGGGCGGTCATATTGAAACCGTAGTCGCCGAATCGGCACCTGGGGTTTCTCACCCTCGAATTTAAATACCAAACCGCAGGAAACGCGGAGCGAATCGATGACTGACCGCAACTCAGATCGAGAGGCGTTCCAACCTGTCGGGGAAGGCACTCTCATACCGGACCCGGCGCTGGATCAGCCAGCAGATGGCCAGCCAACCCGCCAGCGTGAGGCCTCGCATTCGGGCGGGTATCCGGACGGAACAACCGACAAAGACCGTACCTGTGTCTCCTGTGGGGCATCGATCCCAGCTGAGCAGCGAAAATGCCGCTTCTGTCTCGACCATGAACTCGACGTCACGTCAGAGGCAGATGCCGAAGATACCGAACAGACGCTCCATGGTGTGATCCAGTTCCTCGTCGATGCTGGGACGTTCTATGCTGCTGTCGCGAAAGGGTCAGCAGCAGCGTCACTCCTCACATCAGCCCCCGATGAGTCCGTCGACGACTGTACGCTCATCTACGATCTCGAGGACGAGCCCGCACCTCAGATAACCGAGCGGTGGCCTACGCTCCCCGCTGCTACTGAGGTGACCTCAGCGGCCGGCGATGCGTTGCTATCAGCGGCCCGTGACCGAACAGGGGGGAGAGAGAACGATAGAACGGATCCCTCTCAGACGGAGATTCCACGCGTCTACGACGAGCATGGGCGGGTGATCCGTGAGGAGTCGGCCCTCGAACACTCTCTCGACGCCGGTGACCAGCTGTGGATCGTCCCAGCAATCGCTATTGAAACAGTGCCCAGCGAAACGGAATCCACCAGTACAGGAGCTGAAATTCCGACCGTAACAGCCCTCGAGTGCCAGCACTGTACGAGAGAAACAGAACATCGGTTCAGGACACGCGAGTCGCTCCCTGACGAGACTTGGACAGGCCAGCCGATCTGGGAGTGCCAGGTGTGTGGCACAGGTCGCTACGGGCCTGCTCCCGAATAGGACAGGAGGAACCTCGCCGATCGCTCTTATGTAGAACTACGGAAAGCCCCCATAACAAGGCAGTCAATGGTGATATCGACGGATGCGCCTGTGAGATTCAGCGATCTAATGATCCCGAATGTATGAGCGGCCTGTTCCAAGCCTTGCTTGGACAGGCCGCGGAACTTCCGCAGCCACGGTTGAACAGACGGTGTTCAGATAAGGTTTGAAAGTGAGGCGGTGCGTTTTCAAAGTGTTCTATGCCAGAAAACGACCGCCTCAGCGGCTGTTTAGACGAGATCAACTTAGAGTTTGTGGAGCGAGAAGCAACACCGAAGCTGTTGATGAAGCTCAGTATTCAGCTCCATTTGTCTGGACTATCGCTTTCGAATACTGTTTCGTTTCTTGAGGTATTCGGTGTTGATCGAGTTCGATCGACCGTTCATAACTGGGTTCACAAAGCCGATCTACAGCCCGAACCGGATCGGAGCCCGAATCACGTCGCGGTTGATGAGACGGTGATTCAACTTGATACTGAGCAATATTGGCTTTACGCTGCTGTCGATCCTGAATCAAATGATCTGCTACACACACGGCTCGAACCGACGAGAAATAACGCGATCGCAGATCGGTTTTTCGCGGAACTCCGCGAAAAACACGATGTAGATGACGCGATCTTTCTCGTTGATGGCGCGGCTCCACTTCAGCGAGCCTGTCGTAAACACGGCCTCGATTTCAGATACGAACGACATGGAAATCGGAACAGCGTCGAACGTGTCTTTCGTGAAGTAAAACGCAGAACTACCAGTTTCTCAAACTGTTTCAGCAACGCCGAAGCAGAAACAGCAAACGAATGGCTCAGATCCTTCGCCTTCGCATGGAATCAGCTTATCTGAACACTACCGTTGAACAAGCGAAAATAGACATTCTGCCTGATTGATGTGGACTCCGTCAGGCGATACGTACCTCTCTTTGTGGACGACCGTTCGGTGATCCCGATCCATCTCGCGGTACGCTTGGAGTCCATCTGTCCAGACCTCTCCCAGCCGCTGGGAGAGGTCTTCAGCTTCCTGAATCACTGGCTCAAGATCGCCTTCGTAGTCGATCCCACGCTGTCCGCGAATCACACGAAGCGAGTCGCGGCACGCCGCGACGAGCGTCAGCTGGTCACCGTGACGCCCTCGCCAGCGTGATCGGCCAGTGCGCGACGAGCCGCCGCGAGAACGGCTGTTTCGCGGCGGCTCTTGACCTTTGTACCCAGAACAGACTTTGCCAGATTCGTCGACCTGTGTCGGCCCATCAGAGGTCTGAGCAAGCAGCTCCCACGTGACGGGGAAGCCGCGCTGAACCGCAGCTTCCACCTCCCGAATCGCCGTGTGAATGGTTTTGTAAGCGCGACCAAGCAGCGGCGCAATCTGGTTAATGCTCAGCAGTGTATCTGCGTAGAGGGTGAAAGCGAGAAGCACCTCACCGCAGGAGAGGTGCTTCTCGTGAAATGGCGTTCCATGGGTGTATACTGGCTTAAATTCGCAATTACGACACCGAACTCGGTCGTGTTTCTCCCACGTCATAATGCTCTGGTGACCGCAGCGAGGACAGGATGTATTCTCCCAGAACTGCTTGAGCCGCCGCTCGATGCGGGCATCGAGCGGCTCGGTGTTGACCTCGATAACTCCGAGCTCGATCAACTGCCGAAACATCCCACCAAACGCTGGCTGAGCAGAAGGCATATTGCCAGATTAGAACTGTCTGAGTGTAATTATACGGGCTTTCCGCGTTTCTACATAAGAGCGTCGCCGATTAACCAACAGTCTCCGATAGAGATGACTTCTGTTGGTTAATACGGTGAGTACCCTCAAGTCCGACGTCAGCCACGGCGGACGTTCATTCGGCAGGGTTCGCAGCGGCTTGCCTCCACAAATCGGGGTGGGAACAGGGGTAGTGGGGTAACGCACCGTGACATCGCGGAGTCCGGAAACGTCACGCCGACCATGGCACGGACGCATCACCAGACGCTCGATGAACTCGCTGTCTAGATGGGCCAGGTAGGGAGCGAGGGCGCTCCATTCTTCCAATGAATCGCATCTAGCGCGGCCGGGAACTGCTGTAGTCGGTCATCGAGGACGGCGAGTGGGTGCGCATCGAGAAACGTCGCCTCGTGCCGATCAACCGGCGTGTCTTCGTGGTTGAGTTGGATATGACAGGGTCCAAGATCTGGATGGTCGGCGTCCTGGTGGAAGCCGAGCATCAGATTTCGGTCCGGTTCGACCCAGTTTATGCGGTAGTATTCGTGGTCGACGCCGGCGGGGTACCAGAAGCGAATCTCCAGTCGGGCGGTCGCCGCGTCGTACGAGTCACTCAGGAACGTCGTCGGATCGACATCCGCGATGACGTACCGGGGTCGGCGTCGAGACGGGCGATAGCGGACCTCTTCACACCCTGGCTGGTCCGTCAATCGGTCGTGAACGTCGCGAAGGAGGGTCCGCTGTGTATAGCGGTCGCGACCGGCAAGAAAGATCATTCTGTGAGAGAGGAGGATTAGCTCGTGGCGCGGTCAGCCACGTCGGTCATCTGCTCGCGGGCGGCCTCGACGTCGGAGTAGAGTTCCAGTGCGTGCTTGATGAGGCGGCGATCCTCCTCATTCTCACGCCAGAACGCGATGACGTCGCGGCGCTCGCGGAGCTCCACACTTGCGAGGTCGCCATCAGCGAGCGACTGTTCGAGTTCCTCCCACGTCTCGACGTCGTAGGTCGCCTGCCACTCCTCGATCTCCTCGGTAATCGCGGCCAATTCACTCCGCAGCTCCTCGCGGGTGTTTTCCTCGATGAGCGTGCGGATCTCCTCGAAAAGCAGGCGCGTGTAGTCCGGCTGGTAGCGCGTGGTCTCGCCGGCCTCGACGCGACGTAGCTGGCCCTGGTCGACGAGATCCTGCAGTTCCTCGTTGGTCGTGCTCCAGGCGGCGACGGCCTGCTCGCTGATCCAGTTAACTGAGCGGGGTTCGCGAAGTGACTCGGCGACCGCCCGAATGCGGTCGCGGGCGCTCATCGACTCAGTCCACGATTGGACCCCATCTCGCGAGGATTCGGTCATGGTTGGCACCTCTTGGGACAGTGTTCGCGCCTCACTCCCATATATGTTTGTACTGTCTCGCATAATCAAGAGTATCTTGCGAACGAAGGCGTCCGGACGTTGAAATGCGATACCGACAGAAGTTATGAGCCAACCGATGTACGACCGATATTCTGACTTTGAGAAACTACGGCCGATCGGCGAGGCATCCCACATCCCGGACACGATGCTGGACGACGGGTGTGAGAGTGACCTCCTGGCGGCAACGCGTCGCGACGAGCACTGGTGGCGACGCTGATGCGCCGACGACAGTCTCGTAAGGAGTCTTTCTGCGCCGGGGAGTGGTGAGGCGCTTCCGATGAATCAGCAAGTCGAACAAGGCTACCGGATGCATCGTGTGCTCAGCAATCTCAGCCGCCTCGACACCGACCGATTGGACGATGCAGATCGAGAGCGAGTCGAGACCGCGAGAGACCTCCTAGAAGAAGTGAGTCTCCTCACACGGCCAGAGGACGGAAGTGGGACGGACGCCCCAACAGACGCCTAACTGGCGTCGCCGGCCACACCTCGGGAGGCTCCTCTCGCGTCGGTTTATCGCCCCCGACAGGGGTGCGGGGGCGCCCCCGTGACCTCCAGATATGGCCACACTACAAGCTGCGACGACGTCGACCGACGCAATCGTATCGGATCCGCAGGCAGTCCGCGAGCTCTGTGAGAACTACTGCTTCGGGACGCTCGACTGGGAGGTGACCGAAGACGGAGAGCTCACCATCTGGGGGTACGACGACTTCGAGGTGTACGAGGCGCGGGAGAACGGCCTCCCAGACTACGAGGGCGGCATCGTAACCCACGAGTTCTTGCGAGAACTCGCTGACCACCTCGAAGCCAACGAAGAACTCGATATCCAGACGGCTGGGTTCACCAAGTGTCGCTTCCCGGTACTGGCGAAGCGGTACGTCGTTCGCGACGGGGAGGTCCTCCACGCTGACCTCAGTTCTCCCGACCCGATCGACGGGTAGTGTTGTTCGTCCCCCGGGAGGGGTGCGGGGCGATCCAGTCGTGGGGCGCCCTGCGAGGTGATTGTTCAAATGGGTCACCGCGCACTTGTTGCGTACGAACGGACAGACGGACAGTACACGCTCCACTACTCTCATTGGGGTGCTGCGAACCTGAAGCTCAAGCACCGAATCTCGGCTGAGTCGCCGTTCGGTGGTGACGACACCGACTCCAAGTGGGCGAAACAGCTGCTGGCTGAACTGGCCGATGGCCTCGAGGCAGATGCCGTCGACGGCTACCTCACCGGCGAAGACCGCCCATCGACGGTCGTCGAGCCGAAGCCCCGCGCCACCGGGCTCACCCTCGAGGAGATCATCGCTGACCATCTCGACTACCTCCATCACGAGGCGTTCTTCGTGGTGTCGACGACGTTCGAGGTGACCGCCTATCGGACGCTGTGGTTCAGCCTCCAGTACGACTCGGAGACAGTCGAACAGGGAGAGACCGTCGGGAACGGCGCGCTCGCGACGGTGCGCTGGTACGACGGCGAGCCGGTCGGCGACGGCCACCTCCAGGGACAGTTCGCAGCCCTCAAAGACGTCGTTGGCGATATGCTCGACAAGGGCGTCTTCACGCCGTCGACGGCAAGACAGTACCTGAAACGGAAGCTGGCCGAGCGAGTCGGAGACCGACAGGAGCTGCTCATTCCGACCGGAGAGTCACCCTTCGAGACGGCGAGTCTCAGCAAGCCGTAACACCAATCCCTTAGTGGATATCGCGGGACGCCTAAGTATGGCAAATCAGTCTGAAGATGACGTTCGTGTTTGGCTTGTCGAACGGACGTACTCCGATGACGAGCAGAACCTGATCATCCTCACCTACGCAACACCCGATGGGAAACAGTACTATCGGAAGGAACGAGCACTAACCTCATTTACCGACGTCCGAGATACGACGGCAGCAGTCGATGCCGAACCCGACAATCTCGGCACGGTCGATGAGCCCGACCTCCAGGAACAATACGCGGCCGAAGCACAGCGAATGCAGGAAGTCCACGACCCTGACGACGTAATCTGAGGTCCACTAGTCGACAACGCTGCAGGCCATGGGTTATGTCGTAGCAGGCCTTAGTCGGGGTATGCGCGAACTCGTCTTCGCTCTCGAATACGAGGCCGGCTGCAACCGGGTGGCGGACGCCCTCGCAGACCACTCCGACGCTCGCGTTCGTTCACTCTCGCTGCACGCCACTGCCGACCAGCTCTGGCGAGTCGACCATGCCACCGGCACTCCGGACGCACTCGACGCCATCGAGGACGCGTTTCGCAACAGCGACTACTACGCCGACTGTCTCGCCACCGAGGACTGCGGCGCAACCCAGACTACCCGTGTCCTCGACCGCACGGACGACACGCTCATCCTTTACTCCGACTGGGAGCGCACTCCGACCTGCGCCTCAGTTCCCCACATCGCTCGCGATCACCTCGGCGACGGCGTCTTATTCGAGACCCGTCACGAGGGGCGCCACTACACGTGGCGGCTCATTCACTCCGGCGAGGGCGATGTGGCGGCGTTCTTCGATTCCCTCGGGGTTGCCGTCGGGGAATGCGCCCAGATGGAGATGCTCCGCACAGCGGACACGACGACAGGAGCTGGGGGACGCGACGGGAAACCGAGCGGCCTCCCGCCAGCCCAGGAGGCCGCACTCCAGGCCGCGGTCGAACACGGCTACTACGAGTCACCCCGCGAGGTCGACGTCGGCGAGCTCGCCGAGCATCTCGACGTGCCACGGTCAACACTCACCTACCGACTCCGTCGGGCGGAAGAACATTTAGCGAAGCAACATATCGCCGGCGAACCGGTAGCGGAAGAACGGCTGGCATCGCACTAACGCCCTCGGTTGGAATATTCCAACAAAGACATATCGAACTCCCGCTCCTACCGTGACGTGATGACAGAGAATTCGGACGCAGCGGGGGGAACGAGCGGCGGCGGACAGCGACGTGAACTGACCGCCCGCCTCGCCGTCCCCGAAATGGACTGTCCCTCTTGCGCCCAAAAGGTGGACAAGAGCCTCCAGCGTGTCGACGGCATTACTGACGCCACGCTCCAGCCGACCACCGGCACGGCCAACGTCACGTACGACCCTGATCGGACCAGCGAAGCCGACGTAGTCAAGGCGATTGAAGGCGCCGGCTACGAGGTCGTCGGGGGCTCGGACGCCGAGGGCGATGATGAGGACAACCAGGCGACCGATGGCGTCGACATCGCGCCACCATCGGAGGTCTGGACGAGTCCTCGCGCGAAGAAGACGTGGCTCGGTGCGGCGTTCGTCACGCTCGGCCTCCTCTTCGAGTTCCTCCTTACCGGGCAGAACATCACGGTGGCAAGCGTCCTCGAGTACCCGCTCCACATCGCGGATGTCCTGTTCCTCGGCGCCGTCGCGGCCAGTGGCATCCCGGTCGTCCGTAGCGGATACTACTCCGCGAAGAACCGAAGCCTGGACATCGACCTCCTGATGGGGACGGCGATCATCGCGGCGACCGGTATCGGCTACTTCGTCGAGGCCGCCACGCTGGCCGTCCTGTTCAGCATCGCCGAGCTGCTCGAGGACTACGCGATGGACAGGGCACGGGACTCCCTGCGCGAGCTGATGGAACTCTCGCCCGACGAGGCGACCGTCCTTCGGGATGGTGAGGAAGTGACCGTTCCCGCCGAGGAGGTCGACGTTGGCGAGACCGTCGTCGTCCGTCCCGGCGACAAGATTCCGCTCGACGGGACGGTCATCGACGGCGAGAGTGCAGTCGACCAGTCGCCGATCACGGGCGAGAGCGTCCCCGTCGACAAGCAGACGGGCGACGAGGTCTACGCCGGCGCGATCAACGAAGAGGGGTACCTCGAGGTAGAGGTCACCTCAACCGCTGGCGATTCGACGCTCTCGCGCATCATCGAGATGGTCCAGGGCGCACAGGCGAAGAAGACCGAGTCTGAGCAGTTCGTCGACCGCTTCTCCGGCTACTACACACCCCTCGTCGTCGTGCTGGCAATCCTGACCGCCGCAATCCCGCCGCTGGTCATCGCCGACCCCATCTCGGTCGACCTGGCCGGGTACGGGTTCACCTTCGCGAGCGACTGGCAGACGTGGTTCATCCGGGGGCTCACCCTGCTGGTGATCGCCTGTCCCTGTGCGTTCGTCATCTCGACGCCCGTCTCGGTGGTGTCGGGAATTACGAGCGCCGCGAAGAACGGCGTCCTGATCAAGGGCGGCAACTACCTCGAGGCGATGGGCGAAGTCGATGCCGTCGCGCTCGACAAGACGGGGACGCTCACGAAGGGCGAACTCGCCGTCACCGATGTCGTCCCGGTCGGTGACACCACGGAGGACGATCTGCTCCGTCGCGCCGCCGGACTGGAGCGTCGCAGTGAGCACCCCATCGCTGCGGCCATTCTCGCCCGTGCTGAGGAGACGGGCGTGGGTAATCTGCCCGATGCGACGAGTTTCGAGAGCCTCACGGGGAAGGGCATCCGGGGCGAGATCGACGGCAAGACGTACTATGCGGGCAAGCCCGCGCTCTTCGAGGAGCTGGGCTTCGACCTCGCTCGAGCACGCCGCGAGACGGACGGCGGCGTCGTAGCGGAAGAGTCGTCAGAGTCCGACGACGGGGCGTTTGCCGAGAATGCACTCTCCGCGCTGGAGCGGGAGGGCAAGACGGTCGTCATCGTCGGGACGGAGTCGGAACTGCTGGGTGCGATCGCCATCGCCGACGAGGTTCGCCCGGCCTCGAAGCGGGCTGTCGAACGCCTGCACGAGCTGGGCGTCGAGCGCGTGGTGATGCTGACCGGCGACAACGAGGGCACCGCCCGCGCCATCGCCGAGCAGGTCGGTGTCGATGAGTATCGCGCCGAACTCCTGCCCGACGAGAAGGTCGACGCAGTCGAAGAGTTACAGGCGGAGTACGGGGAGGTTGCGATGGTCGGCGACGGCATCAATGACGCCCCCGCGCTCGCCACTGCGGAGGTCGGCATCGCGATGGGCGCGGCGGGCACCGACACCGCCCTCGAAACGGCTGATATTGCGTTGATGGGCGACGACATCGGGAAACTCCCGTACCTGTACGATCTGTCGCATACGGCCAACGGTGTGATCCGGCAAAACATCTGGGCCAGCCTCGGCGTGAAGCTCCTACTCGCGCTAGGCGTGCCGCTGGGCCTGGTCAGCGTTGCGCTGGCAGTCGTTGTCGGAGATATGGGGATGAGCCTCGGCGTCACCGGGAACGCGATGCGGTTGTCCCGGATTGAGCCCGATCGAATCATCGACGCCTGATTCTGCGGCGGGAAGTGCGGGCAGGACGCTCTTTTTTCGGGACTTACCTCCGCTACATCGAGACAAGTTGTGGTTTGTCTGGGGCAGAAAGGACTGAGCCCCACCGTGGGCTCGTGATTTGATGCCCGAGAATCCAGACGACGATCCATTCCACGATTGCGAGTTAGGTCCTGACGCAGTCCTCGGGACGCGCACCTTCCACGATGTCCTGTTCACCGACGACACGGAGACGCCGATGAACGTGCTAACCGGTGAGACGCCCGCCCATTCGCAGGCGACCGTCAAGGAGGCAAAGGAGTTCGCTGCGAGTGTTGACACCGACACGCCACAGATCGCACTTCCGGCGTCAGTCGAAACGCAAATCGAGACGCAGAGTAAGCCCTACACGTCGGCTGCGTTCTTCCACTTCAAGGCGACAGGCTCGCTCGAACGCCACCGCGCCTACCACGCCGCCTACGAGGCGGACGCGTTCGCGGTCGACTTCGAGGCCGACTACGCGTCGGGCGATCTAACCATCACAGTCGACCGAGCGAACGAGTCCTAAAAATCGACCGCTAGATCAGGTTTTTCGAGCGCCGGCGATGGGTGCCGGCACAGCTGGAGCGAGCGAGCAATCACTCCCGGTGCGTCGGCGTTTCGAGGTGTTCGAGATGCACATGGTAATTTACGCTCTGGTAGAAGAATCGACCCACGACGACGCACTGGCCACCGGAAATTCGGTGTTCGACCGCCTGGTCGGCGCGGACCCACACGCCAGCGCCGTCTTCGATTACTATGTGACCTTCGACGAGGAGGACACGTCCGTTGCGGGGAAGGCACGATGGGGGGAGTTGCCGACGGCAGCCCCCGTCGACTCCGATGACGGCCAGGACCTGCTCGAGCGTGGCTGGGAGGCGACGAAGGAGGAATTCGAGCGTAATCTCGACCGGGTGAAGGAGGCCATCGACGAGCTCTCCGACGAGGAGATCATGCGCGACGAGGACCTCGCCCGACACGCCTTCCACCAGGTCGGTGCGTACGACGGCCCGACGATGTTCCTGTACACCGAACACGGAACCGGCATTCGTCACCGTGGACAGCTGGATCGACTCCTCGAGGAGAGTGAGGAGCTCTGGATCGTACCCGCTGACGTCCACTTCTAACCAATGCCTCGCATCACCAACTGGCGACGCGAGAGCCGCTCGCCGACGCTTGCGTATCGGAACACCGAGACCGGGGCGCGAGCCGTCCTGCATCGAGCCCCGGACTCCTACCGGTACAAATGGCGTGGAGCAATCCTCATCGACGGCTACCCGGTCTGGTCGCGGGGATACGAGACGAAGGATGCGACATCGTTCCGTGACGAGCTCCGGGAGCGGCCCGCACCGGACCTTAACTGCCCGGAGTGTCCGAACGACGACGTTCGCGTCGGCGAGAAGGCAGCAGACGGGGCGAAAATCCAGCGATGGTATGACTGCCCCGACTGTGGGTACGAAGCCCCCTCACGCATCGTCTACGGCGCCGAACGGTGAGTGAGTGAGCGGTGGGCGCTGTTTTTCGGCCGGGCACGAGGTGGTGGCCCGGTACGACCGGGTGAGTCAACCAATGAGTCTCGAAGTACTTGACCGACACAGCGAGGCACTGTTCGAGTTCCTCTGGTGTCCCGTCTGCGGGCAGGAGGTCTTCACCCACATCCCGTTCGAGGGGGTGTTCTGCAAGAACTGCAACACCCAGGTCGAACTCCAGGAATCCCGAGAGACGCGCGGCTACGAGGAGGCCGTGCTCGCCTGCTTCGATTCTACCACGACCTGGAACCTCCACGTCGACGAGAAACTGCGCCGCGACCTGCCTGATGGGTCGGCCCGCGTGAAGATCCTCGGTGCACCGGGCGCCTACAAGGTCGACTGGTGGAGTCCAGAGCCGGGTGAGGACTGGGAACCTGTCGAGCGCGGCGAGTTCGACGACATCGAGGAGCCAAACGAGGTGGCGCATCTGGCATAGTACTCAAGTTGATCCCCTCAGCAGGCGGTACTTGTCAATACCTTTGCTGTATGAAGTGTGTGACCTTTAGGTTTAGATGTCAAGAGAGCGGTTCAGCGTCACATTCCACAGTAAGATGAGTCTGGATATCCGTCGTAACCTCACCACACAGTTGACACTCAATAGGTCCGTGGCTCTGACTTGTATCGACTATTTGGAGGCGAAGCGTGTGTTCTGTACGCCAGAATCCAGATTCACCGATCGTATATTGGAGGCGCAAATCAGGGACACCACCAGTTCCAACACCCAAGGCTGCCAGAACCTCATGGATTCTCTCGATATCCTCCTCCAAATACGAGACTAGTTCCTCGCGGGTACCTGAATATCCGTAAGCGGGGAATGAGAACTGTTGGGAGGGTCCCATCATTTCCTCAAATCGTTCTTGTCCACCTTCGGTTTCAAATTCGAAGTCAAAATCAATTCTACCGGGAATCATCCCTACGAATTGCTCCTGAACAACCTCTTGGTCAGGTGTGATTCGGTCGATGAAAACAATCGTAGAATCCAAGTCGTCACCGATTTCCTGAAGCTCTTCTACTGCTTGCTCAGCATCCTCAATTTCACGGTCGGATTCCGCCCAGTCCTCAATCACCTCTATCTGTGGTGGGATCAGCTCCATCGGCGCGGGAATTCGAGTTTCCGTGATAGTTTGGAGAATCGCCAGCTGCTCTATCAACTCCCGATCGTAGGGGTCCTCTATTGAGGAGAGATCCATCATCGTCTCCAATTCTCCGAGAGCGAATTCCTCACCCACCGCTTCATCTCTCAGTTTGGTTTGTGTGATGGTTCCGTCAGCAGTCGCATCTTTCAGTTCCAATAGGTCGAGGTAGTGTTGGACGTCGAGGTCAGTGAGATTGAGATTCACCTCCAGATTCACACGAGGGCGGGGAGTGAGTCCTACAATCCCTTGCTGAGAGATGGTCGCAAGAATGGGATAGTCGTCAGTAATATCCTCGTCGTTCTCCGTCTCGATTACCATCTCATTTCCTTCTGCATGTAGACGACAGGCAAGAGTCCGATTCACCTCGGACTCGCCCATAATTCCTGCAATCTCATCCGTTACGGGCAGTATGATGACGCTGTGCTGGTTCCACACTTTCGTCCACTGCCGTTCCGACTCACTAGAGCTCTCTATAGGCTCAAAGAGAGGGACACTGAACTCGCGCTCGTCGTCTATTGCTGCTTGGGCGATCTTTCGGAGGTGTGTGAATAGATTGTGTACGGTATCAGCGATGTTCAGGGAATGTTCGAGGAGGTGGTCAATCGGAATAGCGGTGATGTAGGCATCACCCTCATGCCTACAGAGGAACTGCACGAACTCCATATCAACACCCAGTTCCACGACTTCGCCGTCATCAGAGGAGATTTGGAATTCGCCATCTGTCTGTGGGATTGCCCGGTTCCCGTGTTTGACTGCGTTGTAGGCATTGCCGAAATCCAGATAGAATTCACCGACGGTCCGAATACGGTCGTCGAGTATCTTTGCCGAGAATTCGATAAGCTCCTCAATCGAATCAAACGAAGACT
Organism: Halorubrum tropicale; assembly: GCF_001280455.1. Taxonomy (NCBI): domain Archaea; kingdom Methanobacteriati; phylum Methanobacteriota; class Halobacteria; order Halobacteriales; family Haloferacaceae; genus Halorubrum; species Halorubrum tropicale. Next base: position 71,206 of record NZ_LIST01000007.1, read on the forward strand.
CTTCGAGGTCTATCTGTTCCAGATCCTCTTCATCGGCCTCTTCACTCATGAAGCGGTAGCCGAACAGCGTTTCCATTAGGTCTCGATAATCGGAGTCAATATCATACTCGTCGAGATACTCCTCTTCCCTATCATGCCGCAACTTCTCATAGAAGGTTTTGACCTCCTTCGGCTGTGTGGAAATTAGATATTCTATCAGATCCTCACGACCCTTGATGTACGCCAAATAGTAGATACTGAACGCCTCCACATACTGGATCACCGACTGGAAAATCTCTACCTTGGCGTGGACCAGCACCTCATCTTCCTTCCCGTCAGCGTCTATCTCAATCCCCGAGTTCAGTTTCTCCTTTGAGTCCAGTATGTAGTAGTAGAGGATGTCAGGGTCGTGCGTTAGGTCGATAAATTCTTCCGGTGTACGGTCTCCCGATTCCTCAGAGAATTCGATACTTCCGAGGAAATCATCTGGCATAATAGTCTTGTCACAGCAGAACGATTAAATAGTTCCGTAGGTGTCCAGCTGTCCACCACTAAGCACACGTAATCGGCGTCGACCCAAGTTCGATGGCTTCCTTACCATTCGAGGTTCTGTTTCTATTCACATCTCTTAGGCTGTTGATCTGACCCCTTCGTCCAATTAGCGGTCTTGGTCCCTATGTCCGAGTCAATAATGAAGATACCCTCTGTATTCCTAGGCCATTCTATCAGGAACAGAGGGGTTTCCCCGAATTGGGAGTAGTGATCCGCACGATATCTACGACGGCGTGATTTTGTTGGTGCACCGGCGATGGGTGCCGGCGCACACGCGCCGGCGGTGATCGATGTCGACACGAAGTCAACTCCGATTCATCCAACGGAGCGAGACCGCAGGCGAACAGCCCGATACCGACCGCATGGCGCAGATCTACCGCCACTCGGACGGGTATCCCGACAGCGTCCTCCGTGACCTTGTCCAGCTGAAGGAGTTGCTAGACGAGACACGAACAGAGCGCGGGGCTGCGTACGCCGCTGCCCAGTTCCTGTTCCTCGACACGCTCTCGACGATGACCCTCTACGTGGATGAAGGTCGTGATCGGAGTATCCACGCTGACCAACCCTCAGATCTCCTCGACCCGGACAATATGGAGCACCTCGACCAGCCGATGTTCCTGCTGGGACACGGTGTCGAGAATCCGGCCGACGGCATTCATGGCGACGAAGAGTACCTCTACGTCGTCGAATTCCCGACCCGGCACCCGTTCGAGGAGCCGTCCGAGTGGACGGTCAAGGTGAGTGGTCATTCCGCGTTCCCCCGGTGGGATGGTCCGACCGAGGAAGCCTTCGAGCGGGCCAGCTGGCAGTTCCACGGCCCGCTTGAGCAGGCGCTCGAAGAGATCGTCGCTGAGCCGGCGTGAACGCTTAGCCCGCTCAGATGATGCCGCCGATGACGAGTAGTCCGACGACGACCAGCAGCGTCGCGACAACGCTTCCCCCGGCCAGCCACTTGTTCTCCATCGCCTTCTCGTGAAGCGGCATCGCGGCGTACTCCTCGCGGAACGCTTCGAGATTCTCCTCGTCGTAGAAGTACTTCGTCTTCAGCGCGAACCGTTCCGTCACCGCACACCCCGTACAGACCGGCTCGCCTTCCAGCCGCTCCGTTTTGATGTGGCTGGAGCAGGCGATTGCCCCGCAGTTCGAACAGTAGGTGTACGTCTCGTCGCCGCCGCTCGTGTCACAGTGGACGCACTGATGGATGCCGTCCTCGGCGGTCACTCGTGACGGGCCTGCCGCGTAGTACTCGTAGGGGTAGGTGTACTCCTGGACGTCGGTAGTGTGCCGAACTTCCGGGAGGTACACTGGTTCGATCGACTGGACAGAGATGTCCGAGCGGTTCGGCTCACAGGTCTTGTTGTACGTGACGTTGTTGTCGCCGGTGTAGGTGACCGTCGTCGTGTGGTGTTGCTGGAGGCGCTCGACGGCCCACTCCTTGTACTCCGTTTGGGTCTGTCCGAACCGGCGCTCCTCGACGTCGTCGAACACCGCTCCGAACTGCTCGGCATCGAGGTCGACCGTCGCGTGGAGATTCTCGGTGACCAGCGTCCCGACGTCCTCGTCGACGACCTGGGGCTGCCCGCGTTCGGCGTGGGCAACGAATCGGGTCCGGTCGTTGATCCGGTGGATGACGCCCACCGACGTCTCGAAGACGGCGTTCGTGTCCGCGGTGACCGCGACCACCGGGCGGAACGTCACCGATGAGTGTGGGTCTGGGAGGTCGGCGGCCTCGATGTTCTCAATGTCGCGGAACGCCTCCGTGACTGGCGCGTCGACGTCGGCAGCCGGATCGTACGGGCGGAGCGTCTCGTCGCAGAGAATCTCGATGCGACCGTTGTAGAGGTCGAGGCCGATCTCGTCGGCGATCTCCCGGAGGTCCTCGCCATCGAGCAGCTCGATTGGATGTGGGTCGTCGTTCTGCTGGAGGCGGTCGGCGTACTCCTGAGCAGGGTTCGTAAACCGACCCGTGGTGACGACCATCCCGCGCTTCGGGCCGTCGAAGTCGAACGTCGCGATCGCCGAGTGAAGCTTCTGGACGACCGGCCGGCCGACCGTCCCCGTGTGCTTGCACTCGACGATGATCGCACGCCGCGTGCCGTCGACGACCTCCTCCATGATGACGTCGCGTCCCTCGTCAGCCGTGCGGTCGGCCTGGCGGACGTTCTCGTAGCCGAGGTTCCGAAACACGTCCTCCATCACGTCCTCGAATTCGAACCCCGAGAGATCGTCCAGTACAGCCATCCCGATATATCCCAACAGTGCGGTGGGTCTGTCAAATACGTTGCCGAACGCAGCCTCGCTCTGTTTATTTGCCCCCGAGAGGCTGCGGGGTGAACTCACTCCGCGTCACCGAGCTATGACCGATACAGAAAATTCGTGGCGAGATGAATCGCTCCTTGGAGGGTTCTACTTGGAACAGGAGTTGCGTACGAGGTCAAGAGTTTATAACGCATTACGGGGGAACCGCGGAGGGAGGTGACGAAGCCGTGACAGAGCATATCTGTGACTACTGTGGCGAGTCGTTTGCGACCTCCAACGAACTGGGCGGGCACGTAACGGCCGTCCATCGCCGCGACCAGATCGTAACGGATGTAGACGTGATTCTCAACGACATTCAGCGTGTCGCAGACAAATTAGGAAAACCACCGACAGCAAAGGAGATGAGCGAGCACGGGGAGTATTCCCAACGCGTCTGTCAGAACAAGTTCGGGAGTTGGAACGAGGCGCTTCGTGAGGCTGGCTTCGCTCCGAATCGAAAGTACCGACTCACCGATCAGGACTTGTTGGACGAAATTAACCGCCTTACAGATCAGTTCGGTCGTCCGCCATCGAGCGGCGAGATGAACCGAATCGGGAAGTTTCACAAGTGTACATATCTCGAACGGTTTGGTGGATGGGAAGAGACACTCACTGAAGCTGGCTTCTCACAACCACAGTCCTATCAGGAGCGGTCGGCGATCCCCTACGGCCCGAACTGGCCAGAACAGCGACAAAAAGCGTTGAAACGCGATGACTACGAGTGTCAAACACCATGGTGTGGGATGACCCAAGTAGATCATCAAGAGCAGGTGGGAAAAGATATCTCAGTCCACCATCTGGTTCCGCGGAAGTTCTTCGTCGATCCCGACGGGCGGTTTGACCACGAGCAAGCAAATCGCGTCTCGAATCTCGTGACCGTCTGTTCGAAGCATCATCTCATCTGGGAGGCCGTCGCCCCACAGCGACTGGATACGATTGTCGACAGCACACAGCCGCAAGAGATAGCCGGGGGAGAGTGTGTTGGTCTCCCCCCACGAGGGGGTGAGGGGTAAGGCCCCAGTGGTCTAAATGCGAGAGACAGACGAGTCCATCCCGACACCAAACGCAGACGGTCTCACGAAGAGAGAACGACTTCACTGGCACCTCACCAGTGCCCTCGCAAGCGCCGAGTCGCCGGAAACGAAAGCCCATCTTCGAGGAGCACTCGTGGAGTATCGGAAGCTCCCGCCGACACCACTCGTTGAGTGTCCGTTCTGCGGGAAGGTCGGGCTTCCAGAGCGGATCCAAGCCCACGAGTGTCAACGACCGTAGGGTCGTTTTTTGCGCCAGTGATGGGTGGAGGCGCAGACCAGAACGCATCGCGCCTTCGAGTAGATATGAAAGACCCAGAGACAACGACAGTCTTCGCGGGCCTCGATGGGCGAACCGACACTGAACTACCTGAGTGGTACGCGGAGCAACACGCTACCCCCGATCCAGTCAGCTTCAGTCAGGCGAATCGAGAGCTTCCACAGGCGATCGAGACAGCAGTCGCATATCGTAACCCGTACAGCGATGAGTGGGTCGAAACGGAACGGTTCAACGCACTCGTCGAGCCGTCGCGATTACAAGCAGAAGCAGACGGCGACACCGAGAGGGAGCCACTATTTCACATTCCGACAGACTCGTACTCGATCATCAACCCGGTCGACGTCTACGGCCCGCTGGAGGAGGTCCTCCGCGAGGAGACCATCGACGGGACGTCGTTGGGCGAGGTGATGTTCGGCGAGATTCGGCGCTACCGGGGCGGTGGCGAGGTCCATATGGACATCATGTTCGACGGCCTCGAGGTGCGCCTTCCTGGCCGGTCGGACCCGATCACGATGGGCGTCACATCTGGCTACGACTTCTTCGGCGAGCACGCCGTCTACGTGGAGGGGTTCGCTCAGGACGGCTACTGCTCGAACACGATGCGCTCGCTCACCGACAAAGAGGTCATCAAACACGTCGGCGACGTGCGGAACTTCCGCACCTGGTGGGAGGAACTCCTCGCACAGGTCGAACTCGTCGCCGACGACCTCTTCGAGTTCATCCGGGACGCCCAGGATATCGACCTCGACTTCTCGGAGCTCCCGTTCACCGTCACGGAGTTCTACACCCTGCTGGGGTTCCCGGACTACCTGGCCGAGCGTGCCGCCGGCGATGCAGAAGCCAATGCGGCGTCCCCCTTCGAGATCGATATGTGGACGTTGCATTCCGGCGCCACGTACGCCCTTACCCACTTCTTCCAAGGGAAAGAGGGGGCGTCCCTCGATCAGTACGTCCGGATCGCCAACGACATTCTGTTCAACCCGGAAGGCACGATCGAGCGCGTCGAGCAGGCGTACGAGCAGCAGCTAGAGGCGGACGGCGATGACGGGGCCCAGGCGTCGCTGGACGGCGAACGGGCGCTAGCGACCATCGAGCGCGTCAGCGACGAACTACAGGAGAAAGTCGAACAGTTCGAAGAACGCGAAGACGCGCTCCGGGAGCGGCTCCAAGAGGCGATGGCCTGACGCTGCGCTGGTGAGGGAGTCGTCGGTTCTATTTGTATTTTGAATATCTGAATAAAATAAGTGGGTGCTGTCATTTTCGCGATCTCCGATGCGACACAGTCTCACTCCTTGTCAATATCGTCTGGGGATCTTTGTGGTTTAATAACTTCATCGCATGACGGACATTCAGCAAAAACCCCAGTATCCCCATCTGCTTGTTCGTATTCAATAAGCTTCCATGCCCGTGAGATCTCACGATTACAGGTAGGACAATAACCAAGCGAGGGTGGGTTATTGGTCATAGGGGAGGGGAGGAGAGCGTGTGCCTCTGATTCCTCCATCAGAAACTGAGTTTAAGTGATATTAAATATGGCGTGAAGATGCGCCGCCTGCGACAGTCCGATAATTACAACGCACCGCGATACGCTCACAACGAGTAGAACGAACGAGGTTCATGGTCGTCCTGCCACGCAAACGCGTAGAGCGGCGGCTTTCGACACGCTGGAGCCGGCGGCGCTCCGAACGACCGGTTCTGTTGAAATCTTCACAAGTGATATATTATGACTCAGTCTCGGTCAGGTAGTGTGTAGATAAGCTGATTCCATGTGAAGGCGAACGCTTGTAACCAATTTTTAGCAGTACTCGGCCCGACTCGACAAAATATATTTGGAAATTGGTTTGTTCGTCATTTCATTTTCTGGGGAGACACATTTGACGGCATTCCGATTCCCATGGGTGACGTGTTGGAATTCGAGTCCGTGACGATGACAGGCCGTGTGTAACCATAGCGCGCCGTCGACGAGAAGGACCGCGTCGTCGACCTGATGTTTCTCACGCAATTTGGGGAGAGACACATCGAGGTAATGGCGTTTGTTCTCGTCACATACAGGCGAGCGTGGAGCAATCAGCTCGTGGCGGGACCGACAGCAGTGTATACAGCCAATATCAACCTGAGCTGAGCTGGATCACCGTTTTATCGACCGCAGCGTGATTCGAATTCGTACCCCCTGTCTGCTGTAGATCGGCTTTCTGAACCCACCAATGAACGGTGGTTCGATGCGGATTGATACCCAAACTTTCAATATTAGAGACAGTATTTTAAAGTGATAATTCAGCCGAATGGAGTCAGATACCGAGCTTCATCGCCGACTCAGATGACGCCTCTCGATCCAGAAATCTAATCCGATACAACCGCTATCGCCACTGAGGCGGTCAAAACTGAGCATGAACCACTCGATTTTTGACCGCCGCATCCTTCGACCTTATCACGACACTGCCTCAATATAAAGAATGTATTTATTTGCCCAGATTTTTATCGAGGAACTGTTCAACCACTTTCGGGCGAGCTGGAGGCCCGTTGCTCGTTCGATCCTTTGGCGGTGAGCCACGTCCGTTGTTTGACTTACAGCCCTTGGTCGTATAGACAGTCTGGTCAATGACTGGTTTCTGAGTGAGCTCGTCAAACCCGAACCCGTGGCCAAGCGGATCGAGTTCGTGGAATGACGCCTCAACGCACGCATCCCGAAGTGCTTCGTAGAGAATCTCACTTTGTTCGTACGGAACGAGCCGGTCTTGGCGACCGTGCATCAGCAGCATTGGGGCGGATCCATCCTCAACGTATGTGATTGGGTTTGCGCGAGCCACCTTTTCAGGAGCCTCAGTAATTTTCTCTCCGATGAGCATCGATTCAGGTGAGTTACGAGCGTTGTGTGGAATGAACCCTTGAGCTCCCGAATCGTTGCTGTCCTGTTCATCCATCAACAGCAGGTCAGTTGGGGGATACCACGGGATCGCAGCTTGTACCGCACCACTCTGTTCGGTGGCAACCGTCGGATTGATATCGTACACGTCTCCTTCGACTTCTTCGACATCGTCTACCGCCGCCGCCAAGGCCGACAAGTGAGCGCCCGACGACGAGCCCCACGTCGCAATGTTGTCGACATCGATGTTGTACTCTGAGGCGTGGGCTCGCAGCCACCGGATAGCAGCTTTCACGTCGATGATGTGGTCTGGGAACTTTCCTTTCGGGTTGATGTCGTTGGGCGGGAAGAACGGATCAATGTCGTCGGGAACGAACGAATAGCGATGATCGATAGTAGCCATCGCGTAGCCACGACTGGCGAAATACTCCATCAGGTCTGGAGTCGATTTGCGTGAACCAGTGATCCACCCTCCACCGTGGATATACACGACGAGTGGTGTCGGCTCCTTACTATTCGGATGGTAGTACAGATCCAGTTCTAACTCACCTGCAGTCCGATTTTCACCTGCTTCACGTGTCGCGTAGGTGAGGCCCTCTTCGAAGGTAATGTCGTCCGATGGTGTGGACGCTTTTCCGTTACTTGCGGTTACCGATCCCGTAGCTCCCAAAAGCGCTGTACCACCAACCGCCATCTTTCCCAGAAAGCCTCGCCGGGATGCTGATGAATTTTTGTCACTCATACGGCGATGTATGTTGTATGCTATCACACCATTAGTGTGAACTAATAGAAAATTCTTGCTGGTAATCGAGTCACTCGCAAGCGCGATCTGTGGATGATTCCGTTTCAAAAATGTGGATAAGGGTCCTACGAATAATTCTATGACACACCCTAACTTGAGTTGGGCTCCAGCTGTGTTGTCATGGCTCAGCAGCTCTGAGCCCAGTATGCCAACTATGGATTATGAGGCAGCAGCAGCACGAATACTAACGTCAGTCGAACAAAAACAGATTCTCTCACAGGATATGCTGACATCGAGAGAGATCCAGTCGTTACTGGAAGCCTGTCATAATGACTGTGATCGAGCGTTCATATCCGGTTTATACGAAACCGGAGCTCATGTGATAGTGTTCAGTTAGTACCTTTATGTCAGCAAGAGAATACTTACAACCAGCTTTCGGCAGTTTCTAGGGTGACGTGAGTGAAGCAGTTTGAAATGACGAAGTTCGACGCCTGAGCTCTCAAGGAATCCTTCGATAGCGATACAGTTTTTGACTGTCCGTCGCTGTTACTCGCACTCGAAGGCACCGAAAAACAGATTAGCCGCTCAGGTGACCACGTGCGCCATGTCGTAGTGGGTCCGAAAGGCGAACCAGAGCCCGTGACGCCCGGTCACCCGTTTCCGGGTTTCGCCAGTTTGGCTCTGGAGTTTATTTCGGTTCACAGCCCACGTCTCGCCATCGCTATCGAGAAGCCCTGTGTCAGTCCGCTCAACGGGCGTCGGTGGGGCTTCGTAGACAGCCACGTCGCCGGTTGCGTCGAGGAGTGCAACGATTTGTTGACCGTCGACACTCCCAGCGAGGACCTCGTCGGCGGTGAGTTCGTCGACTGGGACGACCCATACCTCCGAAGAATCGCTACCAACAATACCGTAGACTGAGGTCTTCTCAGGCAGACGATCCTCCGCTCTCCGGACACCAGGCTGTACGGTCTCCTCTCGATTCCAGTAGTGTTCGAAGAATCCAATGTTGCCATCGTAGTAGGAGTAATCGTAGTCGTAGCCGGTGTCGATGTCCAGTGCAAGCGTGTCGGGGTGCTCCGTCGTCCACTCGCCCCACGTGGTCTGCGTGACCGCGAACTGGTCGAGCAGCAAGTCAGCGTCACGTTCGAGATGGGGGCCACCAATAGGAGTGCCGCTGTGCTGGTCCCACAGCGTTTCCGTTTCCTCGTCGTACATAACCTTGTTACCCGACAGCAGCATGCCAGAACTGCCGAAGGTTCGCATCTCGTCGTCGACGCGCCGATCGTAGAGGATAGGCGCATTACAGAGCGTACAATAAGTAAGACTCACTGGGATACCCGACAGGGTCGCGTTCATGAGTTCGTGTGGAAAGAGCACCCACCGAGCAACGGCGTAGGCCGTCCCGTCGAGTTCGAACCCGAAGACGGTAGCCTCAGCGTCCAGATATCGTTCGTACTCCCCACCCTTGCCGGCGGTATCGACAGCGTCGCCGACGACGAAGTCGGGCGCGTTCAACGCCGCGAGGAACGACCGGTCACAGTTCCCCCAACGCATCTCCTGTAAATCGAACTCCCGTGGCTCACAGTCGAGCAACCCGCCGACCGGCGGCAGGTATGAACGGTAGAGCTGTAGTTTCCACTCGTCGAACCCTTCCAGCGGCTCGATTGTCTGCTGTGAGTACCACGACTCCCACTCGACCCACGCATGGGCGGAGTCGAAGTCCGGTTCAGCTATCGCGGCGAGCGCATCACGAATACCGGGCCATCGGACATCTGGGAGGTCCAGATACCGTGGCGGGTCCCGCTCCCTGAGGACGGCAGGGAAGCCAAACTCCCCCCAGTTGTTCCCGATAGCGTCGATAACGAGGACTTCGAGCAGGTGAGGAACGATACGCTCGTCACCGATGTCGGCGAGTTCGTTGATAGCATCGGCGTGGGCACCAGCGTCTCTTTCAAGCAGGTGATTTACCAGTGTCTGTAACCGGTCTTTTGATACGGTAGTGTCTGTCACGGTATCGGAAGAACAGTTGGCATCATAAAAACTCTAGCGCCGGGGGCACAGGCGGCCCGACAACGGGGGGATTAAGTGACCAGTTCACACAGGTCAACCTACATGCGCGACGACGATAGCGACGCCGCCACAGACGGCGGTATCCAACTCGCCCCAACCGCCAGCGACGACCGGGCAGACTACGACTACGTCGGCGGGGCTGTAGAGCACCCCAGCCTCGTCTCCGACCTCGAGGCAAGGGTTGACGGTGAAGTCCGGTTCGACACCTACACCCGACAACTGTACGCGACGGACGCCAGCGCCTACGAAGTGACGCCCATCGGTGTCGTTTTTCCGACCTCGACGGACGACGTGGCAAGCGTCGTCTCTTACTGTGCCGAACGGGAGATTCCGGTTCTCCCCCGTGGTGGTGGGACGAGTCTCGCGGGTCAGACAGTCAACGAAGCCGTCGTTCTGGATTTCACTCGACATATGAGTGCCGTCGTCTCACTGGACGCCGACGGCCGAGAGGCGCGCGTCCAAGCTGGGACCGTGCTTGCGGACCTAAACGACCGGGCGGCCGAACACGACCTGACGTTTGGCCCGGACCCAGCAGCGGGGAACCGGAGCGCCATCGGCGGGGCCATTGGGAACAACTCGACGGGGGCACATTCGCTCGTCTATGAAAAGACCGACCACTACATCGAGGAGTGCGAGGTCGTTCTCGCGGATGGCACTGTCACCACGTTCGGCGAGGTAACCGTCGAGAGCCTCCGGGAACGAGCAGACCCGGACAGCGACGACCTCGAAGCTCGCGTTACAGCGGGGGTCTTGTCGCTCCTCGAGAACCACGCAGGAGAGATAGATGACCGCTACCCCGAACTTAAGCGCAACGTCTCCGGGTACAACCTCGACCGACTGGTCGCCGAGTACGAAGGCGAGTACGGCGAGGCAGGTACGGTCAACCTCGCTCGCTTGCTCGCCGGAAGCGAAGGGACGCTTGCGATCGTCACCGAGGCGACGGTTTCGCTCGAATCGGTTCCTGAGACGAAATCAGTCGCCCTGCTAACATACGATAGCGTCGTTGAGGCGGTCAGCGACGTTCAACATGTTCTCAACCACGACCCCGCGGCGGTCGAACTCATCGACGATGTTCTTATCGACCTTGCGTCCGATACCAAGGAGTTCGCCGACGTTGCGGCCAAGCTGCCCGACCGGACGCGGGCCGCGCTGCTCGTTGAGTTCTACGCCGATAACGACGACCACGGCCGCGAGCAAGTTGCGAGGCTGCTCACTGACCGGGTGCCCGATAGTCAGGAAGAGAACCCGGACAAAGACCACTTCGCGTTTGATGCGCTGGAGGCCCACGATGACTCGGAGCGCAAAGAAATCTGGAAGCTCCGCAAGTCGGGACTCCCGATTCTTCTAGGCCGAACCAGCGACGAGAAACACATCAGTTTCCTGGAAGATTGTGCTATCCCGCCCGAACATCTGCCCGAGTTCGTCAGCGAGTTTCAGAATATCTTGGACGAGAACGACACCTTCGCATCGTTCTACGCCCACGCTGGCCCGGGCGTGTTACACGTTCGCCCGCTCGTGAACACCAAGTCTCAGACCGACCTCGACGCGATGGAGAACATCGGTGAGGCCGTCACCGACCTTGTCGTCGAATTCGGTGGGTCGGTTTCGGGTGAGCACGGCGACGGCCGTGCTCGCACCCAGTGGAACCGGAAACTGTACGGCGAACGGCTCTGGGAAGCATTCCGGGACCTGAAGACGGCGTTCGATCCTGACTGGCTGCTCAATCCCGGGCAGGTCTGTGGGGATGTCTCCCTGACAGAGAACCTGCGGTTCGACCCGGACTACGAGTTCGACGCCGGCTTTGACTCGGCCTTGGAATGGGACAACGAGAACGGGATGCAGGGGATGGTCGAACTATGTCACGGCTGTGGCGGCTGTCGCACTCAACAGTCCGAGGGCGGCGTGATGTGTCCGACGTTCCGGGCAGCAGACGAAGAGGTTACCTCGACCCGTGGTCGGGCAAACATGCTCCGGCAGGCGATGAGCGGCGACCTGCCAGATGATCCAACCGACGACGAGTTCGTCACGGAGGTGATGGACCTCTGTATCGGCTGTAAAGGCTGTGCCCACGACTGTCCGAGCGAGGTCGACATGGCGAAGTTAAAAGTCGAGGTTGAACACGCACACCATCAAGAACACGGCGCCGGTCTCCGCGAGCGGGTGTTCGCGAACGTCGACACGCTCGCCCAGATCGGGAGTGCGCTAGCCCCGCTCTCGAACCTCGGCCCGAAGCTCCCAGGAGCGCGGGCAGTCATGGAGAAGACGCTCGGTATCGCCCGTGAGCGATCGCTCCCAACCTTCGAGCGCGAGAGCCTACAGGACTGGTTCGCGGCTCGTGGTCCGCAGGTTCCCGAGAGCGAGGCAACCCGGAAGGCGGTCTTGTTCCCCGATACCTACACGAACTTCAGCCACCCCGAGATAGGGAAGGCCACGGTCCGGGTCCTCGAAGCGGCGAACGTCCATGTTGCGGTGGCCGACGTGACTGACAGCGGGCGACCGTCCTACTCGAAGGGGTTCATCGACGCTACCCGTGAGACGGCCCGCGAGGCCGTCGACGCACTCACCCCACGGGTCGCGGATGGATGGGACATCGTCGTCGTCGAACCCAGTGATGCGGTGATGTTACAGTCGGACTACCTGGACCTGCTCACGGGCGAGGACGTGTCAGCGCTCGCGGCTAACTGCTACGGCGTGTGTGAGTACCTCGATACGTTCCGTCTGGACGACGACCTGACTGCGAGCGCCCCCGACCGCAGTCTGGCCTACCACGGCCACTGCCACCAGAAGGCGACGAAGAAGGACCACCACGCTGTCGGTGTCCTGCGTCGGGCCGGCTACGACGTTGACCCGCTCGATTCGGGCTGTTGCGGGATGGCGGGTAGTTTCGGCTACGAGAGCGAACATCACGCGATGAGTATGGCAATCGGGGAGACCCTCGAAGGACAGGTGACCGAGAGCAAAGCGGAAGCCGTCGTCGCACCGGGTGCGTCGTGCCGGACGCAACTCGCCGACCTCGCGGTCAACACCGACGGCGCCTTCGCCGGTTCCAACCGAGAGGGACCACCGACGCCGATAGAAGCTCTCGACGCAGCGATAGACAATCGCAACCGCTGACCGACCGCGACGATGTGTTGGTCAGGGTGGCGGTGACCGGACCCGATAACACCCGCGTCACCAAACGTTCATTATCGTTTCGACGAATGTGGACATATGGCACAAGAAGGCCTGTCACGATACAGTATCGACGCCGACTGGAGCGCCCACTACATCGGTGGAGAGTGGCGCGAGAGCAACAGCGGTGCGACGATGGCGGTCGAAGATCCGTCGACCCGTGAGACAGTGACCGAAGTTCCCCGCGGCGACGAGGCCGACGTGGACGCGGCCTACGAGGCGGCGGCCACAGCACAGACAGAGTGGGCCCAGACACCGCCAGCTCGGCGGGAAGAACTCGTCCAGGCGCTCTTGCAGACGATGGACGAACACAGCGAGGAAATCGTCGAGTTGCTGGGCACGGAAGCTGGCCAGATAGGAGGGATGGGAGAGACGTCCGTCCACCTCGCCGAGGACCAGATCGCCGAAGCGGCGACGATACCCCGGCGGATGAAAGGTGAACACGCAGCGTCGAACATCCCCGGCAAAGAAAACATCGTCCAGCGCGAGCCCCAGGGGGTCGTGACGGTGATATCGCCGTGGAACTTCCCGCTGAACCTCTCGGCACGAGCTATCGCCCCGGCCGTCGCTGCGGGCAACACTGTCGTCGTCAAGCCTGCGAGCAACACGCCGGTCGTGGGTGGGCTGCTGTTTGCTCGGCTGTTCGAGGAAGCCGGCTTCCCCGACGGCGTCATCAACGTCGTCACCGGTCGCGGCTCCGAAATCGGAGATGCCGTCGCCAGTCACGACGAGAGCGACGTGGTCGCGTTCACCGGGTCGACCGAAGTCGGTCGACGCGTCGCCGCCGCGGCCGGTGAAAACCTGGCCGAGGCGGCGATGGAGCTGGGCGGGAACAACGCCCACATCGTCACAGCGGACGCCGACCTCGACCAAGCGGTTGACGCGGGCGTGTTCGGCTCGTTCGCGCACCAAGGACAAGTCTGTATCTCGATCAACCGCCACCTCGTCCACGAGGACGTCTACGACGAGTACGTCGAGCGGATGACTGAGCGGGCCCAGAACCTGCCAGCCGGCAGCGCACACGACCACGTCGTTGTCGGCCCCATCATCGACGAGACACAGCGCGACGAGATTCTCGACTATGTCGGACGGACCGTCGAGGCCGGCGCAACTCTGGAAACCGGTGGCGGCACCGTCGATATGGACGGTGTCGAGGACTCGCTTGTCGTCGAACCCACCGTCCTCTCGGACGTGACGAACGAGATGGCGGCGGCGTGCAACGAACACTTCGGACCGGTCGTTCCGATCCTCCCGTTCTCGGACGTCGACGAGGCAGTCGAGATTGCCAACGATACCGACTTCGGCCTGTCGGGATCAGTTCACGCCGGCGACGTGGGCGCGGGCAAGCGCATCGCCCAGCGACTGGAGACAGGGATGGTTCACGTCAACGACCAGCCGATAAACGACGAGGCCCACGTGCCCTTCAGCGGGACGGGGGCGTCGGGGGTCGGCGGCTACAACACCGACGACTTCCTCGATGAGGTCACCGAGAAAAAGTGGATATCGCTCCAGCACGAGGCCCGCGAATTCCCGTTCTGACATGGTCGAGGGCACCATCTGTGTCGTCATCGGCGGCGGGAACGGCCTCGGAGAAGCGGCGGCACACGAACTCGCCGACCATGGCGCAACGGTCGTGGTGGCCGACCGCGGCACGTCCGTCGCTGGCGAGGGAAACGACCCGGCAGTTCCCGAGCAAGTCGCGGCCGACATCCGCGAGTCGGGCGGCGAGGCGACGGCCCACCATGTCGACGTGCGCGAATTCGACGACGCTGAGCGGCTCGTGGCGGAGACCGTCGCGGAACACGGCCGCCTTGATTTCGTGGCGAACTTCGCGGGCATCCTCCGTGACGGCATGAGCTACAAACTCGACCCCGAGGACTGGGAGGCCGTCGTCGAAACGAACCTCACCGGCCAGTTCGCGCCCCTTCGGGAGGCGTGTGCGCACTGGCGCGAAGCAAGCGACGACGATGGATTCGACCGCCAGCGCTCCTATCTCGCGGTCAGCGCCGGGGCCGCTCGCGGGAATCTTGGCCAGGCGAACTACGCCGCGGCGAAGGCCGGCGTCCTCGGGATGGTTCGTTCCGTGTCGACGGAGCTACACCGCTCGAACGTCCGAGTCAACGCGTTGATCCCGAACGGCTACACGCGGATGACCGAGACGGTGCCCGAGGAACATCGTCCGTACACACGCGAGGAGATGCCCCCGGAGAAGGTCGCGCCGATGGTGGCCTACCTCGCAAGCGAGGCAGCTGAGGACGTGACCGGTTGCACGCTCTACGCGGGCGGCGACCGCGTGGGCGTCCTCTCGGACCCGTCGATGGCCGCCGTCGGCGTCGAACCCGACGGCTGGAGCCTCGATTCGCTGGCCGAACACTTCGCGGACGATGTAGCGGCCGACGTCGAGTTGACGCGGACGGACGCGCACTTCTGAGCAGCTCCGCCGGCGCGCCGGCCCGCGACGTTCCGCCGGCGCGCTGTACCGCTCGCCGTCCGGATAGAAAGGCACCTTTTATAATGATCTCCGACAATAGTTTTCTCATGCGATTCGTCCGCTACGATGACGACCAACTGGGCTTGCTCACAGACAGCGGCACCGGCATCATCGCGCTGAACGACCGGCTCGGTATCGACGCCGACGAACCACTTGTTGAGTACATCGACGGGGACTATGACGCCAGCGAGTACGCGGACGCCGACGCCGACCACGACGTGGCCGACGTGGACACCGGGTCGCCCGTGGGTCGGCCCGGGAAGGTCATCGCTGCGCCGCTGAACTACGAGAACCACATCGAGGAGGCGCTGTCGGACCGCGACATCACCACCGAGGAGTGGTTCTCCATCAAGGACAAAGGATACTTCCTCAAGGCCCCCTCCAGCGTTGTCGGGCCTGACCACGGCATCGAACTCCCCTTCACCGACCGCCGGACCGACCATGAGGTCGAACTCGCGTTCGTCATGGAGGGCGACATCAAGGACGTGCCCGCCGAAGAGGCCTGGGACCACATCTTCGGCTACACGATCCTGCTGGACATCTCACTCCGTGGCGACCAAGACCGCTCGAACCGCAAATCCTACGACACGTTCACCGTCATCGGTCCGTGCGTGACGACCGTCGACGAGATCGACGACCCCCAGGACCTCCAGATGGAACTACAACTCAACGGCGAGCGCCGCCAGTACGAGAACACCGCCGACATGGTCTACACGTGTGCCGATATCGTTCAGTACGCCTCGCTCGGGGCCACACTGGAGACGGGCGACGTTATCACCACTGGCACACCCGAGGGCGTCAGCGAACTGTCGGACGGCGACACCATCGACGCGGAGATTGAGTCCGTCGGTTCGATGACCGTAGATGTCACCGAGCGTGACGTGAGCTACGCCAAAGCCGACGTACAGAAGGGCGGCCAGAAATAGGCGACGACCCGACTGGGTCACCTCGTTCAGTTTTCTGCGGTTCCGGCTGCTCGCCAGTGGCGACCTGGTCGAACGTCTCCTGAGAGGGGTAGGCTTAAGAAAAGCGGCGACAAACGACATGATAATCGATGGCACTCCTCGAAGTCGACTCGATAGACGTGTCGTACGGGAACGTTCAGGTGCTGTGGGACGTCAGCCTCTCCGTCGACCGCGGCGAGACCGTCGCACTACTGGGCGCGAACGGGGCCGGCAAGACGACCACACTCAAGAGCATCTGTGGCGATTTGACGCCGACGGCCGGTGAGGTCCGATATAAAGACGAGAACATTGGGGGAATGCCCTTCGAGGAGGTTGTCGAGAAGGGTATCGCTCACGTCCCGGAAGGCCGGGAGATATTCACGGAAAGCAGCATCCGGGAGAATCTCGAACTCGGGGCCTACGTGGACCGTAGCGGCATGGAGGACCAACTGGCGGAGGTCTACAAGATATTCCCCCGGCTGGAGGAGCGGGCCGACCAGCGTGCGGAGACGCTCTCGGGCGGCGAACAGCAGATGCTCGCCATCGGCCGCGGGCTGATGAGCGATCCCGACCTGCTGTTGCTCGACGAGGCGAGCCTCGGCCTCGCGCCCGTGCTGGTCGACGACGTGTTCGAGGCCATCGAGCGCATCAACAAGCAGGGGACGACCGTACTACTGGTTGAACAGGACATCTACAACGCGTTGCGGGTGGCCGACCGCGGCTACGTTATCCAGACGGGGGAGATGACCCTCTCCGGAACGGCCGAAGAACTCGCGGCGGACGAGCGCGTCAAGGAGTCGTACCTCGGGGCCTGAAACCGCGCAGAAGCAAGATTCGTTTTGCGAACGAAATAAAAGGTAGAGCGGTGTCTCAGCCCTCGTCAGTGACAGCGTCGGGGTCACCGTCTGGTGTCCCGTCAGCAGACGTGGGGCCGTCCGACGCCGTGCCCGTGTCGACACCGGTGACGAGGTAGTCCTCCACGAGGCCGTACAGGCCCTGCGGGAGATAGATGATAAAGAGAATGATGAGCGCGCCTTCGATGGTCGTCGCGATGCTCCCGACGATAGCGGCTAGTCCGGTGTCAAGCAAGAGGAACAGCCCCGCGCCGAGGACCGGCCCGGCGAACGTGCCCATCCCCCCCAGGATGACGACGACCAGCGAATCGATGGTCCAGGTCACCGCAAGCGTCGATTGGGGGTTGATGTACAGCGTGTAGTGGCCGTACAGGCCGCCGGCCAGCCCGGCGAAGAACGACGAGACGATGAAAGCGTACATCTTGTACTTCAGCGGGTTGACGCCGAGACTCGACGCGGCGTCCTCGTCGTCGTGGATGGCCTTCATCCCCAGCCCGCCCGCGCCGCTGACGACGCGGTAGGTCACGGCGATGGTGACGACCGTCGCCAACAACGTCAGGAGGAACATCACGTCCCCGTGGGTGACGAACTCGTTGAGGCCGAGGTCGCCTTGTACGTAGTAGCCCGTCGAGCCACCGGTGAGCGACCGCTGATCCAGCATCACCAGTTCGATGACGGCCGCCAGCGCGAGGGTGCCGATAGCGAAGTAGTGGCCGCTGAGCCGGAAGAATATCGGCCCGAGCACCAGCGCGATCAGTGCGGCCGCCACGCCGCCGAGAACGACCGCGACCAGTATGGGGAGCTGTATCGACGCGGGGAAGCCCGCTGCGGCGGGGGTGGTCAACCACGCGGCGATGAACGCGCCCATACCGAAGAAGGCCGCGTGACCCAGCGAGATCTGACCGGCGTACCCGGCGAGCAGATTCCAGGAGACGCCGAGCATCACGAACACGAGCCCGGTGAGTATGAGCCCGGTCAGCGAGTCGGTCGTCACGAACGGGACCGACAGTAGCGCCAGCAGGACCACGCCAAGTATAGCCTGAAGGCGACGGTTCGTGAGCAGCGACTCCTCCGGGTGACGTTCGAGCAACGTCATTCGCTACCACTCCCACTACCGAACAGCCCCTCGGGCTTGAGCAGCAACACACCGAGGAAGATGAGCAGGCTCACGACGTTTCGGTAGCCGCCGCCGAGATACAGCGCACCAAGGTTCTCGGAGACCCCGAGGATGACGCCGCCCACGAGGGTCCCGAGGATACTCCCGACGCCGCCCAACACCACGACCGCGAACGCCTTCAGCAAGTACGACCAGCCGACGAAGGGATCGATCGGAAACAGCATCGAGAGTAACGCGCCGGCTGCGCCGGCCAGTGCCGTCCCGATGCCGAGCGTGATGACGTAGATGCGGTCGGTGTCGATACCCATGTAGCGGGCTGCGGTCCGGTTCTGGGCCGTCGCACGGATGGCCTGTCCCGTTTTCGTGTACTGGAGGAACGCCCACGTCGCGGCGATGAGCACGACGGCGACGACGAACGTCACCGTCCGGGGGAGCGACAGGAAGGCGAACCCGAGGTCAATGCCATTGCCAGGAATGCCGAGGTCAGCCGTCCGGGCGTCACCGCCCAGCACCAGCTGGCCGATGTTCTGGAGTATCAGCGCGAGCCCGAACAGCACGATAATGGGCTGTTCGATACCCTCGCCGACGACGTGTTTTAGCAGCACCTTCTGGAGGACGATACCGAGCACGAACAGCAGCCCCATCGCGATGAACATCCCGATTAGCGGCGTGATACCCGTCGCTGCGAACACGAGGATGGCGACGTACGCGCCGACCATCAGCATGTGTCCGTGGGCGAGGTTCACGATGTCCATGATACCGAACACGAGCGACAGCCCCAGCGCTGCGACGGCGTAGATGCCGCCCAAGAGTATCCCGTTTACAATTGACTGTGAGATAAGTTCGCCTGCGACCATGGGTGGTTACCGCTCACTCCACGGCGGGATGGGGTAGCGGAAGTCAAGCGAACGCTCGGAGTCGGTGTTCGGGTAGGCCAGTCGCTGCGCGCCGTCCCACCACTGCCCGGTCGGTGCGGTCAGGTCGCCCTCGGCCGGGAGACCGTTGTCCTCGAAACCGAACTCCCCGATGACCGTCTGGAACGTCTCGCTACGGAGCGCGCTCTGGATGTCGCCGGCCTCAATGGATCCGGCGGCCTGTACAGCCTGTAGGGCCACCTGCGTGAGGTTGTAGGACCCACCGACGTTGACCGGCATGTACTGGCTCTCGGTGTTGTACTCGCTCATGTAGTCCTCTCGGAGGCGCTGGTTGCCGTTGTCCGTCAGCCCGGGCACCCACCCAGGACACATCAGCGCGTACGCGCCCGCGTCACCGAGCGCCGACCACCACGCCGACGGGTCGGCCCCGCGGACGAACTTGAGCATCTGTGGGGACCAGTTGTTCGACTCCATCTGGTTGATAGCCGTGATGCCGCCGCCCGGCGTCGGGTTCGACAGCAGCACCTCCACGTCGGCGTTTTGTGACTGGCTGATGAGCGTCGAGAAGTCTTGCGAGCCGATTTCGAACGTCTCACGTAGGACGATGTTGTACCCGGCATCGCCCAGCCGGTTCTCCCAGTAGTCGGCCTGTTCTCTGCCCCACCCCGAGTTTGGCTCCCAGATGCCGACACGGTTCGGCCGCTCGCTCTCGGGGATAAGTTCCAGCGTCCCGAGCGTCGACTGGGCGACGTCGCGGGACTTCGGGAACGGCGCGTAAGTCCACTCGTAATTGTCGTTGCGGTGTGGCTCCTCGTAGGCGAACGCGATGCCGAGGAACGGGAGGTTTTGGTTCTCGGCGAAGGCGCTCCCCGCGGTGACCAGCAGACTGGAGAAGCTCCCCCAGATCATGTTGACGTCGTTATTGCTGGTCATCTGCTGGAGGTTCTGTCGGAGGGTCTGGGCGTCGCTCTCGTCGTCCTGAAGGATGAGCTCGACGTCGCGGTCGAGTTGCTCACTCATCCTGGCCTCGCCGAGTTCGTACCCCCGTCTGAGGTCCTCACCGAGCGAAGAGAACTGCCCTGTCTCCGGAATTGTTCCGGCTATAGTCAGTGTGTCACTGCTGCCACCGCTGCCACCGAAGGCACAACCGGCGAGGCTGGCGACCGCGGCGGTGCCGGCAGTTGTTGTGAGGTACGACCGACGGGTTACTGGGTTGTCGTCGCTTACCATGCTGTCTTGACCCTTATGATGATAGATTATAAAGATTCCCGTTACTGGGGACATCTACATATTAGGAGAATAACACGAGAAGTTTCGCGTCCGAAACCCGCCGACCGGTATCGGCGTTACGACGAGGGGCTGGCCTCGGCGTAGAAGTTCATCGCTTCGAACACCGGGCGGTCGGTCATGCCCAGCAGGATGGCCTCCTCGTCTTCGGGCTCGTGGTGGTGGGTCGCGTCCGGTGGGACGACGAAGATGTCCCGCTCTCCCCACTCCAGTGCCTCGCCGTCGACGTGGGTCGCGCCCTCACCCTCGACGACGAAGTAGACTTCCGTCGTGTTGTGGAAATGCTCGTCCGTCGCCTCCTGTAACAGCTGCGCGCGGAACGACATCGTCGGGAACAGCGGTGGCGAGCCGGTGGCGGGGTTGACGTACGAGAGGCTGTACCCGTCATAGGGGTCGGGGTTGGCGTTTTCGGCCCGCTGGCGGAGTGACTTGAGCATCTCCGACCACTTGAACCGATGGGGCGGCGTTGCCTCCCGAATCCCCTCGAATGGCCCCGGGATGTCCTTATCCTTGCTCGCACCCTCCGGGCGGCCCTGCCCGTACTGGGACCCCCAGTATCCCTGTGTCTTAGTGACCGGTTGCCGTTCGAGTTCGTGGTTCTCGAACGTGTTTCGGGCGTTCAGGGAGTCCAGTACGAGGGGCAGGTCGAGCACGTCGAGCCAAGCGGCCGTCTCGTCAGAGTCGTTGACGTGATCGTGCCACTCCCACTGGGGCGTGGTGATGAGGTCGTTGTCCGCCATCGGGAACTCTTCCCCCGCGACGACGGTTTTCATATCCTCGCTGCCGTCGATCGTAAACCGGAGCGCGTTCGCGCCGTGTCGGTGCGCAGGCGCCGTCTCACCAGGCGAGACAGTCTGAACGCCGACGTAAATGGTGTTTGAGATCGCGTTCCCGAACGAGGCGTTGATCGGCACCGCAACCCGTCGCTGGAAACCCGGCGGCAGGTCGGCGATAGGGACGTCGTCCTCGACGCCGTCGATGGCGGCCTGGATGTCCTCCCACTTCCAGATGTCCGCCTCCAAGTCGTCGATGGTGTTGCCAAAGTCGTCCTCAACCTCCCAAAGTGGACGGAGATTGTGGCGTTCAAGAATACCGCGCGTGTCGGTACTTAATTCCAGTTGCTCCTCTAGCTCCTGTTCGTCTGGCTCTGTTTGGGACATGTTGTAGAGCGACATTGACACACCAGCATCATAAGTGTATTGGACAGGCCCCGGATAGAGCGCTTGAAAGGACCTATAACAGCGTTTTAGATCGCGCAGACATCCCTCTACGCTCGGGGTCTGGCGTTGTCGTGTCACTCCGCCGTCGGCTGACCTAGACTTGCGCCTCGAAGATGTCGGCGGTATCAAACAGCGAGCGACAGTCCTCACACACCATCTGTCGCTGGATAGCGTACTCCCAGAGCTTCCCGCCACAGTCCAGACAGTCGAAGTGTGCTTCTACAAACGGGTCCTCCGCCGCGTATGGGTTTTCGAACTCCGCCATACCAATACAACGTTGTAGAATCGATAAAAACGCTTCGCTACCCCAAAAGGACACTTTCGAACCAACCAGTCATCCTTCGGCGTAGGAGGCCATCGCGTCCCGAAGCTCGTCTGGCACCTCGATTGCGCCGCCACCACCGTGCTCGGCACACACCCGCTGCTCGTACCCCTCGAAGGTGACCGTCCCGTCACAAATCGCTGTGTAATCGAACCGGATGCTCTTATCGCCTACCTCCGGCGTCAGCGCGATAGTCACCTCGTTGCCGGCCTCGACAGGGGCCTTGAACTCGAAGTCTACTTCGACGATTGGGAGGCCAAAGCCTCGGTCCTGCGAGAGCTCCCAGAATGGGTGTCCGATTTCCACCATGAACATGTCCGACGTCTCATGGACCGCGTCGATGATACGCGGGTAGTGGGCGATACCGAACGGGTCGGAATCGGAGAAACGCACCGTCCAGGTGCGTTCGAAGCTCATCGGTCCCCCCCAGTCTCCGCTTCGAGGACCACGAGCGCATCCAGCACCACGGCTCCGTCAGCGGAGGCAAGTACCGGGTTGAGGTCCAGTTCCGCGATAGGGTGGTCGGTCACGAGGTCGCCCACCGTCACCACCACGTCCGCGAGCGCGTCTAGGTCGGCCGCGTCACCGCCGCGATACCCCGCGAGCAGATCCGCGACCTGTAGTTCTTCGATGGCAGACCGCGCCTCGGCGCGGTTAATAGGCGCAATTCGGTGGCTCGTATCCGCGAACACCTCGGAGAACACGCCACCAAGCCCCGTGACCACGACCGGGCCAAACGACGGGTCCCGGAGTCCGCCAACGAGTATCTCTGTACCCGCGTCCACATCCATCGTCGCCTCCACGAGGACGTCCGCGTCGATGTTCCGCCCGGCGGCCGCGTCGAAGATACGGTCGGCAGCAGCACGCAGGTCCTCGCCCGATTCCATGCCGACCGCGACCCCGGCACCATCGGCCCACTCGCTCTTGTGTGTGACCGACGGCGAGGAGACCTTCACGACGACCGGGTAGCCGATGTCCGAACCGGCCTCGACAGCCTCGTCCGCGGTCGCACACACGGCAAACGGCGGCGTTTCCACACCCGCGTCCGCCAGCATTCGTTTCCCCTCTGCCTCGGTCAACGTGCGCCGCCCGTCGGCGCGGACGGACTCGATGGGCGCATCAGTCATCGGCTGGCCTCCAAGGCGGCCCCGGCGCGACCCTGTATCTTCGCGTAGCGAGCGAGGACCGCAGCGGCGTCGCCGGCCCGCTCAGGCGTCTCGAACATCGGAACCCCCGCGTCTGTCAGCGTCGCTTTGTCGTCGGCCATGTCCTCCTCGATGCCGTCAGTGGCGAACAGTATCGGCTTGTCGACGCGCTCGGCGAGGCCGTCTAGCGCGTCGGCGGGGAAGCCCATCGCCTGCTCGAACAGTTCGTAGACCAGCACGATGTCGACATTGTCGTCCTCAGCGACGGCCGTGACGACGTCTCCGAAGGCAGGCATCGGCCGACCGGTGTCAACCGGGTTCCCGGTGTAGGTGACGCCTGACAAGAGCTCGTCGACCCGGTCCCTCGTCTCGGCGGTGAGTTCGGGGAGCCGTCCGCCGGCGCGCTGGATACGATCCGTGATGATGATACCAGGGCCCGCCTGTGCGGTGACAACACCGACGTTCGGGCCGTCCGGTTCGGGCGAGTCGGCCAGTGCCGCCGCGGCGTCGAGCAGGTCGTCCGTCGCGTCTACCGTCGGAATGCCATACTGGGCGAACCCGGCGAGGTATAGCTCGTGGTCGCCGGTGAGCGCGCCGGTGTGTGACTCCGCGAACTCACCCACGTCCGACTGACCGACTTTGTAGGCGATGACGGGCGTCTCGCTCTCGCGACAGGCCTCCAGTAGCGCACGTCCGTCGTCCGTCCCTTCGACGTGGATGACGATGGCACCGGTGTCCTCATCGCCGTCGAAGTACTCGATGACATCGGTAAAGCCGACGTTCGCGCGGTTGCCCAGTCCAACCATGACGGAGACACCCCGCCCCTGTCTGCGGGACTGGAAGGCGAGCGCGTGGGCGACGCCGCCGCTCTGGGCAACGACGGCGGTGTTCCCTGCCGGGAGCTTCTCGGCCCCGCTGGCGAACGAACACAGGAGGTTCGTCCGGGGGACGACGAAGCCGCTCGTGTTCGGCCCGAGCACGGAGATGTCGTACTCCTCAGCCACCTCGACGACCGACTGCTGTAGCCGCTCACCGTCCTCGCCCGCTTCGGCGAAGCCGCCGGCATAGACGACCACCGCGCCGACGCCCGCCTCGCCACACTCCTCGATGACCTCCGGGGTCACCGGGCCGGGGACACAGCAAAGTGCGAGGTCGACATCGTCGTCGATGTCTGTCACTGACGGCACGAACGCCTCGCCGAACAGCGTCCCCTTGCTGGAGGGGTTTACTGGATACACTGGACTGTCGAACTCAGCCGCGTTTGCCATCGCCTCGTAACCGATCTTCCCCTCGGTCGTCGAGGCGCCGACGATTGCCACAGCCGTCGGATCGAACATCTGCGTAAGAGTCACGACTGCTCTTTCACACAACGGGCTCAAAGCGTTTTCCCCGTCACAACGTGACAGGGGTAGGTTTATTTGAGTGGATAAGGTACCAGTTCACAATGGCGCTACTCGAAGGGCAGAACCTGACGAAAAAGTTCGGCGGCATAGTGGCCATCAACGATGTCTCGTTTTCGGTCGAACGCGGCGAAGCCATCGGTCTCATCGGCCCAAACGGGGCTGGCAAGTCGACGCTGTTCCGGACTGTCACCGGCGTTCACGAACCGACCGAGGGACGGGTGTTCTTCGACGATGAGGAGATAACCGGCAAGGCCCCCCACGAGATTTGCCACCGTGGCCTCGCAAAGACACACCAGATTGTCCGGCCGTTCGAGAGCATGACGCTGCTCGAAAACGTCGCGGTCGGCGCGGAGTTCGGGGGGCGTGAGTTCGACGATGTCCGCGAGCGCGCAAGGGAGATGCTCGAGTTTGTCGACCTCGCGGACATCCAGTACAGCGACCCCGGCGAGCTGAGCGTCGGCCAGCTCAAGCGGCTCGAAATCGCCCGGGTGCTAGCCACCGACCCGGAAATCGTCCTCTTTGACGAGGTCGCCGGTGGCCTCGACCCGGAGGAGACCGAGGACATCGTCGACCTCATCGGTGACATCAAAGACGAGGGGAAGACTGTCTTCCTCATCGACCACGTGATGCGCGCGCTGATGACCGTCAGCGAACGGGTTATGGTGCTGAACAACGGCAGTCTCATCGCCGAAGGGACGCCCGACGAGATACAGAACAACAATGAGGTCATCGAGGCGTACCTCGGCGAACACGCCAACAAGGACCTCTCGAACGCCGTCAGCGCTGACTGACGCCACACACTTCACGCCGGCTTCCCGGCGAAGTTGTCCAAACGGCGTCTTTTGGGACCGGTACGCTGATACTCCTTCACAGTGTGTCACTTGGTACTCAGCATGTCGGACGAAACTGCCAGTCGTGTAGCCGCCATCCGTGATGTCGACCCGGCGTGGCTCTCCGTTCCGGCCGGGGTGCTCACGGCAGGGGCTGTCCTCCGGTTTGCGCCGCTCGGTACAGGTGCCGCCCGGATGCTCGCTATCTCGCTCTTTTGTATCGCGCTGTGGGTGGGAACGCCCGTCAAGCCGTGGTTCACTGCGCTGGTCGGGATCGGCCTCATCGGCGTCACCTTCTCCGCCGACCTCGCGCTGACGGGGTTCCAGTCGCCGGCGACGTGGCTGGTCGTCGTGGGCATCCTCATCGGCGAGGCGGCCCGACAGAGCGGCCTCGCAGACCTCATCGAGCGGGTTGCCCTCCACCGAATGCCGGGGGCCGTGGCGACCGACGCCGTCGCAGCCTACCGGTATCTGCTCGTAACCCTATCTTTCGGGAGCCTCGTGTTGGCGGTGCTTGTCCCGTCGTCACTGGTCCGGGTGCTCATCCTCGCGCCGATTCTACAGTCGCTCGGCGGCCTGTTCCAGGAGCGCCGGGCGAAAATCGGTATCTTTCTCGGACCGCTGTTCGCGACATTCTACGGCTCGTCGGGCATTCTCACCGGCTCACTCGCGAACATCATCGTCACCGGCCTCGTCGAGTCAAGCGGCGGGCCGGCGATCACGTGGACGGAGTGGACGCTGTGGCTCGGCCCAGTGATGGGCATCGGCCGCGTCGCACTCATCGTGGGTATCGCATACTTCGTGTACCGCCCGCATAACCCGGACGGCGTCAACACGCCGGAGCGGGACGGGGCCCTCTCTACGACGTCACGGGAACGCCGGATGCTGGTCTTCCTCTTGCTGGGCGTCGCCATCTGGGCGACGGACTTCGTCCATGGCCTACACCCGCTGTTCGGGGCTATCGTGGTCGCGTTACTGGCGTTCGCTCCGCAAATCGGCGTCGTCGGGCCCGACGCGGTCGGCGAGGCCGACTTCTCGATTCTCTTCTTCCTAGGCGCTATCTTTGCCATCGCCGAGGGACTGCGACAGACCGCGTTTACCGACCTCGCCGCGAACCGACTGCTGTCGACGCTCCCGGCGGACCCCTCTCTCTCGCTGGTGCTCGGCGTTGTGGTCGTGTCGGCGCTAGCCTTGACCCTCGTGATGGAGGGCCTCGCCGTCGCCAGCGTCCTGACGCCGGTGTTGGTGTCGTTCGCCACCAGTGCCGGTATCCCGCTCGTCCCCGTCGCGATGATAGAGGCCGTGGCGCTGAACGCCTACTTCTTCCCGTACCAGTCGGCCGTGCTGGTGGCTATCCTCGGGCTCGATGTTGTCGACTCGATAGAACTAACGAAGATGGCGAGCCTCTGCTCGCTCGCGACGTTGCTCCTGTTGGTCCCGATCCAAATAGGGTTGTTCGTGCTGTTCTTCTGAGCTACCGGTCCGGGAAGTGCTTCTCGACGAGCCGGCTCCGGACGACGGTCCCGGTGTCGCTCCGGGCGAGCGGGTCGCTGGTGACGGCGTACTCCCGGGGGCGTTTGAAATCAGCCAGCGACTCCGTTTCGAGGCAGTACTCATCCAGCTGCTCAGCCGTGAGGTCGGTGTCGGTGACGACGACAGCGGTGACGACTTGGCCCCACTGATCGTCGTTGAGGCCGAAGACACAGACCTCCTCAACGTCGGGGTGGCTTTCGAGGGCCGTCTCCACCTCGGTGGGGTAGACGTTCTCGCCGCCGCTGACTATCATGTTATCCACCCTGTCGACGATATAGAGGTAGTCGTCCTCGTCGACGGTCGCCACGTCTCGCGTGCGGAGCCAGCCGTCGAAGTAGCTCTTTGCCTCCGCTTCGGGGTTGTCAATATACCCGTCGGACATCCCCGGTCCGCGGGCGATTATCTCGCCGCGCTCACCGGCGTCGACCGTCGCCTCCGGGTCCGGATGCTCGTCGAGCGGCGCCGTCTCGACGACCCGTATCTCCCACGAGAACGACTCCTTGCCGATGGTTCCAGGGTGGTCCTCCTGGACGCTCGGGTGGGCGAACGTGAGGTCCGGGCCGGCCTCGGTCATCCCGTAGGTGTTGTAGACCTGGTCAGTCAGATGTTCGGTCGTGTCCGCAACGAGGTCCTCCGTGACGATGGAACCGCCGGTCCTGATGTACCCCAGCGAGTCCACGTCGAATGCCCGTTCCTGCTGGACGGGGATGAGAGCTTTGAGCTGTGTTGGTACGGCGAGCAGGCCGCTCACGTTGTGTTCCTCGATCAGTGACAGCGCCTCGGTGGGGTCGAAGGAGGTGTGGAGGACTATTGTCGCGCCGGCGACGAGGTGCGGGTAAATCCAGGCGTCGGTGGTCACCATGTGGTACCACGGTGTCGTACACAGCGCCGTGTCCGTCTCGTCAATACCGTGTTCCATCACGACCTGGATAGCCCCGTACCACAGTTGTTCTTGGTCGAACGTGACCGCCTTTGGCGCGCTGGTCGTCCCGCTCGTGTAGAGGATGCCACACTCATCACCGACCGACTGGACTGGACTGTGGTCGGCGTCGGAGACGACCGTCTCGTACGACTCAACGAGGTCGTGATCGATATCCCGCTCGCCGGCGTGAATCGCGACTTCGAACCCGACCCGATCCAGCAGCTCTAGAGCCGTCTCGGCGTTGGCGTCATCGAAGAGTAGTGCGCGCGCCGACCCCGTCTCGACCATCCGCTCCAACTCCGAGACGGCGGCGCGATTGGACAACTGCGCGGTGCCGACGCCGCGCTTGTTGTTTGCGAGCATCGATTCGACGGCCGGGTGCCCGTTGTGTGCCAGCACTGCGCATCGTCCATCACCGATTCGATGGTGGAGTGCGTTCGCCAGGCGCGTGCTCCGTTCGTCGAGAGTCGCGTAGGTGAACGACCGTCCGGAGTCCGTAATTATCGCTGTTTTATTCGGGTAGCAGCGGACTGTCCGGGCGAATGCCTCTCTAAGTTTCATGATAGTTCTGCTATCACGTACCACCCAAACTGCAGTATTAATAGTTCTGGTTACACCGACGCAATCGGGACGGTGTAATTTATCCCGGCCTACACAGTAAGTGCCTGACATGGTTCGACGCCTCGCCGGTCTGAGCGCACACATCCGGCCGGTGTTCATGCTCCCGGTCCTCGCAGTGTCGGTCTGTGGAGCGTTGCTGGCGCCGAGTGTGAACGGCTGGCTCCTGGCCCAACACGCGGCGGGGGCGGGGGCGGCGCTGTTCGTCGCCCACCTGCGTGACGGGTTCGTCGACGGCCATCTACGAGGTGAAGAGGACCCGCCGCTTCCGGTGTCGACATACCGATGGGCGACGGCGGGGGCAACGCTCGCCACGCTCCTGCTCGTGGCCTCGCTGGCCGCCACGACGACCACGCTGGCCGCGGGGTCGCTCATCGCCTTGCTCTGTCTTGCTCTGTTACACGCCCCGTATCTCGACAGATACACCGTTCCCGTGACCGTGGATTACCCGGTCGGTATCGCGCTCACACTCGCTGGCGGGTTCGTCACACAGACCGGGAGGCTACGAGCGGACATCGCTGCGGTCGCAGTGAGCGTCGCGCTGCTGTTGGCCGCAATAAAAGTCGGCATCGATCAGCTGGACGCCACGTTCGACGGCACTATCGGGAAACGCACGGTCCCTGTCGTCGTGGGCACGACGCGGGCGCGATGGGTCGCGTTCGGCGGTTTCGTCGCCACGGCGCTGGCAGTCCTCGCCTTTGTATGGGTCGGCGTGTTTCCGTGGCTCGGTATCGTCGCGGCCGCCGCCGCCATCGGCTGTGCCGGGGCGGCACTGACTCTGTCGCCATACGTCGCTGTCAGGGCACAGATAGCGTTGAGCTATGTCTACGTCGGTGCGTTGTTCGTCGCGCTCTGTGGACCGGACTGTGTGGCGGGCCCGTTCGTCCCGCTGTCATCGATACGCGAGGTTCATCTCTATCTCGTCGGTGGCGGCCCGCAGCTGGTCAAAGACTTCCCCTTTACACCGCTCCTTTGAGAGCCTGTGGGCGGGCCCGGCGATGCTCAGCGCCCCCTGTATCTCGCCCTCGAACGTCAGCGGCACACCGATAGCGTGGATGCCCTTGAGGTCCTCGCTGAGGTTCAGCGCGTACCCCTGCTCGCGAATTTGTGCGAGTTCGTCGAACAGGGCCTCACGTGTCGTGATGGTGTTCTCGGTACGGGACGGCAGCCCGTACTCGTCGACGATTGCGTGTATTTCCTCCTCGGGCAGGTGCGCGAGGATGGCCTTTCCGCCGGAGTTACAGTGCATGTACGACCACTGTCCCAAGATGGTATTGATGTCGATGTTGTTCTGTCCGCCTCGACCGTAGATGTACATCGCCTTACCGTTCTCATGCGTGATGAGCCACGCCATCTCACCGGTGGCCCGCTCCAGATCGTCGACCGCCTCCATCCCCGAACGGAAGATATTCAGTTGTCCCCTGACGTACTGACCGTAGTCGAAAAAGCCTAGCCCGAGGTGGTACTCTCCGCCGCGTTTCACTACGAACCCGTGTTCCCGCATACTGGTCAGGTGGCCGTGGATCGTGCTCTTTGCGATGTCGAGCCGGTCCGCCAGCTCGGTCACGCCAGCTCCATCGACCTCCCGGAGTGTTTCGATGAGAGCGAACAGTGTTTCGTCCGACTTTATCCCCTTGCCGGGCTTTCTGGACTGTTTCATACCCCTCGATACGTATACAGCACAATTAAACATTACTGATTGGCGGATTAACTGACCGGGATCACCGTGCCTACTGTGTTCGATAGTATCGAACAGAGGAGTATCGGCATTCCGGGTCAGGTTCTAACACAGGTGTACGCCCGGTATTCGACTGTATCGCCCAGCTCTCCGTTATCTATTACAGACGTACAATTGTAATGGCCATATCGGTTTTACAGACGTACGGCTGTAACGTCAGCTCCCATCAGCCGCTGTCCCACGGTACCGGGCAGCCAGCTCGACGTAGTTCCGGTGTGTCTCGCCGATCTGTGCCACCTGTTCGTCACTGAGCGGCCTCGTGTCGGCAGGAACACCGTAGGCCATGTGTCCCTCTGGCACCCGCTGTCCCTGCCGAACAACGGCGTTCGAGGCGACGATACAGTTCGACTCAACGACTGCACCGCCCATAACGGCGCTCCCCATACCGACCAGCGCGTGGTCATGTACGTCGGCGTAGTCGACGACTGCCCCATGGCCGATAGTCACTTCGTCACCGACTGTCGCCCCGTGGAGCATCGTGAACTCCTGTACGTTAGTCTCCGTGCCGACAGTGACCCGCCCCCCGTCACCACGGAGGCAGACGAATGGCCAGATGCTCGACCGGGAGCCGACTTCGACGTCGCCGACCGCGTACGCTATCTCCGAAACGAACGCGTCGTCCGCCACCGTGGGCGTCTCACCATCAAATGGTCGTTCCATACATACCAGAAAACGGTGGACCGACTAAAAACTGACTCGACACAGTTTGAAAATTGTTCGACTACATCGAACAATAGCAGCTTAAATCGCTACCAAGACCACTCTCAACGCTCCCGTTCCGACGGTGGCCGGCGGACACGGTCCGCTATTGGGTCATCAAGCGAGAGCCGCATCTCCAGTTCACCACCAAGCTGTTCGATGACATCGAATCCAACGTTGTCGTACACCGTGACTGCGGCATGGTTGTCGGCCGCGACGGTTAGGGACAGTGCTTCGTGTCCGCGGTCAGCCGCATGGGCGACGAGCTGTCGTATCAGCTCCGACCCGATACCGCGACCCTGTGCCTCGTCAGCGACGAAGACGATGAGATGTGGCGCCGGGGCGTTGTCCGGCGTTACACCCGTGTGGCCCACGACTGTGTCGTCGGATTCGGCGACGAGGCTCCACCCATCGTCGGTGAAGCGACCGAGCCACCGCCGAAGCTTGGACTCGGTGACGGGCGGCAGCCCCATCGTCCGGGCGTCGGGCCCCAAGTCGAGATACATCTCAACCAAGGCGTCCACGTCCGCGGGCTGGTGGGGTCGAACGAGGGCTGTGGCCGACTCACGGTCGGTAAAGCGCGGACAACGTGGCGGACAGTAAGGGGTTCCTTCGCACCGACTGCTGTCCCAGCCGTCACAGGCCCAGTTTTGGTCTCGATCCATACGAAAGCCTCCAGACTGTAGAAAGTTAACAGGTCCCCCGAACATCGACTGGTGAAAATAGACGGTAGTTCTCTGTTGAATCCGTAGAACGCGATAGGATAGCATCGCTCAGAAGGTAGAAGTGAAGCAGAATAGCCGAATTGAGCAAACTACTTTTCTCCTTCGTTAAGCAGGCCGTGTCGCTGGCTCAAGAGCGCTGAGCCACCAGTCCAACGGCGGTGAGTGACATGGATCGCGTTCGTGGTCTGTTACAGCTTGCTCGAACAGCATTTCCCGCACCCTCAACGCTGTATTGGTCGTTTGAGAGGATACCCATGTCTGTGTGGCGAGGCTTCCTTCGTGAGTCCGCAGCCATCCGCGATCCGGGCTCGCATAGTGCCATCGATGCCACGTTCTTTGGCCGCGAAACGGCATCGAGACACTATCAACACCGCATGGATCGCCACATACGCACACTCAAAATGACGCGCTCGGCGATACAGACCGTGTGGTACCTCCGTCTTCACTGCTCGGCACACTGGCCGCACAACACTCAAACTGGCCGTCAAGTCGCCCTTCTCAATACCGAGAAAATTGAGAGTCTTGCTAGCGGCAAAGGCTATAACGACCAATCGCTCAGGGATGCCCTCTGTTCAGAAGGCGTCCAACCTCTGCTTCGTTGTCAGCTGTTTGTTGCCTACGATCACGCCCACAACACACTGGTGGACAGCAAATTATACGGCCAGCGTTGAATGGCCGAGACCGTCTTTCGGCCATCAAGCGTCGGTTCAGCCCCGGATTCCACCCTAGCGCGTGGTACCACGAATTCCGCGAACTCTTGGTTACCACCAAGACCTACAACCTCGAACAGGCTCTCAAACAGTGATCTCCACGCTGCCATCCGATTCAACGGAGCAGACAGTAGTTATAAAAATGCTTGGTACAAACCATGTTTTATGGTACAATTGTTACTCGCGCTTGACGACGATTTATCACAGGCACAAGCACAGATCTCGGCCATCGAGAACATGGTCGAGACAGCTGACGGCGCCGAGGCATACATCCTACACGTCTTCGACGAGAACCCCGAAGGGGCCTCGGTTCACCAAGTAGAGGCGGTCAGGGAGACCAAAGACCGCCTCGAAGCCGCGGGTGTCACCGTCGAACTTCTCGAATCGAGCGGCGACCCGGCAGAAGAGATACTCAAATACGCCCAGAAGCTCGACATCGACCAGATCTGTGTCGGCGGTCGGAAACGGAGCCCCGCTGGGAAGGCGCTGTTCGGGAGTATCACACAAGACGTGATTCTCGGCACACACCTTCCAGTGCTGGTCTGTGGCAGCTCGGAGAAGTAACGGTTAGCTCCGATCCACGGCTTCCTCGAGGTTCCGGTCCAAGGCCTCGACGCTCTCGCGAATCTGTCTTATCTGTGAGGTCTGTCGCTGGTTCGCCGTGGCGAGTTCGGCTACCTCGTCCGCCA
Organism: Halorubrum tropicale; assembly: GCF_001280455.1. Classification (NCBI taxonomy): domain Archaea; kingdom Methanobacteriati; phylum Methanobacteriota; class Halobacteria; order Halobacteriales; family Haloferacaceae; genus Halorubrum; species Halorubrum tropicale. Next base: position 104,314 of record NZ_LIST01000007.1, read on the forward strand.
CCCGCTTGACGCCCTTGACAGTTCTGTCGAGCGTTGCCGTAATCTCCTCGGCACTGGTCGCCTGGTCGTCAGTCGCGTCGGCGATCTGGTCCAGCTGCGTCGAGATGTCCGTGATCGCGTCCTGTATCTGCCGCTGGTTCTCGTTTACCTCCCGTATCTCCGTCTCGATGTCCGCAACCCGCTGGGTCGTCTCCTCGACGCTGGTGACGGTCTCGGTCGCAATCGACGAGATGTCGTCTATCATCTCTTCGATGCGGTCGGCCTCCGTCTGAGACTCAGCCGCCAAGCTCTTGACCTCGTCCGCGACCACTGCGAACCCCGCGCCGGCCTCGCCAGCGCGGGCCGCCTCGATGGAGGCGTTCAGCGCGAGCATGTTTATCTGTTCGACTAGGTCGTCGATAGTCGCCACCACGTCGTCTATCTCGGCTATCTGGTCGCCCAGCTTCGTCGCATCGGTCGCCATCTGCTCGCTCGCTTCCGTGACGGTTTCTACCGTCTCTAACAACTCCTGCGTGGCGGCCTCGGAGTTCTCAGCCAGTGTTTCGGTCGCGTCGCTCTGCGTGCTGATGGTCTCGACGCTCGACGCGACTTCCTCGGTCGCCGCGCTGAGGTTCTGTATCTCCCCATCTACACGTTCGATGTTGTCGGCCTCTGCCTCCGCGATATCTGCGATCTCCTCCGCGTTCTCGGTCACCTGCGTGGCCGCTGCCTCAAGATCGCCGACGGACGCGTCGATGTCCTTCTGAACCCGCTCCTGTACCGCCTGCATCGACTCGCGCTGTTCGACGAGGTCGGTGACCCGACTGACGTACTCGAAACAGCCGACTATCCCTCCCTCGGGGGACACCAGCGGGACGCCAGTTGCGCGGACGTGCCAGTCGGTTCCGTCTTCGTAGGAGCCTGTCCTGACGGTCGTCTCCTTGATTGCCTCCCCCGTCCGGACCACCTCTTCAGCGAGCGTCTCGGTCACGTCTTCGGTCCCCACGACCTCGTGTGCCGGTCGATACAGCGCGTCCTCGGCCGGCGTGCCGATGAACTCGGCTTGCTCGTCGTTCCAGTGTGTCAGGCGCCCGTCGTCGTCGACGACTATGACCGGCTCGGGGAACAGCGCGACCATCTGATCAAAGAGGCTCCGCCAGTGGTCGCGCTGAGCGCGCAGGCGTTCGGTCTCCCCGTACTCGTCCGGGAGGTCAGGCGCTACCGTTGCGTCGTCTGGGTGAGATGTGGACATATGTCAGTGTTTACCATCCCCATATGATAAAATGTTTCATGCCGGAAGCTGCTACGCACCGCTCACTCGCCGCCGTCCCATCGCTGGACCATCGCGGTCGCCTCGTAGGAAATGACCAGGTCGTCGTCCTGATTCAGTCCCTCGTGACCGGTCGTCACGATGCCCCGGCTCGAATCACTCTCAGAGGTGCGCTTGTTGAGTATCTCGGTGCGAAGCCGGAGCGAGTTACCCGGTCGGAGCGGTCGGTGCCAGCGGAGGTCGTCGATGCCGAGGCCCACCTGTGTCGCCGTGTCCTCACTGCTCTCGACGTGAAGACGCATACAGATAGCGGCCGTCTGCCACCCTGACGCGACCAGTCCACCGAAGGTGGAGCCCGCGGCCGCCTGCTCGTCTGTGTGGAACGGTTGTGGGTCGTACTTCTCGCCGAACTCGACTATCTCTGACTTGGTAATCTGATAGTCGTCGGAGTGTCGCGTGTCGCCGACTGAGAGATCCTCGTAGAAGCGCATACATGTCTGGATGTAACGAATCGACAAAAAACCGATCCGAACGCCCCGTCGACGGCGGCCTGTGGACCGTTCACCGAGCGAGGCTCCGCCGCCAATAGCTCACAGTCGAAAATTATATCCAGCATTCGTGGGAAGTGAGCGTATGAGTCTCAATGACTTATTCGATCCGGACAGCATCGCAGTTATCGGCGCGTCGAAGACACCAGGCAAACTCGGCAACGACGCGATGGCGAACGCGAAGGAGTTCGACGGGCCCGTTTACCCGGTCAACCCCTCGGGAGATGGGTCGGTCTACGGCTACGACTTCGTCGAATCCGTCGCCGACACCGACGCCGACCTCGCGCTCTGCTGTGTCCCCGGCCCAGTGACCCCGGAGGTCATCGAGGAGTGTGGCGAGGCGGGCGTTGGGGCCGCCGTGGTCTTTGCCGGCGGCTTCGCCGAGGCCGGCGGGCAGGGCATCGAGCTGCAGGCGGACGTACAGTCGATCGCCGAGGAGTACGACATCGCCGTGCTCGGACCGAACACGGCCGGGCATATCATCCCCCACAGACACCTGTTTAGCTCCTTCGTCCCAGGGTTCGACGAGATAGACTCCGGCGATGTCGCCATCGCCGCGCAGAGCGGCGGCGTAGGGGTGACGGCCACCTTCCAGCTCGATCGTGAAGGGTATGGGACCGCGGGGATGTACGGCCTCGGAAACCGCGTGAACACCGACTTCGACGAGGTCATACCGATGCTCGACGACGACTCGGAGGTCGACGCCATCGCGCTTCACATCGAAGGCACCGACCAAATCGACTCCGTTATCGAGGCGGTCGAAGCGGCCAGCACACCTGTCGTCGCCCTCAAATCGGGCAACGAGATGGAGGAGTTCGTCCAGGCACACACAGCAGCGCCTATCCAGGAGTCCGAGCGCTACGAGCGCCCCTTCACGAACGGGGGGGCGGTCATGGCGGACTCGCTGACCGAACTGCTCGACGCGAGCCGGGTCCTGGCGCAGTGTCCACAGGCCGACGGCCCGAACGTCGGCCTCGTCACCGCACAGGCCGGCCCGGGTATCATGATGGCTGACTACCTCGACGAACGTGGCGTGAACTTCCCGGAACTAACCGAGGACACCCGGGAACGCCTCGACGACATCCTCCCCGGATTCACCTACGACCGGAACCCCGTCGATACGGGGCGGCCCATGCCGGAGTTCGGTGATGTCATTGACGCCGTGGGGCGCGACGACAACGTCGACATCGTGCTGGTCTACGAGATATTCGAACACTCGCTGGGATATCCCGTCGAGGAGCTCGAACAGCTCACCGCCGACATCGACAAGCCCGTCGTCTTTACTGTCGCCGGGCCGGACGCCGCACTGAGCGACGACCGCGACCGGATGGAGGACCTTGGCGTGGCGACGTTCGACAGCCCCGAGCGCGGTGCCTACGCCGCGTCCGTCCTCGCCGAGACGTCTCGGTGACTCCCGACTCCCCACCGATTTCGCCGCTCGCGTCGGCTTCGATTTCGCTGCCGACTTCGCACATTCGTGTCGAATCTTGAGGCTTACTATCAGAAACGTTTACGTGGTATCAGTCAACATGATCTGTATGGTTCAACCAAGCAATCTCGCAGAAAGAGCTGCCGAAGCTGATGAGCTTCCGAATCCACGTGACATCGTCGGAGAGCACGAGGAAATACCCGTCACGGACATCTTCGACGAGGCGTTCATACAGGCAAACACTGACTTCGGGGACTTCGACCAGATGGTTGCGGCCAGTCCCTCTGAGGCGGACTCGGCCGCGGATCTAGAACTGGTGCCCGACGGGACCTGGGACGAGTTCGTTGCCGAGACGACAGTGTTCGCGGACGAAGAGGAAATGGTGTTCGCGGCTCGCGACCACTGGGTCGAGACGCAACTCGGGCTGTAAAGCGGCGGCGAAGCGCGTGTTCTCCCCCGAATAGCGACGCCGATTTCCTGCTGTAGAGTGGCTTAACGCTCAGAATCTTTCCACCTAACCACAATAATTATGACGGTCGTATCACAACCAACAACCGACGATGAGCACTACTGACACAGAACACCCAGTGTTGATTGCCGGTGCAGGCCCAGTCGGAATGACTACGGCCCTCGCGCTGCACGCACGCGGTGTGCCCGTGGCGATTCTTGAGGCGGAGTCCGAAGACCGGGACCGGTCCGGAAGCCGAGCGATATACGTCCACGGCACAACACTTCACACCCTCGAACGGGTCCACCCTGGCCTCGGTGAGAACCTCGTTGAGGAGGGTATCGTTTGGCCGACCCGGCGGACCTGCTGGCGGGGCAAGGAAGTGTTCAAGCGGACCTACGACAACCCCGGCGGGGACGGGAAGTTCCCCCACTTCACCAGCGTCCCGCAGGTCCGTACCGAGGAGTACATGCATGAAGCCCTCGACGAGGCCGGCATCGAGATTCACTGGGATAGCGCTGTAGAGACAGTCGAATCGAGCCCAGACGGTGTCTACGTCGAGACAGCAGACGGCCGTGAGTGGGAGACACCATATCTCGTCGGCGCGGACGGTGGCGGTTCGACAGTCCGGAAAGAGATCGGGGCTGAATTCGACGGCGACCAGTCAGAGAACTCGTTCATTATCGCCGACGTCAACGAGATCGACGACGAGGAGGAACAATGGCCAAACGAACGGCTGTTTCACTACGATGACCCGGCCGTCGGTGGCCGAAACGTGATGCTCGTCCCATTTACTGACGGCTGGCGGCTCGACATCCAGTGTATCGATGGGGACGACCCGGAAGAGCTGGTGACTGACGAGAAGATGCGTGAGTTCGTCGCCGAGGTTATGGGTGAGGCCTACGCCGAGGAACTGTACTGGGTTTCCAGTTACAAGTTCCTCCAAGTGATGGCCGATACGTTCATCGATGACGACCGCCGTGTCCTCCTGGCTGGCGAAGCTGCACACCTGCTGGCCCCGTTCGGCGCCCGCGGGATGAACTCTGGGATCGCCGATGCTGACGAAGCCGCCTCAGCGGTCGCCACGGCCTATCACTCAACAATTGACGCTGTCGCCCGTGACGAGGTAGAGCTGTACGCCGCTCGCCGGGAGAAAGCCGCCGAGTACAACCTGAACGCGGCCGGCCAGGCACTAGAATATCTCCAGGGAGATAACCCAGCGACCGTGCTCCGGAAGGAGGCAGCAGCGTCGCTGGCTGACTACTTCGAACCGGCTGGCGAGTATCTGGACGACGCACCGTACGGCCCTCACGATGCCCCACCGATAGTTTCGACCGGGAACTACTGAGGACTAAAGCGTTCCTTGTTGGCCGGAGAACACACAAATTTCTCGGGGGTCAAGAGAAGGACGGACGAGAGAGTGACCCCATGCGCTTTGTACACCTATTAGTGAGGAGGAATATCCGCGTCGTCTACTACTGCCTCGAGCGTGTCTCCGTCAGTTCTGATGTCTCGCAGGGTCCCTTTTATCATTCGGCCAGCTATTGTGGATAGAATAGATTTAATATGCTGTGGTAAACACGGTATACCATACCATGGCAGATGATTTCCGCATAGGATTGATAGTACCCAGTTCGAATGTAACGATGGAAACAGAAATTCCGGCGATGCTACAAAGTCGGCCTGACCACTATGCCGAGCAGTTCACCTTCCATTCAAGCCGGATGCGGATGCAAAGTGTCACACAGGAGGAGTTGGAGCGGATGGATGAGCAGTCTCTAGACTGTGCTACGCTGTTGTCAGATGCACGGTGTGATGTCCTCGCCTACGCGTGTCTGATTGGAATCATGGCACAGGGACCGGGATATCATGAGGAGAGTGAGGCAGCACTACATCAACAGACTGTCGAGAATGATGCTGACGCACCCGTGGTTACCAGCGCCGGCGCCCTGGTGCGGGCCATGGATCGGCTGGATGCAGAGAATATTGTTTTGATTGCACCGTACATGACAGAGTTGACTGAAACTATGATCGAGTATTTCGAAAGTACCGGTGTCAGTGTAATAGACTACAAGACACTGGAGTGTCCAGATAATCTTGAGGTCGCACAGCTTGACCAGCGTAATCTACTCAACATCGCCGCGGATCTCGATACGGATGCTGCTGACGCATTAGTGCTGTCCTCATGCGTTCAGATGCCGTCACTGGCATCAATACAGGCCGCAGAAGACAAATATGGGTTACCGGTTTTCTCGGCAGCAGCCGCTACGACCTATGAAATCCTAGATCACCTAAATCTCAGTACACAAGTTGCCGGGGCAGGTCGTCTACTTTCCGGACAGATCAATTAATTGTGAGCAGTGGATCGGGCCCGGTTAGCACAATATGTAAAAAATATATTTTCGTGGTGTGACGCCGAAATTACGAGGGTCAAGAGCGATACATCGTCGGGCGGGGCGGGGCGACGCTGCTCGCACGCGAGCGGATCGTGTTTGAGGCGGACCCGCTCGGTCCAAGAACCACGCCATGTTCACTACTGGGCCGATACAGACGTTTCGGATGAGTTTCACAGGCTAGAAAAACTCTATCATGCTCTCACCGCTAACGGACAGGCTTCACTCCCCAAACGCAGTTGGTTTCGTCTCGCGGCACATCGCTGCGACCGGGTACGGGGCTATCGAGCTGGCAGGCGTGATCGACGAGTTGGTCGCCGTCCACGTGCGCGATGACGGCATCGAGTTCGAGGCCTAACCGGAGCTCGCGGGCGGGATCACCCCGAAGACGACCGTCTACCCCGATGACGAACACGGCATTTCCAGCGACCTGACCGCCGTGATCTTCCCAGCAGGCGAGAACGAGTCCGGTACCGTCGGTCCTGACGACGGAGAAGCGCTCATTCAGCTGCGGCGGGCTGGGATCGGTTTTCGGCTCGAAGGACGTGAAGGCCACTACGTTCGGCATCGCCTTGACGATGGGCTGAACATTGTGCTGTCAGCGCCGGAAGCGCATCCGTTCAACCCAGTCTCGGACACACTGGGGTAGCAGCCTTTGGGACAGACGGTTCGGTCGTCGCGACCAAGGTCGGCATTCGGCGTCGTGGAGATAAGGACAATCAATAGCGTCGGTGATGACGGATTTGCGGACATCCTCCTCAGCAAGACTGTTCATCCTACTCCACTCGCTTGAGGCGATTGACCCACCGGGTCTCGATGGTCGTCGACTACTCCTGGAACCACGCCGACTACCTCGTCGCCGCGCTCCCCCAGAAGACATATTATGAACAGATCGACAGACGGACTTAACCGCTGGAACAGACCGTGGTCTTAAATTAGCGACAAGGCGATGATATTCTAGTACCTATGCCAGAAATTCTCCGTCTCACCGAGCCTACCGAATAATCGACGTAGAGTTTGTGGAACGAGAGCTGACACCCTGCGAAATAATTGAATAGATATTGGTGATCATCCAATAGTCCTATCATTTTTGAATACAGTTATATTATGTGAATAGTTGGGTGATTATCGCCATCAAGTCCCGGTTCACAACTGAATACAAAAAACCGATCGACAGCCAGCTGACGGCGAAAGCTTGTACTGCGTTGCTGTCGGTCAAAAGACGATCCAAATTAACGACAAACAGTACTGGCTGTACGCCGCAGTCGATCCTGAAGAGAATAAGACCTTATTAACGGCTGTTTCCGACGTATACGATTCTGATCGTACAAGGTTTCTTACCGATCTTCAAGAAGCACGATGTCGAAGATGTATGCTTCCCGTTGATGACGTATATGATCTGATTGGAGGGCTCCAACGAAAAAAACCCAGCAACCGGCTTCAATAACATGGGTTCAGAATTACGGCTGAATATATATTTGAAAAGATATATTGACTAACATATTTGTGTCCAAACTATTTTGCTCTATCTAACTACCGGCCTTCGAAACGTGGTTACAAGCCTACGCCGTCTGGTGGGAACATGCTTGACTTAACATGACTAAGTTGATGTGAAAGACTGTGCTATCGACGTGTTGTTTCTTACGTAGTCCAGTTAATATTGATCTCATTTTTGTCAGTTAGTATGTATACAATAGAGCCGTAGGTTTAACACCACAACTATCCTTCTCATACTATATTGATGGCTCAGATCTCGAAAAACGCCGTCCGCGTCGATGTTCGGAACATCGGCGGCATTGACGAGGCGTCGGTGACGCTCTCGGACGGCGTCTCAATTTTGACCGGGCGAAACGCAACGAACCGGACCTCGTTCCTACAGGCGCTAATGGCCGGCCTCGGCAGCCGACAGAGTTCGCTGAAGGGCGACGCCGAAGAAGGGGAAGTTACCCTCGGACTCGGCGACGAGACGTACACGCGAACGCTACAGCGCCGCGGGGACTCGGTCGTTTACGGCGGCGATCCGTACCTCGACGACTCCGAGCTGGCCGACCTGTTCGCGTTCCTGCTGGAGAACAACGAGGCGCGTCGGGCGGTGGCGCGCGGCGACGACCTCCGGGAGATCATCATGCGTCCGATCGACACCGACTCGATCGACGCGGAGATCAGCGAGTACAAGCGCAAACGCGACGAGTTGGAGTCCGAGATTGAGAAACTCGACAGCCTCGAACGCGACCTACCCGACCTCGAAGCGGACCGCCGCGAGAAGGTCGCGGAGCTGGAGGCGGCACAGGGGGAACTCGAGACGGTCCGCGAGGAACTCGACAGCTTCGACGCCGGCGTCGAGGAGAGCCGGACGCGCAAAGAGGAGATGGAAGAGGCATTCCAGCGCGTTCGCGACGCACGGTCCGAGCTCGACGACCTCGAGTTCGACGTCGAAACGGAGCGCTCGACGCTCTCAGAGCTGAAATCGGAGCGCGAAGAGTTAGAGGAGACGGTCGAGGCGGCGGAGGACCCGGACGAGAACCCGGACCGCCTCGCCGGTCGCATCGACGAACTGCGGCGCCGGAAGCGCTCGCTCGACGACGAGATCAACGAGCTTGGCAGCGTCATCGGCTTCAACGAGGACATGGTCGACGGCTCGGGGATCGACATCGACGAGGGGATGCCCGGCGACGACCCGACCGACGCACTGACTGCGGGCGACCAGACGATGTGTTGGACCTGCGGGTCCGAGGTCGAGACCGACCAGATCGAGGCGACGCTCGACCGACTCCGGGAGCTCCGCTCCAACAAGCTCGACGAGCGCAACGAGATACGCGCCGAAATTCAGGAGCTCACGGAGCGACAGTCATCGATCCGCGAGACGCAACGCGAGATTGAGCGCGCCGAGAAGCGGCTCGAAACGGTACAGACAGAGATCGAGTCGACCGAGTCACAAATCTCAGACTTGGAGGACCGGATCGCATCGAAACAGGAGGAGATCGAGGAACTGGAAGCCGAGGCCGAGTCGATCGATGTCGACGGCTACGACGAAACGTTGGAGCTCCACCGCGAGGCGAACGGCATCGAGCTCCGGATCGAACGGCTCGAAGACGAGATCGACGAGATCGACGACGAGATCGACGACCGTGAGGAGGCGATCGATCGACGAGAAGACCTGAAGGCCGAACGCGAGGAGATCACTGAGCGGTTGACCGAATTGCGGACGCGCGTCGACCGCATCGAGGAGAACGCCGTCGAGGAGTTCAACGAGCATATGCAGACGGTCCTCGACATTTTAGAGTACGAGAATCTTGACCGGATTTGGATCGAGCGCCGAGAAGTGGAGGTCCGCGAGGGCCGTCGCAAGGTCACACGGACCCAGTTCGACCTCCATATCGTCCGCTCGTCGCCCGACGGAACGGCCTACGAAGACACGGTCGACCACCTTTCGGAGAGCGAGCGTGAGGTGACCGGGCTTGTATTCGCACTTGCCGGATACCTCGTCCACGATGTCCATGAGACCGTCCCGTTCGTCTTACTAGACTCGCTCGAAGCGATCGATTCAGATCGTATCGCGCGCGTTGTGGAATACTTCCAGTCCCACGCCGACTACCTCATCGCTGCTCTCCTGCCTGAGGACGCGAACGCGCTCTCCGACGAGTATACCTACGTCGAACAGCTCGACTGAGCGATTTCAGGTCCCAACTCGGACCTGTCGGACCGCTTCCGGTGTCCCATCGTATCGGGGGGCGGTCGCGTTACATAGGGTGAAAGTTTGTCTGACAGCGACGGCCTTGAATCCGTTTTTAATTCACCTCCACTACGATGGTCGTCTGAACTTTGACGTGAATTGTGGTAGACGGCGACGGTTTTAATCCAATTTTGAGCTACCTCCAGGGCAACATAGCTAAAACTATTTGCGAACGAAGATGTTCGTCGTTCTATTTCTCAAAAAATACTTTTATTCGCATTCCGATTTCCATGGTGATTAATTCGAAATCAATACCCGTCCTCAGCGAGAACTGGACCAAGATAGTCTGTGACATCGACGAGAGATTCCACATCACTGAGCTGGTAGCACCGGTGTAGCTCAGTCAGAAACCATCGTATCGTCTGTTTATTTGCGGGTGGATAGAGGCTCACGTGGAGAATTTCGTTCGTATAGGCTCTGTTGAAATCCTCAGCAGGTGATAGTTTTGTGCTCTCGATCGCTCAGTACAGGTGAAGCGCTCATCGGTCGGTGCGGACCTACCAAAGAGTAAGTAACCAGCCGACAGAGGATACGGCATATGAGCGACGGCGACTCGAAACCGGGTGATCTCTCCTCCGAGTTTTTCCAGCAGATGGTCGAGGCAGTCGGCGTCGGCGTCGGGATATACGGACAAGACGGTCGGTATATCTACGTGAACGACTCTTACGCTGAGCTGTTCTCAGTCACGCCGGCCGATCTGATCGGAGTAGCGATTTGGGAGGTCGCACCCGAGGTCGACCCCGACACGTTCGACGCGTACTGGGACTCATTCGCTGACGGTGACACACGGCAGGCGGAGACTGTCCATGAGTACAGTGGGAACCGCGTGCCCGTGGCGACGGTCACGACGCAGCGAACGATTGACGGGGCGCCGTACCACTTTGGGACGATCAAAGACATTACTGAACGCAAGGCGCAGGAGCGTGAAATTCAACAGCAGAACGAACGTCTGGAGAATTTCGCCGGGCTCGTCTCACACGACCTTCGGAATCCGCTCAACGTCGCGCAGGGCTATGTCGATATGCTACAGGCAGACATCGACCGCGATGAGCTAACTCTCGTTGACAACGCGCTTGAACGGATGGATTCGCTGGTGTCTGAGCTGTTACAGCTCGCACGGACGAACACACCGGTCGGGGAGACAGACCCAGTGTCGTTGTTCGACACCGTGACGAAAGCCTGGGACTCAGTCGCAACGATCGACGCCGACCTGCGGTTGGCAGGCTCCGATACGCAGATACTTGCGGATGAGTCCCGATTACGGGAATTGTTCGAGAACCTATTCCGAAATGCTATCGAACACGCCGGGGCAGATGTAGAGGTAACCGTCGAAGCACAGTCGGACGGCTTCTCAGTCGCCGATGATGGACCTGGAATTCCACCCGAAGAGCGTGATCGAGTTTTTGAGACCGGGTTCACGACGAACCCGGACGGGACGGGATTTGGGTTGAATATCGTCCAGCAGATTGTTACCGGCCACGATTGGGAGATACAGGCTACGGAGAGTATCTCGGGGGGCGCACGATTTGCGATTACCGGCGTCAAGACGGTGGATTAGTACGTGGTAGTGCTACATGCGCGACTCGTCTCTTCCACGGTGTGCGGAACGGGATCCGAATCGCCAGAGTTCAGTCCGGTCAATTCGCAGCTCTCATCGGCCGGCTGTTTCACATGATATTATGTCTGAAGAATGGGATTTCAACAGAGCCTTCGTATACGGATCAACCACGCCATACAGCCAGAACTGCTGGCCGTGGAGGCGGAGCATCTTCTCGGCAACCGCAAGTTGATCCTCTGAGAAGGCCGATATCAGCTGTAGATCGGCTTTGAGAACCCAATTGTAGATAGCGATGTGGGTCTGATCAATTCCCTTTATCGCGAGAAATTTTCTTACTTTACATAGTGATATGGGTCAAGTGACAGCGGATTACTACTTCAATCACCCAGAGCGGTGTTCTATCTCGCCCACAAATGACAAATCAATCTATGCGATACCATCGTTGAGACAGTCGAATTCTGCCATAGACACTCAGAACTCGTCCGCCCTACCCTCTAACTTGACGCGACCGATCAGTCAAATATTGGTTATAAGACCACGGGGGAGGCAGCCAAGCGAAACTCGTTCCCACAAGTCCGCTTCGTTGGTGGACCGATGATTTTGTCACGCTCGAAGGCAAAATGCCGTTATGACCACCGAAGCGAGCGGCGAAAATACGAAGGTCGCACGCGTGATTCGTGAGTATGACCTCGACGGCATGGGCCCGAGGCTGGAGGCCAAATGGACTGGAGAGGCAGGCAATCGGACAAGCCTGCGGGATCTCGCCGACGAGTTTAATGAGGCGGTGCTGGAGGCTGCTCTCCGCAAGGCGAGTATTTCGTCGATCAACGTCGATGTATCGAGCACGTATAAGGCCCTACGTGGCGAGTCCGGGTCGTCTGTAACGCGAGCGCGTCGCAGGCTTGAACGGGAGGGAATCGACGCGGATGACCTCACCCGCGACTTCGTCACCCACCAAGCGATCCACACATATCTCACGCAGGAGCGCGAGGCGAGCCTCCCGTTGGGAAACGACGATATAGCCGAAAGAAAGATTGAGACCATCGAGAAGCTTCAAGGGCGGCTGTCAGCGGTCGCCGAATCCGCCGTCTCGTCGCTCGCAAATGCGGAGGAGCTTGACCGTGGCGACTACGACGTGCTGGTCGACGTGCGCGCTGTCTGCCCTAACTGTGGTTCCGACACGACAGTTGGCGACCTGATCCGACGGGGGGGCTGTAGTTGTACGACTAAATCTAATTCCACCGGGAGAAATTAAAAATAATCTACTCTCGTAGTAATGTAGTTGACGCGCATCGTAAAACTCATTTTGTGAAGGTCGATTTTAAGTCAGTACGTGATTTCATAGAGTATACTTTGTTGAATCCGAGGATGGCGTCGAGTTCACTGTTTGGGAGCCTGTTCGAGTTTATAAAGTGCGGCAGTCAATACTAACTCGCAGAATTCGCGGTACCACGCGGGAGGATGGACAACGGGGCCGAACCGACGCTTGATGACCGAAAAGACGGACTCGGCCATCGAACGCTACCGTATAGCCCGCTGTCTAACCGTGCGTTGTGCACGTGATCGTACGCAGCAAACAAATGGCGCAGCAGGGGCCGGACGCCTTCTCAACGGAGGGCGTTCCGGAGAGATTAGTCTGGCGGCACAGCGCCATTGAGCCGACGACAGAACTTGCTTAGCGAAGTGGGAGAGTGGTTTAAACACGTTTCTTCCGCTTCACTTCTACCCTCAGAGCGACGCTATCCCGCCGCATTCTGCGGATTCTAATGAGTGGTTTAGAGAACATCTCCGAGCAGAGCGTCTACCCCTACCGGCGTGATTTCACACCCTGTTTTTCGTGCCCCAGAGAGGGCGAGGGCTCCTTCAAAAGCTCTCAGAGGAGACTGCCTGTGAGTCAACAACAGAGTCCCGACAACGTCTCGATCGACGAGATCCCGGTCGATATCGACAATACGCAATCAGGCGACGTCGAACCCACCGATGTCCCCGACGAAATCGAGTCCATCACCCAGGGACTCGCCAGTAAACACCCGCCGACGAATCCGCTGGTCGTGTTAAAAGCGGCCCGGTGGTGGTACATTCACGGCAAGGGCGGCACAGATCCCGCCTTCCAGTGGGCCATCGAATGGACGCGTCACCTAGCGACAGACACGCCTAGCGACATCAAGCGGTTCGAAGACTTTCTCGAGTACCTTGTCACAGTCGGGTTCGTAGACGAACGCCACGAGCTCCGCTAACCGACAGACCGGTTTTTTTGGAGCCCCCTGAGGGGTGCGGCGCGGTCTGAACAGACGCAGTCGCCGTGACCTTGATTCGGTGAACACAATGGCTACGACTAGTGACTCGTCGGTCTCCTTCGACCAGACCGACACGCGATCCGACGAAATGAACAGCACTATCGAACAGTGGATCGACGACCTCGTCGCCGGCGTCGACGACGCGCAGGCCAGCGCGGAGTTCCAGGAGTGGCTCGACGTCCAGAGTCGCTTCCACGACTACTCGTATCGGAACACGCTCCTCATCAAGCGCCAATGTCCCGAGGCGACTCGGGTGGCGGGCTACCGGACGTGGCAGGAAGAGTTCGACCGCCACGTCACGGAGGGCGAGTCGGCCATCTGGATCTGGGCGCCGATCATCACCAAGCAATGCCCGGAGTGCGAGAACTCGCCGAGCTACCACGAGAACAGTGACTGTGAGTACGACGAGACGCCGTCCGAGGAGTGGTCGGAGGGGCTGGTCGGGTTCAAGCCCGCGCCGGTGTTCGACGTCTCCCAGACCGAAGGCGAACCGCTTCCTGATCTCGACACGGAGGCGACCGGCGACGCCGGCGACCTCGTCGAACAGTTGACTGCTGCCGGCGATGATCTCGGCGTGACGGTGCGGATCGTTCCAGCCCAAGAGTGGACGCACGGCGAGGCGAAGGGCATCTGCGAGCAGCTGAGTCTCGTCGATATGCAACCGCGGGTCGAAGTGCGTGATCGGGAGAACGATGCCGACCTTGCGCGGACGCTGATCCACGAGTACGCCCACGCCCTGCTCCACTTCGACGTCGACGACGACACCGAGCGGGCGAAACGCGAAGTCGAGGCCGAAGCCGTCGCCTACGTCGTCGGGCGGTACTGCGGGCTGGATACCAGTGGGTCGGCGTTCTACCTAGCCGCGTGGGAGTCGGACGATCCCGAGATCGTTCGTAACCGTCTCGACCGGATCAGTTCCACAGCAGAAGAGCTCATCGACGTGCTCGAAGACGCCGTCTGAATTCTTAACCAACACTCGACTCGACACCCCCAATTTCGTTGGTTAAGTCTGCTCGTCTCCGCCGTTCGCGACAGTCGCAAGGCTAAAGCAGGCCCGTGTTTATACTCTATGTAAGAAACGCAGGTATGAGTACCATAGAACAAATGAAAAATATGCGCCAGGGTCTCTCGACTCGAGAAAGTCGACTCCTTGCACGACTCGCTGGCGCGGGTCACCAGATCATCTCCGTCGACGACATCGAGACGACGCTGGAGGTCCCCCCAAACACCGCCCGCGAGATCGCCTCCCGGCTCACCGAGAAGGGCTGGCTCGACCGGCTCTTCCCGGGCACGTATCTCATCATTCCACTCACTGCCGGCGAGGAGGCCGTGTACACCACCCACGAGTACCTCATCGCCGCCCACATCGCCGAGCCGATGTACATCGGCTACTACAGCGCCCTCAGCCACCACGGGCTGACCGAACAAGTACCTCGGACGGTGTACGTCGTCACGCCGACCCGAGCGCAAAACAGGGAGATCCACGGCGTCCCGTACCGCGTCACGACAGTCACCGAGCGGAAATTCTTCGGCTTTGAGCCGACATCGGTCGAGGGCACGACCGTTCAGGTCAGCGACCTGGAGAAGACGCTGGTCGACTGTGCGGACCACCCCGAGTTCTGTGGTGGCCTTCGGGAACTCGCAACCGCGATGCGCACCGCCGACGACCGGGGCTGCGACTGGGACACCGTCGGCGAGTACCTCGAACGCCTCGACAACGGCGCTGCGACCAAGCGGATCGTCTACCTCGCCGATCAGCTCGGCATCGGCCTCCCCACCCGCGAGGAACTCGTCGCGTCGTTCACGAGTGGCTATTCCCCACTGGATCCCACGCGGCCCGACACTGGATCGACCGATAGTACGTATCGCCTCCGAATCAACGTCGAGCCAGCCATGCTGGAGCCGACGGAGTCCTGATCGCGATGATCAGTCAGGACCGGCTCCGGATTCTCGCTCGCGAACTGGGCGTTCGGCAAGGGTACGCCGAAAAGAACTACGTCAATTCGTGGCTCCTCTGGGGCATCTTCACGAGCGACTACGGCGACAACCTCCTGTTCAAAGGCGGGACCGCGCTGTCCAAGCTGTATTTCCCGCAATCGTGGCGATTCTCGGAGGACCTCGATTTTGGCGTCGAAGGGGAGTACCAGGGATCCAAACAGGAGCTCCGAGCGGTCCTCGATACGATTACAGACCGCTCTGGCATCGAATTCGAGATTCGAGAGCACCACGAATCCCAGCAGGACCACTACCCGACCCACTACGTCGACATCAGCATTCAGTACCGCGCCGTCCTCAACCACCCCAACACGACCAGCATCGACGTGATGGTCGACGAGCACGTCGCCTTCGACCCTGTTCAGCATACGCACGCGTACGAAGACGTGCCCGAATTCGACCTACAAGCGTACAGCGTCGAGGAGATCTTCGCCGAAAAGCTCCGAGCGATCTACCAGCGCGGGGCCGCCCGTGACTACTACGACCTCTATCAGCTGCTCGAAACCGATTCGGTCGCGATCAACTTTGCCGACGTGGGGCCCGCCTTCGACGCGAAGTGCAAACACGATGGGCTCACCGTTGATCTGAACGAAGGACTCCCGGACGAGCAACAAGAAACGATCCGCCACCAGTGGGAGACCACGCTGCCGGATCTGACCGGTGATCCGCCGGCGTTCGAAATGGTCTGGGAACAGCTGGACACGGTGATCTCCCAACAGGAATCGTCGTAGGCAACGACCGATGTCGGTGTCGATGACCGATGGGTGTTGCATCCGGAGCTCTGGTGATTAACCAACAATTCGGGATATCTGGCTGGTGCGTTGGTTAAGTTTTTGAGCCCCCGCCGAGGGGTGGAGGCGCATTCCAGCCTCACCGAAATATGACAGAGCGACATCTCAGAGCCGTTCTGGCAGAAGCGGAGCGAGTCGCAGAGCAGTACAACCAGATCGCCCAAACCACGAACTCCCCTACACACGAGTATCTCCGGTACGCTGTACTCCGACTCCTCGAAGGCGACGCCAACGCGATCCCCGAAGAGGTCCCGCAGGTCGATGGCGTGACGGTCGGATACGGCCGAGATCAAGCGATGTACGACAGTTGGGGGTCCGACGTCGAGTGGTGGGACACAGTACCGCCACAGGACGACTGTACGCGCTTTCGGGTGTTCTACCCAGAGGACCAAACACCGGTTCCTCGGGTCATCCTCACCGTGATGGCCGCGTTGGGGGCATGGCGAGTCTGGGAAGGGAATGCCGCCACCTGTGGCTCCTACGATCATCGAGAGCGACGAGAAGTCCACTTTCTCTGGCCGGAGGGGAACCTTGCGGAAGCACTCTTGGAAAACCGGATTCAGGAGATTGGAAGCGCTGTCGCTCCAGACGGCGGACAGGCAGGAGACGTCCGCGACCGAATGCTCGTGTCAGACGGCTCCACCTCAGCTGATGATCTCGAGCCCCGCACGAAGCGCGCTGTCGAGGAAGCGATGACCGTCTCCCTACTCGCCAAGGGTGGTCGCTACGAAGTCGAAGCGGCGTCCGGAAATCGATACGAAGTCGATATCATCGGGCAATCCTGTACCTGTCCCGATTGGCAGCAGCGCGCTCCAGACGGGGGCTGCAAACATATGCGTCGCGTCGACCACGAAATCAAACAGGGGCAGGTCCCACGTCCAGATGGTCAGCTTCCACCACAGGTGTAAGCTCCTGTCTTGCTTCTCAGTCGCTTCTGCGTGGTAGTTTACTCTGGGGTAAACTACTTTGGCGTACTCGATTGAACACACCAATATGGACGATGGCCTTGGGAACGGTGAGAACACGGCACCACGGGAACTCATCCATTTCGTCACTCAGCAGACGCGGTTTGCCCTGATCAACAACATCCTCCAGCACCCCGAGCAGCTTCCTTCGATGTATGAACTCGAGGAGCTCAACCCCAGCGTGAGTGACGCCACTGTCTACAAGCACATCCAGAAGCTGATCGGTGAGGGCATCGTGAAGGAGGTCGCCCTGGACGACGACCAGCGCCGACAGGGTTACCCCTGGAAGTTCTACGGACTCACCAAAGAGGGTCGGGAGTTCCTGGAGGAATACAACCTGCTCGCCGCTGAAGAGACGCTTCAGCAGATCTACGAGACCATCTCCGACAAGCCCGAGAAGATGGTCAAGTACAAGAACGCGCCCCGTCCCGACGACATCTAATGGAACGTTCTATTCCGGAATAGTTTGCTATTCATACTCTTCAGGCCGTGACGGGGCGATATCTTATTAACCAACAAATCTATGCCGATGCGGCCTTTGTTGGTTAACACGAGGCGACCGCTGATGTCCTACGAGCCACCGACGCCGCCGGCGGAACTCCCGACAGACCTCGTCAATACGCTCAACGAGTCCTCTTCTGAGCAGCTCCAGCACGTTGCCCGCTACGCTGAAGAGCTAGCTGAGCACAAAGCTCGCGAGGCACGTCTCGAAGATGACTCAGATGAAAACGAGATTGAAGAACGCCCCGACGATCTGCCGGACGACGTCCCGGCGAAGGCCACGATCACGATCAAGGAGATTAACGACAACCGCTACTACTACTGGCAGTGGCGAGAAGGAGAGAAGGTGACCTCAAAGTACAAAGGACCGGTCAGTCCCGACGAATAACCGGTGGTGAACCGTAGCCGGGTGTTTGTCAAGCGCAATTAGTAGCGTAGCAGAGAACACCCCTCAGTGTGAGTCACCTTCTCCGTCCCGAAGGGCGGAGCTTGTCGGTGGACTCCCGTTCTGACCACTACGTAGTGGTGGGCGTATATACGCCGTTCACGTTCAACGACCCCGACTTCAGGGCAAGGTGACTGCTTGCCCCTCCAGCACCAGACTTGTGCCAGTGCTGGAGTAGTTTCCGGGCAATATTCTTCGCGGCGTTGTAGTCGGCGTGGTATTCACGCCCGCATTCGAGACAGCTAAACTCGTCGCCATCTCGGTTCTCCTTATGTGTGAAGCTACAGTCAACGTGACTACAACGTTGACTCGTGTACTGTGGGGCGATTTTCTCGACAGCAATACCGTACTCAGCGGCTTTGTACTCAGTATATTCCTGGATACAACGGAAGATCCACTGCTGGAATTTCGAAGCGTTCGAGATTCGCTCTCGAATGTGTTCTAAATTCTCGAATGCGATGTGTGTACACTCGTGAGCGAGTGCTTCTTGCACAAGTGCCTTCGAGATACGGTGTAGGTAGTCTTCGCTCCAGTTAGCGAATCGCCCACCGAGTGATTTTATCGTCAGGTGAGCTGACCGAGTACCGGTCTGTTGCATCTGTCCACGCCGCTTCTCGTATTCACGCCGTTTATGATTGAGATAGTCGGCGTTGCCAAGGAACGCGCCTGTCGAGGTGACGACGAGGTGTCCGTCCACATTCAAGTCCACACCGAGAACCGTTCCGTTCTCGGCATCTTCCGGCTCATCGTCTGTCTCTTTCACGACAGCAATGTGGAGGTAATAGTCGCCATCCCGGTGTTGCAACGTAGCTTCTCGTTTCTTCCAGTCGTCCGAAAGATAGATCGTCGGAGGTACGTCCTCGTCAGGTAGGACGTACTCGGCTTCGATACGTCCGTTCACGGTCGCAAGTGTGGCATACTCGTCGTAGTACGTGATTGCGTTCAGATTATAGACAATCGAATCCGACGTGAATTGAGGCTTTGAAGGATTTTTGCCGTCTTTGCGTTTCTCAGCGCAGGAGTCGAGTGCGTTGGCAGCTCGATTCCGAGCTGCACACACGAGGTCAGCGTTGAGTTCATTAGTCGCTTCGCGCACGGTATCGTATGTCCGGTCGTGAAGCTCAGTTTTCGACGTGACAATATAGCCGTCTTCAGTCCCGTTCCAGCCGTCGTTTACGACCATTTGGGCGGCTTGTTTGAAGCGGTCTATCGTCTCTTGGAGAAGCTGGTGAGCATCGTCGTCGACGTCGAGTTTCACGACGGCAGTACGGCGAAGCTCCACAAGCAGCATATTGATTTCCGACAGTGAAAATAGTATATCTATAGTCACGTGGTAGTGGAGAAGCCGGCTCTGCTGTACTGGTGGACTGTCGCATGGAGTTTACAAGATTCTCGCCCGATGTGATCACCGAAATCCCCCTCTCTAGCAAGAGAGATCCGGTCAGTCCAAACAGGTAACACTCGGAGAAAAGATACCCACCCCACGTTTCCGTCGTAACTGGAGGTCAGTGGAGGGAACGCAGCCACGATCGAGGGGATCACACCCCCCACGTTTCCGTCGTTTCGTCACCCGGCCAAAGTCGATTATTGGGAGTAGAAGACGACCTCGGATCACCCACCCCATGTTTCCGACGTATCGAGAGATACACTCGTGATCAGGGGTGTGGTCAGCGACCGAAACGGGAGTTAGGCCAAGTCTTCCAACCGGCTGTCCCGGAGGACAGATTTTAGCACGATGCCGGTATCCTGTACCAGCCGATGCTCGAGATAACTTCCTTCACCCCGGCCACCACCGGTCCGAGTTGATTCAACGACACCGAGGAACGCCTGCTCTTTCAACAGCTCATAGACGCGGTGCTCGCTGAGAGTCTTCGCATCAGCCTTCTCTGTCGTCGCTTGATACCGTTCGTAAATCCGGTTGGTAGAGAATCCATCCTCGTTCGGATTCTCTTCGGTGAGCAGCGCGAGCGAATAGAGAATGAATTTGACCTGGGTCGTCGACCCGCGTAGCAGCTCCTCGAACCGATCGATTTCAGCCCACTCCTGAGCATCACGAACGTGTTCCTCAACGACTGTGTCGACGTTTTCTCGTTCGGCTAGTTCGCCGGCGTGACGAAGAATTTCAATGGCCTTTCTGGCGTCACCGTGTTCTTGAGCGGCTAGTGCCGCCGTCAGCGGGATCACATCATCCGAGAGAACGCCATCATGGAACGCGTCCCGTCGGTGCTTCATAATCTCGCGCAGTTGATTCGCGTCGTAGGGTTGGAAGACGAACTCCTCCTCGCGAAGACTGGACTTGACGCGTTCGTTCAGCTGGTCGCGATACTCGATTTTGTTGCTGACTGCGATGACGCCCAGGTGGCAATCCGCTTTCCCCGATTCGCGAGCTCGCGAGAGCTGCATAAGGATATCATCATCATCGAGTCGGTCCACCTCGTCGAGAATGATGATGACTGACTCGTAGGCAGTATTCAGGATCTCCCAGAGATAGTCGTAGTATTCACCGCTGCCAATCCCTGCACGTGGAATATCGAAGTCAGTCTCGTCCGTCTCGTTGAGTGAACGAGTTACCGTCCTCGCGACGCGTGTCTGTGTGTTGTGCTGCGCGCAGTCGACGTAGACCGTGCCGACGGACACACCGTTCGACTCCGCGGCTCGGCGGGCTCGTTCTGTGACGTGACGGGCAACGAGCGACTTCCCGGTTCCCGTTTTGCCGTAAATAATCACGTTGTTGGGCGGATCGCCACGAACGATCGGCCTGAGTTCAGCAGCAACGGCCTTGATCTCGCCATCCCGGCCGACGATACGGCCGCTTTCAGGGACGTGGCCAACCTTCAGCAGTTCCTTTCGAGCGAAAATGTTGGCTCGGTCGGGGTCGTCTTCATCAAAGTCAAAGAGGGGATCGTCAGCGGGATCCTCGTAGCGGCCGTCGAAGTCAGAGAGTTGGGACGGTTCCTCAGCCATCAATATCAGACATCGCGGATGGGACCTACTTAATGATTTGGCTACCTCGACCAGAGTGTAAATCGGGCTATGGTCGTCTTCTGATGTTTTGTCGCTGGCGTATCATCCTCACAAAGGGTCGAGTCGGTCCCGAGTGAAATCGGATTCGGAGCGAGAGTTACCGACGGAGACCGGCACCCCCAATCCAGAGTGAAAACGCCAGACTGGAGCGGGTTTGACACACCCCTGGTCAAGAGTGAATAGCCCTCCATCCGGGAGCAGCGTACTTGGTTGAGACGACACCCCCCGTCCAGAGTGTATCTCCCGAACCGGGTAATCAATCATTTCTATGAGAGGACACATCGGCCCCGAATGTCTGACGCACGGCAGACACCCCTTGTCCAGAGTGAAAGCGCTGGTGTGACGAGCTGGAGTGGAGTGTGAACCTCGAGTGATGCTGACGAGCGTTCGTCGGCACCCCCAATCAAGAGTGAAGACGCAGGTCAGATCTCCAGCCGAAGCAAAGCAGGGTACAATCGGAACTGTCGGGATCGAGTATCTTGATTCCGATTGATGAGGGAGATCGGGAGATACCAATCCCGATTTCGGCTTTGATGCCGGTTCGCTGGTTGGCGAATAGTCAGAATGACGATTGTTCCTTCAACGTCTCATAATACGTGGACGATGGAATCGAACCCCCACACCCCTCGTCCAGAGTGAAACGCTACGAGAGTACCTCGGTTGACCCGGCGGAAACCACACGACGAGTCGGCTGGGAAGTACCGAAATCACAAGACGTGAGACGAGTATCCCTCGAACAGCAGTCGTAACACAGTCGAAGATCCTCCAAACATACCAACTTGTATAGTATTACCTAGAAGTTTTATTACTACCTACCTCCTACCACTCTCCAAGTGCATTCAGCACAGGGAAGAGGACGAAGGCGGCATTCGTCCGGGTGGTTTCGAACCGCTGCTCGTGTTTGCTGTTCCATTTCTTCCGTGTTCTCCCGTCTCAGGTGGTCTTTTCGTGATTCTTGCTGAGCTTCTCCCACGAGAACCCCCGTTTCCCGTGGACCTCACCCCACTCTCTTGATTGGTTTTCACTCTGGACGAGGGGTGTGTGGGCGAGGTATTCTCTCCAACTCCCTTCCGTGTCTCCACTCAGATTAACCAACAAATCTCCCGATATCTCGATAGTGTTGGTTAATCTTACTCAATCTCGGTGAAGGCGGCCAAGTCCGTTTCCCGAGTTTCCGCAATCTCCCGTTTGATCTCCGTCCGATCCCAGCCAAGCGGTGCCAGCACACTCTCGACAGCTCTGACGAGTTGCGTCTTGTAGTACGACGCGTCGTACGACTCGATCTCCTCGTGAGCCAACGCGACCCGCTCTCGCGAACTCTTCTCGTCGTCGACGACCACGTACTCGATGTCCTGTCCCGGGTGGATGGCGAGGTCCTGGTCCCGAGCCCGCTTCAGTGCCGCCACGTTCTGTGTGTTCTGCGTGTACCCTTCCAGCGGTTTGGAGACACGATTCCGTTCGATGAGCTGCTCGACCGGCACCGTTCCAGCGTGGAGGCGCTTGATTGCGTCCTGGAGACAGTCGAGTACGGCGTCCGGAGATCGAGTCGCGTCGAGCCGGTCGAGACAGTCCCGCTGGACGTCCTCGATGAACGGTGGGGTTGAGCGCTGCCGAGCTTCGATACCGCGTATCTTGAAATCGTCGTCGCCGGCGACCTTCCCGAAGTACTTCGTCAACGCGCCGGCGTCGCTCTCGCGCTGCGGGACGAACGCCACCCAGTCGTAGTGGGCTTCGTGTTCGAGCCGGATCTCGACCTCTTCCGTGATTGCCGTCCCGAGGTCCTCGCGGTCCTCGTCGTCGACGTCAGGGTCCGGCGTCACCCAGATGGAGTCGACGATGCCGTGGACGACGCGCCAGCCGCCAGTTTCCAGCCGCTGTTTCGCCGTCAGCAGAATCTCACGAGCGAACGCGTTGATTGCTTCGTGGCACTCGATGCGGCCGAATTTCGCGTTGCTGAACCCCTGATAGCCGAAGCAGGCGACGAGGATCCACTTCAGCGCTCCCGACCGCCCCTCGAGTTCCGCCAGCCGGTCCTCGTCGGGGTTGTCCCGTTCCTTCTCGTGACGGATGGCCGCCTTGATCTCGTCGCGCGCGTCGATGATCGGCTGTAGCACGTCGACGAGGTAGCCCCGGTCGTCGCAGATCGAGTACCCGAGGCCGGGGACGTCGTCGCGGTCGCTGTGGCAGTCACATCGAATGACGTCCGGCGAGACGTTCCGGGTACAGATGATGTTCGGGTACAACGAGGAGAAGTCGAGTTCGTGGACGTTCTCGTGGAGGCCGACCTCGGGCGCGAAGATGAACCCGCCACGGTCGGCGTCGTGGAGCGTCCCCATTGGCTTGTAGAACTCATGGCGCCAGGAGTTCCACGGGACGAGGACGCCGCGGTCGTGGGCCTCGCAGATCTGAATCGCCGTGAGCACGTTCCCGATCGACGCCCACGCGAGCTCCTGGACGGGCTTTTTCGAGCGCGACACGAGGTCGAGGACGCCGTCGAGGTTCGTCTCCCCGTAGAAGAACGTGTTCGGCTCGTCGATGATCGCCCGTCCAGGGACGTTGTACCGCGCCGGCGAGTGACCAACGCGGCCGTAGCTCGAGTACGTCGACCGGCTCGCAAGCTGCTGGTAGTCGATGTCCGGCCACCGACTCAGCGAGAAGTCGTCGACGCCGGCGTCCGTCGCCATCTCGTACAGGGTCGGGACGATCTCACTCGTCGAGCAGACCAGGACGTCCGGATCGTGTGCGTTGAGCGCCCCTTGGACGGCGGTCAGGATATCTGTCGGCGAATCGGTGACGGTGTCGCCGGCGACGGACAGCTCCCCGTAGACGTCGCTGCTCGTTTCGGTCACCGGGACGCTGAGCCGGAGCGTCGACAGCTCGCTCGCCGGCGTCGGATCGGCGCCGGTCTCCAGACAGTACCGGAACTCCCGCGAGAAGTCGACGTTGAAGCAGGCGAGATCCCCGACTGGATAGGCCGACAGCTGGCGTGCCTGCCGGGCGAGTGGAGTGACGCGGTCGATGTGGGCGACGTCGACGGCGAGGACTGGTTCCTCGTCTCGTCGAAAGCCCGGTCGTCGCGCACCCATTTCGGTCGCGACGACATCCGGGTGCTGGTCGTACACGGACTGGAGCGTCGTGAGGTCGAGGTTGGCATCAGGGTCGCGAGCGGCGACGTAGAAGCGTGGCGTGTAGTCATCGCGCTCGGTCGCGACGGCGCCGTCGGCGGTCGCCTCCCACTCCAGGACGCGGCCATCATCCAGGAAGTCGATGCTGAACGGCATCGTCACGGGTCCGAGTCTGGTGGAGCGGCCTCCTCCTCATCACGTGCTGCGACCGCGGCCTCGAGTTCCTCGAGGCGTTCCTCGTGATCGTCGAGACGGCCCTCTTGTTCGAGATCGATGCTGAGAAGCGCCACCAGCAGCGGATTTTGGTGGTTCAACAGCCCGCTCGCGTCGGCGTGCTCGCGGGCGTACTCGAACAGCCGGTCGAACCGTGGCTGGTCGCGACGCCGCAGTGCCCGGCGGAACTCTGACCAACGCTCTTCGATGGCCCGAAGCGTATCTCGGTAGGTTGGGTTCGTACGCCCCATCGCTATCGGCCTCCTGTCCCGGTCGCCGTCCACGCATCGAGCAAGGGGTCCGCGGTTGCCGCAACCGTCTCACCGTCAGCGGTGACGCCCGTCCCGACACCCTCCGGGGTCGGCGTCGACGACGCCGGCGTCGTCGGTTCCACGCCAACCTGCGTGGCGCGTGCCGCGAGCAGCTGCTGCCAGTACGCGAACGTCGTCTGGTAGTACGCGCCGTCGTCGACGGGGTAGACGAGCGTCTCGAAGTCCTCGCCGACGACCCGTGGCCCCATCCGGGTCTGCTCACATTCCAGGTGGTGGTCGGCGGCCGTCGCGACCGGCGCCGTGAAGTCGTCGCGCTGTGCCCGGGTGACGAGCACCGGGATGTCGTATCCGTCGGCGTAGGTCGCCAACCGGGCGAGGGTTCGGGCCTGGAGGGTTTTCGCGTGAGTCTCGCCGAGGGTATCGTCGGCGCGGTACTGGGCGTCGACGGCTGGCGCGACGATGAGGGCTGGCGTGTGGGGCGACGTGTCCTCGTCACGACTTGGTGCCCGTCGACCGGCCGCCCCGGCGTTGGTGGTGGACATCTGGATCGAATTGTTCACCGCTGTCGGGAGATCACAGACGGCGCCGTAGTGTTGGTAGGCGGTGAATCCGCGGGCGACGTGGATTCGGTTGAGCAACCGTTGGCTGGGCGCGATCTGGGCGAGTGTCGTCGTCGTCGCGTGGCCGTTTGCGTCGACCCAGAAGGCGGCCCCGTCGTGCAGGAGGAGACGGTCAAGCACGAGCGACTGCAGGATCGGGACGCCGCGACCTTCCTCGACGTCGAGCAACGTGATGCCGTCGTCGAGTTGTGGTAACAGCATCTCGTCCGTAGCTGGATCGGCCTGGTCAGCAAAGGCCTGATTGCGGTCAGCGCCCCGTGTCGGCTGGTCCACCGCCAATCGGTTCGACGTTGTGTGTTCTCCCATACTTGATTAGTTGTCTACCTTCCCGATAAGCCGCGGCGTGTCGCTTCCGCGTTTCAGGGAACTCGACTTGATCCCCTCCAATCCCGGTACAGTCCCGAGTAGTCTCCGTTTGGATCCTGTTTCCGAGAATAGTTCCTGAATCCAGTGTTCTCCGTGTTAACCAACATCCGCCCGTATTGACGGCGGCGTGTTGGTTAATCTCTTTCCTCCCAGCGTCGACGAAGACGAGTACCGCAAAAACAAGGACGAGGAAAACAGCTCGGAAGGCCTCAATGAATATCAAGGATAGGAGGACGGCGAAAAACAAGAAAAGCAGCCTTCACTAAACGAGATATAGGTGTCACACGATCTCTTTCCACGTTGAATATCCAGAGCGGCTCGGCAACGCGAAAATCTGTACAGAAGCAGGTAAGGGTGCTTTCTGACTTGGCGGAAAATAGGCTATTAAAAGCACCGGTCAACCGAGATCATTTCGCCGTGTTTCGTTACGAGAGTTGAGAGAGGCCTTCCGAGAAGTACAGGATAACCCGTAGCCGAGTATCTTCGTTCCCTCTCCTTGCCTATTACCGGGAGTAGAAACCCGGTTCGACTGTTTTCTTCTAATCTGTGTCTTGCCCCTTCGACTCAGCACCACTCGTGAGATAAGAGGTATCATCAGCGAACTGATCCTTGACGAGGAGAATCCGGATACCCAGTATCGCCTCGATCTTCTTCCGGTTATCATACATATGATTAGAGTCTACTGTAACAACCTTATCCAGGAGGCCTCGATCCTTCATGTATGCCGCATCGCATAGAATAAGACGATCTCGATAACCGACAAAATCTAACTGTCTTTTCTCCATCTTCCAGTCCCCATCCTGCTCCGGAGCCATCTTGACCCGTCTCTTCAGACGTTTCTTCTTATTTCTCGCCTGGGTCTGAATCGTGTCACAAAGAGCGTCCATCGCCTGGCGAGCAACCTTGGAGGTCAGATCTTGATCTCCTATCTCCTCAGATAGGAAATCCTCAAGATTGGGTCGAATGTACTCTTCGATCAAGCTTTGAGGGAAGACATTCTCCTTGATTCGAGCTTCAGAAATGAACAGGTCCACGAGAGTATCTAAGTCAAGCTCGTCATCATCATAGGAACGGAGTTTGATGTCTAGATTGCCCTGAGCTGCTCGAACGGTCGAGAATTTATCGCCGAATCGGCCTTCCTCTGTTTCCCAATCGATGTCCGCCGTCTCCACAGAGTTTGAGTCGGTCCTATTGCAGTATTCGTAGACAGCGGTTTGGCAGGTATAGAGTGTATTGTCTGTGTCGAACAGCCTTTCTGATTCAGTTCGCCACAGGTCGTGGAGGAAAGTAATTCCAACAATTGGGCCGGTGTCAAGGAAGTACCTAGCCATCTCTATTAGATTTTCACGTCAAACTCTAAGTGAGGAGCAACGAACGCTTCCGCTGCTTTGATCGCTGCTTCACTTTCTCGAGCATTTCTCCGGGCCTTCTGCTTTTCCTGCTCAAGTAGAAATGATCGAAGTTCCTCTTTTGTTCCTTCTATACTATCTACACCCAGCTCTTCTGCGACCTCACTACGCGATAATCCACTGTTCTCCCGACATGCCAATTCTAAGCAGAATAGCCTCCAGAAGGTTTCCGAGATTCGATGTGCTTCATCGGGATCGTAGTCATCGGAGTCGATTTGAGCACTGACTAATCGATACCAGATATACAAATCATCCTCGTATTCCGGAAACTCATCCAGTGGAAAACTCTCCAGAAAATCATACACGGTTTCTCTGGTCCGCACCTCGTTTTTCCCACCGTCGAGAGTCATTTGACCTGTGTCAGCAGCCGCTGTCAGTTGCTTATCCAGCTGGCGATAGTGTCGCTGCACGTCATACGGAGCCTCTTCATACATCTTGTTCGTGATACCGTCAAGCCCGAGATCGTAGTAATCGTCAAGAGCTCTGCTAATAGCTTCTTGACTGCGTCGAAGGACTCCCTCTGACACATCTATATCATCGAGATCTAGATTGCTGGTTACTGAGGAACCGCCATCACTGATGTCCACATTAATATTTGAGTTAGACGTTGCGACGACTGCTCCATACATATACCAGAATTTAGGGATCTGAACAGGGACTCGCTCCTGCTCAAGTTCTTGCTCAACGAAATAGAGGACTTTGTGGAACGCCTTGGGCTTGAGTGAGTCTCCGTATTCATGTTCTTCTAAAAGGACTGCTACCAATTCTTCCAGGTCCAAGGCGTCTTGCATATGATTTCGTATGAAGGTGTTGAGGTCATCGTGTATATGTTCTGTGGGAGATAGAATAAAGTCGGAGAAGGGGATTTGTTTAATCGGTACTAATGCCGTGGTTCGATCATGAAGGTGGAAGTGAGGCTAGTTTCCATACAGGAGAGAAATACAAGAACCGGATAGCCGAGTATCTCAGGGCACGAGGGAACAGTATTGAACGAAGATCGGACCACCACGCCACTACTGAGGATCTAGCTGCTGTAGGTATCTCTGAAGATTTCTATTGTCTGGACGCAGAGAAAGTTAGCAGTGAGTTTGAGAAACGGATCCGTGTAGAAGCCAAGGCAGGCGAAGTTTCACGTTTAGATGAGAGTTTCGTCACTGAGCTCGCACGTACCTTTCTCGACTATCATGAACAGAGCCGAGAGTTCGAATATCATATCTATTCTCCTCATTTCCAGGCCCCTGATAAGTGGAAGCGAATTTTTAAGCCACGAGTTAGCACAAAAGATGCGATCAAGGACTACTATGATGAGGTTGTCAGTAGACACAGTTTGAATGACCAAGAGGAAGAGAAATTCCGCGAATATGAGTTTGAGCACTTCAAGCGGTTCTTAGAAGACGTATTTATCCACCGCGCTGGCTGGGATCGCCTTGAGCAAATGACGGAAGACGAGCAGTCAGTAGATCGATCAAAATGGGATTTCTACACGAAAGAGAATAGGCCCTATGATCGTCCGGAGACGCTGATACCGAACTTCCACAAACTCGAGGAGTATCCAGATTATATCTATGTTGGAGTTTGTACTGCTGATCGCCATCGAGATGTGTATGAAGCAAACAAATGGTACTCTCCAATTTGGATAGAGGGGGATGAAATCTACAGTCTAACCCCTCCAGAAGAGATGGAAGATTCTCTATTGAAGTTCATAGAAACAGATTCCATCAAAGAACAGAGCTTCGATCAGTGGCTGGAAGATGTCGAAAAAGCAGACGAGATCGCTAAGAGACTGTTCAACCGCTTCCTAAAGAAGAGAGGTGTCGAGAACTACGATACCTGTAAGCTGGTGAGGCATGACTACGAAAATCGGCTAATCTTCCAACATAACCCGGACAAAGACAGCGTAGAAGAAGACGGACCTGAGCAGACGTTTGTAGAGGGTTGGAAAGTTACCATGGAGAGGGGTCGTTCTATCGCTCACAGATATGGAGTCCCTCAATTCAGGCAGTATGATGGTGACTTCTATGTTTTCGTCGAAACCGGGTGGCTGTTCTCACGGAGAGGCTACGGCAACGACATAATTAGCGGAGATCAGGCGAGCAAGCTACACGACGATTTGCAAAGTGACGGATACCACCGACCTAATAATTTCAAGGCACAATTCCGCCAATGGCGCTCATACCTTGATTTGACCGAAGAACCCCCACAGAATCAGTCTCTTTTCGACGACGACGAGCGAGATCATCCTCAGGCAATGTACTTCTCTGAGATAGATGACTTAGAGGTCCGAAAACGACCACCAAAAGATACCAGTGAGAGAAATGAGCTCATGTCGCCGGAGGTTGACTCATACTGATGTCTGAATTTGAAATCTCTCGCTTACGTGAACCGGAGCTAGTGTTTGCTGGAGGGGAGAAAGCAAAGGATCCGCGTGCTGGCCTTCTTGAGTATGGACCTTGTCCACCTCGTGATGGCTCCGATCATGAGATTGTTCGGATAGGGATTGTTGGAGATAGCTGGTCGATATCCGCAGTCCGAGATCTTCTGGAGGAGATGCGGCACGGTGTCCTTCCGGAGGGTTCAGACAGAGAGAGATGGAATCAGCCGTTTCCGGGGCTCGGTTCAGAATCAGAACTGCAGATGTCTTTCGATCAGCGTCAGAAGTGGCGTAGTGAGATTGAGGGAGATCACGTAGACGCGCTCCAGGAAGTCAGAGATGAGGAGCAGCAGGTGGAAATGGCGTTGGATAATATCGAGTATCACATCGAGAACGTCTGCTCGACCACTCCCTCACCGGACGTAGTTATCGTAAGCATCCCTCCAGAATTAGTGGAGATCCTGACGGGCGATAAAAAGGGAGGACGGATTAGGACCAAGGACACTGACTTTAGAAGCCGGATTAAGCTGCTTGGGATGCTGAATGAGACTCCAACTCAACTAATCGGGCCAGATACCCTCCGCGACGAGGATGTCCAACCACGTCGTGAAGTGGCTTGGAATCTCGCTGTGGGACTACTGTACAAAGCTCGTCGAGGCCGTCCTTGGAAACTAACTGAGCTGAAGTCGAGAACCTGCTATGTCGGCGTATCTTTTTACGATGAACGCGGAACAGATTCCGATACTAGAGCCTCAATTGCGCAGGTGTTCATGGAGACCGGGGAGAACTTCGTAATCCGGGGCGACCCTGTCAAGGATATAGCGAGTGACAAGGACACGGGAAGAACTCATCTGAACCGTGAGGATGCTAAACAGCTTATTGAGACGATCTTACGGCGCTTTGGTGACCGACAAGGTGAGATGCCGGAAAGGTTGGTGATTCATAAGTCATCTAATTTCTGGGAGAAAGAGACGGAGGGTTTCAAGGATGGTTCCTCTGAGGTCGCTGCTCGGGATTTCATCACGATCCGTGAACGCCATCCGATTCGGTTGTTCAGTAATACTCAGTACCCGCCTTTGAGAGGGACTGTTGTGCTTCCTCCAGGGAAGAAGGAGTACTATCTGTACACTAAGGGGTTTGTCCCAGAGATTTCAGCGTACGACGATTCAGGGATGCCGAAGCCGATCGTTGTCCGTCCGCACAGTGAGGTGCAGTCTGCATCTTACCGAGAGATCTGCGAGGAGATTTTATCGTTCTCTAAGCTGGATTGGAATAGCTCTGATTTCTGCAAAAAGCTCCCTGTTACAGTTGGGATCGCAGATGCAGTCAGCGATATTCTTGCTGAACCACTAGCTGGTGAGCTTCCTGAAGAGATGTTCCCTTACCACTATTACTACTATATGTGACCTGCTATCAGAGCAGATTTTGGTGGGTGGCGGGCTCTTCGAAGTCTACTTCTCCACACCACCGGCAGTTATCCAAGTAGCACTCTTCCATAATCAAAGCCTCACAGCTGCAGCATTGTTCCATATCTTCGCTCAGCCCGAGATCGTTTTCAGGTATGACTGTGGAGATTGAGTCAGCGCTTACGAGGAGAACTGCGCCGTGGTTCTGGTTCCAGAATCCTCGTTCGTATCCTCTGGATAGGTTGACTCGGACACTGTTATCGATGTGTTCCTCTTTCAGTTTCTCGGAGGTGTTGATCCGCATAGTCCAGCGGAGTCGAGCGTGATCCGTGATTCTGTAGTCTGTTCCGTCTATCCTGACGTAGTCGATTGGTTATCTTCCTCCGAGTCCTGGGAAAACTCTGTAGTATATTTCTCAGAACTCGTTTTCAAATCCTGAGTTGTTACGAATCGGTATCCCCGTCATCGTCTCCTTGGCCATCATCGCCTCTTTCGACTTCGATCTCTGCATACATTCCGCTGCCCTTAGCCCGGTCCAGATAGATCTCTTTGTGGAGCTCCAGCCACTCCTCAAACGGATAATCTGGATCAGAAACTGGCCGTACCGTAGAACCAGTCCGGGGAAATTCAACAGGATCTATCTGACCTGGCAGAGAGTCGATTCTGGATTGAACATCCAAGTCCTCACTGAGGATCTCATCAATGGTTTGCTCCATCAGATCTTCCGAGACATCGTACCTGGCAGCGGCACGGAAGTTCGACATCAGCTGGTTACCGACCTCAGACTCGATGTACTCAAGATAGAGAAGGCTTCCGAGCCACTGCCGCAGCATTTCATCATAGCCAGATTCTTCAAGCGTTGAGATACCCTTTGCCCAGCCACTACCAGCACTGCTCCAGTCCACGATCTCCTCACCGTGTTGGACTTCATACCGTATGAACGCAGAGGTGATCTCTGCCATCGAAGCATAGCAGCTCCACAATGCCCATTCTTGAGGCGAGGTCCAGTCATCTTCTTCTCTGCGAGAAGCTCTTCTGAAGAGATCTAGGCTATCGGCTTCGTCCGGAGCACCATCTACTACTTCCTCGAATACCTCCGGAATGTATTTCAGGGAAAGGGAGGTGTACGGCAGTTTGCGTCTTTCTGTAGGCCCTCGTCTTACCACTGATTGTGCGGCCCGCCAGCCAAGGATTCTGGTCCCTGTTCCGGCGGTGTCCCAGAGTTCAGCTTCAGCTGCCTCTTTAAGCAATTCACCCGACTCATCGACTGCTTCCTTCCGAATGTTCTCCCCGGTCGTGCTGAAGTCTACGTTGCTGACGAGTTTGCCCAGGCCTTGCGAACTGTGTATTGCGACTGGTTCGAGTTCTTGTTCAACCGAGTTGCTTCCAGTCGAAGAGAGTGTGTCGACAGCTTCGGAGCCGGCTTCTTCCAAATCCTCGTCGACGCTTTTCTCTCCAGCACTTGGAAGCCTGTTTGTACAGAGCTCTTCGAGAGAATCACCGACGGGTGTGTCTTCTTCGACTTGATCTGTCGATACCTGTTTCAGAAGCTCTTCGACTTGGTTGTCGATGACGTTGAGAGCTCTTGTTGCGGCGGGGACGTCTCTGTCATCGATCGCGGATCTGACGATGGAAACTGGGACGAGGAAGGGATCTGTCTCGGATGGGTCGTTGTCAGCGGCTTCGGCGTCGGCTATTATCTGACTTGGTGTGAGCTCTTGCTTGACTCGTTTGATGATTCCCTCGGGTGTGGTCTGTTCCAGGGTTCTGTCGACGAAGAAGTACAGCAAAGCAAATGAGGCAGATGCGAGGCCGAGAGCGACAGAGGTCAAGAGTCTGAGTGTGAATCGTGAGACGTGTGTGAATGCGAGTAGGCCGATGATGTCGGCTGCGAGTGAGACTGCGAAGACACCGACTGTTTTCTTGTATGCTCCGTCGGATCTGAACAAGTCGGCTAACCTGGTGGAGTATCTTGATGTTGAGAGTTGGATTCCGAGGATGACAACGGAGAAGACGATGGCAAAGACCGCTGCCTGAATTGACGCCAGTGTTGAGAGGACTTGCTGGCCGTTACCTGAGAGATCATAGTTCGTGAGTTCTGCTGCGAGTATAGATACCCCAGCAACGACAGCGAAGATTGCTGGGACTGGCCAGCGGAGCGGTTCCTTCATTCAATCGGGACAATGTTACCGGCCTGTCTTATCTACACGGGGTTTGGGGAGCAAAATGAGCAGGATATCACCGATCCCCTTCCTCTATTGTCATTCCATCTCGGACTTTGCAAGATTGTCGTGTCCACTTCCCGTCCTCGATATTCGGGCTTCCATCATCCCCAAACTGTCTCCATAATTCGTCGAGGACTGGTTCAAGGCCTTCAATTACTTGTTCACTGCCGATCTGCAAAGTAGCGTACTCCGTCGTATAACGGTCGGTGTCAATAGTCTTCGGAGAACGGTGTAAACTACTGCCGAGATGGTCCGGCGTTACGAGCTGTACGTCTCCTGCATCAAGGAGTGAAACAAATGCGAAGGCTGTTCCCGAGAAACCCATCTTAGACAGGTCCATCATCGTCTCTCTCGCTGCCAGTATAATCGCAGCATCAAGGCCTATCCCGACACCGTCTTGGATGAAACCTTGTAGCCACAGATCTTCGTATTTCTCGTGGAAAGCGGAGACAGAGGCAGATTCATATAGACCATCGTTCCTCAGGACAGCGTAGGCGTGGTGTTCTCCGGGAGATCCACCTCTGCCGTATGAAATCGTGTGCTTCCCTTTAGACTCGCCGTAGTTCTCCCTTTCTTCGAAAATAATGGATGGGTTCGGGAGATCGCCTGACCGGTTCTTGCTCTTGGACAATACGCCGTTTGGGATGATGTGTAGTGCAATAGCTGGGCCTTCGATTAACTCGCTTGCGTATCCACCACGAGCCTGTAACTTGTCAAGTCGGTCGCTGCACAGTTCTTCAATTTCTTGGATGTGGTCGTGATCCTTCTGTAGATCGACGTCTAGAAATTCTTCGGCCAAGTCCTGACTGTTCTGCCGTAGTTCTCCGAGAATCTCTTCTCGGTGATGGATCCGCAGTTTCCAACCGTACACTTCTCGGATCTCATCCTGCAGATCCAGTTCCTGCCTGCCGCCCACATCTTGGTTAGTGACGAAAACGAAGAGGTCGTAGTCTTCTCCTCTCTCCTCTTCCAGTTGTTCGACCTTTTCGGCGTCACTACGGAGCTTACGTCTCCAGGTTTCTTGGACGCTGGCGTGGGCGATACCTTCTCTACCACCGATTTCGACTTGGCCGTCCCATCCTCCATCAGGGCCGGAGCTCCCGCTTTCGTGAACCTGGTATCCCTGTTCACGTAGATATGCCATAGCAAATTTCTCGAAAGGATAGCCTCGGAGATTGGCGAGGGCAAATTCGAGGTCGTCCATATACTCTTTAGTTTACTTTCCCGGTGACAAAATGGTTCGCAACCCGTAGGACGCTTTCTCTGCTACATCCCCTTCATCGCTATCTGTAGCACGTTCTGTGCGGCACGGTAGATCACGACGCCAACTTCGAACGGGCGTGGGAGTCCCGGCCCTGTCTGGTCTCCTCATCAGGGTTCTACGAATGGAAATCGCCGAACGGCGGGTTGAAGCAGCCCTACCGGATTTACAGAGAGGACGACCCCGCATTCGCGATGGCCGGGCTCTGGGACGTCTGGGAGGGCGACGACGAGACGATCTCGTGCGTCACGATTCTCACGACGGAGCCGAACGACCTGATGAACTCAATCCACGACCGGATGCCGGTCGTCCTCCCAAAGGACGCTGAGTCCGACTGGCTCGCCGCAGATCCGGACACCCGTAAGGAACTGTGCCAGCCGTACCCGAAGGACGATCTGGACGCCTACGAAATCTCGACGCGGGTCAACAACCCCGGCAACGACGATCCCCGGGTTATCGAGCCGCTGGACCACGAGCAATCGGGCCTCGGCGAGTTCAGTTCGGGATAGTTGACGGCGTAACGGTCACTGCATCGGCGACGCCGCTGCTGAATCGACGAGCGAGTACTCTCGATCCCGACTCGTCCCCTCCGCCTCGAGGAGGTTGTATTGCTCCATCTTCGAGAGGTACGTGCGGATAGTCCGCTTCGTCCGTGGATCATCGACCTCCTCGGAGTAGCGTTCGTGGATCTCGCTCGGTCCGACCGGGCCGTGCTCGCGAACGATGTCGTAGACGACGCGCTGATGGGGGGTGAGTGAGTCGAGGCTCTTCTGCTTGATCTGGGCCCGAGCATCCTCGGCGGCGTCCAGGAGAATATCGTCGGTGATGCGCTCGTGGTTCTCGCGATCGGCCTTGCCGGCTGCCGTTCGAAGGATGCCGATTGCGAGGCGGGCGTCGCCGGCGGCCGCGTCGGCGATCCGGTAGAGCTGGTCGTCGGTGATAACGTCCTCATCGAGGCCCCACTTCGCCCGCGCACTGAGGATGTCGTACAGCTGCTCGTCGTGGTACTTGTCCATCCGGACGTGTTCACTGGAGCGCAGCCGGCTCACGAGGCGGTCGTCGACGCGGCTGAACAGCTCCTCTTCTTTGTTCGCGATGCAGATGATCGCGAACTGCGGGAGGCTGTGGAGATCGTAGATGACGCTGGGGTCTTCGAGCTGGTCGACCTCGTCGAGGATGACGACGGTTCGCGGGCCGTCATGCTGCTGGAGGCGGTCGACGAGTTCGTCGTGGGGCGTCGACTGCCGGTGGATGTCGATGGTCTCGCCGAGGTCGTCGAGGATCTGGTAGAGCGTGCGGAACCGCGTGTAGTTGCGCCAGCAGTTGACGTAGGTGGTCTCGACGTCGAGGACCTCTTCCCGGAGTCGTTCGGTGACGAATTGCGAGATGCAGGTCTTGCCGGCGCCGCTGGGTCCAGTGACAATGGCCGTGTCGGCGGGTTCCCCGTTCGTAATTGGTTCGAGAACGCTGGAGAGATGGTTGACTTCGGCGTCGCGATGCTCAACTTCCCGAGGAACGAACCCGGCGCGAAGAACGCGAGCATCGCGGATCATCTGTTTCTGACAGACTGATTTCGGGTCAGGTTACAAAAGCCTGACCGGGTTGTTTCCGGAAACACCCACTTAGCCCGATATTGTCTTCCACAATACTTGCGCTGTAACGTGATTCTCTTTGTGGAAAACTTGCGTTTCCGGGAATCTCCGGAATCGGACCATGGGCGGTGCGCGTGACGCTTCAACTCGTTTAGCAGGTTTGTCATGGCGGGCGTACGACCTCGTGCAGCCAAGAATTC
This sequence comes from Halorubrum tropicale, assembly GCF_001280455.1. Classification (NCBI taxonomy): domain Archaea; kingdom Methanobacteriati; phylum Methanobacteriota; class Halobacteria; order Halobacteriales; family Haloferacaceae; genus Halorubrum; species Halorubrum tropicale. Next base: position 140,750 of record NZ_LIST01000007.1, read on the forward strand.
CGTCCGGGTCTCCTGATCGCCTGACCGTGATTCTCACTGTATGAGGACTTTGCGGGAAAATGTCCTCGCTGCAAAACGAGTCAATACCGAGCGGTTGCAGTTCCTGAGCAGCCACATCTGGGGTGGCCTCTTGGAAAACAGGGGAACGGAAGAGGATGGGATTCGGGGATTGGAGCGTGCGACTGAGGGCCTTAGCACTCCCCTCTATCAGAGAGTGTTGACCGGATGGCGCAAAAAGGTCGCCTCACAAGAAAGTAGAACTGAGCAGAAGTAAGTTCATCGAACGCAAACTATGTATATTGACCATGGACTTTCCCGCTGACCTAATCAAATGGTATGGAGAACACCGGAGATCATTTCCTTGGCGTGATAATAGTCTGACACCATACCAAGTCTTCGTAGCCGAGATGCTGCTCCGGAAAACCCCAGCAGAAGCGGCGGAACCGGTCTACAAAGATTTCATCAAACAGTACCCTGAACTATCTTCTCTCAGGGAGGCAGACATAGAGGAGATAGCTGAACTACTCCAGCCCCTGGGACTTCACAACAAGAGAGCGAAGGCCTTCAAAGACATCGCAGAACAATACCCTAGAGGACTCCCAGATACAAGGGATGAACTCCTTGAGCTCCCTCACGTTGGACCCTACATTGCTGACGCCACTATCTGCTTCGGATACGGAAGAGAACAAGCTATTATCGATGCTAACGTGGCGAGAATCTACTCTCGATTGCTCGGCAGAGACTTCGGAACCGGTCACCAGATGTACAGAAACCAAGAACTACGGGAACTCATTGAAGCCGATCTCCTAGAAACCGAGTTCAAGGACTTTAGTTGGGCTCTCTTGGATTTCGGGGCGAAGATCTGTACTGCTCGCTCTCCCAGCTGCGAACAGTGCTTCGCGAGTGATTATTGCGAGTACTATCAAACAGCGTCTGAGTAGCACTTTTCTAACTTGTACGTATCTATTATTTATCCTGTAGTATAGCTTTCATCGCTTTCCTATGTATCTCATTTTTATGCTTCATTCCGAGGAGGAACTCGAAGATCTGTCTGAGGAGGAGATCTTAGATGAGATGGATAACGGGTTCCAGAGCCGAGACAGCAAAATCTTCCAAACTTTTGAGGTCTTAGTTGACCGAAACTGGCACTGTAGACATGAATACGAGCACATCAATAGCGACCAGCCAGCGGGTGGTGGTGGAATCCAGGGTCTGGAAGGTGGAACAAAGAGCAGGCCAGGCCTTGAAATCGAATCCGAGAACCAACACTGCGATGACTGCGACGAAACAAAGAAGCATGACAGGTGGACTGGGGAATTTAAAACAGCTGTCACAGCCGCAGAAATGCCTGAGGACGTCAAAAACGATATTTTAGACTACTATGGCCACAGAGATGCTATCGAAAACCGGGAAAGAGATGAACACGACCTGATCATCGATCACCGAGTTCCCATGGCGCGGTGGGGAGAAGAGGAAGAGGCAATCTCAGAAGACATCTCAGACCAAGAGATACAGCGGAAATTCCAGTTACTAAAACACGATATCAAAGGGAATCACAACCTTCTGAAGTCGAGAGCTTGTGAACACTGCATGGAAACAGGAGAAAGAGGGACTCCACTGGGGATCAAGTTCTGGTACAGAGGTGGCCCGGAATGGCCTGAAGATGTTCCTGAAGAAGGTGAAGAGGCAGAGATCGGCTGTGTAGGATGCGGCTGGTACAACTTCGATAAGTGGAGGTCAGAACTGAACCAGCATCTCGAGGAAACGGTCGAATACGTGGATGAGGAGATCGATCTGGAAGGAACCTTGTTAGAGGAGTCCGAACTGACTGCTGATTGAAAACGTGGAAAAGTAGCCCGGTCAGAAGTCGTCCAACGTGGCTCCGCTATCTTCTTTTTGCCTACCGTCCGTTTCCGGAGCAGCGTCGACAGTCGAGACCTCGATACCCTCGGCAGTACTCTCGAAGTCCAGAGTCTCCTCGATGTGCTCGTTCAGCTCTTCACGCCACGTCTGCATATCATACCAACCACAGCCCACGCAGCCTTTCTCAGATTCAGGTCCTGTCTTCGGTACGTCGTCCGGCCATTCAGGACCGCCCTCGTAGAAGAACTCGATGCCGAACGGAGTGCCGCGTTCCCCGTTCTGGAAGCAGTTACGGCACACCTCACGCTTCTGCTGATTTCGCTGATTGTCCAGCAACTGGAACTTCTGCCTGATCTTCTCCTCAGCCATGTCGTCCGGATTGTCCTCGCGGACTGTCTCGTCCCAACGGATCTCAGGGAACTTGTGGTCTGGGATTAGGCCCTGACGACGGGTTCTGTTCTCGTAAACGTCGTGATTATTGAGGACCTTGATAATGCGTTCCCTGAGCTCTGGCGACATCGTCTCATAGCCCCGAGGACCGCCCCTGGGGAACCGGGTCATGATCAGGAAGGTTTTGTTCTCCTCGCAGATATCGCAGTGACGGCGTTCAGTGGCGAGTGTGTATCCGTCTTCCTTGATATCCTGAATCCTGCGTGCCCAGTTAGGGTTGTCCGGGAGTTCATGGCCCTGGCAGGTCCATTTACAATCCATCAATTCGTAGAAGAACTTGTCCGTGACACTGCCTCGGAAGCTACTCCAGTGGTCTTCTTGCTCTTCCTCCCATTCCTCCTTTTTCTCTGGGTGCATGGAGTCGTAGGCCTCTTCGATGACTGTCGCCATGCCTTCCGGCTGCTCCTCGAACACACCGGTCCTACGGTAGTAGACAGGGACAGAGCCCTCCCAGGAGTAGTCTTCCTCCGGGTATTCGAACTCGACGTCAAGGTAGACTTCGCTGGCCTTCGTGTGCTCGCGTTTCCTTAAAACATCGATATGTTCGCTTGTGAGTTCGTCTACTTCCTCAGCGTCATCTGCCATATTCGTAGACGAAGAGGCTGCGGCGGATAGTATTAGCCACAGAATACGGTAAAAATAAGTAAGGGATAGACACGAGATACGTACAATTTCCGGAACAGATGCGGGTGGGTTGGGGGAGGAAAGCAGGGATTAACTGGACTGCCGAAGCGCTTCGACGATCTGCTCTCCCTCGTCAGTCAAGCCATAGACACGGCCTTTCTTCGCGTCAGGATTCAAGCATTCTACCAGGTCTTCATCAGCTAGATCTTGGAGAACGGAGCTGATATGGCTGCGGTGGAACTCCGTCTTGTCCCGGAGATCAGTAGGTGTCTGAGGGAAGTCGTCCAGCTCTAAAAGAAGCTTCTGGCGATAATTGCTGGACTTGACCCAGCCGTACTTCTCCCAGTCGATAGAGTCCATTAACTATGGCTACGACTTCCGGGTATCGCGTTAAAATAGTGCGCACAGTTTACGTACAATATCTGTTAGTCTTACAGTTAGAGTAAGTACTATATGCGCCCGCTGCTTACCAGGACCTCAAGGACCGGAGCGAAGTACTTATGAGAGAAGTGTACGCGCTTATAACCAAGATGGACGCCAAGGCGTACCGGACGAAAGACACCCTCGCCTTAGAAATTGAGAGAGCATAACTGATGTCGAGTGAAACTACTGAAGCCGGAGACGAGCCGGAGGAGAAGTCCAAGGCTGAGATTATCCGTGGAATGAAGAAGTACACGAAGGTCAAGGAAAGACTGGAAGGAAACTTCACTAATCTCGGTCGAACTGAATGGGTCGACACTACCGAAATCAGCCCGGAAGGCACTACCTACAACATAGTTGACCTATTCTCCGGAGCAGGAGGCCTCACACTGGGATTCACCCAGGCAAACTATCAGCCTGTATTCGGTGTCGAAAAAGATCCTGACGCAGCAGACACCTACGAACGGAACTTTCCGGAGGCCACGCACTGGCAGAAGGACATCCGCGACCTGACGCTAGACGAGATCAAGGACGCGGTCGGAGACAAGCAGATTCACGTGCTGTGCGCAGGTTTTCCCTGTCCTGGTTTCTCTATAGCTGGAGACAGGGACCCTCTTGACGAGAGAAACTTCCTCTACGAAGAGATCCTCCGTATCGCCAAGGAACTTGAACCGTGGTATCTGGCTATGGAGAACGTTCCTGGCCTTGTCACTATGGAAGATGGGAAGGCTCTGAACCAAATTCAGACAGATTTTGAGGATATAGGCTATCCTCTGTCGACGCTGGTGCTTGAGGCAGCTGACTATGAAGTGGCCCAGATCCGTTCACGTGCAATCCTGATCGGGAACCGGTTCGGCCTCAACAATCCTTACCCAAAGCCTCTGCTGGATGAGGAGGAGTACGTTCCTATCGGAGAGGCCATCAACGACCTTGCTGACGAACCACGTGATCCTGATATCAACCACGAGTGGACCAACCACCGGGAAGACACCATAGAACGAATCTCAAAAGTCCCTCCGGGAGAGTCACTTTACGACTCCTACAAGGACGCCTGGAAGCGGCAGAGAAAGGGTGTTCCGGCAATGGCTGTCAAGGAGAACCACGGCGGAACCCACATCCACCATGAACAGAACAGGGTGATCTCTGCACGAGAAATGGCCCGTCTACAGGGGTTCCCTGACGACTTCATCTTTGAGGGGCGGATGAAGCGGGTAATGTTCCAGGTCGGGAACGCCGTTCCTGTTCCGCTGGCGAAGAACGTTGCCCTGGGTCTCCGGCCGAAGCTGGAGAAGATCGAGAACGGCGAAGTCGAAGAGTAGCTACGTCACCGACTGACGGTACAGTTCATCAAGTTTTCCTCGAAGCTGTTCAAACGACTGTTCAGCGGTATCCCAGTCACGTACGCCTGTCAGCACCAGTTTCCCGGTGCCGAAGATGAGGAAGAGGCCTGGATTGTCTGCGGGGCGGTAGAAGATGCCGGGGAACTGTTCAGGTTCGTACTCGACGTTCTCCATCCCGAGATAGATGCTGAGGCTTGAGAGATTGAGTGGTTGTTCAGGTGACTCGTATTCTTCGACAAGGACCAGGTTCCTGACCTCGAAACCGATCTCATAACCTGGTACGTCGTCTCCGAACAGGTCGGAGAGCAGGTCTTCGAACAGGTCGAAGGTTTTGTGGAGCTCATCGAGGGAGGAGGCTCCGGAGATGCTGAAAGCCCCGGATCTGTAGATGATGACCGCAGGGCCTTCAGAGTCGAACCGGAGGATAATGCCGTGGTAATCCTCGGGGTTATATCGGACCTCTTCTGCTTCGATGTCCGGGGCTAACTCGTCGAGGTCAAGTTCTCTGTCCAGTTTCCCGCCACCCACAGCACTCGCTAGCTCCACCATCGTAAAGATTTGATCTTCTAATCTATGACCTCACTGAGTGGTTTGCTGTTTCAACTCATTGAGAACTGCCCATTCGAGTCCGGCAGCAAGAGATAATGCAGTGTAGTCGTACCAGAACTCGAAATCCTGCTCCTCTTCGAGGTACTGTATAATGTGGTCGTTAGCTTCTCCGTTGTAAAACTCGTCAGTATAGGTCTCTTCCAATTCTTGAAGCTCTTTAAGGATGTCACTCGTGGTATGCTTCATTAGATAGGACTCGTGGGTGAGGCTGTGGACTACATCCTCTACTGACTTCTCTTCAGTTTCGGCTTTCTTTTTTGCGAGCGCAGCGAATTCCTCTACTTTTTGTTCTATTGAATCTGCAGTCATCACCGGCTCCCATTCGTCGTTGTGCATCGTTGACTTTCTCTATACCGAGACTAAGTAAAGTCGTTATGCTGATCTGGAAACTGACGGTAATTAGATTGAAGGAGTCTATGGTCAAAGATCGGGTTGACAACCTTGATGGTTGGCCGACCAAGTCACCGGGGAATTCGAGGCGTACAGACAGCCGGACGAATTCAAAGACGTATCGCTTGTCATCGACAACAACGATCCAGACCGGCCAACGCTGATCGTACACGTTGATAGGAGGGCGCCGATACGCTGGCCGATGAGATCAAAGCCTTCCTGGAGGGACGGGGTGCTCGAATTCAGCGTGAACGGCACCCGGACACAGATGTCCGGGTGTTAGCGACCGTCGACCGAGTTCTCAGTCCTCTCTCCTTTGTTTTGGTCGTCTCTCGGTAGGGAACTCCTAAGCTGTCAGTCTCGCCAAGAGTGAAGTGAGACCGATATCTTGGTAGGGAGTGTTCGATGGATTCAACGCTTCTCACCGGCCCGAAACACGCCCGATTGGAACGACGGGCATTTCAGCGGGCTGATGACATTGCCACCGACTCGCTGGGGAGTATTCTCTACATAACGCGGAACGACGCTCGCCGGAGTATGGTCGAGGACAGCTGGGCCGCGTCGCACGAGCCGCTCCGTCTTCGTGCCGAGACGCTCGATGCGGTCGTTAGAGAGTGGTACGAGGATCTCCACGGCCCTGTCCAACCTCTCTCCGGGCAATTGAATCGCCGGCTCGCGGAGTACGCACTCGACAGAACGACAGCCGAAACAGATGGCGCTCTTGCCGGCGAACCAGCCTCTGCCGCCCTCGCCGATTCGTTTAGCAGCCGCTTCTCACTCTTCGACGACGCCGGCGTCGGGACCGCCACCGCACTCGCAGCGGAATTCGAGGGTTCGGCCCTCGATGACCGAATAGCGACGGCCACCGTCGACGCCTATCGTCACTATCGGAATCTCCACGCCGACTACGTCGACGAGTGGGTCTGTACTCGTGGAGAGATGTTCGACGCCGTTGCGACGGCAGACCAGCCGCTCTCAACACTCGCACCGGAACTAGACGTCGTGATTCTCTCCGGGTATCACGAGTTCCGTCCCGTCGAACGCCGCCTCATCGAACACCTCGCCGACGAGCTTCCGATGATCGCGCTCCTTCCGCTCCATCAGGGAGGTCGGAGCGGTGTCGACGCCGTCACGACCGACGCCCTGGATGTCTACGAATCGCTGGACTTTGAGACGGTCGGAGTCGAGCCCGCTGATGATGCCGGGAAGACGTTTGGAACGCTTACTGAGGCCCTCTATCGACGGGACCCTGACACTGTCCCGGTTCCTGATGCGCTCCGGTGGCGGGAACTCCCCACACCTGAGCGTGAGATCCGGTTCGTCGCTCGCGAACTCCGAACCGAACTGGCCAACGGTCGCGATCCCGACGACCTGGCCGTCGTCGTTCCGGGAACTGAGGCCTATTCGGGATACGTCGAGGACACGTTCGATACGTACGACATCCCGCACGTCACGACCGCCGCCTCACAGCTGAACCGGACGTTCGCCGGGAGCGTTGTCCACGACCTCCTGAACCTCGCCGAACCCGACCCCCGCGCTGAGGATCTCACGTCTCTGCTGGCAAATCCACTGGTTGATGTCGTCGACACCGACCAGGCCAACGCCGTCACGGCAGCTGCTCGCCGGCGCGACACGGTTTCGGTGTCACCGCTCCTCGACGATGTCGACGATGAGGCGGCGGCACTGATCGAGGAGCTACTGGCCACGCTAGAAACGCTCCGAACAGGCGACATCGAGGACGCAACCGAGACGCTCCGTCGACTGTTGGACGACCGGTTCGACCTGGAGGGGGCGACAGAGGACTACGCTAACGGCGCCGAGCAAGCCGTCGAACAACGAGCGTACGACCTCGTGTACGAGGTCCTTTCCTCGTTTGAGTCGCTGGCGGCGGTCAATAGCGACCTCTCCCCGTTGGCTCTCTTTACCCGTGCGTTCGATGGTGTGCCGATCCGGGTTCCGCAGCGCGCTGCTGGCGGTCACGTCGAAGTGATGGGGTTACTCGACGCCCGGATGCGCTCGTTCGAGAAGGTGTTCCTCGTGGGACTGACGAGCGAGCACTTCCCGGTAACGCCGGAACGCCCGGCTTTCTTCGAGGAGATGACCGACGCCCACCCACGATTCGACACCGGCGACGAGCGCCTCCGTGGGCGCTATCTCTTCGCGACGCTTCTCGCGAACGTCGACGAACTCACGATCACCACACCAGAGACGGGCGGCGACGAGTCCGCCGTCGTCCGGTCGCCGGTCCTCGACGAACTCCAGCGCGTGACTGGCATCGACCCCGAAGACGGCGTCGACGACCGCGTAGGCTCCCGCGAAGACCTCCAGCGGCACGTCGCCGCAACAACCGACCGGCGTGCGGCAGTCAGCGGCGCCGGCGACCGAGGTGACCTCTCCCCCGAGCAGACCAAGCGCACGGATCGAGGCCTCCACTGTGCGGACAACAGGGGAACGGCTGGCCTCTCCGAACACGACGGCGTCTTAGAACCCGATACAGTCGATGAGGTCTATCCGCCGTCAGAGCGAGAACCCTACAGCGCGAGTCGCGTCGAGCGATACGTCGAGTGTGGATTCAAGTTCTACGCCGACAAGGTGCTCGGAATCGAGGACCCCGACGACGTCGAGGTCGTCCCCACGCCCCTCGAAACCGGATCGTATGTTCACGACGTCCTCGAACGGTTTTTCGCCGATCTACAGGACGAGGCCGAAGACGGTATTGACCTCACCGCGTTTGACCGGGATGAATTGGCCGCCCATCTCCGCGATATTGCCGTCGATGAACTTCGAGACGCTGACTTCGAGTACGACGGTCTGTTCTACGAGCGGTGGAAGGCGGAACTGTTCGCAGGGCTTGCCGGCGATGGAAGTACTCCCTATGAGTCGGGGATCAAGCCCCACGATGCCCCCGAACAGGGATTGTTCGCCACGTTCCTCGACAATGAACTCTCACGAGACGGCGCCGCCCGCCCACACCTGTTCGAAGCCCCGTTCGGCGAGGGACTTCCCGACTCGGATGCTGGGCCGTTCACAGTTGAGCGACCGGACGGATCGACTGTCTCGATTCGGGGATACATCGACCGCGTTGACGTGAGACAGGGTGGCGAAAAACCGACGCTCACGCTCTACGACTACAAGACTGGACGGGCGCCGTATATGACGAAGACGACCGGTGGCACGAAGTTCCAGCTCCCCATCTATCTACTCGCTGCGGCGGACGTGGTCGACGGCGATCTATTCGACGAGGGGTCGCTTTCGGCGACGTACTACCAGGTGCGCCCACCCAACGACCTCAAGGTGCCACGCGGGGTCGAGTCGAAGTTCGATTCAGAGGTCGAACTCCGCCGGTTCCTGAACGACATCGTTCCGGAGTGGTTGGGCCAGATCGACGAGGCGATCGGCAACGGACGGTTCCACACGACGCTTCTGTCCGCCCGCGGTGCGAACTGCCGGTACTGCGACTACCGGCGGGCCTGCGATGTCCGCCACCACCGCAAGCGGGAGTTCGTCGACGAGGTTCACGCGGACGACGCCGCCTACGTTCCGCTCCGTGTTCGCGACGACGAGGACATCGAGGCGGTGATGAGCGATGACTGAGGACCCCGAGGAGATTCAGCTCACTGAGGAACAGGAGGACGCGCTCGTCCAGGGCCGGAACGTCGCGATCACTGCCGGCGCCGGGACGGGGAAGACGACAACGCTCACCGAGCGGTACGTGACGATACTGGCCGAGAACCTGTCGCTCACCCCGGAGAATATCGTCACCATCACCTTCACGCGAAAGGCCGCTGCCGAACTGACTGAGCGTGTCCGAGAGGAGGTGTACGACCGGCTCGAGGCTGTCGACTCACCAGAGTCCTATCAGCGCTGGCGAAACGTCCTCGACGATCTGGAGGACGGTTATGTCCACACCATTCACGCGTTCTGTACCCGGCTCTTGCGGGAACGGGCCGTCGAGGCCCCAGTCCCGCTCGGCTTCGATGTGCTCGACGAAGACGGCGCTGCAACACTTCAACGCGAGGTCGTGACCGAGTTCCTCGAACGTAACCAGGACGATGACGACGTCGCCCTCCTCGCTCAGCTTTGGGGTCGCGACCAGATGGTCGATGTACTCACCGGACTACTCGATGAGCGCCCACAGAGCGAGGCCGTCCTCAAGGAGTGGCGTGATGCGGAGGTCGACGACTACGTCGATATTTGCTGGGAGGTCGTTTGTGATCTTGACGTCGCCGACGCTCGACAGACGCTGTATACGGACGGACTCCTTGAGCAGCTACGCACGGTCGCGGGCCGCGTCGGTCGCGAGGGCGCTATCGCTGACGCGGACGGTCTTCGGGCCTACCGGACCGTCACCGAAGTCGTGACGACACTCCCTGCCGACCCCGAGGAAAGCGATCCTCGCGACTGTCAGCGGGCAATCCTCGAGCTCTACGAGGCCTGTGAGAAGAAGAACGGCGGCCTCTACAGCAGTTCGGGGTACGTCGTCGGCGATCGGGATGAGTGGGATGAGTACGGTGACGTCTACGACGACCTGAAGGGCGCTATTGACGCGGTTATCGCGGCCGTCGAACCGCATGAGGACGCCGTCGAGACGACGCCGGGGGAACTGGAAGCGAATAGCGCACACTACGCGCTGGCTCTGATGCGAGTCTTCGACGACGTCCTCGCAGCCTACACCGACGAGAAGGACCGCCGGGATACGCTCGACTTTCCCGACGTGATCGAGACGACCCTTGAGTTCCTGCGAGCCAACGATGCCGTCACGGAGCGGCTTCGAGAACAGTTTGCGGCCGTGATGGTCGACGAGTTCCAGGACACGGACCCGCGCCAGTGGGAGTTGATTAAGCTCCTCACGGGCGTTGACGAGCAGGCGGCGTCGAACGTCTTCCTGGTCGGCGACGAGAAACAGAGCATCTACGGGTTCCGCGGCGCCGACGTGACGACGTTCGGGGCGGCGAGAGCAGAACTTCAGGCCGTCAACGAGGCCCGTGGGGTCGACGATGTCCCCGAAAGCGAGGCCGAGAGTCCGACCGCGCTCGAACTCTCCGGGAACTTCCGGACGCTAGACGAGCCGCTATCGTTCCTGAACGAACTCTTCGACCACCTGTTCCAGCCGGAAGGCGACGAGCACCTCCCCTTCGAAGCACCGCCACAGGAACTGACTACGGAGCGAGATCAGGTGGAGGACATCGAGGGACTGACCGGGAGTGTCGAGTATCTAGCGGTCCCCGACGACGCCGATACGGCGGCAGACCTCTTCGGCGACGAACATCCGGTTGCTGAGGGTGCCCTGGATCACACTACCGAGGCCGAGGCGCAAGCGCTCGCTGCTCGACTGACTCACCTGTTTGACGATCCGCCGACAGTCCAAGACCCCGACACGGGTGTTCACCGTGACGCTACGCCGGACGATACGGCGATCCTCCTTCGCCGGCGAACTCATCTGGATCGGTATCAGCGGGCCCTCGAGGAGTACGACATCCCCTACACTGTCGTCGGTGGCGTCGGATTCTACGATACGCCCGAGGTCCAGGCGCTCACGAACCTCCTTCGAGTACTCGGTCACCCACAGGACGATGTCTCCCTCTACGGGGTGCTTCGGTCGCCGCTGTTTGGCTTCACCGATGACCGCCTCGCACCGGCAGTTGCCGGGACTGATTCAGTGTGGGACGCGCTGGCCGAGACGGACGATCCACAGCTCTCGGACGCGTTCGACCTCCTCACGACGTGGCGGACGCTTAGCGGCTGCGCGACGCCGTCCGAAGATGGCGTCCTCCCGTGGAACCGTCTGTTGTCCCGAGTGATCGACGACACGGGGTATCTGGCGAGTGTGAGTGCTGACGAACGCGGTCAGCAGGCCGTCGCGAACGTCGAGAAGTTCCGCGATCAAGTCCGTACGTGGAGCGAGAACGGTGTTCACACGGCTGCTGGGTTGCTCCACCGGATCGACCGCCAAGCGGAGATCGACCCCCGAGAAGGAGAGGCTGACATCCCCGGCGATGTGGAGGGCGTCCGGATAATGACGATTCACGCCGCGAAGGGACTCGAGTTCCCGATCGTCACTGTCCCTGATCTCGGAAGTGACCTCAATTTCGGGCGGTCCGTCGACGACCACGGTTATGTCCGCCTCGTCGAGGGGACGACTGATGCCCCACCAATTCCTGCCGTGGGTGCTCCCCGCCCCGACGATGCGTTTGCAATCGAGAAGACCGCAGTCCACGAATATGCCGATCGCCGCTCGCTCCCGCAAGAGCGGGCGGAATCCAAACGACTGCTCTACGTGGCCTGTACTCGAACTCGGGACCACCTGCTGCTGTGTGGAACACACGACATCGATGTTGATGAGTCTGGACACATTGAACTCGGTGAGCCAGATGACTTCGACGACGCCAGCCGATGGCGGGATTGGCTCCAGCCAATTCTGTTTGACGACCAAGAGCTAGTCGCTGAGGCGGTTCACGAGGGAGCTACGGACGGTCGCATCGGTGATGCTTCATATACTATTCAGACGCCACCTCGGCCGGTTGAATGGCAGTCTGAGGCTCCGACGGAAGAGGTAGACCCTGCGATTACTGTCCCCTCTCCGCCGGAACGACAGGACGCAGTTCGTGTTGCCGCGACAACCCTCGTCAGTGCCGTTGCAGACGCTTCCGAGAACGGACACAGCTACACGTCGGGGGATGGGACAATCGGAATGAGTCCGACCACCTTCGGAACTGTTGTCCATCGGCTCAATGAGCTCCGTCCTCCACGGGATGAGTGGCCCTCGTTCATTCGTCAGTTGAGTCGTATGGAAGGTGAGGAACCGACGGATGACGACATTCAAGCGGCGGTGGGCCATGCCCAGGATGCGATCCGGTTCGTCGATGAAACTGAGGCGGACCTCTCGCTTGAAGCCTCCTATGACGAGTACTCAGTTGTCGCTCGTCTTGATGACTCCCGCATAGTGGGTGATATCGACCGTCTTCTGGTTACTCCTGATGCGTACCATATTATCGACTACAAGACGAACGATCTGTCGTCGACGACGACCGATGCCCTCGCTGATCACTATCGGCCGCAAATGCTCGCCTACGCTCTCGCGCTCTTCCAGCACGATCCCGCACGAAAGGTTCGTGCTTCACTCCGGTTTACCGATGTCGGCGTCGAAGAACAGTTTGAGTGGCAACGGAGTGAACTGACTGATATCGAATCCGAACTTCGCTCTATGGTGGATCTCGTCTCCTGAGCCACTTACTCTATTGTGGTTATTCCAGAGTAGTATACTATCTTGAAATAGCGAAGATTTCTTGAATAGGATACTATTCAGACTATTCACCACAGAGTTAAGTCGAGAGGGGTTGATACTGCTGAATAGTATGAGTGGCTCAGATAGCACGAATAGATGGGATAGAACAAATAGCCCGAATAGCCCATATAGTTCGGTACAGACCGATGGGAACTCTCGGGCTGTGTCGGTTTGTATGCTGAAGGGGGGTGTCGGCAAATCGACGATCGCTGTCAACCTCGCTCGACAGCTGGCCGCACAGGACCACGATGTGCTCCTCATCGATCTTGATCCGAACGGCCACGCATCCGTCGGGCTGGGTTTCGACGACCAGTATCACAACACCGAAGAAACCATCGGCGATGTCTTCTTCGACGATGCTGACCCGACTTCTGTTGTCTACGATACCAGCTACGAGTTCGATATTCTCCCGTCCAGCGAGGACTTAGAACAGGTCGAGCGGGAGATCGTCGTGGGCGACGTGTTCCAACCCTCTGCGCTGCTCAAGCGGGAAGTCGTCGATCCACTCCTCGGGGACACGTACGACTATATCGTCACGGACTCGCCGGCGTACCGGTCCCGACTCACGGACAACGCGCTCGTTGCGACGGCGAATCTCGTGCTTCCGCTTGCCCCTGGAAACGAGGCGATGGCCGGCCTGGAGCGGACCATCGAGCGACAGATCTCACCGCTTCGGCAGCATATGGACGTTGACGTCCTGGCGCTAGTTCCGAATATGCTGAGCGGCCGTATCGACCAGCAGACCCAGGATCGCCAGCTGCTTGAACGCCTCAATTCGCACGATAACCTCCAGGACCGCATCCCGAACTTCGCACGAATCACGGACTGGGAGGCCGTCGACGCCGGCGACCTCAGCCCCTCACCGGGCATACGGGACCGAACCAGCATCACGAAAGCCTACGGCGAGCGCAAACCGCTACTGGACTACGATCCCGACTGTGACCAGCTGAAGTGTTTCGACGAGCTGGCGCACATCGTCGAGGCCGGGGAGGTAGTTCGCCATGGCTGAGGACGATCCGTTCGCCGACCTCGGGGAGACGCTCGAGGACGAACCCGATGACGAACCACAGGATACGGATGAGACGTCTGAATCGGAGCCGACCGAGGAGACCTCTGCTCGTGACTCGGTCGAGCCGCGGGACCCGATGACCGATACTGCGTTCAGCTATGAGGCAGCTAAACAGCGCCCTTTCTACGCTCGTGAGGCTACGATCGAGGACTTCGATTCCTGGCTGAAGTACGAATTAGAGCGGGAACTCAACCGGCAGGGCTACCAGAACATCGTCGTTCGAGAGATGACTGATGCTCTCCTACGAACCGTTGTGGAGGAAGACCTCGTGGATGAAGTGGCCGAACGGTTCGAACAAGCCCGCGAGTCTGCTTCTTCAGAATCGGATGAATAGCGTGCTATTCTGAAATAGAATGCTATTCTCCAATATCTTAACAGCAGCCTCAGAAGTGCCGAATTCTTCCTCAGTACGGTAGACTCAGTCGCGGCCCCCGGCTCAGTTTTGGTATAGCGGTATATAATTTATAGATGGGTGATTTGGCTTATTAGGGATTGTAAACCCGGAAATCGGCACTTTAGGTCGATACCCGTTTGGTTGTGATTAGAAGAATAATCACGACCACTTTGAAGTACCCCGACGCTGTCGGGTAAGCACGAATGCTACAACCGGCTCAGAACGGCGCTTCCCCCGGGGTAGAGCCGCCGAGACGAGGCTTCGAGTTTGCTGAGGTTACAGTCAGCTGGGTCGAAGGACTGGCGGAACTCAGCAATTCGATATAGGACGAAGGATCTCAATCTATATGAAGATAGAGTGTGAATGGTACGGTATGACCGAAGATGAATCGAACCCGGAGGGCCTGATAGAGCGCCAGACCACGGGTGAAGACCGTGTGAGGATGGCCGCCCGGCAGCTATCGGAGCCACGGACGGCAAACTGGATCGCGTCGGAAGCGGGCTGGTCACACGAGCCGACCAAGCGCGTCCTCGAACGGCTCGTCGACGACGGGATTCTCCACCGAGACGAGAGCGGGGCCCACACCACGTACTACCCCGATTACCGCCGCCAGGCGATGCAGGAGGCGATGCGGCTTCGCGACAGCGGACACACTGTCGAGGAGCTTACGGACCGGCTCGCCGAGATGAAGACACAAATCCGCGACTGGGAGGAGGAGTTCGATGTCGAGTCGCCGAATCAGCTTCGCGGGACGCTCGCCGAGGAAGGGCTCGATGCCGATGAAGAGGACCGGCGGCGCGACATCGCTCGTGAGTGGGAACACCTCAAACGGCGCATCGAGATCGTCGGCTTCGCCATCCGCGAATGGGACTTTCTCGCGCCGACGACAGAGCCCGCCGAGGCCAGCAGCTAACGGATGTCGGTCCCGCATCCAGGTGGTGATCCGAACGCGAACTTCTACGCCCAGCTGAAGCGAGACGTCCTCGACCGAGTACCACAGATTACGACGGTTGAGTTCGTTCCTGACGATATCGAGGCCAAGCAGTTGCGAGCAGTTTTCGATCCGGCTCGTCTTGCCCCGCCGACAGGCCCCGAATCGCCTGAACTAACCATCAAATGGTACCGGCAGGACCCACACGATTGGTTCCGTATCAACTACACTGACCCGAACACGGGCTTTCACGCTGGCTGGCACCAGGATGAAGACCATCCCGATCTCGGACGGACGCATTTCCAGTACTCTGCCGTCAATGAAGAGGATCGCTGGGAAATCTCGTTCGACCACGAGACCCCCTCGCTGATCCTCTGGGAGATCATCGAAGCGCTCCTCGAGGATGTCCGTCCGACCTACCAGTACGAGGACGAGGACCCATGACACCACGAGAACACGCCGATCGGTCGCTCGCGAGCTCCTTCGAACGGTATCTCCAAGACAAGGGCAAGGGTCGTGGTGGCGACGGCGGGAACTATCGACGCAACGCCGCTCGCGAACTGGACTGGTTCGCGGAGTGGGCCCGTGGCGACCGCGGCGACGAGGAATGGACCGGTATCGGTCCTCCTGATACTGACCGCGACCCGACCTTCGGCGATCTCGACGAGCGTGTCTTCCGCGAGTACGCCCGCCATCTCGCCGGCGACCGTGGACTCAAGCAAAACACCGTCCAGACCTACTACGCGTACATCTCAGCGTGGTGCGGCTGGTGTGTCAACGAGGGGTATCTCGACGCACACTACGCCCAGCGGGCCAGTGCTACGGCGCCGCTTCCTGATGACGACGGTCGCAAGCCGGGCGACCAGCAGGCGTGGACGTCCGAGCAACGCCACGCACTCACCCGTCACGTCGACGAGCAAGCGCGTGCGGCCATCGAGACGTATACCAGCCTCCCCGAGGATGTCGACCCACTCGACAAGCAGCGGGCCCGCTACGCGGCGCTAAAGACGGCCCGCGACCGGGCGCTGGTGTTCGTCCTCGCGTACACGGCGGTCCGCGTGGGTGAACTTCTTCGTGACCCCGACGACCCACGACGCCGTGGGGTTCGCTGGGAGGATATCTCTCTCGAGGACGGGAGCATGGACGTCTATCGGAAGAAGCAGCAATGGGACGCCGCCAGTCTGCCCGATCCTGTCATCTCCCCGTTGCGGAGCTATCGAAAGTTGATGGACCCGCCGACGGATCGGTGGCCAGTGTTCCCCACGTTCGACCAGCGGACGCTCGCAGAACTCGTGCAGGCGGAACTTGCTAACAGAGGAGATGGCCCGTCGGCAATCGAAGAGCGCCGTGAGGCATACGCTCGCGACCTCCTGTTAGCGCTTGACGAAGACATCCGACCACCGTCAATCACTACGGACGGCGCTCGGTCGATTCTCAAGCGACTCACGGAGGCCTCGGAGATTGATATCGAACACCCGAAACACGATTATCTTGCTCCGCACGGTGGTCGTCGTGGGATGGGCGAAGTGCTCGTGCGGGCGTTCGGGTACACGGTCGCGGCCCGGTATCTCGACAACTCAGAAGAGATGGTCCGCGAGCGGTACTCACATATCGAGGCCGGTGAGCTCGGTGATGTGGCCACGGAGGCGCTCGAAGACATTGACGGTGCGGCGTGAGCCTTGCTCGTAGTTCGGTTTCGGAGGAGGTGAGCCGACTATTTCTGCGAGCCCGTCGGTCGTTCCGGCAGTAGACCGCCTTCCGGCCGTCGGAGCGCCCCAGGCTTTTAGCACCGCTACGAACAGGTCCACGGGATGAACTCACAGCCCGCCAACACGAGGCAATAGAGTTGGCCCACCGGCACGGGTACTACGAGTGGCCGCGTGAGACCTCTGGGGCAGAACTGGCAGCTGCCCTCGGTGTTTCCAAAGCGACGTTTCTCGAACATCTTCGGAAAGCCGAAGCGAAACTCCTCGGTCCCGAGGAGTGACTGCTGGTCCCTTGCTCCCTTCTATGTGAGGTAATCTTTGATTCCACTGGCCATACATGATACACGATGTGTGTCCCACTCCGGCCAGTCGGTTAGGTTAATAGACGGCTTGATAGCCTCCGTTGGAGCAGGTTCCACACACTGAGAGTCAACAATGACTGAATCAGACGACCTCAGAACCATTGGCGTACTCGGCGGTATGAGTAGCGAATCGACCATCACCTACTATCGAGGAATAGACCAAGGCATAAACGACGCTCTGGGAGGCCACGCGGCTGGCGACATCATCATTCGGAGCGTCAACTTCGGTGACATCGAACGATTCATCCGCACTGCTCAGTGGGAGGAGGCAGGGAAATATCTTGCAACAGCTGCAGCGGATCTTGAGAAAGCAGGGGCCGAATTCATCGTCATGGCTACGAACACGATGCATAAAGTAGCGCCAACTATCGTCAATCGGATATCGATCCCGGTAATTCACATCGTCGATGTGACGGCTGCGGCTGTTCTTGAATCGGGTGTCGATACCGTGGGGGTGCTGGGAACGCAGACAACCATGGAGGAATCATTCTACCGGGATCGGCTTGCTGACCATGGCCTCAATGTTGTCGTACCCGACCCAGTAGACCGAGAATTGGTCGATGAGATCATATTCAAGGAATTGACCGATGGAATTGTTCGAGAGTCCTCGCGGGAACAGTATCTCGAGATACTTGATGCTATGGTGTCCTCAGGGGCCGAAGGGGTGGTGTTGGGGTGTACGGAAATCGAGCTACTCATCGAACAGGCGGATCGACCGGAAGTGCCGATGTTCGATACAACGAAACTCCACATTCAGCGGGCGGTTGAACTCGGGTTTGATGAAGCGACGGAGCCATTGTAAATTTGGGCCACAAGTTGTTGGAAGCCCCGGATTACCGTGGTAGCCATGGGTCATAATCCAATACGCGAAATATAAAATAGTCAATATAAGATAGGTCTTGGAACATTATGTCACCTACCAGTTCACACGGCCTATCTCGGTAGTGATGTCGCTAATTCAATTCTCAGACACTTCAGCGAACGCTCGGACCGGCATCGCGGCAGTCTCAACGGCTTTGATAGGGACTGCAAAGAGCCGAAACCCTGACTCTGGAAGCTGGGTCAGGTTACGCAAGTTCTCTACGATGAGTATCTCCTCCGCGAGAAGCTGACTGTGAGCCGGGCGAGCAGGATCCCGGTGATCGTCGATGTTGATCGTATCTACGCCAACGAGAGCAACGTTCGCTTCGATCAGTGTCTCGATGACCGATTCGGAGAGGTATGGATACGACCGATATTTCTCTGACCCCCAGTACTGAGACCATCCGAAGTCAAACAACACAGCCTTTCCCGCGAGTGACGCCTCGGGGGGAAGTGCGGCTTCGGTCAATTGCTCCCCGGGGGCGAGTCCGCGAGCGTCGACAACGATTCCCGGTAACACCAGCTCATCAATTTCAAGCTCACTGATATCCCGGCCGTCCGGATACCGGTGATACGGTGCATCGAGATACGTGCCAACGGATGTTTGAAACTGGATTTCCGTCACCTCAAACGCCGCTTCCCCCTCGTATTTCGAACGGGATTCCTCGTGTGTGAACAGTGGGTGAATCTCTGCGGTGTACTCCGTCTCCGTGCCGTTCTCGTCTTCGAGACGGAAGCCGGGCATGCCGTCTTCGAATGAATGACTGAGGTCGATGAGGGTCATACTATCTATATGATATGCTTGGTGGTAAGGTCGTGTCCTGCTGTAGCAGGAACCTGTGATAGCAGGTCACTGGTTGAATTCTTTGGCGCACAGATGAAACCGTATACTCATGGAACAGATCGAATTCAACGAACAGGACGCCATTCGGGTCCAATTAGAGGTCTGGCATCCCGGCTGTTGGGTGCTGGAGACCTCGAAGCAGGTCGATGTCGGGTTTCTCGGGTACGGTGTGTTCACCCGCGCTGACGACAGGGCAACGACGAGATATACGTTGTACGCGGACACGTACGCGGAGATTGAGGAGGCAGTTTCGTTGCTCAACGACCACCCGGCGGTCTACAAGATCGCGGAGATGTGTACCGGGTTCAGTCGGGCTCCCGCCCACTCGCCCGGCAACGTTACGCGTGAACTGTTGATCGAGAACGACGCGACGACCCAGATCAGTGACGCATTCACCTCTCGTGGCTTCACGTATGCCGCGCCGGGAGATATCTACGATGGAACTGAACACTGGCGGTTGTTCGCACACATGGACCGGGAGACGGTCTACGAGCGGTTGGACGAAATTCGGGATGAAGAAGGAGCCGACATAACGGTTGTCTCCATCTCATCACCGAGACGCGCTGAAAAGGATCCGCTGCCAGTCGACCAGCTGTCACACCGACAGCGAGAGATCTTCCAACTGGCACGCACTCGGGGTTATTATCGCCAGCCGAAAGCCGCCACAGCGGGCGAGCTTGCTGAAGAACTCGGAATTACGACATCCACGTTTCACGAACACCTCCACAAGGCCGAGGAGAAGCTCCTCGACCTGTCGTAGTGGTAGGTTTGAGTGTAGCTGAGAGATGTCGCGGGGACACACCAACCGATTGTATCCAGGAGCTCTATCGATTCACTCGCTATTCGCGATTCCTCTATCATGTAGTCGGGGTACATCTTCAGCTTCGCCGGCGCCGGTTGGCCTTTCTTTCCCAATCCGGGTCTGTTCGAGAGCGATGGTCGTCGCCCAGTCTTCGGCCCGACGGAGCCGGTACTGAAGCGTCGTGAGTGGAATGTCGAGTTCGTCCGCGATATCTTCGAGCGACGTGTTTCCTCGGTGTTCGTAGTAGCCGAGTTGTCTCGCTGTCTCCAGCGCTTCACGCTGCTCGTACGGGAGTTCTCGCTCCGGCTGGGGCCGGTTCGTCTGCAGCCATCGGTCAGGATCTCCAGCGCGACGCAACTCTAAGGAAACCCCTTCTGGGAGGTCTTCCTGGAGCGCGCGATGAAACGATCCGACATCGCGATCGGACGGAATGAGAAGCCGCCACTCGTAGTACGGTCCACGCTGCGTGGCGTCGAAGACGAGGCCGTCGCCGAGGGTCGTGAGCGCCAGATAGCTGACAGCGTGACAGTAGGTCATGTCGGTTACGTGCCGGTAGATGGTCCGGGCTGTCGGCTCACGCTCGAGTACCTGATACTCGGCTGTAGCATCGCAGGTGTGAGTCGGGTACGTACAATCGTTGCACTGTTCGTTGAAGAATACAGCTTCGACGGTGTCGAGCGCCTCTTCCGGGCCAGTCATCCGTTCGACCCGCCAGCCACGATCCCGTGCCAGCGAGATGTCGAGGGTCGTCACTACGACATCCGGATGTTCGATAAATACGTCACGGATCGGATGCACTCCGCGCTCGTACTCGAGTAAAAAGACGTACTCACGCATGCCCGGCACTAGAGGAGCGACCTTTGTAATTGTATGTTTGGCTGTGCGAGGACACCTCAGCCCCCGGGGACAGACCCGATCGTGCCTTACTGGTCGGACAGATCGACGCGGCGTCCGCCTCGGTCGCTGACGGGCGCGTTTTCATAACTTTACGAACGCGGTTACTCGCCGCTGGACAGCGAATATCAGCGAGATGTTGACTCAGAATCGCTCTCGCCGCTGTCAAGATACTCTGGCTCACTGTGATAGATGAACAACCGTATCGGCGACACGACAGTCAGGCATACATCGTTGTTCCTGCTCTACGGTCTCCTGGGTGCAGCTCCGTTTGTCGGGGCAGTCGCGGGATTGCCCTTCTTTCCGCCTGTTCTGTTTGCTGCACTCCGTATTGACGTCGGCGCCGTCATCCTCGTTGGGCTCGTCCTGTTGCGCGGGGGCTATTGGATGCCGAGAACGCGTGCTGATAGCGTTGCCGTCCTCGTGACCGGGGTCCTTACTTTGGGTGGAAATATCGCATTCGTCTTCATCGGCCAACAGTACGTCACGAGCGCAACGGGGGCAGTCATCTACAGCCTTGCACCAGTGGTCACCGCCGGCTTCGCGAGTGTTCTGTTGCCCGCGGAACGTCTCGGTGTGTTGGGTGCCGCTGGAGTGGTCCTTGGATTCATCGGAGCCAGCATCGTTGCGAACCCCGACTTTTCGAATGTCGTGACCGAAACAACCCAAGGGATGGGATTCGTGTTCCTAAGTACGACTTCATTCGCAGTCGGAAACGTACTCACCAAGCGGGTGGATCCGGATCTTCCCAGTCTCACGCTCACAGCGTGGGGGTTGGTCATAGCGGGGCTGTTCGTTCATTCGGTGAGTCTGCTCCGTGGTGAGACCATCGGGCAAATAGAGTGGACCCGTCAGGCGCTCCTCGCGCTGTTCACGGTCGGTGTGCTTGCCACCGCGGTGCTGTACGGAGTCCACTTCGAGTTGGTTGGAGCAATCGGCGCCACGAAGACGAACCTCGCGTACTACGTCCATCCGGTCTCAACCGCTATTGCCGGCCACCTACTGCTCGGCGAGCGGATTCCCGGCTCCTCGATTGTTGGATTGGGGACAATCTGTCTCGGATTTCTCCTGATCGAGTGGCGAACAGTCTCTCGGATATATCGCCGTTAGCGTGGCCGCTCTGTGTTCGGTAACTATTCATTCGTATTCACGTGGCCCTAATCAACTCACCATTTAATCACAACTCCCCCGCAGGACGAACATTCGTAGAACCCCGCCGCACCCATATGGCCGAGGTGGGACAAGTCTTCGACAGGGTGGTCACACGCAGGAGTTCCTCCAACTCGAGCCGCTTTTTGTGATGCTGTGTCACGTCCATCCAGTTCTGTCGCCATACACCTATTCACAGAGGGGATGGCATCAACCGGTAACCTGCAATATCCGGTCTGTCAGTACCTCACTCGCCGAACCGGATATAGCAGGGGGTAACCTCTTGAAGTAGTGAGACAGAGATCTTGTGTGACTGTACAGACCAGGAGCCAAATACTGAATACGCCGACTCGCCTTACCCTGGAGGTGTGGCACCCTGACTGCTGGGTGCTCGAAACGTCACGACAGACGGATGTCGGCCTCCTCAGCTACGGGTGTTACTCTGGAGAAGACGACACGACGAGATCGATGTTCACACTCTATGCTGATGAGACTGCGACGATCGATGCGGCAGTCGACGTGATCAGAGACAGCTCGGCGGTGTACGGTATCGGAGAGATGGTCCGAGACCACCGTGGTCACGTCCCGAAACCCGGGAACGCAACGCGAGAACTTCTCGTCGATCACGACGGCACGACACAGATCAGCGATGAGTTCACCGACCGTGGATTCATTCCTGCGGCGCCTGTCGACACCCGTGATAACACTGAGGTCTGGACGCTGGTGACCGACGAGTCCCGCGACCGCGTGTATTCGTTACTTGAAGAGGTTGAGTCGGAGCGTGACGCGTCGATCACCGTGACGAGTATCACCCAAGGCTCCGAGGACAGACGCAAGACGCCGCTGCCGATGAACCGCCTGTCTAGCCGACAACGTGAGATATTCAGACTCGCACGGGCGAAAGGATACTACGACCATCCTCGCGCGGTCAGTGCTGGAAACCTGGCCGAAGACCTCGGAATCAGTACCTCGACGTTTCACGAACACATCCGGAAGGCTGAGGCGAAACTTCTCGGACAGCACTAGTGCCCCACATGCTCTCTAAGAACACTCCTTGGCGGGACGCTTCGAGACGACACTTAATCAGCCCAGTCAGTCCCACAGCCCCTACTAAAGACACTGATGCAAGCGATTAGAGTACACGAATTCGGCGGTCGCGAGCAGTTGCACACCGAGACCATCGACCGGCCCGACCCGACAACAGAGGAAGTCCTCGTTCGAGTCGCGGCCGCGGGGGTGAATCCGTATGATTGGATGACACGCAAAGGCGAGGGTGCGGACGTCACCCTCCCGTGGATTCCGGGCTGGGACTTTTCGGGTACCGTCGAATCGGTCGGTGGAGACGTGACGAACGTCGCTGTCGGTGACGACGTGTTCGGGATGTTGGCCGACAAGCGGGGCGCATACGCAGAGTACATTGCAGTGCCTGCGACCAATCTCATCTCGAAACCACAGGCTGTCTCACACTTGACTGCCGCGGCCGTCCCGATGGTGGGCCTGACGGCTTGGCAAGCGCTGTTCGACGCTGCCGGATGCAAACCAGGACAGCGAGTGCTCGTCCACGCGGCCGCCGGGGGCGTCGGACACGTTGCCGTCCAACTCGCGAACTGGCTTGGGGCGACGACGATCGGGACCGCCTCCGCGGCGAACCGGGCGTATCTCGACGAACTCGGCGTCGACGAGTTCGTGAACTACCGCGAAGAGCGATTCGAGGACGTCGTCGACGACTGCGACATTGTGCTCGATTTGGTCGGCGGGACGACCTTCGAACGGTCGGTCGACGTGCTTCGCCCCGGCGGCTATCTCGCAAAACTCCCGGGGCCACTCACCGACGAGGAACGGGCCCTTCTCACAGACGCCGGTATCGATGGGTCGTATCCGATCGTTCAGTGGCGTCCTGAACAACTCCGTGTGCTTGCGACGCTCCTTGAAACAGAGGCGCTCAACGTCCGCATCGATTCGGTCCATCCGCTCAACGATGTGGCCATCGCTCACGAACGGAGTGAGTCGGGGCACGCTCGAGGGAACGTCCTTCTGGACATCGACACCGAGTAACTGGTGGCCACAGAAAACTCGACTGAATCCGATACCATATCGTCTCCACATGTGCAGTAGTTACTGAGGTCAAGTGCCCGCGTCACCCTGCGCAAGGTATTTTCAACCGTCTAAACGCTCCAAATCGGCGTGGTGGGACTACAGGAGACATCCCGCCGATACCGCCAAGATATCCTGTCATAAAATGGCTCACACCGGCTATAGCAGGGTAATAACACTTGTCCGTCTCAGTCAGTACTACAATAGATGCCACCATTGAAGATTGCTGAAGGATACATACCGGGTGTCGTTGCCCGCTTGACTGAACTGCATACGACATATTACGGGGAACTTTGGGAGTTGGGCCCTCAGTTTGAGGCCGAGATGGCTGAGGGGATCGCGGAGTTCGTTGGCCGATACGACCCGGAAGCCGACGGGCTTTGGACTGTTGTTGACGAGGCCGCCACGGTCAAAGGCGGCATCGTTATCGACAGTCGCGATATCGAGGAGGAAGGCGCACAGCTCAGGTATTTTATTCTCGATTCAACGCTTCACGGGCAGGGGCTCGGACGAGAATTACTGGAACGAGCAATGGAGTTCTGTCACGAGGACGGGTATGACCGTGTCTTCCTTTGGACGGTCGACGAACTGGAGGCAGCGATACATCTCTACCGTGAGTTTGGGTTCGAACCGACCGATACGATCGACATGCATACTAGCTGGGAAACGGATGTCCCGTACCGCCTTTTTGAGTACGAGCAGTAATCCCACGACCGCCGTGGCTACACGACCGGGCGGACCTCTACGTATATTCCGCAGCTTCATTTTCTGCATACCTGTCAACCAATGGTTTGCGAGTGAGATGACTCGCAGAATCAATACTGCGTAGACGACCAGGGACAGTTGGGTAAGGCCTGTCATAGCTGGTTGTCCGGTTAAGCAGATTCCATCCATCCTTCCGTTGATAATGAGACGCCGTCTCAGGGGGTGAACAAGTGAGTGCCCGATCGGATGCCACAGCTGGAGCGAGAGCGATCGCGCCGATATTGCTCGGCATCATCCCGTTCTCGATCATCACGGGGGTCGCTGCTGTCAACGCTGGTATTCCACCTCTCGAAGCGATCGGAATGTCACTCGTTATCTACGCTGGGGCGGCCCAGCTGGCAGCCATCGAACTCATCGGGCAAACTGCTCCAGTCGTGATTATCGTCCTCACAGCTGTCATCATCAACCTCCGTTATATAATGTACAGCGCGTCGCTCGCGCCACACTTCCGACGGTTCAATATGCCGACAAAGTGGCTCAGTGCGTATGTACTCACTGAGCAAGCGTATGCCATCTCCATCACCGAATTTCAGGCCACCGCACCGAGCGAACGCAGTCGAAAGTGGTTCTATCTTGGTGGGGCAGTCTTATCGTGGGTAGTCTGGCAGGTCGGGACCATCGTTGGCGTTGTCCTCGGTGGGAACGTTCCAGCAGGGCTTTCGTTCGAGTTCGCAGTGCCGCTCACGTTCATGGCTCTTTTGTTCTCAGTACTGGACGACTGGCCCACCGAGGTGGTGGCTGTCGTCGCTGGCGGAACAGGTGTCTGCTTTGCGCCCCTTCCCTACAATCTCGGGCTAATAGCCGCAGCAGTCATCGGCATCGTCACTGGTGTAGTGATTGATCTAAGGCGGGGCAGCTTTCCGATGATCGAACGCACTCCGGCCAGCGACGGCGGGGAGTCCAACAGGGATGAGACGTCATGACGACTGCGTACGGACCGGTTTCACTTTGGGCCATCCTCATTGACGCCGGCGTCGGCACGTTCGCCCTCCGACTATCGTTCATTCTTCTGCTTGGCCGATTGGATACGGTGCCGCCGCAGGTCGTTGGTGTCTTACGATTCGTTCCAGCAGCAGTCCTCGCCGCGTTGGTCGTCCCTGCGATCATCGTACTGACGGTTACCCCGACGGTCGGGATCGACGCCGATCCGGCTAAAGTTCTTGCGGGAGGGCTTGCGGCCGGTGTCGCGTGGCGAACCAAGAACGTGCTCGCGACGATCAGCGTCGGAATGGTTGCCCTCTGGGCGCTTCAGCTGGTATTCTAACGTCTCGATAGCAGCCGCTCGCGCCGGGCTACTGCAGTGATTCTGTCAGATGTGACGCCGCCGGTGTACTTCGTATCGGGCTTATTCCGAGCGACGGCAATCCCCCAATACCGATTGAAGATGGAATAATTATGGAGAGGTACTTGATTGTGATGTTAGCAAGTGCCGAGGACTCCGTCGAGAAGCCATTCACTCCCCATTCCTCCGCTGGAGCTGTATTCTGTGAGCGAAATCAAACGAACCGAACAGAGCAACCTGACATAGCTGGTTCTGGCTTTAGTTGGATTCCAGCCGTAGCTACTCCCAATGTCGTATGACCTACTCGGCTACAGCGTCGATCTCGAAACGTCTCGGATTGCCGAACCTCGACGAATCATCCAGCAACAGCTCTCGGAGTATGCGACGGGCGATCGGAGCCAATTTGACCTCACAATCGACCGTTCCAGTGGATTCCTTGGCGACGTACAACAGCAACTCTGCTCGATCCCGTACGGCGAAACGCGAACGTATGGCGACGTGGCTGAACAGTTGGGTACGGCTCCGATCGCTGTTGGCCAAGCGTGTGGACGGAACCCGCTCCCGGTTGTTGTTCCCTGCCATCGTGTCGTCGGGGCCGATTCGCTCCGTGGCTACATGTACCCAGGGCTTCAAGAAGAACTGTTAGAACTAGAACGAAAACACAGAAAGTAGCATCACTTGACCAACCGTAGTATGAAACTATGATGACGCGTTCCAACGGTACTGCTTCGGAAGGCCTCTGTGTCTCACTCAAGGTGTGGCATCCTGAGTGTTGGGTTATCGAGTTAACCGAGAAATTAGATATCGGATTAATCGGGTACGGCACCCGGACGCGGCCAGACGGCCGCACAACCACACTCTACACCATCTACGCGGATACAGAAGAGCAAATCGTTTCAGCAATCGAGGACATCCGTCGCCACCCACAGGTGTTCACGGTGTCCGAAGTGAATCAGAACCACCGTCAGGATGCTATGTCCGCTCCAGGAAACGCCACAAAAGGACTCCTTATCGATCACGACGGGCGGACCCAGATTAGCGATGCGTTCCTCTCTCGAGGATTCGTGCACGCCGAACCGGTCGATGGCAACAACGGCTACGAGTACTGGACGCTATTGACGAATCACAGTCGATCGACGGTACAGATCCTCCTCGACGAAATCTGTGATGAGATGGGGGCAGAAATCACTATGCTGGGTATTACAGAGGCGGCTTGGGGAACGGGACTGGGAGGACTTCCGCTGCACAGGTTGACCAGACGGCAACATGAAGTGTTCCAGCTTGCGCGCCAGAACGGCTACTACGCCACCCCAAGACGAACGTCAGCAAAGGAATTAGCCACCGACTTAGATATTTCAACAGCGACCCTCCACGAGCACCTCCAGAAAGTCGAAGCCAAACTGCTCGGCTTTCAGAGTCACGCTGAGTGAGGTTTTGATTGGTCTAGATCAACAAGTCGACTGTAGCGACATGGTGCAGGATCGACTCGCAGCGTTCACTGAACTACCGCCACTTCTGTAAGGGAGTATCATACATACGTAGTCATGTCCCTGGATCAAGACAACGACCGAGAACGGCTGAACGAACTGATGGCAGACCATGATGAATTCTTCAGTAGCTTCGGAGCACTAGACGAGTCCGTCTATGCAGACGGTGCCATCCCAAAACTGTACAAGGAGCTGACGGGCCTCTCAATCTCGGTCGTGACGAGCTGTGATGAATGTGTGACATACAACATCGAGGGAGCCTTGGATGCGGGTGCCGACCGAGAGCAGTTGATCGAAGCGATCAAGATCGGCGTTATCGGCAGGGGATCGGTGACCTATCCTACCGCTCGCTTCGCATTCTCCGTATTGGAAGAGCACGATATACTCTAGTAAGTCTCGTCGAGACTGTGAAGTGTTCACTAATTATTGGTGGCTTGTAATTTGAGACTGCTGTGGGGGCGGAAAAGGAATTCATCGCATCACGATTCCCGAGTCATACCTATCGCGGAGACTCGATACATGCCTGTCATAGCAGGCTATGGTCTGAACTTTGTGTTGCGCCAATAACTGAATATGGATGTCGATCGAGTGACTCTCGACGGAGAATACGTCCGCTTAGAGCCGGTGTCGACAGCGGACCATCTCGCTGGATTACAGGAGGCTGGTGCTGACGCATCTATTTTCGAATGGTTTGCTGACGACTATTCGCCCCCCGAGCAGATGCAGACGTTCGTTACTGAAGCACTTGAGGCAGAACAGGAGGGTGAGTCGCTCCCATTCGCCACAATCTGGCAAGAAACGAATGAGCCCATCGGGTCGACACGGTTCTGCACGATCCGACCGGCCAACCGGAGTGTCGAAATCGGATGAACATGGATCACGCCGGAGTACCAGGGTACGCCAGCAAACACGGAAGCCAAGTACCTGATGCTTCGACACGCCTTCGAAGAGTGGAACTGCGCCCGCGTCGAATTCGAAACAGCCGCTGCAAACGAGCGCGCACGAGCGGCCCTCAACCGGATCGGTGCCACCGAGGAAGGGGTATTACGGAAGCATATGCTGATTCACGGGGAACCACGAGACAGCGTCTACTTCAGTATCATCGATACCGAGTGGCCCGAGGTCCGCGAGCTGCTAACAACAGAGCTCGAGCGACCGTTCTCTCAGGATTCAGTATAAAACAACCCTGTCCATCAGTCTAAGTAGCCTGGCTGTAGGGTACAGGACTCACCATCAGTACCTCACAAAACATCCTCGGCTAGCTGTTTCTGAAGCCTGAGTTCTGTGGCGGAGCGGTTGTGCTGGGTGGTCTTGACGAGAAGATCGTCGACGAACCGACGGAGAGCTGTCGCTGTCGGCGGCGGCTGCCGCCGACGCGACAGCGTCGCCACTCCTGGCGAAGGCTAACYCGGTCGGAGATTAGCGGGTAAACCGGTCGTCTGGTGGTCGGTTTGCGGGGACGGCCCGACGCGTCGCGAGGGCCGTCCACGCTGCCCGTTGAATCATGTTGATGAACTCCTTGAACGACCACTTCCAGAGGCGACGCCCCCCWCGGCGGGGCGTCGCCACRTAYTCCCAGTGTAAATACCGCCAGACGTTYTGTAACAMCAAGCTCACCACGACGTACAGCAGCCGTACGACCGGRTTTTGTGTCGARGTCGTCGCAATACTTTGCTCGGAGAGTCGGTAGCTGGCCTCGATACCGAAGCGTTTCGCGTRGTGGTATCGRGCGTCTCGTGGTGAGTCGATGAACGGCGCGTCAGCGGCGTAGCCGTGACGCGCCACYCCATGTTCGTCGTACCGTCCGTTYTGGTACGTACAGTCGATGTAGACGGGAAACTCGACGGTCCAGCTGTGACCGTGGAGGTTGGCCGTCATGTCGTGTTGAATCACGCGACTCCAGCCTTCCGAGAGTTCTTGCTTGATCGTCTGTCCCCAGCGGACGATCGGCATGACGTAGGCGTGGTTGTGTGCCTGAAGCAGCGTCAAACACTTGCTGTCGTAGAATTCGCGGTCAAGAAAGACGGCCTTGACCTCGAGGTCAAGGCTGTCGAGGAT
>NZ_LIST01000016.1:0-9212 GCF_001280455.1 Halorubrum tropicale
CTTACAGAACGTCTGGCGGTACCTCCACTACGAATATGTGGCGACGCCCCGCCGAGGCGAGCGTCGCCTCTGGTGGTGGCCGTACAAGGAGTTCGTCAATATGATTCGACGTGCTGCGTGGACGGCCCTCGCGGTGCGTCGGGCCGTCCCCGCGAATCGGCCACCTGACGACCGATTTCACCGCTAACCACCGACCGAGCAAGCCAGCGGAGTGAGTGGCGACGCTGTCGCGTCGGCGGCTAACCGCCGCCGACAGCGACAGCTCTCCATCGATCCGTCTGTGATTCTCTCGTCGAGACCGTCAGTACAACCGCTTCGACACAGAACTCAGACCGCAGAAACAGCTATGCGAGGATGCTTTGTGAGGTACTGATATTACGTTCAACGTACGACAGGGGAACTCGCTAATCGGCTACGTTGGATTCCCAGAAGAGACAGAAGACGGAATCGCCACCTTCGAGCAGTGGAACGAGAACAGTGTTCGTTCGCGTTACGAGGATGTCATCGAAGAGATCGAGCTCCACGAGGAATACAGCGCGTTCCCTAAAAAGGCTGAAAAGCATCGACAGAACGCACTCGCACTGCTCCGAGAGTACCGCGAGGAACTGGACGAAGACATTCTCGCTGATTTCCGCGACATCGTAGATGGTGTTACCGACGACGACCTAGAGAATTACACCCCATTCCACTGGGTACTTGAGTTCGCAGAAGTGTATGCTGGAGGAGGATTCGACGTAGTTGTTGGGAATCCCCCATGGGACATGCTTACGCCCGACCGGGATGAGTATTTCACTCGATATGATGAGTCGTTCTCTGGGTTATTACCGGAGGCAAAGCAGGCACGCCAAGAGAAGCTCCTTGAGCAGGAATCCATCTCTAAGGGCTGGAAAAGATATAAACACGAGATAGAAATCGTCACCGAGTACTTCCACAAATCAGTCGACTACCGGATGCAGCAGCCTACTATTGCTGGAAAGCAACAGGGAACTGAGAATGATTTGTCAGCACTCTTTCTTGAGCGGGTGTTCCAGCTTTCAAAAGCTGGTGGGTATACTGCTCAAGTACTCCCAGGAGCGATCTTCAACGGAGTATCTACAAGAGATCTCAGAATGGAGTTGCTGGATGAAACAACAATCCAGTCGTTGGTTACTTTTGAGAATCGAGGTATTTTTGAAGAGATCGACACCCGATATAACTTCGGCGTCATCGCGTTCAAAAACGAAGGGCGGACAGAGGAACTCAAAGCGACGTTTCAACAGACCGATGTCGGTGTTTTGGAGAACCTCGAAGAAAGCGCACTAACTATCTCTCGTCGTGTCTTGCGTGAGTACTCCCCAGAAGCCCGGATATTTCCATATGTACAATCCCAGCAGGAGGTTGATGTTCTCGATTCAATTCTGGCTCATGAGCCCATTGGTGACAACTCAAGCGACAGTTGGTACTGTACCCCGTATAGGGAGTTAGACAGAACAAATGACTCAGATCGGTTCGTTGAGGATGAATCTGCGGGGGATTACCCAGTCTACGGTGGAAGCAATATCTATCAATTCCAGTACGATCCATCTTTTGTCGACATTGAGGAACCGGAGTTCTGGAGCGTAGACGAAGACTCAGATCCAGACAAGAGCGCCAAGCGTCGGATCAAGGAAAAGAAAGTGCGGGGACTCAAGCGGAGTCTCTATGATGCGTACGATGGCTCTGGTTCGCAGAAAGGATTCGTCAACGATCTTCTAAACGAACACAGAGGTGAACCTCTGTCACCCGACGACGTACTTCTTGATTGTACGGAATATCGGATTGTGATCCGAAACATTGCCCGTGCCTCTGATGAGCGAACGATGATTGCGTCAGTAATCCCGCCTGGTGTCGTCTGCCACCACGCGATCAATACGTTCAGCCGGTTTGAGGTAGATCCGGAAGACGACGACCTGTCAAAGAGTCCACTCCACTCTGTGTATAAACCCATATTCTCTGATCGTGAGCTATTCTATGCGTTAGGGGCAGTCAACAGCATTCCGTTTGACTTCCTCATGCGGACAAAAGTGGATAGCAACTTGGTGATGTATAAGATCGAAGAGTCACAGGTTCCCCGGCTCACCGAAGGTGACGACTGGTTCGAGCATATCTGGACACGAGCTGCGAAACTCAACTGCTACGGTGATGCGTTCGCGGAGATGCGCGATCGTCTCGACATCAGTGCTGCGACGTCACCGGATGAACGTGAACGGATCCAGGCAGAGCTCGACGCCGGTGCGTTCCACGCATATGGCCTCGATCGTGAGCAAACGGAGTTCGTGCTCGAAGACTTCTACCAGGTACAAAATCCACGTCGGATGACAGACGAGTACTTCGATCTTGTGCTCGAGAAGTACGACGAGCTCGCGCCGTAAATTCTAGAACTACCGTCCGGAACACCATCCGGAACTAATTTAACCCGGCCACGTCATGCGATTGGCGACCATCCGTAACCATCCGGAACACCCTGTGGGACTCTCAAGAGGGATGACTGACCACCGCAGGGTATGGCCTCGAAGCCACCCGTCCACGGAAGCAGCGCACGCACCGAAGAGTTCACTGTCGACCTCGTCGCCGAAAGCATCCAGACCGGCACCTGCCCGCACAGCGCGAGCGTCGTCGTCAGCGTCGACGCGAACCACACGCTCCGCGTCGAGATTGAGGCGGCGAACGAACTGAACTGGGAGCTCGACGCGCGGATCGTCGACAGCTCGCTGGAGATCGTCCGCGCGTTCAACGACGGCGACGGCGTTCCCGACGAGGTGATTCCCAACTGGGTCGAGCGCGTCGCCGGCGTCGTCGGCGAGCGCCTGGAAGGGGATCGGTGATGGCGGACGCCGTCTTCCCCTACCCCGGCGGGAAGAGCCGCTTCGCGTCGTGGATCCTTGACCAGACGCCTGAGCACACCTGCTTCGTGGAAGTATTCGGAGGCGCCGCCGGCGTCCTCGCGAACAAGGATCCGGAGACGAGCGACGTCGAGGTGTACAACGATCGCGACGGCGACCTCGTCCAGTTCTTCGAGGTCCTCCGCGACCGCCACGAGGAGCTGGTCGCGTGGCTCGACCGGACGCCGTACTCGCGAGAGATTTACGACGAGTGGGCGCACAAGTTCTTCCACGGCTACCGGCCAGCCGACCCGATCGAGCGCGCTGGCCAGTTCTTCTACCTCCGGTACACGCAGTGGGGAGGGAAGTACGACTCGCGATCGGGGTTCGGGACGTCGAAGGTCCGGAGTCTGGCGCTCTCGTATGCGAATAAGGTCGACCGACTCGACGAGTTCGCCGAGCGGTTTCGGGACGTAATCGTCGAGAACCTCGATTGGTCCGACGTCTTCGAGAAGTACGACGGCCCGGGCACCGTGTTCTACTGCGACCCGCCGTACGTCGGCTACGAGGACTACTACCTCGTGAACACGATCGACCACGAGGCGCTCGTCGACGGACTTGCTGGACTGGAGGGTGACTGGATCTGTTCATACGAGGACCTCCCGGAGCGGTTCGAGGACGTGTACGTGCTCGACCGCGACGAGAAGCGGTTCATCAACAACGGAAAGCGCGGGTCGTCGAAGGAGGCCAAGGAGCGACTCGTGATGAACTTCGATCCGGAGGAAGTGTGACTACGTCAGCGATGCTCGTCGATCCAGCGACAGAGTGCGGAGACGGTCTCCCGCCCGGTGAATCGCTTCCGGACCAAGATTACGCCGCCTTGTCAGCGTCGTCGAACCACGGAACGTCGGGCACGCCTACCTCGTCCGGGTCCTCGTCGGTGACTGCCTCGCCAACCTCGGTGTGTAGGGCCACCGCCTCGTCGAGCATCTCCAACGCCTCTTCCCGGGTGTCACCGCACGAGGCGACGCCGAGACCCTCGTCGATCGCGGACCAGCCGCCCTCGTCCTCCTCGATCAGGCGGATCTCGCGGCCACTACTCATGGCTGGTAGTAGTGATGAACCCAGAATAAGCGTTCTGTCGCCGTGGGTCAGAGAGTTCGTCTCTCCCAAACGACTACCAAGCCGGTCGGCTCGCCAAGACGAGAAGTCCCATCGCAACAGCGAAGAGACCGTATCCGAACAGTTTCACCGCTCTCACGCCGGAGGAGGAGCCAACAGCGAGGGAGAGAACCCCACCGCTGAGTATCACAATGGCCCAGATTATGAACTGATACAATTCATCCACATTTCGAGGTGTGGGTACTCTCGTGGCCATTGGCGGTCCTTTGAGCTGGTACTACTCCTCGGCGCTGTTTTTGATGAACTCTCGTCCGTCGTTAGTGATCCACCAGACGATGGTGCGTCCACCATCTTTCGATTCCAAGAGATCACGGTCGGCGAGCGCATGAAGACGAGGGAGCGTTCCCTGATTAGAAAATCCGATCTCATCTGCTACTTCCCCAGTGAAGAGGACGGGGTCCTCCGAGTCCAGAAATATCTGGAGAATCTCTCTATCTTCCACTGTTTCTTCCCGTCCACCTGGCATCAATCACGATTCTGTACCGAGGGTACATATTATCAGGTGTTAGATATCTTTTCACTAGAAACTATGCTCTCAATAGAAAGCAGTTTCACAATAACAACTAAGTGCCCTCCCTTCAGAACGTGTAACTACGGAAGCACTCTCGCGGACCCGTCGCTCGTCGATGGGTCCCATCGCAGCACAAATGCGGACCCCGAGTTGGGGCTCGGGTCCGCGTGGGCTTCCGTGTTCCAGGCACGAAAGCCATGTCAGCAAACCCGTCCGGGGACCTTCAAGGTCCCGGCACAGACCACGGCGGTATCGTTCTCACTGGCGACAGCGACGCTTGTCCGGGGTGCGGTCGCCCGCTCTCGACGCACGGCTACGCGTTCGAGGGCTTCGGCGGTCGCGCCACGCTGTCACCGTGCGGCCTCGACGTCAGCGGCGTTCCGCTCCGGAACCTGCTCGACGCGATCGGCCGAGACACCTCGCAGTTCACAGACGCATGAGTTCCGACTCCACCACGCCGACGACCGACCCCGAGACGCACCGCATCCGCCACACCGACCTCACGATGTTCCAGATCGACATCCTCGCTGTCTGCGCGCGGCTGGAGTCCTCGCTGGGCGAGGTGAAGGGCCTCGCGATCAAGGACGGCCTCGAAGACGTCATCGGGAAGCCGGTGAACCACGGGCGCCTCTACCCGAACCTCGACGAGCTCGCCGCGAAGGGGCTCATCGAGAAGGGGAAGATTGACGACCGGTCGAACTTCTACCGCGTCACCGAGGAGGGGTTCCGCGTCCTCGACGAGCGCCGCGACCACATCGCGCGAGCGATCGACGGAGGCGCGTGATGCCGGGGAACTCGCACGCCGGCACCGTCGCGGAGCAGCTGGCGATCGCGGAGGCCGACGGCGACGAACCGAACGTCGTCGAGGTGCCGATCACGCTCCACCGGAACGACCAGGGCCTCCACGCGTGGGTCGACGAGAGCGCGGTCGGCGACGAGGTCGCGAACGAGATCGACATAGAGGAGATCGAGCGCCGGCTGTTCAACCGCTTCCCGGAGATCCTCTTACAGAACGCGGAGGAGAACCTGACGCCGGAGTGGTGCCGGAAGCCGGAGGACGCACCGCGGGTCGCGCTCGCTGAGTACTACCCCGACGTCGACCGCCTCGGCGGCGTCGCGGTGTCGATGGACCAGCGCGCCCAGTGGGCGATGATCCCACGGAACGACGGAGGCGAGTCAGCGTGAGCGAATCCGAATCTCTCGCCCGGACCGACGACGTGAAACCGTGGCCGCCGCGGCTCGATGACGTTCGCGACCTGGAGGCGATCGTCGACGCGCTCGACGAGCATCCCGACGTCGTGGAGTACCATCAGGAACCGGACCATCGGGACTTCGCGACCCACCTCGTCGTGCGGGTGGGCGGTGACAGGCCGTCGACGACGGACCTGAGCGATCTCTACCGAGCCCATGACCTCCGGTCGACGTGGGCACACATCCACCCGACGGGTGACCTCGCTTTCGGCATCGAGGCGAAGCCCCCGGAGGAGGTGCGCGATGCGTAGCTTACAGGAAGTGCCCGTGGTCGACGACGCTGTCGAGATCGAGATCGTCGAGTTCGCCGAAGAGCATCGACTTGATCTCTTCGGTCTGTTCGTCGCTCCCGTAGGCTCGGTGCTCCGAGAGCGCCTCGTGGAGGTGATCGAGTCGATGCGAGCAGTCGGAACAGCAGACGACGACCGGACCCATCGGGAACCAGTCGAGGTCGCGCTCCTCCTCGAGGTACTCCCGGTAATCGGGCTTGAGGTCGAACACGGAGGGACGGCCGGGGATCGTGTCTCCGCAACGAGCGCAGGTGTCGGGGACTTCGTCGGTCATGATAGCTCGCAGTTGTGCGATCACCAGTATCAGTCTTCGGGGGGTGTTGCGGCGTGATCGACCTCGACGAGTTGAGCGACGAGGAGATCGAGGCGGTCGTGAACACGAAGATGTTCCAGAAGGCGCTCGCGTACCGGCGCCTCTCGGACGGTATCAACGTCCTCGAAGACGAGGGACAGGTCTTCGAGTCGATGGTGAACGCGATCACGAAGCAGCACTCGCAGGTGCGCTCGGAAGACTCGACGCGCGAGTTCTTCCGGCTGTTCCGCGACGAGGTGGAGACGTTCACCGAGGAGATGGAAGCCGAGAGCGACGGCGCCGACGCCGGCGACCTCTCGGACATCATGATCGACGGGGACGACCGATGACGGACCTCGACCTCGCATCGGACCGCGTCGACGAGATCGCTGATGAACTCGACCTCTCGGACCGGGTCACCGAGCGAGCGAACGAGCTCGCTGAGGCCGCGGATTTCCAGTACCCGATCAACCGCTCGCCGAGCGTCGTCGCCGCCGCGAGCGTGTACCTCGCCGGCGTGCTCTACGACGAGAAACGCTACCAGCACGAGATCAGCGAGGTCGTCGACGTCTCTGAGGCAGCCATCGGCTCCTGTAATCAGGAGCTGCTCGAACACGAGGGGTACGGCGACTTCCCGAGCGAGGACACGGCCGCCGATGTAGCCGAGCGCGATGAGGGTCTCGTCCGCCGGATCAGGGAGGTCATCCGAGGATGAGCGGGAGCAACATCGAACGCCGCGTCGTCGACGCTGAGCGCCCACTTACGGGGGTAACGTACGGGCCGACGGTCGACGACGACGGCTACGTTCTCACGCTGATCACGACGGACGGCCCGCTTGAAGTCGAGTTCGACGACAAGGCGATGTACCTCCTCTGGACCGAGGTCAAGGGCACGCCGTGGCCGGACCCGCCGACGTCGACCGAGCGGGACCTGCTGGTGAAGCGTCTCGTCGAGCTTGCGAACGGCGCCGACGAGGAGATGGTGCGCGAGGCGATCCGCGCGCTCGGAGGTGAGCGGTGAGGGACGACGAGTACGAGGCGCCGGCCGCCGGCGATGAGCTCATTCCGATGGCGCCGCGGGAGGCGTTCGAGATCTGGCTCGAACGGCAGGAGATGGACAAGTCCGAGAGCACGGTCCAGAGCTATCGCTACCGAGTCAGGCCGTTCGTCGAGTTCCTCGAAGAGGAGGGTGTCGACAACCTGAACGACCTGAACGGGCGCCACGTGCTCCGGTTCGACTCGATGCGCCGGTCCAGCGGTGACATCCAGAAGAACACGCTGAACAACCAACTCGGGACGATCCGGCAGTATCTTGAGTTCGGGATCAGAGCGAACGCGGTCGAGCCGGCGGTCGCGAGTCAGGTCGACATCCCGCAGCTCTCGAAGGATGAGCGGATCAACCGCGAGAAGCTCCCGACACAGCGTGCGAAGGACATCCTCGAGTACCTCGGCCGGTTCGAGTACGCGAGTCGCGACCACGTCCTCGCGTTCCTGCTGTGGGAGACCGGCGCCCGCGCGGGTTCGCTCCGAGCGCTCGATCTGGAGGACATCTACCTCGGAGAGGACGACCTCGATCGGTTACGGTATCAAGAGGACCTCGACGTCGGCGAGTCCGTCCTGGAAGAGATCCTCGGCGGCGTTGAGCTGCCGTTCGTCTACTTCCGTCACCGTCCGGACGAGGACACGCCGCTAAAGAAGAAGTACGGCGGCGAGCGCCCGGTGAACATCTCGGAGGAGCTCGGTGAGGTCCTCCGAGACTACATCTGGTATCGCCGCGTGGAGGGGTCCGACGAGAACGACCGGAAGCCCCTGCTCACCTCGAAGAAGTCGCCGGGGAGGATCACCGTCTCCGGCATCCGGATCCGGGCGTACGAGCTGACCCAGCCGTGTCAGGTCGGGAAGGAGTGCCCTCACGACCGCGACCCGGCCGACTGCGAGGCCCGCGTCCACGGTCAGCAGTCGCGTTGTCCGTCGGTTCGGTCGCCGCACAAGTGGCGGACGGGCTCGGTGACGTGGCATCGCGACCGCGGATGGGCGCCCGAGGACATCGCGACGAAGATGGCGACCTCGGTGGAGCTCGTGAACAGCGTCTACGACCAACCTGAGAAGCTCCGGCGAATGGCGATCCGCCGAGAGAATCTCGACAAACTATACGAATAATGACACTCAAAACCTCCGAAAATCGGATGGAGTACAACTCAGACCGTGTCGCTGTCCTCAGCGGTCCCATAAAAATTCTGACTGGTTTCCATTGCCACCAGTCTCAACCCTATCAAGCGCCTGAAAACCGCATTCAGGGGGGTGCGCTATGAACCGCCAGATCGGCGGTTCAGTCGACGGCCGATCATGCCGGTACTGCGACCGGCACGTGTCGGATCGCTTTTGTGCCGTATTCGGCGACGAAGACGGAGTCGCACACCGCTGTCTCGGATGCGACTGCTTCCGTCGCATCAGCCGCGGCAGCGCCGCAGGCGTCGACGTCGACCTCGTCGACCCCGCTGAGGACCCGAACCGTAACCGTGGCCAGCGTGTCGGCGCCCCGCTGCGCGCTGACGGAGGAAACCGATGAGCCGTCCACGAAGCCAGCCGTGGTACTCGGGTGCTCATCGAGCCCTCGAACCGGACGTCGGTCCCGTCGACGAGCACGTGATCTGTGAGTGCGGTCACTGCGACCGGGAACAGAGCTACCGTCTCCCCTGGCCCGTGATCGGTGGCGACATTGCGTATTGCGAGTACCACGTCGCCCGGTACCGCGCACACAATCCCGAGATCTGGGAGCGTGTCCGCCGCCTCGACGGTGTCGACGATCCCCGCATCTACCCAACCGTCGGCCACCGATCTCTGACG
>NZ_LIST01000003.1:0-515815 GCF_001280455.1 Halorubrum tropicale
CGATCGTCATGCGGTACGATGTATCGAGGTAAATTCGCAGACAGTGGAGGGAAACGAGTGCGTAGTCGGCGAATCCGCCGCCGCCTTCCGGGGCGGCGGATTCGCCTCCATCGCCAGTAACTCTTTGAGCAACCGGCACAACTTCCCCGACGAAGCGGGAGATTTGTGTCATAGGCAACCGAATCGTCCCGCTTCAACGCCTTTGATTTAGCGACCTACCCTGCCGCAGTATGGCGATTCAACACAGCCACTCAATGATAATTACTCCCCCATCGGCGACGCCATCAGAGACAAACTGTTGATTAAGATCAGAGTTCCGAAGCGGTTCCGCCTTTTTTACAGATACCCAGTTACCAGCACTATGTCCTAGTGCTAATTGAATGGACGCAGCATATCGGTTGCTACGGAAAATTCCACTTTGTGAGGCTGTGGTATTGAAATTGAGAGGGATATCCTCACTCCATCCCGTTAGAACTCTTGAGCGAGCAATAACTTGATCATGAAGGATATGACCAGTTGAATTGACAGGGTGTAGTGAAATTATGTATGGAGTCTCATCGTTGATCGTGTCTGAGACCTTAGCTCTGGAGATAACGATGGTCTCTGTTTGTGGTTCATTATATGATGAATTATTGAAATTTATATAGGAATTAACTACTCGACCACTAGCGGATGAAAGAGCTAATTCGGTTACCTTAGTGGGTAAATAATCTCCAATGTCATAATCTGAAGTATCAATCGAAGAGTTAGCTATGAGATATCCAGTGACATTTCCACCAGGGTTGGACAGATCAACAGAAATAGAATCTTCGCTCATAAGAACCTCTTTACGAAGATCTTGAACACTGATTATTTCGTTATGTTCTCGTTTTGTGATGAATAGGGTTGAATTTGTGTTCCCGCTGAGATTATCAACAGTTACACCGACAGCCGTCCGGAAGTCCCGATGGAGTTGTGTTGACCCGGTCGCTTGATTGTGAATTCGGATATTACCATCTATTATTTGAAATGAGCTTGTACTCTTTTGTTCGGTAAGGTTGGTAGATGAGAAATCAGTCTTGTTAGTGACTGTGATTGGATATCTTATGTTTCTCGAAAGTTGTGCCTCATCTGTGTTAATTCCAGATATTTGGACAGAGTCAATATGTATTGAGCGACTCGATCTATTCGGCCGTATCGTAGCGGCTAGGAAAGTCGTATCTTCAGTATTTAATTGTGAGGTATTAATTACGGATCCGTTTTGGATACCATTGATTGACATTGAGACTGAAGAAGTGTCTACTCCATTTGACTCAATACTAGCTAAATCCACATACAGTCTTATTTTTTCGGGAGTGTTTGATGTATTCAAAACTAGAATTTCAACATTATTTATTTTTTGCCCAGACTGACCTATTCGGATAGATTCCGGGTCACCAGTGCTGTTTAAAGTGGGTTTATGATTATTTGCTTGAGCATCAACGATGCTCGTTCCCAGTAGTACGATAACAGAACCGATCACGAAGCAAACGACAATACCGGTCCACAGCCATCGAAGCGATCGCGTCCGGATCATAGCCAACGAACCGCGGATGCCAGAGCTGTCGCTCCCGGGGCAGCACGGCGTCAGTGGTCGCCCAGCCTCCGCAAAGCGGCTCTTGTCGCACCGCGGGATCTCTTACTCGAACCGATCGCTTATAAGTGGCTTACGAAGGTGAAAGCTTCCGCTCGAAGAAATAATCGAAAGACAGCGGCGTCGCGAGAGGGCTGCTTCGTAGAAATTCACGGGCGATGTATCCAAGGCCAGACAGAACGGGAAACGAGGACTGGGCGGTCGCCGAAGCGGGTCAGTGTTCGACCGCCTCCATCATCGCGAGCAGCTGTTCGGACTGCTCGACCTCGACCGGGTGGAGTCCCACCAGCGCGATCACGTCCTCGCTGTCCGCGTCGGCCGCCTGGTGTTGGATCGTCGTGAGGTAGAGGAGGACGGGGATGTCCTC
Source organism: Halorubrum tropicale (assembly GCF_001280455.1). Classification (NCBI taxonomy): domain Archaea; kingdom Methanobacteriati; phylum Methanobacteriota; class Halobacteria; order Halobacteriales; family Haloferacaceae; genus Halorubrum; species Halorubrum tropicale. The sequence continues at coordinate 1,980 of NZ_LIST01000003.1, forward strand.
GACCGACCCGCTCTGGCCGTTCGAGCCCTCGACGTCCGCGCTAACGGTCGTTTCGAAGACGGAGATGGTCGCCTCCTGATCGAGGATCGTCCGCGTCTCCTCGCCCCGCGCCTCGATGTCGTCCGTCTGGATGTCGGCGTTGCCGCCGCCGACGTCCTGCTGGTTGACCTGGTTGAGGAGCCGGCGGATGAGCTCGGCGCCCTCCACTCGGACGAGCGGATTGACCGACTGGCCGGCGACCGACGCGTTCGGGGTGCTCGCCACGAACAACGCCGACTGGGTCGTCGGGTTGACGTACCGGGCGACCCACGTCGTCGCCGTCACCCGCGCGTTCACGCCCGTGACGTTGAACTCGCGGTCGATGCTGAACGACTCCGGCTCCTGACCGTTGTATCCGGAGTCACTGTACGCGCTCTCCGGGACGCGCGCCGGTTCCGCGTCGAACTCGTAGCTCCCGTCCTCGCCGGCGCATCCCGCGACCGCGACCGACGCCGAGGCAGCCATCGCGGCGAGCAGTCCACGTCGTTTCATACGTACGGGTAGGTCCACACAGTTCTTTAACACTATCGGCGAGGGTATCGGCCGCGAGATCGTCGGGGTCGAAGGCACAAAGTTCACGTCGGGGCGTGCGCGACGTGAGGCAAATGGAACGCCGAGGACAAACCGGGCTGGTGGAAGCGCTCTTCTTAGACGTTGTTCGCCTCCACGAGACGTGGATGGAGGTGGTCTTTCCCCGACAGCTTGACCCGAGCGCCGTCCTAGGAAAGTGGAAGCCCGAGACGACGGTTCAGTCGGTCGGCTACTACCTCTGGGCGGTGCTCGGCGCGCCGCTCGTCGCGGTCGCGTACCCGCTGTTGCTCGTCGGGTTCGCCACGCGCTACTACGCGGCGAAGCTCGACTCGGCGGTCACCCGGATCGGCGTCGCCGGTGCGGTGCTCGTCGCCGCCGTCGTCTGGGGGACGCTGACCGTCATCACCCACCTCCAACTCCCGTTCGACGCGGTGATCGCGGTCGGCGCCGCGAGCGCGGTAGCGGTCGTCTCGGCCGCGCTCGCCGCCGGCTTCTCGAAGCTGGGCGGACGGTTCGTCAGCGTCCTGCTCGCGTACCCGTTCGCCATGACGGCGCTGTTCCTGCCGCCGGTCGTCGCCGCGCTCGTCACGCCGACGCTGGAGGAACTGATCTTGCCGCCGAGCTACGACCTCGCGCGGTGGATCCTCGACACGTTCCTCTCGGTGGGCGGCATAAACGAGATGCTTCGAGGCGCGTTCGACCTGGAGACGTTCGGCGAGCAGTGGGGGCTCCCCGGGCTGGGCTACGTGCTGATGTGGATCGGAATCTCGGTGCCGCTCGGGTGGTTCCTCGGCCTGCTCGTCGCGCTGGCGAACCTGATCCGGCCGGCCGACGACGCCTGATCGGGTCGGGGGTCGCCTGAATCGGAGCGACCGTCAGTCGGCTGAACCGGATCGGTCGTCGATCGATCAGTTCTCGGGATCGTATCCCTCGCTGGCCGCCTCGAACGACGACGCCGAGCGCTCGGTCTCCCGGCGTCGCTCGCGCTCGGCGATCGCCTCGGGGTCCGGGCTCGCGTCGTCGTCGATCCGAGCGATCGAGTTGTGGACCTTGGCGTGACACCAGCGACACAGGCCGACCGTGATCTCGTGGGAGCCGTCGCCGCCGTACGAGAGGTGGTGTTCCTCGACGAGCGGCCGGGAGTCGTCGTGGGCCAGGCGCACGTCCGCCAGCCCGCACCGGGCGCAGGTCTTCGCGTCGGTCGTCGACCGGTAGTGCGGGCACGCGCGCCACGCGCCGTCGGCGCCGACGTGGCAGTCGTAGCCGTCGGCGCGGCGGGCCGCCGCGAACTCGGGGTCGTCTCCGGACCGCGTCAGCGCGAAGCGACACCGACCGTCGTCGGTGAGGTGGTCGCAGACGCCGGCGACCGCGTAGGGGTCGTCGACGCCGACGGGAGTCCCGTCGGGGGTGCGCTCCATACCGGCAGGTAGGGGCGGACTCACTTCAATTCGGTCGCCTGAAGGCGGGAACGGAGCAGCGAGGGAGACGCGGCGGCCGGGGTGCCGACGGCTCAGACGAGGCTGGCGCCGTCGAAGTCGGTGCGGCCGTATTCCACGTCGAGGAGTCGGAGGAGGGTCGGGGCGACGTCGAGGAGGTCCGCGTCCTCGACCGTCGCGTCCGGGTGGTCGACGAACAGCGCGGCGTCGTCGAAGGCGTGCATCCCGGACCGTGGACCGTCGGGATCGAACACCTCGTCGTGCGGGCGGAACCCGGACTTGAGGTCGAACCCGTCGTTCGGGAGGACGACGAGGTCGGGCGCGATGGCGGCGTGATCGCCGCGGAACACCGTCTCGCGGTCGACGACGCGGTCGGCGACGGGATCGCCGTCGGGGCCGGTCCACGACTCCAGCGCCTCGCGCAGCTCGGCGCGCGTCTCCTCGTACTCGGACTCGGGGACGACGCCGTTCGGCTCGCGGCCCTCCACGTTGAGGTAGAAGCGACCGGGGACGAGGGAGTACGCGCGGGTGTCGTCGGTGACGTCGGCGAGCGCGTCGTGGTCGTCGCCGTCGTAGGAGAGCCACCCCTCGCGTTCGAGCCACTCGTTACAGTAGACGTCGTACCGGAGGCGGCGGAACCCGTGCGTGGAGCCGACGACGAGGGTGACGTCGTCCGGGAGCGCCTCGCGGATCGAGCCGACGTGCTCGTCGAGCGCGGCGTGGAAGGCAAGCAGCTCCTCGCGGTACGTCCCGCCGTCCTCGTAGTCGCCCCAGAGGAAGTGGTTGACGCGGTCGGGGGCGGTGAAGACGCCGACGAAGAGGTCCCAGTCGTCCCGCTCGACGTAGCGCTCGAAGGCCGCGGCGCGCGCGTCGAGGGTCTGGCGGGCGTGCTCTATGAACGCCGTCTTGTCCGGCTTGTGGCCGAGCTTCGCGTTGACCGACAGCCGATAGTCGCTGCCGGTCAGGTACTCGCGGAGCTCCTCGGGGGTGGCCGCCGCGTCGAGGTCGGGCGAGAGGTAGCCGGAGACCATCCGCTGGACGGTCCGCTGCGGCGGGAACGTGACGGGGACGTTCATCACGGTCGCGTCGAGGTCCGCCTCGGTCGCTCGGTCCCACACCCGGGGTGCCTGGACGTCGCGCCCCATCGGCACGTAGGTGTCGTAGGACCCCACCTCGCGGTCCTGAAAGCCGTACACGCCCGTCTCGCCGGGGTTTTTCCCCGTCGTCAGGCTCGGCCAGCACGCGCTCGACTCCGCCGGCACGATGCTGTCGATCCGTCCCCCACCGCCCTCGTCCGCGATCGCCGACAGCGCCGGGAACGCCTCCGGGTTGTCGGCGACGAGCCGGTACGAGAGGCCGTCGATCCCGATGAACGCCACCCGCGGCGTGTCGCTCCCTCGCAGCCGGTCGAAGAGACCCATACACACTCATCCGCGGTCGAGGGCAAAAGGATTGACATCGGACGCGCCGCGAACCGCGGTTCGACGCCCGCGAGAGGCGGGGGTCGTCGGCGCCCGAGGGGCGGCTCGTCTGTTCGCGAGGCCCGGACCGCCGACCGGCTCGGGAGGGTTTTTGTCCGTGACTCGCGGAGGGGCCGGCATGGAACACAGACGCGCGATGCTCGTCGACGCGTTCGCCGCGGAGCCGCTGGCCGGGAACGCCGCCGGCGTCGTCCCCGACGCCGAGGGGCTGAGCGACGGCCAGCTGGCCGCGGTCGCCGCCGAGCTCGGCGCCTCGGAGACCGCGTTCCTGACCGACGGCGACGGCGCGGCCGACGACCGGCTCCGCTACTTCTCGCCGACCACGGAGGTCGACCTCTGCGGCCACGCCACGATAGCGACCTACGGCGCCCTGTTCGCCGAGGGGGCGATCGACGGCGGCGAGCGTACGCTCCACACGAACGTCGGCGACCTCACCGTCTCGGTCGACGACGACGGCACCGCCTGGATGCGACAGCAGGCGCCGAGCGTCGAGGTCGTCGACGTCGACCTCGACCGGGTGGCGGCCGCGCTCGGCGTCGACCCCGCCGCGCTGCGCGACGTCGGCGCGGACCTCCCCGTCGCGGTCGCGTCGACCGGCCTGCCGTTCCTCGTCGTCCCGGTGAACTTCTTGGAGCGGCTGGGCGAGGCGGATCCGGACGACGACGCGGTCGAAGCGCTCTCGGAGGCGTTCGACGTCGCGGGCGTGTACGCGTTCTCCTTCGACGCGCTCGACGCGGACTCGACGCTCCACGGCCGGGCGTTCGTCCCGTCGCTCGGCATCCCGGAGGACCCGGTCACGGGGACCGCGAGCGGCGCGGTCGGGGGATACCTCCGCCACGTCGACGCCTTCGACGGGGACGAGCCCGACGAGCTCCGGTTCGAACAGGGGCACTTCCTCGACCGGCCCGGGCACGTCCGCGTTCGCGTGGAGGCGGACGGGGTCCGCGTCGGCGGGCGGGCGACGGTCGCGCTCGACGGGGAGATCCGGATCCCCGACGACGAGGACGACGAGATCATCGAGGCCTGATGCGCCGGAACGCGGGCGTCCGAGACAGAACGTTTAGGATCGCTCGCGACGTACGGCGGGTATGAAGTTCGACCTTCCACGCGCGGCAGCGGTCCTCGTACTGATCGTCGCGGTCGGCGCCGGCGGCCTCATCGGCGCGAACATGATGCCGCTCCGGACGACGCTGATGATGGTCGTCCCGTCGATGCTCGTCTTCGGGGCGCTCGCGTTCGCGATCGGCGTGAAACACGGCGAGTTCCGGGCCGGACACGCCTGACCCGGGGCGGGCGGCGAGCGGCGATCGACCGGTGACGACGCCTCCGAGCGACCGGGGATCACGACCCTTTTGAAACGCCGTTGCAAACCGGGAGCCGTGCTGCCCGGGTCGCCACTCCTCGAACTGCTGTTGATCGTCGGCGGCGTCGCCCTCCTGTACGCCGGCGCCGAACTGCTCGTCACCGGCGCGCGGGACCTCGCGCTCGCCGTGGGGCTGAAGGCGTCGACCGTCGGCGTCACGGTCGTGGCGTTCGCGACGACCGCCCCGGAGCTGTTCGTCTCGCTGCTCGGCGCCGTCACGGTGTCGACCGACATCGGGCTCGGCGCCATCGTCGGCTCGAACATCGCGAACATTGGTCTCGTACTGGGCGTCTCCGCGCTCATCCGCCCGCTCGACGTCTCCGACACCGTGTTCCGCCGAGACGTTCCGTTCATGGTGTTGGCAGCGCTGCTGCTCGTCGCGCTCGGCTGGGACGGCCGGATCGGCCTGGTCGACGGCTCGGTGCTGCTCGCAACGCTCGCCGCGTTCACGGCCGCGGTCCTGCGGCGCGTTCAGGCGAACCAGTCGGCGATCTCCGACAGCGAGCGCGATGGCATGCCGGACGCAGAGGTGCGCGACGCCGCGGCGGTCGTCGGAGGAATCACCGCGCTCGTCCTCGGCTCTCGGTGGCTGATCGACGGCAGCGAGTCGCTGCTGGCGGCCGCCGGGTTCTCCGACATCTTCATCGGGCTCACGGTGCTGGCGCTGGGGACGTCGCTGCCGGAGCTGGCCGCCAGCGTCGTGGCCGCGGTGCGCGGCCAGGCGGAGTTCAGCGTCGGCAACGTCGTCGGGTCGAACATCTACAACATCCTCGCGGTCATCGGGATCGTCGCGGTGGTGACGCCCGTCGGCGTCGCCCCCGGCGTCCGCGGCTTCGAGTTCCCCGCGCTGCTCGCGTTCACGGCCGGAATCGTCGCGATAATGGCGTACCGCGAGCGGATCACCCGACTCGACGGCGCCGTGCTCACCGTCGGGTACGGGGTCTTCGCGTACCTGTTACTTCCGTAGCACGGCGTGCCCGGTTCCGGTCGGGGCGTCCGCGGCGGGGCGGCTTCTGGGGTCGGAACCGACGGGTATTCGGTCGCGGGCGGCCGAGCCGATGCCGTGATAGCGATCGTCGTCAGCCGGGCCGACAGCGCCTCGGCGCACATCGGGGAGCGGCTGCTGGAGGTCGGCGACTGGACGGCGCGCGAGGACGGCTCGCGCCCCGACGCCGACGGGGGCGGGACCTACTACCGGACGGAGGGGTTCGAGCTCCGCGAGTTCGACGACCTCCACATCCGGCTGTCCGACCCGACCGCGGCCTTCGACTGCGACCCCGCGTTCCTCGCGTTCGTCTCCAGGCACTCGGGCGAGACCGGGCGACTCCTCACCGCGCACGTCACCGGGAACTTCGGCGGCGCCGAGTACGGCGGCGAGCCGGAGTCGCTGGCGCGGGCCGCGCCGGGCGCCGAGAAGCGCGTCGTGGAGGCGCTCGCCCGGCGCGCGCCCGACGGGTACGAGGTCGGCATCGAGTGTACCCACCACGGCCCGACCGACGTCGCCGTCCCGTCGCTGTTCGTCGAACTGGGGTCCGACGGACCGCAGTGGGAGGACCCGGACGCGGCCCGGGCGGTCGCGCGGGCGGTCCTCGACCTGCGGGGGACCGGCGCGGACCTGACTGCGGACGGCGACCCCGCGGCGACCGACGCGGGCGACGCCGGGAACTGGCCCCGCCACGTCGTCGGCTTCGGCGGGGGCCACTACGCGCCGCGGTTCACCCGGATCGTTCGCGAGACCGAGTGGGCCGTGGGGCACGTCGGCGCCGACTGGGCGCTCGGAGAGCTCGGCGCGCCCGACGCCAACCGCCGCGTGATCGAGGCCGCGTTCGAGCGGAGCCGCGCCGAGCGGGCCGTGATCGACGGCGACCGCCCCGCCCTCGCGGCGGTGATCGAGGACCTCGGGTACGGGGTGGTGAGCGAGACGTGGGTCCGCGAGGTCGGCGACGCGCCGCTCGCGCTCGTCGAACGGCTGGAGGCCGAGATGGGGTCCGTCGACGACGGCCTGCGGTTCGGCGCGGTCGGCGGCGACGCGCTCGACCCCGACTCGGAAGCGGTCGACGGCGATGCCGACGCGGTCGGCGACGCGGTCCGCGTCCGGGACCTCCCGGCGGACCTGCTCGCGCGGGCCCAGGGGCTCGACGCGGACGCGGCGCGCGCGACGGTCGAGCGCGTCGCCGTCGCGTTCGACACGGAGCAGGGCGGCACGCGGGCGGCCGGGCGCGTCGCGTTCGCGACGGCCCCGGAGGCGCCGGGCTACGCGGACCTGATCGAGGGGCTGGTCGACGTGCTTGAAACGGGGTACGACGCGGTCGAGGTGTCGCCGGAGGGGGGCGCGGTGGTCGCCCGGGAGACGGCGTTCGACCCGGCGCTGGCAGCCGAGCGAGGCGTCCCGGAGGGACCGGCGTTCGGGCGGTTGGCCGACGGAGAGGCTGTCGAGGTCGACGGGGAGACCGTCGGGCCGGACGAGGTGTCGCGGACGCGCGCGGACCGGTTCCCGATCGACGGCGACGCGCTCGACTGATTTATAAGAATCGTCGCGTTCGGCGGGCGCGGGCACGGCGCCCGTACTTTCGCCGGTCGACGGCGGACGCCGGTGATTTCGGCGTCCGACTCGCGTCAGACGAACGGGCAAAAATAAATACGTCCGGGTCGCAACCTCACCACATAATGGACTCCATCGTTGAGGACGCCATCGACGAAGCCGAAGAGGCCCCCGCAGACGACGCCGGGGGAGCCGGCGAGAGCGCCGCCGGGGGGAGCGCCGGCGCGCCGCCGCAGACGGGGACGATGACCGACGACGAGCTACAGGACGTCCTCCAGGACCTCCAGACGAACATCACGGTCGTCGGCTGCGGGGGGGCCGGCGGCAACACGGTCAACCGCATGACCGAGGAGGGGATCCACGGCGCGAAGCTGGTCGCCGCCAACACCGACGTCCAGCACCTCGTCAACATCGAGGCCGACACGAAGATCCTGATGGGCCAGCAGAAGACGCAGGGCCGCGGCGCCGGCTCCCTCCCGCAGGTGGGCGAGGAGGCGGCCATCGAGTCCCAAGAGGAGATCCAGGACGCCATCGACGGCTCCGACATGGTGTTCGTCACCGCCGGGCTCGGCGGCGGCACCGGGACCGGCTCGGCGCCGGTCGTCGCGAAGGCGGCCCGCGAGTCCGGGGCGCTCACCATCGCCATCGTCACGACGCCGTTCACCGCCGAGGGCGAGGTCCGCCGGACGAACGCCGAGGCCGGCCTCGAACGCCTCCGCGACGTGAGCGACACGGTCATCGTCGTCCCCAACGACCGCCTGCTCGACGCGGTCGGGAAGCTCCCCGTCCGGCAGGCGTTCAAGGTGTCCGACGAGGTGCTGATGCGCTCGGTGAAGGGGATCACGGAGCTCATCACGATGCCCGGGCTCGTCAACCTCGACTTCGCCGACGTCCGCACCGTGATGGAGAAGGGCGGCGTCGCGATGATCGGCCTCGGCGAGTCCGACTCCGACTCGAAGGCGCAGGACTCGGTGAAGTCCGCGCTGCGCTCGCCGCTCTTGGACGTGGACATCTCCGGCGCGAACTCCGCGCTCGTGAACGTCACCGGGGGCACTGACATGTCCATCGAGGAGGCCGAGGGGGTCGTCGAGGAGATCTACGACCGGATCGACCCCGACGCGCGGATCATCTGGGGGACCTCGGTCGACGACGAGCTTGAGGGCGAGATGCGGACGATGATCGTCGTCACCGGCGTCGAGTCGCCGCAGATCTACGGCAGCAACGGCGAGCCGCCGGAGGGCGGCGCGCCGAGCGACGTCGAGGACATCGACTACGTGGAGTGACGGACGCCGAGCGGGCGGGTCGGTGGCCGCGCGCCGGGACGGCGCCGTCGCCGCTTCGGGGGCGCATCAAAAGGTAAAAACCGTCTCGTCTCGAATCCGCAGGTAACATGGACGTTCCGTACGACCTCAACAGCTACATTCGGGTGCTGAAGCTGGCGAGCACGCCGAGCACCGACGAGTTCCTCCAGGTGTCGAAGATCGCCGGCGCCGGGATCCTGCTCATCGGGTTCATCGGCTTCCTGATGTTCGCGATCATGAGCCTCCTCCCGGGGGTCGGCGCGTAATGCCGATCTACTCGGTCAAGACCACGGCGAGCCAAGAGCGGACGGTCGCCGACATGATCGCCGAGAAGGAGGCGCCGGAGATCCAGGCCGTCATCGCCCCCGACCAGCTCACGAGCTACGTGATGGTCGAGGCGACCGACGGGACCGCCTTCGGGCGGATCCTCGACGAGATCCCGCACGCCCGCGGCGTCATTCAGGGCGGCGACGGCCCCGCCGAGAGCCCCTTCTCCGAGGTCGAGCACTTCCTCTCGCCGACCCCGGACGTGGAGGGGATCGGCGAGGGCGACATCGTCGAGCTGATCGCGGGCCCGTTCAAGGGAGAGAAGGCGCGCGTCCAGCGGATCGACGAGGGGAAAGACCAGGTGACCGTCGAGCTGTACGAGGCGACCGTGCCGATTCCGGTGACGGTCCGCGGCGACCAGATCCGCGTGCTCGACAGCGAGGAGCGGTAGCTCCCTCCTCGCGCCGGCGGCGCGGAAACGGGGCGACGCGGTGCGCGTGACGGCGTCGGTCTGACGGCGATCTCGCGCGCAACGACAAGGGCTTTATTCGACGACGACGGACCGGACGGATATGCTCGGCCACGGCGTGCCGGCGGTGTTGAGCGTGATCCCCGACACGTTCACGTTCGCGTGGGTCGTCGCGATCCTCTTCGCGACCTCGTGGGCGCTCGACAGCCGCGGACTCGCCGCGGGGCGCGTCCTCGCGGCCGCGACGTGGGCGCTGTTCGGGCTCTTCTGGCTGTCGACGGTGCCGTACTTCGCGTTCGAACACCAGAGCTACGTCGAGTCGATCCTCGCCCTGGTCGGCTTCCCGGCCAGCGTGTACGCGGGGTACCTCCTCTACGACGGGCGGGCATCGCTTTTCACCCTCACCCGGGCCATCGCGATAATGTTGTTCATCTACCTGCCGTTCGAGACCATTCCGGCGTTCACCGTCGCCGGGGTCGCGGTCCCGGAGCCCCGTCGGGTCCTCATCGAGGTCGTGGCGTCACAGACCGGGGCGCTCATCGACCTGCTCGGGTACGCGCCCGAGGCGGTGGCGAGCAACGAGGGGTACGACGCGGCGTACTCCTGGACGCTCGACGACGGCCACACGGTCGTCATCCACATCGTGCTGGCGTGTACGGGGCTCGGGAGCATGGCCATCTTCGGCGGGCTCGTGGCCGCCGTCGAGGCGCCGCTCACGAGGAAGCTCCGCGCGCTCGCGGTGTCTATCCCGCTCATCTACGGGCTGAACATCCTCCGGACGACGTTCATCTCGGTCGTGTCCGGCAACCAGTACATGCACTGGTACCCGGACCTCGTGATGACGATGTTCGGCGCGACCGACCCGTACCGGGTCTCCTTCCTCATCTCCGACCGGATCATGAGCCAGCTGTTGGCGGTCGTGGCGCTCATCGCGATCACCTTCCTCGCGGTGCGCGAGCTGCCCGAGCTGGCGGTCATCCTAGAGGACGTGCTCTACCTCATCACCGGCGAGGAACACGACCTGACGGAGGCGCTCGACCTCCCGCGAGAGCCGACGAACCGGTAGCCCGGCGGCCTCTCGACGGTTCCGGCGGGGCGGTCGGGTCCCGGAGAACTGCCGGGGATAAATAGAACTATATAGCAAGCTATAGACGTTGGCGACGGGTACGGGCGAGCATGACTGCGGCGACGCGCGGCGGATCCCCCGGTCCGCGTCGAGGGACGCGGTCGCCACGGGGTGAGCGGCGGTGATCGGCGGCGTCGACCCGTTCGTCTACCTGGAGACGAACGTCGCGAAGCTGGTGTTGGCGACCGCGCTCGGCATGTTCCTCGGGTTGGAGCGGGAGTGGTCACAGAAGTCGGCGGGGATCCGGACGTTCGCGCTGATCAGCCTCGCGGCGGCGGTGTTCTCGCTCGTCGGCGAACCGGGGCTCCTCGCCGTCGGCGGGGTGCTGGTGGTTGCCAGCGCGGTGCTGCTGGCGGTGCGAAGCTTCGTCGAGGCCGACGTCGACGGGCTCTCGCTGACCACGTCGGCGTCGATGCTCGTCGCGTACGGCGTCGGCGTCCTCGTCGCGGCGGGGCTGTTCATCGAGTCGGTGACGGTAGCGGTGCTGTCGTCGCTACTCCTGGTGTTGAAACGCGAACTCCACGCGTTCGCGTGGGGACTCTCCAGAGAGGAGGTGCGCAGCGCCGTGGAGTTCACCATCCTCGCGTTCGTCGTCTTCCCGCTCCTCCCCGCGGAGACGGTCGACCCGTGGGGGGCGGTCCAGCCGCGGCTGGTCTGGTCGCTGGTGGTCGCGGTCAGCGCCATCGGGTTCGTCAACTACGTCCTCGTCAAGCGGTACCAGGGCCGCGGCTACGCGGTGACGGGCTTCTTCGGCGGGCTCGTCAACTCGACGGCGGTCGTCGCCGAGATGGCCGAGCGGGCGAAGGGGCGCGCGGCCATCGGCGACGTCGCGGTGGGCTCCATCCTCCTCGCGAACGCGGCGATGGCGTTCCGGAACGCCGCCGTAGTGGCAGTCTTCGTCCCCGAGGCGGCGCTCGTCGTCGGCGTCCCGCTCGGCGCGATCACCGTCGCGGGGGTCGGCGTCGCCGTGCGGCGGAGCGACTGGCGGACGACGATTGAGGCCGAGCTGGCCTCGCCGTTCAGCCTCGGGAACGCGCTCACGTTCGGCGCGCTCTTCCTGATCGTGCTGCTCGTCTCCGCTGTCGCCGAGGAGTCGTTCGGCGCGAGCGGCTTCATCGTCACCTCCTTCCTCGCCGGCCTGGTGTCGTCAGGGACCTCGACGGCCACGGCGGTCTCGCTGCTCGGGACCGGACAGATCGGGGTCGAGACCGCGGTCGCGGGCGTGATCGCCGGCACCGCCGCCAGCGTCCTCATCAAGACCGTCTTCGCGGCGAGCATCGCTCGGGAACTCGTCCGTCCGGTGTTCTTCTGGAACCTCCTGCTGATCGCCGTGGGGGTACTCGCCGGAATCCCGGTGTTGCTGTTTTAAAACGCCTCGGCGGACCCGCTCCGGCGCGGGTCGGGGCGCGCCTCACGAGAGGTGTTCGGCGATGTCCGTCGACGAGACCATGCCGACGTAGTCGTCGTCGACGACCGGGAGGTGTTTGACGCCGTACATCGTCATCATCGCGGCCACCTCCTGCATCATGAGGTCGGGCGTCACCGTCTCGACGTCCTCGGTCATCACGTCGCGGACCGTCGTCGCCTCGGGGTCGCGCCCGTCGGCGACCGCCCCGACGACGTCGCTCTGCGTGACGATACAACCGCCGCCGGTGGTCACGACGAGGGCGCTGATGCCGCCGTCGCGCATCCGCTGAGCCGCCTCTCGAATCGGAACGTTCGCTCCGATCGTCTCCAGGGGCGTCGACATCACGTCCGCGACGCGGGTTCTGTCGTCGAGATCCATGCCACGACGTGTGATACCGCGTGTCATTACTCTTCCGGAACCCACACCGCGGGGCGGGCGCGACCCCGTTCGGGACGGCAGAAGAGCGGCGGAACGCGACGCTCGGAGGGGGCCGTCAGCGCGCCTTCGAGAGGTGCGCCGTGAGGTCCGTCGTCGACACCATCCCTATCGGTCTGCCGTCCCCGTCGGTCACCGGGAGGTGGGTGTAGCCGTGCGCGGTCGGCGCCGCCAGCTCCGCGACGGTGTCCTCGCGGCCCACCGTGACGACGTCGGTCGTCATGAACGCCTCGACCGGCGTCCGGTCTTTCGGGTCGTTGTCGCGGACGAGCCCCACGAAGTCCGTCGCGGTGATCAGCCCGGCCAGCCGTCCGTCGGGCTCCACGACGAGGATCGAACTGACGCCGGTGTCGCGCATCCGCTTCGCCGCGTCGGCCGCTGGGGCGCCGCGTTCGATCGTGGTGAGGTCGGTCGACATGAGCCGATCGACGAGTACGTCGTTCATGTCTCGTGGTAACGCTGGGCACGGTTATCAATTATCCGGTCGGAGGGCCTGTTCGCGTCGAGCGACACGGGTTCGGGCCCGGCGAGGGACGGAGACGTCCCGGACCGCCCGACGGCTCACTCCTCGACGAGGGCGTCCGGAGCGTCCGCGAGGCCGACCAGCGCGTCCGCTTCGACGTGGTGGAGGTCGCCCGGGATTACGAGCAGGTGGAGCGGGTCGCCGAACTGGCGGTCGGCGAGCGCGCTCAGGCGGTCGGCGGCGACGACCGCGTCCGGCGACCCGGCGCGGGCGACGGCGACAGCGAGCTCGTCGGCCCACCCCTCGGCGAGCAGTTCCGCGGCCGCGTCGGCCGTCATGTACTCCTCGTGGTCCGGGTCGGGGCCGCTCGGGCCGGTCCCGACCTTGATGTCGAGGTAGACGACGGTGTGGAGCCCGCGCTCGCGGTTCGCCTCGACGGTCTCGACCACGCTCGCGGGCACGTCGTCGCCGCCGTGCGCGTACGGGAACGGCAGCGTCGTCGCCTTCCCGAACCGGTAGTTCTGGAGCCCCGTCAGGCTCGACGCCGCGGACTGGGCGGTGACGCCGTGGACCACCCGCGTGTCGATGCCGCGCTCCTCGGCGCGGAGCCGGAGGTCGGTGTGGGTGGTCGAGATCATCGTGTCGCCGGCCGTGAGGAAGGCGGCGTCGCCGTCCGCGGCCGCCTCCAGGATCGGCTCCGGATCCTGTTCCACGCCGGCGCGGTCGCGGACCGCGATGTCGACGTCGTGGTACGCCTCCAGGTCGGCGACGTCGGCGCCGATCAGCCGACTGGTGTAGAACTCCGCGAAGACCCGGTCGGCCGCCCGCAGCGCCTCGCGCCCCTCGACGGTGACGGAGCGCTCGTCGTAGAGGCCGAGCCCAATGAAGGTGAGCATGGGTGCGTTCGGCGCGCGGCGGCCTAAAAAGACGCGGAAGGGTCGGCAGCGACGAAACCGAGGGCGGGCGCTCGGATCGGCCCGGCGGACGGGCGACGAGCGCCCGAGCGCCCCTTATAGACCTTCATGATAGTCCCTTGGGATTCCATAGCAAGCCCTAAGAGGGAACCAGCACAACGTTCCGCTACGAGGCCCAATCGGGCTCACATACCACTATGACTGACGACGAACTCATCTGGCGGATATCGGGGGGATCCGGTGACGGGATCGCTTCCACCAGCCAGAACTTCGCGAAGGCCTTGATGCGATCGGGGCTCAACGTCTTCACGCATCGGCACTACCCGTCGCGGATCCGCGGCGGCCACACCTATACCGAGGTCCGCGCGTCGGCGGACCCCGTCGAATCCCGGGGCGACGGCTACAACTTCCTGCTGGCACTCGGCGACTCCTTCGCCCGTAACCCGCAGGAGGAGGCCGTCTACGGCAACGAGGAGATCAAGCCGCTCTCGGAGAACCTAGACGAACTCCGCGAGGGTGGGGTCATCGTCTACGACGAGGGACTCCTCGACGCCTCCGAGATCCCGAACTTCGAGGAGCGCGCCGAGGAGAACGACTGGCACGTGTACCCGCTCGACCTCCGCGGGCTCGCCCGCGACATGGGTCGCGAGGTCATGCGCAACACCGCCGGCGTCGGCGCGACCTGCGCGCTGACCGGCATGGAACTCGACCACGTCGAGGACCTGATGCGCGACGCGATGCCGGAGAAGATCCTCGAACCGAACCTGGAGATCCTCGAGACCGCGTACGACCAGGTCCGCGAGGAGTACGACGTGGACGCCCCGGACGTGTCGGTGCCGACGGGCGAACACGACGAGACCCAGCTGCTCATGTCCGGGTCGGACGCCATCTCCTACGGCGCCATCGACGAGGGCTGCCGGTTCATCGCCGGCTACCCGATGACGCCGTGGACCGAGGTGTTCACCATCATGACGCAGAACCTGCCGAAGCTCGGCGGGATCTCCGAGCAGGTGGAAGACGAGATCGCCGCGGCCGCGCTCGCGGTCGGGGCCTCGCACGCCGGCGTCAAGGCGATGTCCGGCTCCTCCGGCGGCGGGTTCGCGCTGATGTCCGAGCCGCTCGGGCTGGCGGAGATGACGGAGACGCCCGTCGTCCTCGTCGAGGCCATGCGCGCCGGCCCCTCGACCGGGATGCCGACGAAGCCGGAGCAGTCCGACCTCGAACACGTCCTCTACACCTCGCAGGGCGACTCCCAGCGCGTCGTCCTGGCCCCGGGGACCGTCGAGGAGGCGTACGAGCAGTCGCGCATCGCCTTCCGGCTCGCCTACGAGTACCAGATCCCGACGATCCTGCTGTACGACCAGAAGCTCGGCGGCGAGCTGACGAACGTCCCCAAGAGCCACTTCGACCGCGATCCGAACCCGGACCTCGGGAAGACGCTCTCGGAGGACGCACTCGCGGACGAGCCGCACTCCGGCGACGGGAAGTTCCACCGCTTCCAGCACGACGTCGACGACGGCGTCTCGCCGCGGTCGGTGCCCGGGCAGAAGGGCGGTCGCTTCCTCGCGACGGGCAACGAGCACGACCCGACCGGCCACATCAGCGAGTCCCCGGACAACCGGGTCGCGCAGATCGACCGGCGGACCCAGAAGCTGGAGGCGATCCGCGCCGACCTCGACGGGGAGGACACCGGCTCGTACGCCGGCCCCGAGGACGCCGAGTACGGCATCCTCACGTTCGGCAGCCAGCAGGGCACCGTCGAGGAGGCCGTCGGTCGGCTCAACGAGGCCGGCCACTCGGTGAAGTCGTACGGGGTCTCCGACATGCTCCCGTTCCCGACCGAGCAGGTCGAGGCGTTCGTCGAGAGCGTCGACGAGGTCCTCGTCGTCGAGATGACGGCGTCCGGACAGTTCCGCGGGCTCGTCCAAAAGAACCTCGGCCGCTACGGCGAGAAGCTGTCGAGCCTGTTGAAGTACAACGGGAACCCGTTCGAGCCGGCGGAGGTCGTCGACGGGTTCGAGGCCGCGATCGTCGAGGGCGACGGCGACGCGTCCGGCCACCAGACCACGTTCGTCCCAGCCGCAGGTGACTAACCAATGAGCACGTTTTCAGCGATCGGAGAGGAGCGGGAGATCGACCGCGACGAGTACACCCCCGGCGTGGAGCCGCAGCCGACGTGGTGTCCGGGCTGCGGTGACTTCAGCGTCCTGAAGGCGCTCAAGCAGGCGCTGCCGGAGGTCGGGCGCACGCCCGAGGAGACCCTGCTGTGTACCGGGATCGGCTGTTCGGGCAAGCTGAACAGCTACCTCGACACGTACGGGTTCCACACGATCCACGGGCGCTCGCTGCCCGTGGCCCGCGCTGCGAAGCTCGCGAACCCCGACCTCGAAGTGATCGCCGCCGGCGGCGACGGCGACGGCTACGGGATCGGCGGGAACCACTTCGTCCACACGGCCCGGGAGAACCACGACATGACGTACATCGTGTTCAACAACGAGATCTTCGGGCTCACGAAGGGGCAGACCTCCCCGACCAGCCCGAAGGGCCACAAGTCGAAGACGCAGCCCCACGGGAGCGCCAAGGAACCGATCAAGCCGCTCTCGATGTCGCTCAACGCCGGCGCCTCCTACGTCGCCCGGACGGCCGCGGTCAACCCGAACCAGGCGAAGGATATCCTCATCGAGGCGATCGAACACGACGGGTTCGCGCACGTCGACTTCCTCACCCAGTGTCCGACCTGGAACAAGGACGCGCGCCAGTACGTCCCGTACATCGACGTCAACGACTCCGACGACTACGAGTTCGACAAGACGGACCGCGTCGAGGCCCAGGAGATGATGCGCACGACCGAGGAGGCCCTCTACGACGGCGAGGTCCTCACCGGCCGCTTCTACGTCGACGAGGACCGTCCGTCCTACGGCCAGGAGAAGCGCGAAATCGGCGAGATGCCCGAGGAGCCGCTCGCCGAGCGCTACTGGGACGACGACTACGAGTGGGAGCGCTCCCACGACATGTTCCTCGACAAACACGCCTGAGCGGGGCCGTCGGTCGTTGACGGCGCGGTGAATCCGTTTTTTGATTCGCAAGGTATTTTTTCATTGGTGACAAACGGAGTGGTATGAGTACGGTATCGACGGAAGAGCGGATCCTCTCCGTGTTAGAGGAGGACGCGCAGGCGTCCTGCGGGGAGATCGCCGAACGGGCCGACGTCTCGAAGCCGACGGTGCGGAAGTACATCGACCGCCTCGAAGAGCGGGGCGTGATCGTCGGCTACTCCGCGGAGGTCGACCCGAAGAAGCTCTCGTCGCAGTCGATCGCCATGGTCGGGATGGACGTCGACTCCGGACAGTACGTGGAGGCGACGCGCGAACTGAAGTCGCTCGACGAGGTCCAGGCGCTGTACACCTCCTCGGGCGACCACATGCTGATGGCCGAGGTCCGCGCCGGCGACGGCGACGAGCTCGGCGAGGTCATCTCCGAGAAGCTGCTCGGCGTCGAGGGCGTCACCGCGGCCCACCCATCCTTCCTCCAGGAGCGACTGAAGTAGGCCGGCGGCCTCAGACGAGCGTCCGCGGGGCCGCGACCACCACGTCCTCGTCGCCGACGGGGCTCCGGCGGGTCCCGCGCGCCTCGAAGCCGTGTGCGACGAAGAACTCCGTCGCGCTCGGTCTGTCCGCCGGCACCGTCGCCCGGAGCGTCTCGACGCCGCGGTCGGCGAGCGCGCCGCCGACGCGCGACAGCAGCTCCCCGGCGATCCCCTCCCCCGCGCGGTTCGGGTGGACCCACAGCGCCAGTAGCTCCGCCTCGGCGCCGTCCGGGTCCGGGTGCGCGATGGCGAGGCCGACGGGGCCCTCCTCGTCGTGTTCCATCAGGAACGACCACTCGGCCTCGGCGGCGGCCTCGCGGACGCCGGCGGCGGAGACGTCGAGCAGCGGTGCGCCGATGTCGTCGAACACCGTCTCCTCGCGGGCCCGCGAGACCGCGGTGCGAAGGGCCTCGGCGTCGTCGGCCCGAGCCGCCCGAACATCCATGTTCAACCGTGAGTAAAGAACGCACCTATAGGTTTCGGGGTGCGAATTGTTCCCACAGTAATTCGCGTCGCGGAGGCGACGCCCCGGCGGTGCCGTTGTCGTCGGTTCGAGCCAGCGAGCGCGGGCGCCGAGGGCTTCGAAACCGAGCACTCGGACGCTCGAAGCGGCGTCTTCGGTCGGGGAGGCCTACGCGACCGGGTCGACGCCGATGGTGAGCGTGACGTCCTCGACCTCCCACTCCTCGACGAGGCCGTCCTCGGCGTCCGCCGCGTCGGTCGGGTCGTCGAACCAAGCGTCGGCGCGCACTTCGCCGGCGATGAGGTCGGCGTGGTCGTCCACGAAGCCGGCCACGCGGTCGTCGTCGACGCCGACGCCGACGCGGATCCGCGCCTCCACGTCCAAGTCGAGCTCCTTGCGCATCTCCTGGATCCGGCGGATCACGTCGCGGGCGTACCCCTCGGACTCGATGTCGGGGGTCAGCGAGGTGTCGACGTAGACGGTGCCGCCCTCGAAGTCGGCGCCGGAGACGTGCTCCGGGGGCTCAGCGACGTACTCGACCATCTCGTCGTCGAGGTCGACGGGCTGGCCGTCGACGGTCACCTCGCCGCTCTCGACCGCCGCGCGGTCGGCGCCCTGAACCGCCTCCATCACCTTCTGGGCGTCGCCGCCGAACGCGGGTCCGATGGCCACCATCTGCGGCTCCGCGGTCTCGACGAGCTCGTCGAAGGCGTCCGTGACGAGCACCTCGCGGGCGTTGACGCGGTCGGCGATCAGCGCTTCGAGCCGGTCGACCGCGGCCGCGACGGTCTCGTCGGCCGTCTCGACGACGACGCGCGGGACGGGCCAGCGGAGCTTCCGGCCGGCCTGCTGACGCGCGTTCGCCGCCGCCTCCTCCACGTCGCGGAAGACCGCCACGTCGCGTTCGAGGTCCGGGTCGCGCAGGTCGGCGTCCGGCTCGGGGTACGACAGCGCGTGGACGGTCGTCGCCGCGCCGTCGAGCCGCTGGTACATCCGCTCGGTCAGGTACGGCGCGATCGGCGCGAGCAGGCGGATCACCTCGTCGAGGACGGTCGCGAGCGTGGCGTAGGCGCCGCGCTTCGAGGCGGAGTCGGCCTCCTCCCACATGCGGTCGCGGACCGCCTTCACGTAGAACCGCGACACGTCCTGCGTGACGAACTCGATGACGGCGTTGACCGCGTCGCTGACCTGGTAGTCGTCCCAGGCCTCGGCGACCTCGGCCTCCACGGACTGGAGCCGCGAGAGCACCCACTCGTCGACGAGCTCGAGCTCGCCGTCGGAGAGGTCCGCGTCGGCGGGGTCGTAGCCGTCGAGCTCCATGTACTCCAGCGGGAACCGGAACACGTTCCAGAGGATGTTGAGCTTGCCCTGAATCTCGCCGAGCCCGTCCCACTCGAACGCGAGGTCGACCCCCTGCTGGTCGTGGCTGAGCAGGTAGGTCCGGAGCGGGTCGCGTCCGGCCCGGTCGATCGCCTCCTCCGGCGTGACGATGTTGCCGACCGACTTCGACATCTTCCGGCCGTCCTCGTCGTTGGCGAAGCCGTGCATCAGCACCTCGTCGTACGGGATCTCGCCGACCGCG
Source organism: Halorubrum tropicale (assembly GCF_001280455.1). Taxonomy (NCBI): domain Archaea; kingdom Methanobacteriati; phylum Methanobacteriota; class Halobacteria; order Halobacteriales; family Haloferacaceae; genus Halorubrum; species Halorubrum tropicale. Next base: position 21,386 of record NZ_LIST01000003.1, read on the forward strand.
GCGGTGCCCATGCCGAGCTGCGACCAGAACCAGCCGCGGGTCTGGTCGTGCGCCTCGATGATGAGGTCGGCGGGCCACAGCTCGTCGTGCGCGGCCTCGTCGCTCGGGTAGCCCAGCGTCCCCCACGAAGCGACGGAGGAGTCGAGCCACACGTCGAACACGTCCTCGACGCGGCGGTACGTCGTCCCGTCCTCGACGATAGTGAGGTCGTCGACGGAGGGCCGGTGGAGGTCGATCGACTCGGGGTCGACGTCCTCCTCGACGCGCTCGGCGAGCTCCTCGCGGGTGCCGATCACGATCATGTCCTCGTCGAGGTCGCCGGCGTCGGCGTCCTCCGGCACCCAGATGGGGATCGGGATCCCCCAGTAGCGCTGGCGGGAAACGTTCCAGTCGGGCGCGTCCTCGATGAAGTCGCGGAACCGGTTGTCGCGGGCCCAGTCGGGGTGCCACTCCGAGTCCTCCATGTTGTCGAGGAGGTCGTCTTTGACGTCCGTGATCGAGATGAACCACTGGTCGGTGACCAGCTGAACGATCCCGGTGTCACACCGCCAGCAGTGGCCGTAGCTGTGGTCGACGGTGCCATGCGCGAGCATATGTCCGTCGGCGACGAGGTCGTCGACGATGTCGTCGTTGGCGTCGCGCACGAACTGGCCGGCGTACTCGCCGGCCGCCTCGGTGAACTCGCCGTTCGGCTTCACGGGGCAGTGGATGTCGAGCCCGAGCTCCGTGCCGCGCTGGAAGTCCTCCTCCCCGTGGCCGGGCGCGGAGTGGACCAGTCCGGTCCGGTCGGCCTCCACGTAGTCGGCGGCGTACACCCGACCGGCGCCCTCGAAGTCGGGGTACTCGGCGACGCGGTCGGCGAGCGGGTGGTCGTACGCCCAGCCGACGAGCTCGTCGCCCGTCAGCTCGGCCTCGATCTCGTAGTCCTCGTAGCGCCCCTCGCCGAGCACGTCCTCGACGCAGTCGGCGGCGACGTAGATGAGCTCGCTCTCGCCGCCCTTCTCCGCGCGGACGGCGTTGTAGGTGAGATCCTCGTCGACGGCGACGAAGGTGTTCGCGGGGATGGTCCACGGCGTCGTCGTCCAGATGACGAGGCTCCCCTCGCGGTCGGCGAGCGGGAACTTCACGTAGACGGAGGGGTCCTCGACGTCCTCGTACTCCACCTCGTTGTTTGCGAGGCCGGTCTCGCAGCGCGGGCACTGCGAGATGGACCGCTTCCCCTGCTCGACGAGGCCGTTGTCGGCGACCTCGGAGAACGCCCACCAGGCGGCCTCCATGTACTCCGGCGAGATGGTCTCGTACGGGTCGTCCCAGTCCATCCACGCGCCGATGGATTTGAAGTCCTCGTCCATCGCCGCCCGGTTCTCCAGGGCGAACTCCTTACACTTCTCGATGAACGCCTCCATCCCGTACTCCTCGATGTCCCGCTTGTTCTCGAAGCCGAGCTCCTCCTCGACTTTGACCTCGATCGGGAGCCCGTGCATGTCGTAGCCGGGGCGGTCGGTGACGCGGTGGCCGGTCATCCGCTTGTACCGGATGACGGCGTCCTTCAGCGTCTTGTTCCAGGCCGTCCCGAGGTGCATCTGCCCGGAGGTGTACGGCGGGCCGTCCACGAAGAAGAACGGCGGGTCGTCGGCGTGCGCCTCCTTCGCCGCCTCGTAGGCGTCGTGGTCGTCCCAGTACTCGTCGACCGCGGACTCGACGTCCGCGGGCGCGTACTGGTCGTCGATCTGCTCCATACGCGTTGGTCTGCGCGCGCGTATTTGAATACGGCGGAGTCGTGGGAACGGTTCAGCGGCGGCGAGGCGGGACAAGACACTTCTCCCGGGAGGCGGACGCAGCGAACATGGAGACGCCGCGACTCGTCCGCGAGAACCTCGGGTACGCGCTCCTCGGCGGCCCGGCACTGGCCGCCGCCGCGTACTTGGCCGGCGCGTGGCTCGCCGGCACCGGCGCCGGCGTCGCCGCCGCAGTCGCGGCGTACGCCCTCGGCTGGGCGCTCGCGGCGCGGGGGTCCGGGTCGGCGTCGGAGCGGTCGGCGTCCGAGCGATCGACCGCGAACGCGGACGACGGCTCGGACCGGCGCGAGCGGGAGGCCGAGGCGGGGAAGAGCGGCTACGGCGGCGGTGGCGGCGGCGGGTAGCGGAGGCGGTTTTCCGGCCCCACTGACCGTCAGATCGGCCGGGAATGCGGGATTCAGGCCCGCTTACGGCAAGTAATCGGGTCATACCTATACTGACCGACCGCGTACGCCGCGTATGAACGTCGCACGTTCGACGCTGGTCACCGCGGCAGTACTGTTCGTCGCGGTGACCGCGACCGGCGGCGCGTTCGCCGTCGACCCGGTGACGCTCACCGTCTCCGTGACCGATCGGGACGGCGACGCCGTCGCCGGTGCGACGGTCGAGGCGACGTGGGAGACCGACGCCGGTGAGACGGGGACCGCGTCCGGGACGACGGCGAGCAACGGGAACGTCCTCCTCGACGTCCCGGAGGGGGCCGGCGTCGAGTTGGACGTCGACGACGACGCTTACGTCCGGAACCGTCCGCTCCGGGTCGAGAACGCCAGCGAGACGACCGTGGACCTCGGGGTCTCACGGAGCGGCACCGCGACCGTGACCGTCGTCGACGGGGAGAACCGGTCGCAGCCGGACGCGACCGTCCGGGTCCGCGAAGGCGGGCGGACGATCGACCGGGGCGAGACCGAGGCGGACGGGCGGTACGAGACGGCGCGCCTCGAACGCGGCGACTACGAGGTCGTCGTCGTGAAGCCCGGGTACCTGGAGGCGTCCGTCCCCGTGACCGTGGGGGACGGCGGCGAGGCCCGGGTCGCCGTCGAGCGAGGCGCCACGACGCTCGACGTGCGGGTCTTCGACGACCACTTCGACCCGCCGGTCCCGATCGAGACGGGGGCGGTGCGGGCCTCCTCCTCGGTGTTCGACGGGCGGGTGAGCGTGACCGACGGGACCGCATCGCTCACCGTACCGGTGAACGCCGTCTACACGGTCGCGGTCGTCAAGAACGGATACGACGCCACGTCCGAGCGGGTCAGGGTGGAGGAGTCGGCGGTGAGCGTGAACGCCACCGCGCAGCGCAGCGCCGCACTCGTCGCCGAGCCCGCGAACGACCGCGTCCTCGTCGGGGAGACGACGCGCGTGACCGTGCGGAACGCCTACGACGAGCCGGTCGGTGGTGCGACCGTCGAACTCGACGGCGAGGCCGTCGGGGAGACCGACGACCGCGGCGAGTTCGAAGTGACGATCCGGACCGCCGGTGACCGGACGCTCGTCGCGCGGGACGGCGACACCGTCTCCGAACCGGTGACGGTCGTGGGCGTCGACGAGTCGGCGACGGACCGCGACGACGGGAGCGCCGACGACGCGGACGGCGACGCGTCCGACGGCGACTCGTCGAGCGGCGACGGGACCACCGACGACGAGAACCCCGGATTCGGCGTCGTCGCGGCCGCGGTCGCTCTCCTCGCGCTGTCCGTCGCGGGCCGGACCCGCGGCCGGTGAGGGCGTCGCGGCGGCCGTCGGGAGCGACCGGCTGACGAGCGCCCGCCGGCCCGCCGGGGTTCCTCAGCGGGAGTCCGGGGCCCCGTCCGCGAAGTAGTCCGCGAGCCGCTCGGCCGCCTCGGTCGCGCGCGGCGTCACCAGCGCGAACCGGATCCACTCGTCGCGGGCGGTGCCGAACGCCTCTCCCGGCATGCCGGCGACGCCCGCCTCGTCGACCAGGCGCTTGACGTTCGCCATCGTGCCGGGGAACCCCTCGAAGCGCGCGAGGACGTAGAAGGCACCCTCCGGGCGGCTGTACTCGGCGCCGGCCGCGTCGAGGGCGTCGGTGAAGGCCGCGACACGGTCGGCGAGCAGCTCGCGCGACTCGGCGTAGTAGTCGTCCGGGGCCTCGGCGAGCGCGTGGTAGACCGCGTACTGGGAGGGACGGGCCCCGGTGACGTTCACGAGCATGTGACGGGTCTTCGCGTCGCCGACGTGCGCCTCGGGGAACACGCCGTAGCCGACCCGGAGCCCCGTGATCGCCATCGACTTCGAGAAGCCGCTGGTGACGATCACGCGCTCGGAGTCGAGGGTTAGGGCCGACTCGAAGGAGCCGGCGAGGTCGAACTGACCGTACACCTCGTCGACGACGACCACGGCGTCGACCGCCTCGGCGACCGCGACGACCTCGCGGACCGCGTCGAGGTCGTAGACGGCGCCGGTCGGGTTGTTCGGGGTGTTCAAGACGATCAGCGCGGTGTCCTCGCTCGCGGCTTCGCGGACCGCGTCGACGTCGAGGCGCCCGTCGCGGGCGGTGGGCACGAGCGTCGGCTCGCCGCCGAGGAGGTGGGTCTTCCCCGGGTAGTACGGGTACACCGGGTCCATCAGGAGCGCCTCGTCGCCGGCGCCGCGGTCGAGCGCGCGCGCCATCGCGAGGTAGTTCGCCTCGCCGGTGCCGTTGGTGACGACCACGCGCTCGGGGTCCACGTCGCGGCGCTCGGCGATCGCCTCGCGGAGCTCGCGGAGCCCGTCGCTCGGCGGGTACTGGAAGTCGGCGGGCGGCAGGTCGGCGTACTCGCGGAGCGCCTCCCGGAGCGCGGCGGGCGGCTCCCAGTCGGGGTTACCGCTCACCATGTCGATGACGTCGCCGTCGGCGGCCGCGGCGTACCGCATCACGTGGAAGAACTTCGGCTCCTCGTACTCCATACGGTCGGGTCGGACGCGGTCGCCGTGGCTCTTTCGACCCGAACGCCGGGGCCGCCGACGGGGGAGGCGCGGCGTCCCACCGAGTCACCGCGATCCGGTGGTTTGACCTGCCGACCCGCACACGGGGAGACATGAACAAACGCGGCCACGTGCTCAACGGCCTGCTGCTCGCCCTCGGGCTCGGCTTCATCCTCGAACCGGGGCTCGACGCGGCGACCGCGACGACCGTCGCCGAGATCACCGTTCCCGTCGTGTTGGGGGCGCTGTTCCCCGACGTCGACACCGCCTTCGGGCGCCACCGGAAGACGCTCCACAGCCTCCCCGTGCTGGCGGTGTTCCTCGCGTACCCGATCTTCTTCGGGAACCTCCAGTACGTCTGGATCGGCGTGTTGACTCACTACGTCCTCGACGTGGTCGGGAGCCGCCGGGGTATCGCGCTGTTCCACCCCCTCTCGGACCGGGAGTTCGGATTCCCGAGCGGCGTGACGACGAGCAGCAAGTACGCCGACCTCGTCACGGTGGTCATCACCGCGATCGAGCTGGCGGGCTTCTGGGCGATCCACACCTACGTCGTCAGCCTCGATCTGGACCTGTCCGCCGCGTCGGAGGCCGCGGCCGGATTCGGACTGTGAGCGCGACGCGCTACTCGTAGACGCTCACGTCGTCGAACCGCCCCTCGTAGGCGACGTTCGACGGCAGGGTAGGCTCGTTTCCGGAGAGGAACATCCGGTCGAGCTTCGCCCACGTGTTCTCGTAGCCGAGGTGTGCGAACTCGACGAGCCCCCGGAGCCGGTGGCCGACGCCGCCGCGGTGGATCACCGTCCGCGGGCGGCGCTCGCGGAACGCCTCGGCGACCGCCGCGGCGTCGTCGAGGTCGCCCCCGAAGGCGGTCCACGCCTCGCCGACCGTGCCGGGGAGGTGGGCGTACGACGAGCCGAAGCCGGCGCAGCCGGTCTCCGACGCGGTCCGGCGGGCGCGGGCGTTCTGGTGGGGGAGGAGCTTCGTGTTGTACGTCTCGACGGCGTCGATCCGGGCGGCGTGCGCGTCCACCTCGGGCCGCGTGAGCGAGATGGTGGCGAACCCGGGGTGCGGGACGAGGACGGCCGCGTCCTGGCGCTCGAACTCGGCCATGGCGCCCTCGAAGGTGATGTAGTCGGGGACCGGGTCGGAGAGCCCGAGCGCGAGGAGGTGCCGCCGGTTCCCCCAGTCGCCGGTGAACACCTCGCGGGCGGGGACGACGGTCAGCTCGTCGTCGCTGTAGCGGGCCGCGCGCTCGCGGACCGTCGGGAGCCGCGTGAAGTGCGGCGCGTACACGAGCGCGTCGATCCCGCGGGCCTTCGCGCGGGCGACGACCTCGTCGTCGAGCACCTTGACGTGGGCGTCGACGCGCGTTTGCGATCGGGTCACGGTCGCACGGTCGTCGCGCCCGCGCAAAGGCGTATCGTTCGACGACGACGGTGCCGCGGCCGCGGGTCGGACCGCGCGGCGGCGGCCCGTCCCGGCGTCTCGCCGAGTTGGGAAACCGTTAATCCCCCTCGGGCGAGTGTTCCCGGTATGGCTCCTCGCTGGACGTGCGGCATCGGCGACTGCGACGCCGCCTTCGACGACGTGGAGGCGGCGATCGTCCACCAGACGAACGACCACCAGCGCCACGAGTGCAAGGTGTGCGGCACGATCGTCCCGGACGGCTACTTCGCGATCCGCCACGCGTTCGACGAGCACACCCGCGCCGAGTTCGTCCGCGCGTACGACGCCGACTCCGCGGCGGTCCGGCGCCGCGAGGAGATCAAAGGCGAGATCGAGGCCGCCGCGGACCTCCAGCGCGTCGTCGAGGAACTCGACCGGAACGTCTGAGGCGGATCTGTCGTCCCCGAGCTACAGCACCCGCTTCCCGAACGCGCTCGCCGCGAGCTCCGTCGCCAGCTCCGCCGTCTCGTTGTGCTGGTCCAGCGTCGGGTTCACCTCGACGATCTCCATCGAGCGGAGCGCGTCCGTCTCGTCGACGATCTCCATCGCGCTGTGCGCCTCGCGGTAGGTGACGCCCCCGCGGACGGGCGTCCCGACGCCGGGCGCGGCGTTCGGGTCGAGCCAGTCGAGATCGAGGCTGACGTGGATCCCGTCGACGCCGGCCGAGGCGACGTCGAGCGCCTCCTCCGTGACCTCGGTTATCCCCCGCTCGTCGATGTCGGACATCGTGTACGCGGCGAAGTCGCGCTCGCGGATGAGCTCCGCCTCCGCGCCGTCGACCGACCGCAGCCCGACGAGGGCGACGTTCTCCGGCGAGAGCCCCGGCGCGGTCGCCCACTCGGCGCCCGCGAACTCGCCGATCCCGAGGGCGGCCGCCAGCGGCATCCCGTGGACGTTGCCCGACGGCGTCGTCGCGGGCGTGTTGAGGTCGGCGTGCGCGTCGAACCACACGGCGCCGATGTCCGCGTCGCGCGCGGAGCCGGCGAGGCTCCCGATGGCGATCGAGTGGTCGCCGCCGAGCGCGAGCGGCACGTCGCCGGCGTCGAGCGTCGCGGCGACCTCGTCGCCGAGCTCCCGGCACACGTCGGCGGTCTCGCGGAGGAACTTCGCCTCCCCGACGCTGGGCGCGTCCGCGTCCGGGTCGCGCTCCTCCGCCCGCGGGACGGGGAGGTCGCCCGCGTCGACCGCCTCGACGCCGGCGCCGGCGAGCTGGTCCGCGAGCCCGCCGTACCGGATCGCCGACGGTCCCATGTCGACCCCGCGTCGGTTCGCCCCGTAGTCGGTCGGCGCGCCGATAATCCTGACCGTGGTCATACCGGGTACGCGACGCCGCGGCGCTTGAATGGTGGGGATCGACGCGGCCGCGGCCCGCGAGGGCGGCGGAGAGCGCCCGATTCGCCTCGCCGGATCGGACACCGTTTTGCGCCCGGGCCGCCACGGGGCGGTCATGGGCAGTTCCGATCCCTACTCGGTCGAGCCCGGCGACATCGAGCCGATCGGCGCGACCATCGCGGTCGCGTTCACCGGCGCGGCGATCGGGCTCGTCGGCGCCGCGGTGTCGTTCGTCGCCGTCGACTTCGGGCTTGCGCTGATCGGCGTCGGCGTGGTCGTCGCGCTGTCGAGCCCGCTCGCGTACGTGCGCATGAAGCGGCTGCGCGGGGAGTAGCCCCGGAACGCGCAGCGCCGGCTGTACCCGGCCGTCGAGGCGGTTTCACACGATCATTTATAAGCGAATTCCATCGCATTTAAGCGGGGGCGTCGTGTATTCGAGACCATGTCATCGATCGAGCTCACGTCGAGCCAGAAGAGCATCCTCACGGCCCTCATCAACCTGTACGGGGAACAGGAAGACGCCGTCAAAGGCGAGGCGATCGCCGAGGAAGTCGACCGCAATCCCGGGACGATCCGGAACCAGATGCAGAGCCTCAAGGCCCTCCAGCTCGTCGAGGGCGTCCCCGGTCCGAAGGGCGGCTACAAGCCCACCTCGAACGCCTACGAGGCGCTCGACATCCAGCGCATGGACGAGCCGGCCGACGTCCCGATCTCCCACGAGGGCGAGCAGGTCGAGGGGACCAACGTCGACGGGATCGACCTCTCCAGCGTCCACCACCCCGAGCTGTGCCGCGCCGAGATCCACGTCCAGGGCTCGGTCCGCGACTTCCACGAGGGGGACAGCGTCACCGTCGGCCCGACGCCGCTCTCGAAGCTCGTCATCGACGGCACCGTCGACGGCAAAGACGACACCGCGAACATTCTCATCCTGCGGATCGACGACATGCGGGCGCCCGACGAGCCGGCCGAACACTGATCTAGAAGCGGGACTCGTCTACCGGTTCGAGAAATCCTCGGAGAGCGCGGACTGATTTGTCGACGGCCGGAGTCGAGCGTCGGAGGCCGAAGGCGCGTCGACGAAAGGCGTCGCCCGCGCTTACATGTCGCCGAACGCGCTGACGCCGCGGCTCGCGGAGGAGACCTTGGCGATCCAGCGCGTGGCGATGGCCTTCTTCAGCAGCTTCGCGGGCTTGCCGCCGAACGTCTTGATCGGCATGCCCACCACGTCGTGGGCGACCGCCTCCTCGCCGACGGAGACGACGGTGCCCTTGTCCTCGTGGGTCCACGAGCGGAGCGGCGCGCCCCGGGCGGCGCGCGCGAGGTTGGCGCCGGCGACCTCGGCGGCCTGCCAGGCGGCCTGCGCGGTCGGCGGGGCCACGTCGTCCTCGCCCTGCTCGACGAGGGCGGTGTCGCCGATGGCGAACACGCGGTCGTCGCTGGTGGCGAAGTCGGAACCGGCGTGGACGCGGTTCGAGCGGTCGTCCTTGTCGACCTCGACGTGCTCCAACTCGGGCTGGCCCGTAATTCCGCCGGTCCAGATCAGCACGTCGTAGCCCAGCTCCTCGGGCTCTTCGTCCTCGCCGCCGCCGAGGTAGACAGCCTCCTCGTCGGCCTCCGAGATGAAGTCGCCGGTGAGGATGTCGATGTCGGCGTCCTCGAGCCGCTGGCGGAGCGCGCCCTGGATCTGCGGGTCGTTACCGGGGAAGACCTCGTCGAGCCCCTCGACGAGCTTGATATCGAGCGGCGCGCGGTGCTTGTCGCGGTACTCGGCGATCTCGCCGGCCGTCTGGATGCCGGAGAGGCCGGCGCCGCCGACGATGACCTGCGCGGGGTCGGAGCGGGTCGCGTCCGCGGCCGCCTCGCGCACGTCCTCGTGGATCGCCTTCGCGTCGTCGAGTCCCTTCAGCTGGCGGGCGTTCTCCTTCAAGCCCTCGATGCCGAAGAACGCGGTCGTGGAGCCGACCGCGAGGAGGAGGTAGTCGTAGTCGACGGTCGTGCCGTCGTCGGTCTCGACGACGCGCTCGTCGGTGTCGACGTCGACGACCCGGCCCTGAACGAAGTCGGACTCGGGCGACTTGATCTCGTCGACGGGGATCGTGATCTTGTCCTCGACGGCGGGGTTGCGGATCGCGCGGTGGACCTCGTGTAAAACGAGGTGGTAGTCGTGTTCCGAGATCCACGTGAGATCGGCCTCGCCCTCGCCGACCTCGTCTTCGAACGCCTTGACCGCCCCTGCGCCGGCGTATCCCGAGCCGACGACCACGACCTGTGTACTCATGCCTGCCGCTCCGCGGCGCGCGGGTAAAGTCGCTTTGGAACGGTCGCGATCGGCGGTCCGGCCCGCGGCGGGACGGCGCGTTACAGCGAGAGCCCGGCGTGCCAGCGGTCGGCGCCCGCCTCCCGCTTGACCTCGTCCATGCGCGCGAGCAACTTCACCGCGAGGCTCGCCGTCTCGGCCGCGCGCGACTCGCCCTCCGTCCGGAACTCGCCGGTGACGCGGTTGGCGTAGACGGAGCAGACCGCGCCCGCACGGAGCCCGTACACGTTCGCGATCGTCAGGATCGCCGACGCCTCCATCTCGATGTTCTTCACGTTCGCGTCCCGGAGCTCCGCGACGAGTTCGTCCGAGCCGGCGGCCTCGAACCCGTCGAATCCGGGGCGCCCCTGCCCGGCGTAGAAGGAGTCGGCGCTCATCGTCACGCCGGTGTGGTAGTCGTGGCCCAGCCGCTCGGCGGCCGCGACGAGCGCGGAGACGACCTCGCCGTCCGCGGCAGCGGGGTAGTCCTCGCGCACGTACTCGTCGCTCGTCCCCTCCTGTCGGACGGCCCCGGTCGTGATGACGAGGTCGCCCACGTCCATCTCCGGCTGGATCGCGCCGCAGGAGCCGACCCGGATGAACGTGTCGACGCCGACGCGCGCCAGCTCCTCGACGGCGATGGCGGCCGACGGCGAGCCGATGCCGGTGGAGGTCACCGAGATGGGCGCGCCGTCGTAGGTGCCGGTCGCGGTGCGGTACTCGCGGTGGCGCGCGACCTCCTCGTGGCCGTCCCACAGCCCGGTGATCTTGTCGACTCGCTCGGGGTTGCCGGGGAGGAGGACGGCGTCCGCGACGTCCTCGGGCGCGGCCTCGACGTGGTAACCGGCCTCGTCGTTCGGGTCCTCGCTGTCGTCGGTCATGTCTCCGCCCTTCGTCGAGCCGTTTAAAAGTAGTTCCGTCTCGGTCGCCCGCCGGCGTCACTCCCGGCTGGCGTCGTCGAGCGTCCCCTCGCTGATCGTGTTCGGGAGCAGTTCGCCGAGGGTGTACTCGGTCACCGCGTCGCCCCCCTCGTCGCAGGCGACGACGAGGTCGTCGGCCGCGAACTCGGCGAGCGTCTGCCGGCACATCCCGCAGGGCGTGACGCCGTCGCGGACGCCCGACGAGACCGCGATCCGGTCGAACTCGCGGTGGCCGTTCTTCACCGCCTCCGCGAGCGCGACCTCCTCGGCGTGGAGGCTGTTGGAGTAGTTGGCGTTCTCGATGTTACAGCCGGTGAACACGGTGCCGTCAGCGGTCCGCAGCGCGGCGCCGACGCGGTACTCGGAGTACGGGACGTGGGCGGCGTCCAAGGCCTCGCGCGCCGCGGCGATCAGGTCGTCCATACCGGCGCGTGACGCGGCGGGCCGATAACTGTACTGTGTCGCGGTCGGGGGCGGGCCCGCGGTCCGGTCAGGCGCGGTCCACCCACGCCGAGAAGCCGCCGTCGATGAGCGTGTCGGCCTGCTGGCGGATGTACTCGCGCTGGGTGTCGACCACGGCCGTCTCGAAGTCGTCGCCGTCGTCGAGGCGGGCGCGGACGCGGTCGCGCTTCCAGCTGGCCGGGGTCGTCCGGTTGGCCACGCGCCACCGGAGCGGCGCGACCCACTCGGCGGCCTCGTCGGCGGCGCAGCCGGCGGTCCGGAGCCCGGCCTCCGCGTGGTCGAGGAGGTCCTCGTACAGCGCGTCCGTGTCCGTGGTGTGCTGGCCGTCCGGACCGATCCACTCCATCTCGGCGTCGAGCCCGTCGGCGACCGCCGCGTAGAAGTTGTCGCGAGCGGTCTCCCAGTCGAGCCCGATGACCGGGTGTTCGCGCTGGGCGAGCGACTGCAGCAGGCCCGCGAACGCCCCCTGGAACGCGATGGAGTCGCGGACCGTGGGCTGGCCGGGGATCGGGCGGAACTCGATGCGCGCGTTCGCCGCCGAGCGGCTCGCCCCCTCGAAGACGGGCCGCACCCACCGCCAGTAGCTGCCGTGTTTGGTCCGGAACGTCGCGAAGTCGTCGTCGAACCGGTCGCTGCCGCCCGGGTCGGGCATCGGGATCAGCGTCTCGTCGGCCGCGATGCGGTCGACCGCGGTCTCGACGTCGCGGAAGTCCCGCGGGAACCGCACCTTGTCCGCGTCGGTGCGGGCGTTGAGGACGGACTCGAACACGTGGACGCGGTTCTCGGTCGCCCCCTCCGCGAGGATCCGCTCGCCGTCCCAGCCGTCGTCGTACAGGTCCGGCGGGAAGAACGGGGAGTTGACGCCGAGCGCGAGCAGGGGGCCGGCGATCCGGAGCGCGTACCGGAAGTGCCGCGGTAGCGTCTCTGCGTGCGCCACCTGATAGTGCGGCTGGATCGACGTGATGAGGCTCTCGGGCATCACCGTGTCCGCCGCCAGCGACACGCCGGGGGCGGAGAGCTCGACGCGGCTGCCCGCCGACCGCGCGTCGTCGGGTCCGTCCCCGTCCGCCGCGTCGGGGTCCGCGTTCGCCATCGCGTGGTAGCGGACCGCGTCGCTCATGTTGACCGCGACGACGACGCCGTCGACCTCGACGCTGTCGGTGAGGTACCCCTCCGCGGTCTCGCCCGCGGGCGGGATGGTCCAGAGGCCGTCGGAGACGAGCCGCATCCCCTCGACGCCGGCGGTGTTCTCCGCGGCCTCCAGGCGCGCGCGGACCTCGGCGAGCTGCGCTCGGAGCCCGTGGTCGGAGAGCGGCTGCGGGCTCGTACACATCTCGGCGTTGTGGAGCCCGAGCTCCTTCTCGAAGCCCATCAGCTCCAGCAGGCGGCGCGGCACGCGCATCAGCGCGTACTCGCCCGCCCGCGACTCCTCGCTCCACCGCCCGTCGCCGACCGCGTAGAACTCGTACTCGAAGCCGACGATCGACTGGTGGTTGTCGAAGGAGCCGTCGCGGAGCTCCTGTTTGACGATCTCGGCCTCCTCGGCCGCGCGCTCGGCGAACGCCTCGGCGTCGACCGAAAGCGCCTCCCGGACCCCGTCGGCGAGCGCGGACTCGGTGGTCATGCGACCGGGGAAGGAGTCGGCGAGGTGAAAAGGTCACCGGCCGCGAGAGCGTACGGGTCGAGTTCCCACGACGGCTCCGCCCGGCCCGCGCGCCTACTGGTTCGCCGAGCGCGCGTCGAGCGCGACGGGGATCGAGCGGCTCGCCACGTCGCCCGCGAACGCCTCGCCGTCCGCTTCCAGCAGGTCGAAGGTGTCGTAGTGGACCGGGACGACGAGGTCCGGGGCCATCGCCTCGGCGAGGTCGGCCGCCGCGCGCCGGTCGGCGACGATGCCGCCCCCGCCGATGTTCGCGAGGAAGACGGAGACGTCCAGCTCGGCGAACCCGTCGAGCGCGTCCGAGTCGCCGGGCCAGAAGACGGTGCGGCCCCCGAGCGACAGCAGGTAGCCGCAGCCGAAGCCGGGCGGGTGCGCGACCGAGCCGTCGGCGTCGGCGTTCGGTCCCTCGGAGTCGTTGTGGGCGGGCACGGACCACACCGTGACCTCGCCGGCCGGCGTGTCGACGTCGACGCGGTCCTCCTCGCCGACGCGGACCACGTCGTAGTCGGCCGCGAGCGCGTCGATCGGCTCCACGTCGCGGTCGATGCCCGCGGGGTCGACCGCCTCATAGATGACCACCGTCGCGTCCTCGCTCGCGACCGACCGGATGCCGTCGCTGTCGTAGTGGTGGTCGTGGGTGACGACGACGAGGTCGCCGTCGCGCGCCCAGTAGTCGTCGAGGACGCCGTACCGACCGGGGTCGGTGTAGGCGACCGGCCCCCCGTCCGTCTCCAGCCGCGCCGTCGCGTAGCCGAGCCACTCCACGGTGAGCTCCTCGAATCGGACCGTCATGTCACGGGGTCCGGCCGCGGGCGCCTTGAGGGTGGCTATCGGTCGCGGTCGCCGGCGTCGTCGCCCGCGCCGCGCGTCCCGCCGGCCGCGTCGGGCCCGTCGTCGATCACGACCAGGTCCCACGCCGCGGCGAGCGCGTCGTCCCCGAGCGAGCGCCCCAGCGCGTGCTCGGGGACGAGCGGCATCGGGACCGGGACGTATCCGGCGTCGCGCATCGCCCCGAAGCCGCCGAGCGTCTCGACGACGGCCCCGTCGTCGCCCCGCCGGACCCGGAACCGCTTGTCGTCCGGGTCGCGGCGGTACGCGAACGGGAACGCCGCGTCCGGCGGCGTCCGGAGGCTCTCGACGCCGGCGAGGACCGCGACGGGAGTCCCGTCGACCTCGCAGACGAGCCGCGGGACGACCGGGCGGCCCGCCTCGTCGACCGCGGCGGCGTCGACTCCCGAGTCCGCCGTCACCGGGCCGACCGGGGTGTCCGTCTCGCGCCACGCGAACGTCGGGTCGCCGAGCCCCTCGGCGCGAACGCAGGCGTAGCCGCCGCCGGCGACCGGGATCCGGTCCGGACCGAGGTGGAAGGTCCGCCGGCCGTCGCGGCGCGCGGCCAGCAGCGGCGGGTCGGCAAGGAGGTCGCGCACGGCGGCCGCGGTGGCGTCGTCGCGAGCGACGAACAGGACGCTGCGGTCGCGGTCGAGCGCGTGGCCGAGCCGCGAGACGATCACGGTCGGCGTCGCGTCGTCGGGCGCGAGCGGCTCGACCGCGATCCGCTCGTCGCCGCGGGTCGCGACCGCCGGGGGCTCGACGCCGCTCTCCGGGCGGTCGACCGCGAACCCGTCGCCGGCGAGCCGGGCGGCGGCCGCGTCGGTGAGGTCGCGCCGCGTCGCGTCCCCGAGCGGGCCTGGCATGGGCGTCACTACGCGCCGAGGGGTCAAGGGGTTTCGCGTGGCGGAACGCCGGGCGCGGTCGCGTCGCCGCCGGCCCGCCGACCGCGGCTCACTCGTCGCCGGCGAGCCGGCGGACCCGCGCGAGCGAATCGGCGTCGCCGACCCCCTTGTCCTCGCGCACGCCGACGAACCGCGGGAACCGGAGGGCGTAGCCGGCCGAGTACGTCGGCGATGTCTGGATCTCCTCGTAGCCGACCTCGACTACCAGTTCGGGGTCGAACGCGACCGTCGTTCCCGTCTCTTCGACGACGTGCGGCGCCAGCCGCTCGGTGAGGTCCGCCAGCGCCTCGTCGGTGATCCCCGTGGCCACCTTGCCGACCGTCGCGTACCCCGCGGGCACGGGGGCGTCGGCGTCGCGGTCGGCCGCGTCACGAGCCGCTGTGTCACGGCCCGCTGCGTCGCTCGCGTCCCCCTCGTCGTCGCGGACGGCGAGGAGGAACGTGCCGAACAGCTCCGCTCGGCGCCCCTCGCCCCACTCGGCGCCGACGACGACGGCGTCGAGCGTCTCCACGTCGGGCTTGCGCTTCAGCCAGTCGCGGCCGCGGTCGCCGGGCGTGTACGCCGCCTCCGGGTTCTTCAGCATCACGCCCTCGTGGCCCGCGTCGAGGGCGGTCCGCTCCGCGGCCGCGATCGCGTCGGGGTCGTCCGCGAGCGTGAGCTCCGCGGCCGCGTCCGGGAGGACCCCGCGGAGCCGGTCGTGCCGCTCGCGGAGCGGGCGGTCGAGCAGGTCGTCGCCGGCGGCGTGGAGGCAGTCGAACGCGTGGAGCCGCAGCGAGACCGCCTCGCGCATGCGGTCGACGTCGTGTTTCCGACGGAAGCGTCGCAGCACCTCCTGGAACGGGAGCGGGTCGCCGTCGTCGTCGACCGCGACGACTTCACCGTCGAGGATGACCGGGACGTCGACGCGCTCGGCGACGTACTCGACGATCTCGGGGAGCGCCTCGGTCACGTCGTCCATGTTCCGCGAGTAGAGCCTCGGGCCGAGCGCCTCGTCGCCGCCGGCCGCGGCGTCGCCGCCGCCCGCTCCGTCGTCGCCTCCGGGGTCGTAGTGGACCTGAACGCGGGCGCCGTCGAACTTCGTCTCGACGGCGACCTCGCCGAAGGCGTCGAGCGCGTCGGTCGCGGTGCCCGCCTGCGCGAGCATCGCCTGGACCGGTCGGCCGACGCGCAGCGACTCCTCGCGGAGCCCCGCGACCCCCTCGTCGCGGGCGCGGACCGCGACCCGGCCGTAGTCGTTCGTCACCTGGAGCGCCCGCTCGACGGCCGCGACCGCGTCGTCGGGCGCGGCGAGTTCCGAACCCGCCTCGTTCGACGACTCCTCGGCGGTCGCGGGCGACGCGAGAAACGCCTCGGCGACCGCGTCGCGGACCGTCCCCTCGCCGACGCCGAGCCGCATCTCGCCGAGGACGAGGCGCGCGAGGAACGCCGCCTCGCTCGGCGAGCAGCGCGTGAACAGGCCGAACAGCGCGTCCCGCTTGCGCGACTCGCTTCCCTCCCCGCTCGCGGCCGCGAGGTCGCGCAGCTCCTCGTCGAGCGCGGCCACCGTGAGCGCGTCGCGGCCGCTCCCGAACGCGGCGAGCCCCCGCTGGCCGCCGAGGTCGTACTCGGCCGCGACGGCGCCGATCTCGCCGCGCTCCGCGAGCCGGCCCTCCACGTCGGCGGCCGAGACGTTCTGCCCCGCGGCGCGGGCGATCGCCTCGCGACAGAGCGCGGGCCCGACGTCGAGGGTCCGCGTGTCGTGGGCGGGGAAGACGCGACCGAGGAGGAAGCGGACGACGACCGGGAGGTCGTCGGTCGAGCCGTCGTCCGCGGCGCCGTCGGCGTCCGCGAGCAGGTCGGCGACCGCGAGCGTGGTCTCGATGTCGCCGTCGTTCGCGGCCACCCGTTCCGCCCGTTCGGCCAGCGCGGCGAACTCCATACGCGTCCGGTCGGTGGTCGGGGGGCAAAAGCGGCCCGATGCGCCGTGCGCGGCGGGGCGCGGTGGGCGAGCGGATCCGCGTCGCGGCGGGGGACGCCGGCGGACGGGGGCGGCGGGGAACCGCTTTTCACCTCCGGTCTCGTACGGGCGTTCATGTACGTCCGCGACGCCAAAAACCGTGACGAGGCGTGGTTGTTGGACGCCATCGAGCAGCTGGGGCTCGACGACGTCGCCTTCCGGTCGCGGGACTACGTGATCGCGGTCGACGAGGAGTCCGGCGACCGGGCGGGGTTCGGCCGCCTCCGCCTCCACCGCGGCGACGAGGACGAGGCCAACCGGATCGAGCTCACCGGCATCGGCGTCCTCCCGGAGTGGCGCCGGCGCGGCGTCGGGGCGCACGTCGTCGAGCGCCTCGTCGACACCGCGGCCGCGGACGGGTTCGAGACGGTGTACGTCCTCACCGACCAGCCCGACTACCTCGCGCAGTTCGGGTTCGAGCGCGTCGACACCGACGACCTCCCGCCCGCGCTCTCGGACCGCCTGACGGAGAAGCGGGAGTTCCTCGGGGGCGGGGTCGTCGGCCTCGAACTGGCCGTCGACGCCTTCGAGATGCCGAGTGCCCTCCGGAAGGCGTTCAAAGACGCCGAGCCGACCGGCGACGACGAGCCCGAGGAGTCCGCCGAGGACTTCGGCATCGACCCGGACTCGGCGACGTACAAGTACGACACCGGTCGCTGAGTCGCGATACAACTGCTTTTGAGGTCGCGGTGGCGCGTGCCGGCGAGCGGCCGCCCTCGGCGACCGCGAGGAGCACGCGCGAGGGACGCGGCGACCGTAGGGAGCCGCGAGGCTGGGGAGGCGTGAGGTGCCGTGCGGTGCGGGGGCGGGACTCGAAGGGGCAGTCGCGACTGGGGCTTCGGAGTGGTTCGGTCCAGTAGTGTCGGGTCCGCACCGCCTCGCGGCTTGGGCTTCGGCGGTGTTCGCGGTCGTGGTATCGGCGCTCACACCGACGAACGGAACGCCGCAGCGTCGCCACTCCTCGAACGAAACGAAGTATGAATGGCGGACAGGCGGGGTAGCCCGACGTTCCGTCACGGGGTATCCCGATTGCCTCCTCCACCCCGCGACCCGACGAGCGACGGGCGTCCGGCGGTGGGCTGCTCGCTTCCGCGCCTGACCCGGTGTCGCCGACGAACCGCGACGGACCGCTCCTGCGAGCGGGCGCCACGGACCGCTGTCCCCGGCGGACGAGGCTTCCACGTTGGCTCTCGGGGCCCGCGCCGGTCTGACCGGACGTGCCCGCTGTTCGGTCCCCGCTGAAGACTGCCTCACGGGTGACGAGCGGGGCCTAACCGCCCGACCTAGTCCGTTCGATGATATTCGGGTGCGGCATAAGGGCCTTTCGTTCGGCGGACGCCGGCGGGATGGGGCAGGGCGGGGCGGGGCGAGCCGTCGCGGAGCCGGGGGCGCGACTACGTCAGCAGGCCACGAGCGTACGCCGCGGCGGCGAGCGGGACGGGGACGGAGAGCGCGACGACGGCGCGCGCGTGCCACACGAGCCAGAGGTGGTCGCGGAACACCGGGCTCGGCTCGACGGCCAGCGCCCAGCTCGCGGCGCTCGCGGTCGTGGCGACGCCGAGGACGACCGCCACGCCCGCGAGCGTTCCGGGGTCGACGTTCCCGCGTTCGACGGAGGCGATGACGACCGCGGACAGCAGCGCGAACAGCGCGATCCCGCCCCAGCCGACGACGCCGGAGGCGTAGTACGTCGCCAGCTGCGACGTGTACTCCGGCCCCGTGATGAGCGCGTACGGCGCGACGAGCGCGACGACGGTGACCACGGCGGCGGCGATCCCGACCCGACGCGAGACGGCGCGGAGGTCCATACCGACCCTCGGGACGGCGCCGCGGTAAAAGGACCGGATCGGTCGCGGCGGGCCGGCGGGGCGGGCCGACGCGACGCGCGATAGAGGAGGGCGGCTCGGTGCGCCCCGTTCCCGTAGGGTTTTGGCTCATCGGCGCCCATCGTAGGGCATGACACTCGACGTCGAGCCGCCGGACCCCCCCGAACTCGCCGCCGTCGACCCGAACGAGTACGAGGACGCCGAGGTGGCGGGCGGCGAGTACCGCCGCGACGAGCTCGAGGCGTTCCTGCGCGAGGGCGCGTGGGATGAGGCGTTCGGGGAGTGGGCCGCCGGCAGCGACATGGACGAAGACGACTGGCGGATCGCCGTCGACCTCGGTCTAGTCTCCCGGTTCGACTTCTTCTGGGACGACTTCGCCGACCGCGTCGGCTACCACGCGCCGGGGCTCCCCGAGGACTGGAAGGAGCGCGACCTCCACCCCGACCTCGACTCGTGGGGCACCGTCTCCGCAATCAACGCCGGGTTCACGGAGCTGGGACAGATCGTCTGCGAGACGCTCAAAGAGGAGTACATCGACTGGGAGGCCGACTTCGAGGCGCCGGACGACCTGCCCGACTTCGAGACGTAGCCGGCGGCTCGCGCGGGGTGGCTAAAGCGCGGCAGCACCGGCGGGGAGCGCACGCGGGAGGGCGCCGTCCGGGCAGCCGCGACTACCCGAAGTTCTCGACCTTCGCGGCGTCGGCGTCGCCGCCGGCCGCGTCGACCGCGGTCTCCGCGTCCGCGACGAGGTCGGCGAACCCGTAGACGAACACCGTCTCCCCGGTCGTCCCGGTGAGCACGTCGGCGACGGCGTCGGTCAGGGGCTCGTCCGCGTCGAGGAGGCGGACCGCGGCGCCGCGCTCGCGGAGCGCGTCGATCCGGTCGGCGTGGGCGACGTCGTCGTCGCGGTAGACGACCGCGGCCTCGGCGCCCTCGTCGAGCGCGCGCTCCGCGATGGCGACCGCGGGGCCGACCCCGGGACCCCCCGCGATCACGACGGCGCGGGGCTCGCCGTCGTAGTGCTGGTCGCCGAACGGGCCGGAGAGGGTCATCTCGGTGCCGGCCTCGGCGTCCGAGAGGAACGCCGAGAAGTCGCCGCCCTCGTCGGGGTCGATCCCGACCGTGACCTCGAACGCCTCGCCGACGCGGGGCGACGAGAGGGTGTAGAAGCGGGCGACCGACTCGCCGTCGATCTCGGTGCCGAGCTTCACGAACTGTCCGGGTTCGGCCGCGAACCCCTCGGGCGCGGTGAAGCGGAGGGCGTACGTGTCGGGCCCGACCGACTCGACCGACTCGACCGTCGCTGTCGTGTCCATACTTCGGATCGGCGGGGGAGACACAAACGCCTTCCCGTCGGCGTCGGTCCTGCCCGTGTCGAAACCGGTTCCGGCGGGGCGCCTCAACCGACGCGTCCGGGGCAGCGCGGACGCGCTCGTCCGTCCGAGTCGACGTTCTCGCCGCGCCGACGCGACGCACTCACCTCGCTGACGCGACGGCCCGTCGCGGCGTCGCGGGGGCCGGCCCCGACCGAGAGTATTCGACGGTCGTCGAAAACCGGTCCGACGCGAAGGGTCGATCGTGAGGAATATGGTGAACGTATGTTTGATTATAATCCATTTAAATCCGATATAGCAGCTTAGAGGCGACAATATTCGCGAGAGCGGGCACGTTCGTCCAGAAACGCCTCGGTGGCTCCTTCCAGAAGCCTTTTGATGAGTCCGCCGGAACCTTGCTCATAGCACATGGCTGCGGATTTCAACTGGGCTGTCGGCGGGGAGGCCGGCGACGGCATCGACTCGACGGGGAAGATCTTCGCACAGGCGCTTTCCCGCGCGGGTCGGCACGTGTTCACGTCGAAGGACTTCGCATCGCGGATCCGAGGCGGGTACACCGCCTACAAGGTGCGGACCTCCGTCGACAAGGTACAGAGCGTCGTTGACCGACTCGACGTGCTCATCGCGTTGACGCCCCGGACGATCGAGGAGAACCTCGACGAGCTCCACGAGGGGTCGGTGATCATCTACGACGGCGAGCGGACGACGATGCAGGACGTCGAGATCCCCGAGGGGATGATCGGCCTCGACGTGCCGCTCAAGAGCCTGGCCGAGGAGGCCGGCGGGGCGATCATGCGGAACGTCGTCGCGCTCGGCGCCGCCTGCGAGGTTGCGGAGTTCCCCATCGAGAACCTCGACTCGGCGCTGGAGAAGCGGTTCAAGGACAAGGGACAGAAGCTCGTCGACAACAACAAGGAGGCCGCCCGCGCGGGGCAGTCGTACGTCGCCGAGGAGTACGACCACGAGTTCGACTACTCGCTGGAGACCACCGACGAGGACTACGTCCTCCTCAACGGCGACGAGGCGATCGGCATGGGCGCCATCGCGGCCGGCTGCCGCTTCTACGCCGGCTACCCGATCACGCCCGCGACCGACGTGATGACGTACCTCACCGGCCGCATCGAGCGGTACGGCGGCCACGTCGTCCAGGCGGAAGACGAGCTGTCGGCGATCAACATGGCGCTCGGCGCGGCCCGCGGCGGCGCCCGCGCGATGACGGCGACCTCCGGGCCGGGGATCGACCTGATGACCGAGACGTTCGGGCTCATCGCCACCTCGGAGACGCCGCTCGTCATCTGTAACGTGATGCGCTCGGGCCCCTCGACGGGGATGCCGACGAAACAGGAGCAGGGCGACCTGAACCAGATGCTGTACGGAGGCCACGGCGAGGTGCCGCGGTTCGTCCTCGCGCCGACCACCATCGACGAGTGCTTCTGGAAGACGGTCGAGGCGTTCAACCTCGCCGAGAAGTACCAGGTCCCCGTCTACCTCACCGCCGACCTCTCGATGGCGGTCACCGAGCAGACGTTCTCCCCGGACACCTTCGACATGGACGAGGTGGAGGTCGACCGCGGGAACGTCGTCGACGAGACGACGATCGACGACCACATGAGCGACTCGGGCGGCTTCCAGCCCCACGAGATCACCGACGACGGGATCTCGCCGCGGGCGTTCCCCGGCACGGCCGACGGCGCGCACATGTCCACCGGCCTCGAACACGACGAGCAGGGCCGCCGGACCGAGGACACCGAGATGCGAGTCGCGCAGGTCGACAAGCGCAACCGGAAGGTGGAGACGGCCCGCGAGCGCGAGGACTGGAGCCCGCGCGAGTTCGGCGACGCGGACGCCGACGACCTCGTCATCACCTGGGGGTCGAACGAGGGCGCGCTCGCCGAGGCGGTCGACATCCTCGACGAGGAGGGCCAGGACGTGCGGGTCCTCTCGGTCCCGTACATCTTCCCGCGACCGGACCTCTCTGAGGACGTGGCGGCGGCCGAGACGACGGTCGTCGTCGAGTGTAACGAGCAGGGGCAGTTCGCGGACCTCGTCGAGCACGACGTGCTCGAACGGGTCGACCGCGTGAACAAGTACAACGGCGTGCGGTTCAAGGCCGACGAACTCGCAGCGGAGATCAAGTCGACCCTCGAAGCGGGGGTGGAGGCGTAACCAATGAGCTCAGACATTCGATTCACCGACTTCAAGTCCGACAAGCAGCCGACGTGGTGCCCGGGATGCGGCGACTTCGGGACGATGAACGGGATGATGAAGGCGCTCGCGGAGACGGGGAACGACCCCGACAACACCTTCGTCGTCGCCGGCATCGGCTGTTCCGGGAAGATCGGCACGTACATGCACAGCTACGCGCTCCACGGCGTTCACGGGCGCGCGCTCCCCGTCGGGACCGGCGTCAAGATGGCCCGGCCCGACATCGAAGTGATGGTCGCCGGCGGCGACGGCGACGGCTACTCCATCGGCGCGGGCCACTTCGTCCACGCCGTCCGGCGCAACGTCGACATCACGTACGTCGTGATGGACAACCGCATCTACGGGCTGACGAAGGGGCAGGCCTCCCCGACCTCCCGCGAGGACTTCGAGACGTCGACGAGCCCCGAGGGCCCGAAACAGCCCCCGGTCAACCCGCACGCGCTGGCGCTCGCCTCGGGCGCCACGTTCATCGCGCAGTCGTTCTCCTCGGACGCGCTCCGCCACCAGGAGATCATCCAGGAGGCCATCGAGCACGACGGGTTCGGCTTCGTCAACGTCTACTCGCCGTGCGTCACCTTCAACGACGTCGACACCTACGACTACTTCCGCGACTCGCTGGTCGACCTGAAGGAGGCGGACCACGACCCGACCGACCGCGAGGCGGCGAAGGACGTCATCCTCGACAACGAGAAGGAACACCAGGGCGTCATCTACAGGGACGAGTCGTCGGTGCCGTACCACGAGCAGCACGGCGTCGACGAGGACATGTCCGTGCTCCCGGACGGCGCCCCCGAGGGCGCGACCGACCTCGTCCGCGAGTTCTACTGAGCCGGGTCGCGGGCCCGCCGCCGGGCCACGGACCGACCCTCGCGAACGGGTCCGCCTCCCCCCGCGATCGGAGGGTCGGAGCCGACTTCGAACGCCCGTCGAACCCGCCCGCATTCCGACCTCTCTCGACGGCCAAAACCGGGCGAACGAGCGGGTTCGCACGTATTTTCCGTCGGGTTTCAGCAAGCCTAATTAGGAGGGTCCGCAACTGGCGTGTATGGTTGATCGCTACGACGTCGCTATCGCCGGCGCCGGGCCGGCGGGTGCGCAGTGCGCCCGCGACCTGGCGACGCGCGACTACGACGTCGTCGTCTTAGAGACGGAGTCGGAAGACGAGTTCCCGCGACAGAGCAACAAGTCGACCGCCGGCACGTTCCCGTCGATGATGTCCTCGTTCGGGATCCCCGACGACGTCGTGATGTCCTACACCGACGACGTGGTGCTGGAGTCGCCAAACGAGTACTACGAGAGCTACCAGCCCGGAGCGGTGTTGGAGTTCGCGGAGTTCAAGCGGTTCCTCGTCGAGGACGGCCGCGAGAACGGCGCCGAGTACCGATTCGACGCGCGCGTCTCCCGACCGATCCTCGACAACGACGGCGTCATCGAGGGGGTGCGGTACAACGGCGACGAGGAGCTGTACGCCGACGTGGTGATCGACGCGACCGGCCCGGCCGCGCCCCTCGCGAGCGCGCTCGACGTCGTCGACCTCGAACGCGAGAACCAGGCGATCGGCATCGAGTACGAGATGGAGGGCGTCGAGATGAACCACCCGGAGTACGCGGACCTCCGACGGGCGATGATGCTCCGCCTGGACCACGACATCGCGCCGGGCGGCTACTCGTGGATCTTCGCGACCGGCGAGGACACCGCGAAGGTGGGCATCTGTTACATCCAGAACGACCGCCACCGCGAGTTCGCCGAGGCGGGCAAGACCGTCGACGGCTACCTCGACGACTGGGTGAGCCGCGACCCGCGGTTCGCCGACGCCGAGCGCATCGACGGGAAGGTCCACCGCGGCTCCGCACACATCCAGATGCCCGACGAGATGCACACGGACCGCTTCCTCGCGATCGGCGACACCGTGCCGACCATCGACCCGCTGTGGGGCGAGGGGATCCACAAGGGCATGAAGTCCGCCCGCGCCGCGGCGGCCACCGTCGACCGATGCCTCACGGACTCGGAGCGTCGCCTCGACGCCGAGAGCCTCGCGGTGTACGAGCGGCTGTGGCACCGCGACGTGGCCCCGCGGATGAAGGCGCGGCTGATGCTCACGCGGCTGCTGTACCTCGCGCCCAACGAGCGCTACGACCGGTTCATGCGCGACCTCAAGGAGGCGGAGGAGAACACCCTCGAACGGGCGAACCAGGGCGACAAGCGCGCGATGGCGAAGCTGCTTCACCTCGACGACATCCCGCTGCTCACGAAGTTCGCCCGCGAGCGACTCGACGTCTGAGAGGCCGTCAAAGAACCTGCGGCGACGTCGAAGCGTCCGTGACGCTGAAAGAGAGAAAGCGCGTCGGGAGACGGACCGCGTCGGTCGCGGTCGCTATCGCTCGTCGATGGGGACGAACTCGGCGTCCTCGGGGCCGGTGTACCGCGCGCGCGGACGGATGAGGCGGTTGTCCTCCTGGTACTCGGCGACGTGGGCGATCCACCCGCCGACGCGGCTCATCGCGAAGATGGGCGTGTACATGTCGAGCGGGATGCCGAGCGAGTCGTAGACGGAGCCGGAGTAGAAGTCGACGTTCGGGGCGATCCCCTTCTCGACGAGCCCCTGGTCGGTGAGGTACTCCTCGATGGCGGTGGTGTAGTCGAGCCACTTCGTGTCGCCGGACGACTCGGCGAGGTCGCGGAGCTTCTCTTCGAGGATCTTCGCGCGGGGGTCTTTCACCTTGTAGACGCGGTGCCCGAACCCGGGGATACGGCCGCCGTCGTCCTGCCGGTCTTTCACCCACTGGACGGGGTCCTTCGCGGAGGCGTCGATCTCGTGGAGCACCTCCATCACGTCCTGATTGGCCCCGCCGTGGAGGGGGCCGGAGAGCGCGCCGATGCCGCCGGTGACGCCGGAGTAGACGTCGGCCATCGTCGAGCCGATCACCATCGCGGTGAACGTGGAGGCGTTGAGCCCGTGGTCGGCGTGGAGCGTGAGCGCCATGTCGAACGTCTCCTCGCTCACGGCGTCGGGCTCGGTCCCGGTGAGCATGTAGAGGAAGTTCCCGGCGTGCGAGAGGTCGGGGTCGGGGGCGACCGGCTCCTCGCCCTGACGGACGCGCTCGAACGCGGCGAGGACCGTCGGGATCTTCGCCGTGATCCGGCGGCCCTGACGGAGGGTGGCCTCGCCGCCGTCGCCCTCGGCGTCGGGGTCGTACGCCGACAGCATCGACGTCGCGGTCCGGAGCGCGGCCATCGGCCGCTCGCCGGCGTCCGCGAGCGCGCGGACCGTCTCGATGACGTCGTCGTTCACCTCGCGCTCCGCCGCGAGGTCGGCGGCGAACGAGTCGAGCTCCGCGGCGCCGGGGAGCGAACCGTGCCACAGCAGATATAGCACCTCCTCGTAGCTCGCGCCGCGCGCGAGGTCCTCGATGTCGTACCCCCGATACACGAGCTTTCCGACCCCGCCGTCGACGTAGCTCAGATCCGACTCCGCGACGAGGACGCCCTCGAGCCCGCGTTTTAACTCATCTGCCATACCCCGAGTTGTCAAGGCCGTCAAAAAAGCGTTATCTTTCAGGAGGGATACGATACGACGATCGTGGTACCTCGCCGCGTCGTCCGACGACGTGACAGCGTTCGGAAACGTCCGGCTCGCGGCGCGACCGACCGGGGACGGCCTCGCTTACCGCGCCGGAACGACCGTCACCGTGCGGTTCCGATCGATCGCGTCCTCCAGTTCCTCGGCGATGGCGGAGCCGCGGGAGACCTGGACCTCGCCGCCGCGGCCGACGGTGGCGGTGAAGAGGTACTCGCCGTCGGCGCGCACCTCCACCGTCTCGCCGACGCCGTCGTCGACGTCGATGACGACGTGACGCGAGGTGATCTCCGGCGCGACCACCGTGCCGCGCTCGGCGCCGACCTGCCCGTCGCCGCGACCGTTGTCGGCGGCGCCGCCCGGGCCCGACCCGCCGGGCTTCTCGTCGTGCGTCCGGACGTCGATGTCGATCCCGAGGCGGTTCTCGATGTCGGCGATGCGGCCGCCCCCCTTCCCGATCACCGTGCCGATGTCGCCCTCGGTGACGTAGACGACCGCCTCGTCGTCACCGTTGAGCTCCACGTCGACGTGGCCGTGCGCGACCGACTTGATCTCGCGTTCGATCTCCTTTTTCGCGATGCGGCCGACGCCGGAGTCCCCGTTCGCCTCGCCGCCGTCCTCGTTCAGCGGCACCGTGACGACCTGGCGGTTGAACGTGTAGATCTCGTACTCGGGCCGGCCCGTCTCGAAGTTCGACACCTGGATGACCGGGCGGGCGAGGTCCTCGGCCGTGAGTCCGGCCGGCACCTTCACCTCGGTGGTCACGTCGTAGACGGTGTGGACCTCGCCGGCCTCGATGTAGACGACGGTGTCGACGATCTGAGGTATCATCCCGAGCTCGACGCGGCCGACGAGCCGCTGCAGCGCGTCGATGGCGCGGGAGGCGTGGACGACGCCGACCATCCCGACGCCGGCCATCCGCATGTCCGAGAACACCTCGAAGTCGTTCGTCTTCCGGACCTCGTCGTAGATGGTGTAGTCGGGGCGGACCAAGAGGAGCGAGTCGGCGGTGTTCTCCATCGCGCCGCCGAGCGCGCCGTACTGCGTGATCTCCGGGCCGACCTGGAGGTCGCGCGGCTTCTCCATCGTCTTCACCGCGTAGTCGCTGTCGTTCAGGAACTCGGCGACCGCCTGCGCGAACGTCGACTTCCCGGCCCCGGGCGACCCGGAGATGAGCACGCCGCGCTTGCGCTCTTTGAACCGCTCGCGGAGCTCATCGGCGAACTCGTAGTCGTCGAGGCTCGTCTTCGCGATGGGCCTGACCGCCGTGATCTCGATGCCGTCCGCGAACGGCGGCCGGGCGACCGCGATCCGGTAGTTGCGGAACTGGACGATGTCCATCCCGTCGTCCGAGAGCTCGATGAAGCCCTCGTTCGACTGGCGGGCCAGGTCGACGATCGAGTTGGCCCACTCGCGCATCTGGGCCTCCTCGCTCGGCTCGTCGGCGATCTCGACGTAGCGCATCTCGCCGAGGCTCCCGCGCTTCGCCTTCGGGACGGTCCCCGTCTTGAGGTGGACCGACATCGTCTCGTCGGTGAAGAAGTCCTGTATCGGGAGCTCGTCGACGACGCCACGGGCGACCGGCTCGACGTATTCGACGTCGAGCCCCTTCGCGCGGGCGACCTCGGCCTGGACCACGTCGCTCGACAGCAGCGTCGCGTCGTGGTCGGCGGCCAGGTCGCGGATCAGCGCGTCCACGTCGCCCTCGTGGGCGTTCGAGCGGGCGTCGCCGCTCGCGCGCTCGCCGACGTACCGCAGCTCGATCCGCCCGTCGTCGGCGTAGTCGGCGAGCCGCTTCAGCTCGCTCAGCCCGTCCCAGCCCGATTCGAGCCCGTCGTTCGCCTGCGACTCGAGCTCGCCGACGACCGCCTCCGGGACGAACACGGCGACCGACTCGTAGGTCCCGTCCGCGACGCGTTCGGACACGCGGCCGTCGACGACCGCGCTCGTGTCCGGTACTACGTTCATACCGAGGTTCGGGACGGGAACCGTATAAGCGTGTTCGACCGGGGGCCGCGTCGGCGACGGGGAGGAAGAGACCGACCGCGGCCGCCCGTCCCGGTCAGTCGTCCGCGGCGGCGGCGTCCGCGCGCTCGGCCGCCAGCCGCTCGGCGGAGGCGGTGAAGTTCTCGAACAGCGCCTTCGCCTCGCAGGCGGCGTCGTACGCCTCGGGGGTGATCGCCTCCAGGACGGCGTCCACGCGGGCGTCGCCGATCTGGTCCCGCTTGCCGTCCGTCACGTCGCGGGCGGTCTCGACGTCGTACTCGGGGTGGAACTGGACGCCCCAGCAGTGCCCGTCGCGGAACGCGTGGACGCCGCGGTCGTTCTCGGCCAGCAGCGTGGCGGACGGCGGTAGTTCGACCACCGCGTCGCCGTGGGTCGTGAAGGCCGTGAACGACTCGCCGATCCCCTCGAACAGCGGGTCGTCGCGCACCTGCCGGATCTCGTTGTAGCCGATCTCGAAGCCGTCCATCCCGGCGACGCGGCCGCCGAGCGCCTCCGCGAGCACCTGATGGCCGTAGCAGACGCCGAGGACCGGGACGCCGGCGTCGGCCGCCTCGGCGACGTAGTCGACGAGCGGGGGGATCCACGCCTCGTCCCAGTAGACCGACGAGCGCGATCCGGTCACGACGACGCCGTCGAACTCGGTGTGGTCGGGGAGGTCGCCGTCGACGGCGTCGAACTCAACGAGGTCGGCGTCGATCTCGCGGCGGAAGTTCCGACGGGTGTTCGCGCCGTCGTGGGCGGCGTTCAACAGGGCGAACCGGAGGCGGGTCATCGACCGAACGGAGAGCCGAGAGTCACAAAACGGTTGCGGCGCCGGACGTGCCGGCCGCCGACGCGGACGCCGCGCTCGCTCGTCGACGCGCGGCCCTACGCGAACGGGTCGCCCGCGTGTTCGGCGAGCCACCCGACGAGCAGGTCGTTGACCGCGGCCGACGCCTCGACGCCGACGAGGTGTCGGGCGCCCTCGATCGAGTGGAACTCCCCGCGCGGGAGCCCCTCGGCGAGCGTCTCGCCGGCCGTGACCGGGCAGGCGGTGTCGTCGGTCCCGTGGACGACCAAGGCCGGGGTCGTGACCTCGAAGAGGTCGTCGGTCAGGTCGAACCCCTCGACCGCGGCGCGGTGGGCCGCGTACGTCTCGCGGTCGGCGTCCTCGGCGAGGCGCCACTCCGCGATCCGCGAGAGCGCGTCCGGGTGCGCCTCCCGGAAGTCGGGCGAGAGCAGCCCGGAGAGCGACCCCTCGACCGCGGCCGGGTCGCTCGGATCGGCCCAGACGCCGGCGGGGTTGTACGCGTCGCCCGCGGGGGGCGTCCCGATCAGGGCGAGGCTCGCCGGCCGCGAGGAGGCCAGCGCCGCCGTCAGCGCGACCATCCCGCCGAGGCCGTAACCGACGAGGTGGGCGTTGCGGATCCCCTCGGCCGCACAGACTGCGTCGAGGTCGGCCGCGAGCGCCTCGACCCCGTAGGGGGCGGGCGGGGCGTCCGACTGGCCGACGCCACGCGTCTCCGGCGTGACGACCGTGTGCGGGCCCGTCAGCGCGGCGTGTTGCCAGCCGAACTGCCACGCGCCGAGGCCGACGTCGCCGCAGAACACGACCGCCTCGTCGGAGTCGCCCGCGTCGGGCGCGTCGACCTCGTAGCGGATCTCGACGCCGGCGTTGGTCGCGTGGGGCATGGCGGAGTCCGTGTGGGGCCGTCAGGCCTCCTGGAGGTTGCGGAGGACGTCCGGCGCCGCGTCGAGCGCGTCGTCCAGCGCGTCCGCGTCCGGACCGCCGCCCTGCGCGAAGTCCGGCGGGCCGCCGCCCCCGCCGCCCACGCGGCCGGCGAGCTCCGAGACGACCTGCCCGGCGTTCACGTCGACGCCGTCCGGGACGCCGACGACGAAGCTCGCGGAGCCGTCGGCGCCGCTGCCGATCACCGCGACCTTCCCGTCGTCGACGTGGGCGTTCGCGGTCGCGCGCAGCTCGTCGGCGTCGCCGTCGAGCCGCTGGATCACCGCCGTCGTCCCGGCGACCTCGACCTCCTTGGCGTCGGCGCCGCCCGACGCGCGCGCGGTCGCCAGCTCCTCTTTGAGCGACTCGATCTCCTTCCCCCGCGCCTTCCACTCCTCGAAGAAGCGCTCGGCGGTGTCGGGCACGTCGAGGGGGTCGACGTCCAACACCTCGGCCGCGTCGTACAGCGCGTCCTCGGTGCGCTGGGTCGCCTCGACCGCCGCGGCGCCGGCCGCGAAGGCGATCCGCTCGACGCCGTCCTGGACGGGCTCCGTCTTCAGCACCTTCACGGCGCCGATCTCGCCGGTCCGGTCGACGTGGGTGCCGGCGCAGGCCTGGACGTCCGCGTCGCCGACGTGGATCAGGCGGACGTTCGTTCCCGGCGGGACGCCGCCTTGGTACAGGTCGAAGCCGTGCTCGGCCTCCGCCTCGTTGCGGTCGGGCCACTCCTGCCGGACGGGCACGTCGTCCCGGATCAGCTCGTTCGCGACGCGCTCGATCGCCTTCACGTCCTCGCGGGTGACGCGCTCGAAGTGGCGCACGTCGAGCCGAGCGGAGTCCGTGCCCTTCTGGGCGCCCGCCTGTCGGACGTGGTCGCCGAGCACCTGCCGGGCGGCGTGGCCGATGAGGTGCGTCGCGGTGTGGTGCGCGCGGAGCCGCTCGCGGCGGTCGCCGTCGACCTGCCCCGTGACGAACTCGCCCTTGCCGGGGTCCGCGTCCGCGCGGTGGAGGACGACCCCGTCGACCTCCTGGACGTCGGTGACGTCGACGGTGGTCTCGCCGACCGTCAGCTGGCCCCTGTCGGCCGGCTGGCCGCCGCCCTCGGGGTAGAACATCGTCTGGTCCAAGACCACGTCGTACCCGTCCTCGGCGTCGAGCACGTCGAGGACGACCGCCTCGAACTCGGTGCGGCCCTGGTCGTCGTAGAACAGCTTTTCCGTCTCGGGGAGGTCGGCGAGCCGCTCGTCGCGCTCGTCGGCCGCCGCCGCGGCGTCGCCCTCCTCGTGCCGGTCGGCGACGAGGGCGTAGAAGTCGTCGGGCACGTCGACGGTCGCGCCGCGCTCGTCGGCGATGTCGGCGACCATGTCGGGCTGGATCCCGTGGGAGTCGTACAGCTCCAGCAGCTCCTCGGTCGGGATCGGCTCGCCGGTGCCGGCGTACTCGTCGGCGAGCTGCTCGACCTTCCGGGCGCCGCGCTCCAAGGTCCGCTCGTACTTCCGCTCCTCGCTGCGGACGATCTCGCGGATGGTGTCGCGGTTCTCGTAGCCGAGGCGGTCGGCCTGCATGTCGACCAGCTCGTCGAGGGGCGCGTCGACGCCCACCTCGTCGACGAGCCGCTTCATCCGCCGCAACACCATGCGGGCGAGGTAGCCAGTGCCGACGTTCGAGGGGACGATCTCGTCGCCGAACATGTACGCGAGCGTCCGCGAGTGGTCGGCGATGGCGTAGATCGATTCGAGCGGCTCCACCAGCTCGCGCAGCCGGTCGACGTCGACGTCGAGCCGGTCGGCGATCTCGCCGCGGGCGGCCTCCACGTCGTCGACGTCGTCGATGTCGAGCCGCCCGGAGAGCTTCGCGGCGCGGTGGACGATCTCTCGCTCCGCCTCGGTGTGTTCGATCCCGGCGTTGTCCTTCAAAAAGTCGATGGCGTCGGGGTACACCGCCTCGTACACCGTCGCGGTCCCCTGGCTCATCCAGGTCCACCGCTCTAACCCGTACCCGGTGTCGACGATGTAGGTGTCCATGAACGAGTACGAGTTCCCGTCTTTCATCTCGTAGTCGCCCTCGGGGTCCTGTTCCATACACATGAAGACGAGCGTCGCCAGCTCGGCGCCCTTGTAGATGACCTCGATGGCGGGACCGGCGTTGCCGCCGCCGACCCACGGGTCCTCGATGTAGGTGATCTCCGAGAGGTCGGCGCCGAGGCTCTCGAATAGCTCGTCGCAGTACCGGACCGTCTCGTCTTTCCAGTACACCTCGCCGTGGTAGGCGTACTCGTCCTCCTCGACCTCCTCGCGCGTGTTGAACGCGTGGTGGGCCATCATCTCGAACGCCATCGTGTGCCGGCCCGTCTTGCCGACGTTGTCGATGTCCTGCATCCGGATACAGGGCTGTGAGATGGTGAGGGGGTTCGCCGGCGGCGGCGTCTGCCCGGAGGTGACGAGCGGCTGGAAGTCGTAGATGGACGCCTGGGTCAGGAGGACGTCGTCGCGCCAGCGGTTGGCGGCGACCGGGTACGGGTCGATCCGCTCGTGGCCGTGCTCCTCGAAGAAGGAGAGGAACGCCTCGCGCATCTCCGACAGCGACCGGGCCTCCGGGAAGCCGGGATCGTCGATGAAGCTGTAGTCCTCACAGGGCGGCTCGCCGCAGAGTTCTCGCTCCGCGTCGCGGGTCCAGAAGTGCGCGCCACAGGAGGGACACTCCTTGCGCTCGAACCCCTCCTCCTCGAAGTAATCGAGACGGTACTCCGCTTCGAGATCGCTCATTACACGAACGTGGCCCGTGTTGCTCCAAAAGGGTTCCGGGGTCGCTCGTCGGCCGCGACGCGCCGTTCGCCGCCGCGAGCCGGCGCCGACCGACGGTCCTCAGAGGGAACGCCGCTGACCGGTCGGAAATGGCCGACCGCGTCGGGATTCGTCGATCGGTAAGAAGATTTATACTCTCGGCGGTGCGTATCACGTACAATTGTGACTTCTGCGCTGGGCGAGCGCGCGTCGGTTCTCGTCCTCGGCGGTGGCTCTGGGCTCGCCGACGACCTCGAGGCCCGCCTCGGCGCCGACGCCCCCGGCGGCGAGGACGGTGAGGCGGTCGAGACGCACGCCGCCGACGCGGCCGCCACCGACGGTTCGCGCCTCGCCGGGGCCGACGTGACGGTCGTCGCCGACGAGGCGGGGCTCGGACGGGTCCGGTCCGCCGACCGCGTCGGTTCCGTGGTCGCCTTCGTCGACGACCCGGCCAACCGAGTCGCGACCGACCCGCTCGTGGACGCGGTCGCGCGGACGCCGGAGTCGCTCTCGGAGACGGTGTCGTGGCTGCTCGCCCGGGAGCGGCGGTCCGTCGTCCGGACGGACCCGACGCGGACCCCGTCGCGGATCGAACAGCTCAACGCCGGGATGACGGAGCTCGCGGCCGTCAGGTCGGTCGACGAGGCGTACCGGGCCGCCATCGCCGTCGCCGAGGTGGTGTTCCCGGAGTACCGGGCCGTGGTCGCGGTTCGCGACGGCGAGTGGGTCGAGCCCGTGGTCACCTCCAGCGGGACGCCCGTCGAGGACTGTAACCGGGTCCGGGTGGGGACCGGCGTGGCGGGGCAGGCGGTCCAGACCGGCGACGTCTCCGTCGCGCCGAACCCGACCCCCGAGAGCCGGTACGACACGCTGCTCACCGTCCCCGTGGGCGAGGACGTGGTCTTCCAGCTCGCGGCCGACGCGAGCGACGGCGCCGACGCGTTCGACGACGCCGACCGCCGGCTGGCGGAGCTGCTCGGCTCCCACCTCGAAGAGACCCTCGACCGGATCGACGTCACCGAGACGCTCAGGGCCGAGCGAGACCGCCTGCTCGCGCTGTTCGCGAACGTGCCTGACCCCGCCATCGCTTACGACTACACCGACGGCGACCCGGTCGTCCGACAGGTGAACGAGGCGTTCGAGGCGACGTTCGGGTACGACCCGGAGACGGTGATGGGCGAGTCCATCGACGACTACATCGTTCCCCCGGAGGCCGACGCGGAGGCGGAAGAGCTCAACGAGCAGCTCCAGCGCGGCGAGAACGTCCGACGGGAGGTCACGCGGGTCACCGCCGACGGGCCGCGACACTTCATCCTCCACGTCATCCCGATCCACCTCGACGCCGCGAACGCGGCCGGGTACGCCATCTACACCGACGTCACCGACCGGCGCGAGCGCGAGGAGACGCTGCGGCGACAGAACGAGCGGCTCGACGAGTTCGCCTCCATCGTCTCCCACGACCTCCGGAACCCGCTGTCGGTCGCGGACGGGTACGTCGACCTCGCCCGCGAGACGGGCGACGTTGACCACCTCGACAGGGTCGCCGACGCCATCGGGCGCATGGACGAGCTCGTCGAGGACCTCCTGTCGCTGGCCAGGGAGGGGCGGTCGGTGGGCGAGACGGAGCCGGTCTCGCTGGCCGCGGTCGCGCGCGAGGCGTGGGAGGGCGTCGACACGGACGTCGCGACGCTGACGGTCGAGTCCGACGCGACCCTGAAGGCGAACCGCACGCGGCTGCGCGAACTGTTCGAGAACGTCTTCCGGAACAGTGTGGAACACGGGTCCGCGAGCAGTCGGGCAGAGCCCGACGACAGCGTCGAACACGGTCGCGACGCCCCCGACGAGCCGCTCTCGGTCGGGGTCGGGGCGGGTACCTTCGAGGGGGACGACGGGAGCCCCGCGAGCGGCTTCTACGTCGAGGACGACGGCGTCGGGCTCCCGGAGGCGGACCGCGAGCGCGTGTTCGAGAGCGGGTTCACGACCGACGAGTCGGGCACGGGACTCGGGCTCGCAATCAGCGAGCGCATCGCCGAGGCGCACGGCTGGACCGTCGAGGCGACGACCGGCGAGGACGGCGGGGCCCGGTTCGAGTTCCGAACCGACTGAGCGGCGCCGAGCGCGCGGCGGTCCGAAACGACCTTACGCCGCGCGCGAGGGGATCCGGTATGGTCGAGAACGTCGTCTACCCCGCCTACTTCGACGCCGAGCTGTCCCGCTCGGAGGGGCGCCGCGTCCCGACGGATCTGGCGGTCGAAGCGCCGACCGTCGACGAGATAGCGAAGGCCGTCCAGCAGGTCGGCTACGACGCGGTCGTCGAGCGCGACGCGACGTACTCCCGGGAGTTCGAGGCCCGCGGGTACGTGGCGGTCCAGGGCACCGACGACACCGCGAAGAACGACCTCGTCCAGGCGATCGCCGCCTACCTCGGCGTGCTCCGGGAGTAACCGTGCGGCGCGTCGGTACCGTCGTCCGCACCGCCGGCGGGCTCGCGATCGCCCGCGGCGATCCGGGCGCCGAGCCCCCGCGGATCGGCGCGAGCGTCGTCGACGAGTCGCTCTCGACGGTCGGCCGCGTCGTCGACGTGTTCGGGCCGGTCGATCGCCCCTACGTGGCCGTCACGCCCGGCGACGGCGTCGGGCTCGCGGACCTCGTCGGCGGCAAGCTGTACGCGCGGTAGCGCCCCGAGCGGCGCTACGCCTCCGTCGCGTCGATCACGTCGAAGTCCGCGAGCGTCTTGTCCGTGCGAGCGATCCGCTCCGCGACCAGCAGCTTCTCCCGGCGTTCCAGCCGGTCCCAGTCGAACTCCGACGGCGGCGACGCCTCGAGCGACTCGAACTGCTCGATCACCGCCTCGTTCGCGAACCGCTCGAACGACTCGCAGTTCGGACAGGTCATCGAGAGGTGAGAGGTGTCGAACGAGCGCGTGACGGTCTCGTCGAGGCAGTTCAGACACCGGTAGGTGCGAGTCCGGGACACGACCGTACCGAGGGGCCGAACGGACGAATATCTGTGGGCGCCGGCGCGGGGGTCGCCGACCGAAAGCCGCCGCGTCGGTCCGACGCCGCGACGGTCGGCGCCGTCGCTGGGGGCGTGAGACGCGTGGAAAGAAGAGCGGTTCCGCGGCCGCTCTAAAACAGCGCGGAGGCCGCCGCCTCGGCCGTCTCGATGACGGGGCCGAAGCCGGGCAGGAGCAGCACCGTCGCGACCGCCGCGAAGACGACCGCGGCGTACAGCGCCGTCGGTCGCACGTCGATCGCGTCGAGCGCGCTCGGCGACTCGGGGTCGTCGAGGAACAGCGCCTTCACGACCCGGCTGTAGTAGTACAGCGACACGACGCTGTTCACCGCGCCGAGGCCGGCCAGCCACAGGAAGCCGTTGTCGATGGCCGCCTGGAACAGGAAGTACTTCGAGAAGAACCCGGCGAACGGCGGGAGCCCGGCCAGCGAGAACATGAACACGGCCATCGCGACGGAGGCGACCGGCGCGCGCCGCCAGAGCCCCGCGTAGTCGGCGAAGGTCCGGCCGACGCCCCACCGCTCCGCCATCGCGACGAAGAGGAACGCGCCGGTGTTCATGAACCCGTAGACGAGCAGGTGCGCCATCGCGGCGCCCATGACCGTGCCGTTGGCGGGGCCGTCGACCGTGAGCGCGGCGACGCCGATGAGCGCGTACCCGGCGTGCCCGATGGAGGAGTACGCGAGCATCCGCTTGACCTCTTCCTGGACCGCGGCCGCGAAGTTGCCGAGCGTCATCGTGACGGCCGCGAGGACCGCGAAGGCGAGCATCCAGTCGACGTTCGCGGACACCGCCATCTCCAGCGGGAACGCCTCGGTGAACACGCGGAACGCGACGACGAACCCGGCGGCCTTCGAGGCCGACGAGAGGAACGCGCTCACCGGCGCGGGCGCGCCCTCGTACGCCTCCGGCGCCCAGAAGTGGAACGGGACGGAGGCGGTCTTGAAGGCGACGCCGCCGATCATCATCACGACGCCGACGCCGAGCACGCCGGCCAGACCCTCGATCGACGCCGACGCGATGTCGGCGAGGATGAGCGACCCGGTCGCGGCGTACACGAGCGAGATGCCGAACAGGAAGACCGCGGACGAGAGCGCTCCGACGAGGAAGTACTTCATCCCCGCCTCGACGCTGCCCCGGTCCTCCTTGAGGTACGCGACGAGCACGTACGACGGCAGCGACACCATCTCCAGGGCGACGAACACGACCGCGAGCGAGTTCGCGACCGCGAGCAGCGCCATCCCGGTCGCCGCGAACGTCACGAGCGAGTAGAACGCCGCCGGGTTGGCGTGGTCGTGGAAGTAGTCGTGCGCGGCGACTAACACCAGCGCGGTCACCGACGCGAAGATGGCGGTGAAGAACAGCGCCAGGGTGTCAACCTTCACCGCGTCGGCGAACAGCAGCACCGCGCCGCCGTCGGGGCTCACGCCGCCGCTGGCGGTGAGCCAGACGGTGGCCGTCAGCGCGGCGAGCGACCCGACCGCACCGACGACCGCCATCGACGTGTTCGAGCGCGCGTCCGGCCGCACCGTGTCGACCAACAGCAGCGCGAGTCCGGTGACGGCCAACAGCAGCGCCGGCAGCAGCGCCGTCACGGCGGGCAGTCCGTTAACCATCGATCGTCACCCCCTCGACGACCGGCAGGGCAGCGTCACGGATCATCTCGAAGAAGATGTCGGGCGCGACGCCCAGCACGATGATCGCCACCAGAAGCACCGCGAGCGGGGCGACGTCGTGGAACGCCGCGGGCCCGACGTCGTAGTCGGTCTCCAGTTCGAAGGGACCGAACAGCGTGCTCTGCATCGCCGACAGCAGGTAGCCGGCGACGATGACGATACCGAACATCGCCAGCGCCGTGAACACCGGTGCGTACGGGAGCGCCGGCGCGGACAGGGAGCCGACGAAGATGAAGAACTCGCCGGCGAAGCCGGCCATCAGCGGCAGCCCCATGTAGCCGAAGGCGCCGGCGACGAGGATGCCGACGGTGACCGGCATCCGGTCGGCCATGCCGGCCATGTCGCCGACCATCCGGGTGTGGGTCGCGTTGTAGATGACGCCGACCGCCATGAACATGAGCCCCGAGATGAGGCCGTGCGCGACCATCTGGAACGTCGCCCCGCCGATCCCGTACTCGGTGAACACGATGAGCCCGAGGATGACATAGCCCATCGACGAGACGGACGAGTAGGCGACGATCCGCTTGAGGTCCTTCTGTGCGAGCGCCAGCATCGCGCCGTAGATGACGCTGATGACGGCAATGGCCGCGATCGGGACCGCGAGCATCGACGCCTGCTCGGGGAGCATCGTGAAGTTGAACCGGAGCAGCGCGTACGTCCCCATCTTCAGGAGGACGCCCGCCAGGAGCACCGACGCCGGGGTCGGCGCCTGAACGTGGGCGTCCGGCAGCCACGTGTGGAACGGCACGATCGGGACCTTCACCGCGAACCCGAGGAACATCGCGAGGAACGCGGCCATCGCGATGCGGTCCGCCGGGATGCCGAACCACGCGCTCAGGTCGCCCGCGGCGATCGCCTGCGCGATCTCCGGCAGGGCGAACGACGACACCGAGTCGCCGAGCGCGAACACGAGGCTCATGAAGCCGATGAACATCAGCAGCGACGCCGCGTTCGTGTAGACGAAGAACTTGATCGCGGCGTACTTGCGGCGCGGACCGCCCCAGATCCCGATGAGGAAGTACATCGGGACCAGCACGGCCTCCCAGAAGACGAACCACAGGAAGAAGTCGAGCGCGGCGAACACGCCGAGCAGGTTCGCCTCCATGAACAGCATGAGCCCGTAGAACTGGCTCTGTCGCGTGTCGACGGGCGTCCACGCGCTGAGGATCGCTAACGGCACGAGGAACGTCGTGAGCACGAACAGCGGGAGGCTGATCCCGTCGAGCCCGACGAACCACGAGACGCTCCGGCCGCCCACTTCGAGCCATTCCATCCGGGTCGCGTAGGCTATCTCGCCGCCGAGCAGCGCGTTGCCGCCGGCTTCGAAGCCGGACCAGAGGGAGAGGCTGCCGACGAACGGGATCAGGCTGATCGCGAACGCCAGCCGGCCGGCCCACTCGTCGGGCGCGAGGAACACCGTCAGCGCGCCGACGAACGCGGCCGCCATGAGCGCTTCGAGTATCACAGGAACCACCCCCCGGTCGCGCCGAGCACGAGCAACAGCGCGACGAGTCCGAAGGTGAGCAGCGCGGCGTACTGCGAGACGACCCCCGACTGGAGCTTGCGGATCCGGCCGCCGCCGGTCAGGCTCACCGAGGAGACGCCGTTCACGACGCCGTCGATGATTCCCTGGTCGAAGGTGTTCGCGCCGCCCGCGACGTCTTCCGTCCGATACGCGAGCCAGACCTGCAGTTCGTCGAGGTAGTAGTTGTTGTACAGCACGTCTTTGATCCCGCCGAGTTTGGCGGTGTGTTCCGTCGGCGACGGCACGTTGTACAGCCGCCAGGCGAGTCCGAGTCCGAGCAGCGCGAGGCCGAGCGAGACGGCCGCGCCGACGAGGACGGTCCCGGCCTCACCGCCGACGAGGTACGCGCTGCTGTACGGACCGATGTCGGCGTAGTGGTGCGAGGAGAGCCCCTCGATGCCGCCCCACTCGTTGTCGAGCCAGCGGTGAAGCACGTCGATCCCCTTGATTCCGAGCACCTTCTTCACGGGGACCATGTTGATGAAGCCGGTGACGACCGCGAGCGAGCCGAGGACCGTCAGCGGACCCTTCACGTTCCAGCGGACGGACTCGGGGTCGCGGGCGGTGTCGCTGCGGGGCTCGCCGTGGAACGTCAGGAACACCATCCGGAAGGTGTAGAACGCGGTGACCGGCACCGCGAGCAGCCCCATCAGGTAGCCGCCGAGCAGCAGCGGGTCGTTGAGCCCGTGGACGAGCGCCTCGTAGAGGATCTCGTCTTTCGACCAGAAGCCGGCGAACGGGAAGATTCCCGCTAGCGCCAGCGAGCCGGCGAGGAACGTGTAGTAGGTGACGGGGAGCTTCGACTTCAGCCCGCCCATGTCCCACATGTCCTCGTTGTGGTGCATCGCGATGATTACCGACCCGGCGCCGAGGAACAGCAACGCCTTGAAGAAGGCGTGGGTGGTCAGGTGGAAGACGGCGGCCACGTACCCGCCCGCGCCGAGCGCGAGCATCATGTAGCCGTACTGCGAGATGGTCGAGTACGCGAGCACCTGCTTCAGCTCGTCTTTCACGAGCCCCATCGTCGCCGCGAACAAGGCCGTGAAGCCGCCGACGAAGGCGATGACCGCCATCGTCGTCGGCGTCAGCACGTAGAACCCGTACATCCGCGCGACGAGGTAGACGCCGGCCGCGACCATCGTCGCGGCGTGGATGAGCGCGGAGACGGGCGTCGGGCCCTCCATCGCGTCGGGGAGCCACGTGTGGAGCGGGAACTGCGCGGACTTGCCGACGACGCCGCCCAGGACGAGCAGGCCGACGACGGTCAGCCATGTGCCGAGGTCGAGGCCGCCGGGAGTCCACGCGACCGACCCGGAGCCGTTGAGCGCCGCGTCGGCCAGTGCCGGGAACGAGTCGGGACCGGCGAACTGCGCCGTGCCGAAGGTGGCGAACACCGCGACGACGCCGACGAGGAAGAAGTAGTCACCGAAGCGGGTGACGAGGAACGCCTTCTTCGCGGCCGACGGCGGACCCGGCTCCCGGAAGTGGAAGCCGATGAGCAGGTACGAGCAGAGCCCGACCAGCTCGAAGAACATGAACGCCATCAGCAGGTTGTCGGCGACGACGAAGCCGAGCATCGACGCCGTGAAGAGGCCGAGCCCGGCGTAGTAGCGCGGCAGCCCGGTCTCGCCCTCGTCGTTCATGTAGCCGAGCGAGAACACGTGGACGAGCAGCGCCACGAGGGTCACGATGACCAGCATGAGCGCCGACAGCGGGTCGATCAGGACGCCGAACGTGAGTTTGATGTCCGTCGGACCGATGCCCGCGCCGCCTTCGCTCGCCCAGTGGTACAGCGTCTCGTTGTACGCCCGTCCGCCCGCGACGGTCGCGGCGACCCAGATCGACAGCAGGAACGAGCCGGCCGTCGCCGCGATGCCGCCGAAGGCGCCGCCCTTCGGGAGGTACCTGCCCGCGCCGAGCGCGACCAGGAACGAGAAGAACGGGAGGAGTACGATCGCCGGAACGTATGCGAATGCGTTCACCATCTTACCACCTCATCTCCGCGGGAACAGTCACGTCGGTCGTGCCGAAGTTGCGGTATAACACGAGTATGATGCCGATACCGATCGCGACCTCGGCGGCGGCGAGCGCGATGACGAACAGCGCGAACACCTGCCCCGTGAGGTCGCCGTAGTACAGCGCGAACGCGACGAAGTTGATGTTGGCCGCGTTCATCATGAGCTCGACGCTCATGAGGAAGTACAGCGCGCTCCGCCGCGTCAACACGCCGAACAGGCCGATACAGAAGATGGCCGACGCCAACAGCAGGTACCACGACGGCGGGATCGAGGACGCGAGCGCCGTCATCGACGGTCACCCCCGTCGCGTCCGCCGTCGGTGAACGCCTGTCCGACCGCCGCGACGACGGAGCCGTCCTCCTCGCGTTTGGCCAGGTAGACGGCGCCGTCGACCGCCACGTCGAGTGCGACCGCGGCGATCAGGAACGCCGCGAGGAACCCCTCGGACGGAACCGCGCCGAGGTCGTACTCGGCGAGGTTGAAGAGGGCGTACCCGATGTTGTGGACGACCGAGGCGTCGGCCGGGAAGCCGACCTCCTCGAAGCCGAACGTCGCCCCGTTGACGGTCGCGGCCAACACCGCGAACAGTCCGCCCACGGCGATCGCGGGCGCGATCCGGGAGCCGCGGCTCTCGTCGCTGCTCACGCGCTACTCACCTCCGTTTCCGAATCCGATCGCGTGAGCATCACGGCGAACGTGACCAAGATGAGGACCCCGCCGACGTAGACGAGGATCTGCATGGCGGCGATGAACTCCGCCCGCAGCATCACGTAGTGCACCGCGACGCTCGTGAGGGCTCCGCCCAGAAGCAGCGCGGCGTGGAACACGTCGCGCGCCAGGACGACCCCGAGGGCGAACGCCAGCGTGACCGCGGCGAACAGCCCGAACGCGATAGTAGCATAAACCATTGTGTTTGTCTCCTATGAGAACCCCTTTGAAGATTTCGAGACGTGCCCGCTACTGGTAGTCGACCTCGCCGTCGCCCTCCCCGATCCACGCGCCGCGATCGGGGTTGCGGGACTCCAGCGGGTCGATGCCCTTGTACCACGGGACGTTCTTGAGCTGTTCTTTGTTGAACACGAAGTCGTCTTTCGTGTCCGCGGTGAACTCGAAGTTCTGGGTCAGCAGGATGGCGTCGACGGGACAGACCTCCTCGCAGAGCCGGCAGTAGATGCACTGCCCGATATGGAGGTTGTACTGCTCGCCGTTGCGCTGGTCGTCCTGAACGATCTGGATCGTGTCGTTCGGACAGACGTTCTCGCACTGCCGACACCAGATGCACCGCTCTTGGCTGAACTTGTGGACCCCGCGGAACCGCGGGCTCACCTCGGGCGCGTCCTCCGGGTATTCCACCGTGAACGTCGACCCGTCCAGCGCGTGTTTCATCGTCGTCGCCATGGATTTCATCAGTCCGATCATATCAAGCGATCACCCCCACGATTACGGCCGTGAGAACCAGGTTCGCGAACGACAGCACCAGCATTCCCTTCCAGCCGATCTCGATCAGCTGGTCGATGCGGACGCGCGGCAGCGCCGAGCGGGCCCACTGCGTGAACAGGAAGAAGCCCCAGATCTTCACCACGAACCAGATGAAGCCGATGCTCTCCGGGCCCGGGCCGGACGCCCCGCCGAGGAACGTCACGGCCAGGATCGCGCCGCCCAGGAAGATGTGGACGAACTCCCCGAGGTAGAACAGGACGAAGTAGGCCGAGGAGTACTCCGTCTGGTACCCCGCGACGATCTCCGTCGGCGCCTCGGGGATGTCGAACGGGTTCCGACCGATCTCGGCCATGTTCGCGGTGAGGAACAGCACGAACGCGAACGGGTTGACGAACGCGTACCACGACGGGATCGCGAGCCCGCCGATCGTCACGAGCGTCTGCGTCTGCGCGCCGACCACGCCGCTCATCTGGAGCGTGCCGGCGAAGATGACGACCGACATCGCGGTGACGATGAGCGGGATCTCGTACGCGAGGTTCTGCGCGACGGCCCGCAGCCCGCCGAGGAGCGAGTACTTGTTGTTCGACGCGTAGCCGGCCATCACCAGCGAGACGGAGGCGATGGAGGCGAACGCGAACACCAGCGCGAACCCGACCTCGGGGTCCGCGAGATGCAGGTTGATCGGGCCGAGGTGGCCCATCGGGATGACGGAGAAGCCGAGGAGCGCCGACGCGGGCAGCAGGATCGGCGCGATGTCCCACGAGGGGCGGTCGACGCCCTCGGGGATGATGAGCTCCTTCGCGAGGAGCTGGACCGCCGCCGCCGGGATGATGAGGAGCCCGAAGGGACCGATCCGGTCGACCGCGATCCGGTCGGTGAACGCGGCCGTGATCTTCCGTTTCGCCCACGGGCCCGCGACGCCCGTGAACGCCAGGATGATGTTGCCGACGACGAAGGCGGCGACGAGCGACGCCGCCACCTCGCCGATGACGCTGTCGAGGCCGAGCGTGTCGACGATGAACTCGGGGAACAGCTGCGCGGGCGCCGTGCCCATCAGCGGTCCACCTCCCCGAGAACGACGTCGAGGCTACCGAGCGCGGCGATCACGTCGGGGATGTACTCCCCGTTCGCCATTTCCGGCAGCGTCTGGAGGTTCGAGAAGCACGGCGACCGGATCTTGAACCGGGCGGGCTTGTCCGTCCCGTCCGACCGGATGTAGATGCCGAGTTCGCCCTTGGCGCCCTCGACGGCGCGGTAGATCTCGGTGTCGTCGTCCGGGCGCAGCGTGCGCGGCACGTTCGCCTGAATGTTCCGCTCGTCTTCGGGCCAGTCTTCGAGCAGGTCGACGCACTGCTCGATGATCTTCGCGGACTCCTCGACCTCGCGCATCCGGACGAGCAGGCGGCTGAAGTTGTCGCAGCCGTCCTCGGTCACCACGTCCCAGTCGAGCTCGTCGTAGTAGCCGTACGGGTCGTCGCGGCGCAGGTCGTAGTCGACCCCGGAGCCGCGGGCGACCGGGCCGGTGGCGCCGTAGTTCTTCGCGACGTCCGGCGGGAGGATCCCCGTGTCGATCGTCCGCATCTGGAAGATCTCGTTCGAGGTGATGAGGTTGTGGTACTCCTCGACGGACTCGGGGAGCTGGTCGAGGAAGTCCCGCGTCTTCGAGAAGAACTCCTCGCGCGGCTCCGGCAGGTCCCAGACGACGCCGCCGAGCCGGAAGTAGTTGAACATCAGCCGCTGGCCAGTCAGATCCTCCAAGAGGTTCTGGACGCGCTCGCGGTCGTTGATGGCGTACATGAACGTCGCCGTAAAGTCGCCGTTGATGTCGAGCGCGAACGTCGCCAAGGCGAGCATGTGCGCGGCGATCCGACACATCTCGGCGCCCATCGTGCGGATGACCTGCGCGTACTCGGGCACCTCGATGTCCGCGAGGTCCTCGGCCGCGCGGGCGTACGCCCACTCGTTGAGCAGCCCCGCCGAGATGTAGTCCCAGCGGTCCGGGTACGGCATGATCTGGTGGCGGTACGTCCCGGACTGCGCCATCTGCTCCTCGCTGCGGTGGAGGTAGCCGATGTCCGGCTCGACGTCGGCGACCTGCTCGCCGTCGAGGACCGTCTTCAGGTGGAGCACCCCGTGGGTCGCCGGGTGGTGCGGCCCGATGTTGAGGAACATCGTGTCGGACTCGGAGTCCTTGTGGTGGTCCTCCAACGGGTTCGCGTGCTCCGGGAGCGTGGCGATCTGCGGCCGGTCCTTGTCGTAGTCCATCGACAGGGGGTGGCCCTGCCAGGTCTCCGGCAGGAGGATCCGGCGCAGGTCGGGGTGGTCGTCGTACTCGATCCCGATGAGGTCGTACGCCTCCCGCTCGTGCCAGTCGGCGGTGCGGAAGACGGGCTCGCCCGACTCGGAGACGGGGTCGTCCTTGTCGGCGGGGACGACGACGCTGACCTCCTGGGTCGGGTCGTCGTACTTCTTCAGGTGGTAGATCGACTCGTATCGGTTCTCGTACTCCTGTGCGGAGACGACGGAGAGGTGGTCGTACCCCGCCTGCTCTTTCAGGGTCCGAAGCGTCTCCTGAACGGTGTCCGGGCGGATGACGAAGCCGGGCGCGTTCAGGTGGTCGTCGCGGTCGACGACGAGGTCACCGAGCAGCGCCTCAAGCTCGTCGGGCGTCTGCTCGACGGTGCCGTCGTCGACGGTGTCTGGTCGTTCGAGGCTCATGGCGAATCAGCGAAGTTGTACCGCATGACGAGCTCGTCGTCGTCGATCTGGTCGGCCAGCTTGTCGACGAGTTCGTCGCGTTCGAGGTCCGAGAACTCCTCCAGCTCGTACGGCTTGACCGTGACGGGCGCGGCCTCGCCGTTGGCGACGCGCTCCTGTAGCTTCACGACGCCGTACACGAGCGCCTCGGGGCGAGGCGGGCAGCCGGGGACGTGGATGTCGATCGGGATGACTTCCTCGGCGCCTTTGATCACGTTGTACCCCTCCTGGAACGGGCCGCCGGAGATGGTACACGAGCCCATGCCGACGACGAACTTCGGCTCGGGCATCTGGTCGTAGACGCGCTTCATCCGCGGGGCGAACTTGGAGACGATCGTCCCGGGGACGATCATCACGTCGGCCTGCCGCGGCGAGGCGCGGGGGACGCCCGACCCGAAGCGGTCGAGGTCGTGTTTCACCGCGTAGGTGTGCATCATCTCGATGCTGCAGCAGGCGATGCCGA
This sequence comes from Halorubrum tropicale, assembly GCF_001280455.1. Lineage (NCBI taxonomy): Archaea > Methanobacteriati > Methanobacteriota > Halobacteria > Halobacteriales > Haloferacaceae > Halorubrum > Halorubrum tropicale. The sequence goes on from NZ_LIST01000003.1 coordinate 66,289, forward strand.
ACTGCAGCATGAACATCGAGGATCCCCGACACCAGTTCAGGAACTTGTCGAACTTGGTGAGGATGAACGGCGAGGAGCCGAACGCCTCACGCAGGCGGGAGTTGAACCGGTCTCCCTGCCCGGTCATCCGGGCGTCTCGGGTCTCGGTTACGACTTGCGAATCGTCGGTGATAAACGGTTGATCGCTGCTCATTAGTTGAGGTCCTCCGTCGTCTTTCTGCTGGTCGCGCGGGGGCTGCGGGCCCAGCTGATCGCCCCCGACCGCCACGCCCAGACGAGCCCGACGGCCAGGATCCCGACGAACGCCAACATCGGCCACAGCAGGTCGGCCATCGGCACGCCGGCCTGGACGGCCGGACGGTAGATGACCGCCCACGGGAACAGCAACACGGTCTCGATGTCGAACACGACGAACAACAACGCGACCATGTAGTACTGGATGTTGAACCGGATCCGCGTCCCGCCCGTCGGGGTCTCGCCGGACTCGTAGGTGGTACTTTTACCGGTCTCAGGCACGCTCGGGCGGAGCAGCGCCGACACTGACATCATCGCTACCGGGATGAGCAGGCCGACGACCGCCAAGGCGCCAATCGCTATCCAATCGCTCATATAGGTCTCCGTAACGTGCTGGGGTTTGGACCGCCCCCTCATAAGCGTTGAGTCTTGTGCGTCCGCGTGCGTGCGGGCCGGTACCGGCCGTTCGCGGTCGAAGCGCCGGAAATGTCACCGAGAGCCGCCGAACGGGTTCGTCGCGGAATGAAAGGGCGACGCGTCCGGGGCAAGCCGGCCGAACGCGACGCGTTCCCGCTACCGCTCGCGGAACCCGTCGAGTCCGCGGTCGTGGAGGGCCGCGGAGACGTCCGCGACGTCCGCCCGCTGCTCGTCGTGGAGTTCGACCAGTCGTTCCTCGACCGCCTCGTGTTCGCGCGCGAGCACCTGCGCGGCCGACAGCGCGGCGTTGTACGACTTCCCGGCGTCGACGGCGACGATCGGCGCGCCGGTCGGCATCCCGATGACGGAGTCGACCGACTTCTCCTGAACCGGCACGCCGATGACGGGCACCGGGTACGCGATCGACGCGGTCATGTTCGGCAGGTCCGCGGACTTCCCCCCGGCCCCGGCGATGATCACGTCGAGCCCGCGGGCGGACGCCGTCTCCCCGTACGCGTACATCAGCTCCGGCGTGCGGTGCGCGGAGACGACGTAGCTCTCGTAGGTGAACCGGGCGTCCGGCGGCTCGTCGAAGTCGGTCTGTTCCGCGAAGCCGAGGTCGTCGAGCGCCTCGTAGGCGTCCTCCATGACGGGGAGGTCCGAGTCCGAGCCCATGATGATCCCCACGTCCGGGGTAGTCGCCGGGTCGGCGTCGGCCGCCGCCTCCGCTTCGAGCCGGTCGATCAGGTCGTCCACCGTGGTCATGGGCAGGGATTCGGCGGAGGCCGGTAAGGAAGTGCCGGATGCGGCGAGCCGGAGGGAACTTCCCCTCGAAGCGCGGTCAGAGGAGCCCCCGGAGCAGATCCCCGTCGTGGAGGTTCGCCGGGACTTCGTCGAACCACCTCGCGGCGCGGATCTCGTCCGGATCGACTCCGAGATCGGCCGTGTCGGGAATCCACCCCTCGGCGCGCGCCGCGAAGACGACGTACTCGGCCTCGAACGCGAACACGTCGCGCTCGGCGTCGACGTACGACTGCTCGAAGACGACGACCGGGTCGCCGATCGCCGCGTCGAGTCCGGTCTCCTCGCGGACCTCCCGCGCCGCCGCGGCCGCCGGCGACTCCCCCGGTTCGACCGCGCCGCCCGGGAGCACCCAGCCGTCCGACCACGAGGTCCTCACGAGCGCGAGCCGACCGTCGGGTCGCAGACGCGGACCGCAGCCGTCAGGGCGGTTCCCTCCTCCGCCCACTGGCGGAGCGCCTCGATCCGGTCCGGCGGGAGCCGGATCGACTGGCGTTCGCGTGGCGCGTCGGGTGCGAGACCGTCCGGCATCGAGTCGTCACTTGGTCGGCGCACCGGTATCAGTCGTTCGTCTGCCCAACCCTTATCAACGAAATCGGACGAAAGATACGGTAATGCCGAGCTCGACGGAAGACGGAGCGGACCGCGACGGGGAGATCCGCCTCTGGCGAGACGAGGGGTGGTGGATCGCCCGAGACGTCGGGACGGGCGTCACGACGCAGGGAGAGTCCCGGTCCGACGCGCTGGAGAACCTCGACGAGGCCGTCGCGCTCCACCGAGGAGAGATCGGTCGCGAGCCGACCGACGAGGAGCTTCGGGAACACGGGATCGACCCCGAGGAGAACGCGACCGGAGACGCGGAACCGCCCGACGTCCTCGAATAGCGTGGCGAGGCGCACGTTCTCTGGGCGGGAGGTCGTGAAGGTCCTCGTCAACCGCGGCGGTTTCGAGTGGCGACGAACGACCGGCGACCACGCGCAGCTGTACTACGAGCATCCGGCGAACGAGAGGGACAGACGGCACGTCACGGTTCCGCTACACGACGAGCTTCGGGAGGGAACCCTCAGCGGTATCGCGGACGACGCCGGCGCGCGTGACTTCGACGCCTTCTGCGCGTGGATCGACCGAAACTCCTGAAGACCGGACGGTCCACGGCTACGCGTCTCGGAAGGTCAGCCCGTCGCGGAGCTCTCGCGCCCGAGAGAGCAGCGCGTCGGGGTCGGCTTCGTCGGTCGCGCCCCGGTCCGTCACCGTCAGGTGGCCCATCTTCCGGAGCGGGTACACGTCGTCTTTGCCGTACCAGTGGAGGTCGGCGTCGGGCGCGTCGAGGACGGACTCGACGTTCCGGAGCGTCGCCGCCCCCCGCTCGTCCACGTCACCGGAATCACGCCGTGATTCCGGTTGGCTCACGAGAGCCCTGCTCTCGTGAACGTCGCCGAGCACGTTCACCGTGACCGCGGGCGCGACGAGGTCGGTCGGGCCGAGCGGCCAGCCGAGGACGGCCCGGACGTGGTTCTCGAACTGCGAGGTGCGCGCGCCCTCGATCGTCCAGTGGCCGGAGTTGTGCGGGCGCGGCGCGATCTCGTTGACTAACACCTCGCCCTCGCGCGTCTCGAACAGTTCGATGCCGTAGACTCCCCGGCCGTCGAGCACGTCGAGCACGTCGCGCGCGACCGACTCGGCCTCGGCGACGACCGCGTCGTCGGCCCGGGCCGGACTGACGCTCTCGCGGAGGATCTCCTCGCGGTGGACCGTCTCCGTGACCGGGTAGGTCCGCGTCTCGCCGTCCGCGCCCTTCAGACCCATCACGGCGACCTCGCGCTCGAAGTCGAGGAGCTCCTCGGCCATCGCGGCGCCGCCGATCTGATCGAGCGCGTCGGCCGCCTCGTCGGGCGTCTCCACCGGGACGTTGCCGCGGCCGTCGTAGCCGCCCTGGCGGGCCTTCAGCATGACGCCGCCGAACTCCTCGACGACGCGTTCGAGCCCCTCGGCGGTCGCGACCGCGACGAACTCCGGGACGGGGATCCCGGCGTCCGCGAGCGCCTCCTTCTGGACCAGCTTGTCCTGTATCGTCTCCAGGGTGCCGGGGTCCGGGTGGACCGGCACGCCGTGCTCCTCGCTCGCGGCCGCGAGGCGGTCCGGGTCCGCGAGCTCGATCTCGAAGGTCAGGGCGTCGACGCGGGCCGCGAGCTCGTCGAGTGCGTCCGCGTCGTCGAAGTCGCCGACGATCTGGTCGGTCGCGACCGGCGCCGCCGGACAGTCGGGCGTCGGGTCCAACACGACGAGGTCGACGCCGAGCGGCGCCGCGGCTTCGGCCAGCATCCGGCCCAGTTGTCCGCCGCCGACGACGCCGAGCGTCGGCCCCGGAAGGGTGATCGACATGTGCGAGTCGGTACCCAACAGAGATGAATAAGTATTGCCAAAACACGATCGAGATAGGCACGAACGCGCATCGATCGAGCGGGAGGAGCGCCCGACGACGTCGCTGAGAGCCGAGGCGACCGGTCGGTCACTCCCGGCGCAACAGGAGGAACCCGCCGGCCACGACCAGCAGCAGGCTCACGAGCCCGACGACCTGCGTGAGGCCGACGCCGAACCCTTCGAGCGGCGCGCCGTCGTCCGAAGCGTCCCCGCTCCCGTCGCCGGTCGCGCCGGCGCCGCCGCCGTTCCCGGAGTCGGCGTCGTCGGTGGACTCGACGACCGAGACGGTTCCGACCTCGGTCGAGCCCACGGCCACGTCGTACTCGCCGACCTCGGGGAACCGCGGCGTGAACGTGACGCGCCGCGTCGCGTCGGCGGGGACCGTGATCGTCCGGTCGGCGACGAGCTCGCCGTTGATCCGCAGGCCGACGTTCGTCGTCCCCTCGGCGTCGCCCGCGTTCCGCAGCCTGACCGCCACCTCCGTCTCGCTCTCGGGGGACACCTCGGCCGCGCCGAGCGAGGCCTCGGCGACCGTCACGTCGGACTGCGGGCCGCCGACCGCGAAGTAGGAGAACCCGGGCGTCTCGGCGACGTAGACGCCGTCGCCCTCGTACGTCGTCGGGAGCTCGCGCCACCGGTTGTTGACGTAGCGGTACAGGGCGACGCCCTCGGGCGACTCCGCGTCGGAGAACGCCGACATCTCCGTCTCGAAGCGGATCTCGGCGGACTCGACGGCGCCGGAGTCGAAGGTGGTCGGCTCGATCTCGAAGACCGACACCGTCTCCGCACCCTCGTGGTCGCGCACGCCGTCGGGCAGCTCCGAGGGGGCCATCGCCGTCGCCTCGACGCCGAACGAGAGGATCTCCGAGGAGGGGGCGACCGAGAGCGCGGCGAGCGTCGCGTTCGGCGTCGCCGTCCCGTTCGGCAGGTCGGCCTCGACGACCTCGTCGGTCCCGACGCTGCCCGCGGAGAGGGTCGCGGTGCCGTTCGCCATCTCGACCGAGGCCGCGGTCGTCTCGACGGCGTCGCCGCTCGGCGGAGGCGCGACGGCGCCGCCGCCACCGCCGCCATCGGTGTCGGCGCCGTCCGACCCGTCTCCGCCGCCCGAACCGTCACCGCCGTCCGACCCGTCCGAACCGTCGCTGCCGTCGGCACCGTCTGATCCGTCGCCGCCGTCCGACCCGTCCGAACCGTCGCCGCCGTCGGCGCCATCGCCGACCGCGAGGTCGACGCGGCGGACCTCGCCCGGCTCCCACTCGATCGCGTCGTCGGTCGAAGCGACCTCGCCGTTGACCCGGAACTCGACGGTCGCGCCCGCGTCGGCGTCGGTCCCCTCGACGACGAGCTTCCGGTCGAACGCCGAGGAACCGCCGTACGCGCCGATCTGGGTCGTGGTGAGGCTCCCGCGCAGTTCGCCGTCGACGTACGCCGTGACCTCGACGCCCTCGGGGGCGGGCTCGCCGTCGACGGTTATCTCGCCGAAGTAGGCGGCCGGCGTCGGAGGCGGCCCGTCCTGCGCGACGGCCGCCGGGGCGCCGGCGACCGCGGAGACGACCAGCAGCGAGGCGATGACGACCGTGAGCGATTTCGAGGGAGTTCGTGACATGAGGGATCGTCCCACGCCGGTCCGAACGGAGCGCCCCTGTGGGGCGTCCGAGCGTCGCGGGGGGAGGGACGTGAGACACCACGCCACCGAGGATAAGTAGGTATTAACCGATTGCTACGACGGATTACCGCGGCGGCGCCGGCGGTAACGAGTCGTTTCGCCGGCCGACGGCGTCGCGCCGTCGGCGGGACCCGGATCCGCTCCGGGCGGCGGCGACGGACCGGCGGACCCGCGCAGCGTTCCCGGCCGGCGTGACGCGACCGACTGAGGCAATCACTCATGTTCGTGATCATATCGGCCAATACATTAGTCGGCCGTCGCCGTAGAAAGTGGTATGTTACCAACAGACACGAGACGCGACGGGGAACGAGGTGGGAGACGCGGATTGCGCGCCGACGGCGGTGCGTCCGTGGGAGACGACGGACGTGGCCGCCGTGGGGACGCGACCGGAGACGACGGCGTCGGATCCGCCGACTCCGAGAGTGGCGACGACGGGCGGAGACCGCTCGGCCCGGCGGACTCGGAGTCGGTCGTCGACCGGGACGACCTGCTCGGGATCCTGGGGAACCGCCGGCGCCGGCTCCTGTGGGCACTGCTCCACCGCCGCGACGGCCCCGTGAGCCTCGCGGAGGCCTCTCGCCGGGTCGCCGCCCGCGAACGGGGGATCGATCCGGCGGCCGTCGCGAGCGAGGAGCGGAAGAGCGTGTACGCGTCGCTGTACCAGCACCACTGCCCGGTGATGGCCGAGGCCGGGGCCATCGAGTTCGACCGGGAGGCCTCGACCGTCGCGGCGGTCCCCGCCGCCGAGCGACAGCGGTTCCTCGACCTCGAGATCGACTCGCGGGCCGTCGCCCGAGCGGTCGCGGGCGCGCTCGCCGCCGCCGCGGGGCTCGTCGGCGTCGGGTGGGCCCTGAACGCGCCGGGGCTCGCCTCCCTCTCCCCGGTCGGGTTCGGGGTCGCCGTCGCGGTGAGCGCCGGGGTCTCGGCCGCCGTGTACGCGGCGGTCGTCTCGCGGCGGTACCCGGTTCTGCTCGGCGACCTCCTGAGCGCCGCGGACGGGACGGAGCGGTGAGTGCGCGAAGAGGCCGGCCGGTCGGTCGAGACGGAGCCTCAGACGGAAATCCGTTCGAGGTCGCTTTCGAGGCCGTCGACGAACTCGTTGTACGCCGCGACGAAGCCGCGGAACCCGTCCGCGTACTCCCGGACGTCGGCCGCGGAGGGCGCGCCGTACTGCGAGAGGAGGTAGAGGCCGCCCGACCCGCCGATCCGGAGGTACGAGACGCTCCCCTCGTCGTACTTCAGTTCCCAGCGGTCGCCCTCCACGCGCGCCGTGAACGTCCCGTAGTCGTCGCCCTCGTACCGGTGGATCTCCCCCGCGATGACCGCGCAGGTCTCGCGGATCGCGTCGAGGACGCGGTCGCGCTCCGCCACCACGCCCTCGGTGGTCGCCGGCTCCGGGAACTCGGCGCTCACGTCGTCGAGGACGCCGGACAGCGAGTCGACGTGGTCGTTCCAGGCCGCCACGAACGCCGCGTAGTCGTCGAGCGCGACCGCGAGGTCGGCGGGGTCCGGCGGCTGCTTCGTCGAGATGACGTACGTGTCCGAGCCCGACTTCGGCGAGAACAGGAGGAACTCCAGCTCGCCCGCCTCGTGTTTCACCGTCCACTCGCCGCCGCGCGTCGACAGCGTCTCCCGGCCGTAGTCGCCGCCCTGGAGCCGCGCGAGCTGGTAGGCGATCGCCCCGGCGTGGTCGCGCACGGCGGCGACGAGCTCGTCGCGCCGCTCCGCGACGGCCGCGGCGTCGCGCACGTCGAGGTCGATCCCGAGGTCTGCCTGCGTCGTCACGGGGTTACTGGGCGCGCCACCCGGTTAACCGGTTCGGGTCGCCCGCCGGGCGTCGGCCGCCGGCCCGCGCCGGCGCGGTCACTCGATCGTCTCGCGGATCTCCCGGACCCGGTCCGGCTCGTCGATCCCCGACCGGATCACGACGGCGAACACCTCGTCGCCCTCCGGGACCGGCGCGTCGCCGCTCAGGATCGCGTCCGAGCCGGTCTCCTCGGCGAGCCAGCGCCGCCCGTCGGCGATCGCCTCGCGGTTGAGCCACGCCGGCGGGCCGCCGACCACGAGCAGGGTCCGGTCGGCGCGCCCGTCGGGGACCTCGACCGTGTTCTTCCCGCGGGTCGCCTTCCGGATCACCGTCTCGATTGCCGACACCGCGGCGCTCGTGTCGACCTCGGCCGGCTCCGAGGAGCCGAACAGCCCGAGCCCGAACTTCGAGCCCGAGTCGGGCGCGTCGACCGCCTGCGTCGCGTGCCCGATCGCCGCGATTTCGCCGTCACCGCCCGCCGCGCGGGCGACGTCGCTCGCGTCGAGCACCTGCTGGGGCGTCTCCGTGCCCTCCGGCGTCTCGCCCGCGCCGAACAGGGCCGCGATCCGCTCGGCCGCGACCCCGTTGAGCCGGTCTCGCGCCCCGCCGAGCGTCTCGCTCGGACGGAGCCACGCCGCGTTGTCGAAGGGGAAGACCGCCGCGCACTCCTCGGAGAGCGCGTCGAGCGTCCGGGCCGCGTTCCGCTCGGCGAGCGGGCGGTGCGGGGTCGGCGGCGCGGGCCCGTCACCGGCTCCCGCGCCCGCCCCCGCGCCGCTCGCCCCGCCGGCGGACGCGCTTCGCGGGGCGTCGTCGTCCGGTTCCTCCGTCTCGTCGCGGGTGGGGAGGAAGCCGAAGGCGTAGACTGGGGCGTCGTAGAGCCGCGAGAGCTCCGCGGCGAGCGCGGGCGCCGCGCCCGCGCCGGCCGCGCCGCCGAGGCCGACGACGAGCAGGAACGCCTCCGCGAGCGACGGCCGCTGGTCGTCCATGGCCCGCCCGAGCTCGCTCGCGTGCGCGTCGCCGAGGCGACGCCCGGCGTGGAGGTCGCCCTGGAGCCCGTCCCCGCCCGCGGCGTCGCCGAACCGGTACCGACGCTCCTCGCCGAGCGCGTCCAGCGCCCCGAGCGCGTCCATGTCGGTGTCGAAGGCGTTGACGCCCCCGAGGAACGGGTCGTCGCCGTGCGCCGCGGCGAGCCGGTCGGCGACCCGCCCGCCGGCCCCGCCGAGTCCGATGACGTGGAGTCGCATACGTGGCCCGGTCGTCGACCGAGGATATATGACTTCGGCTCGCCGCGAACCGTTACCGAACCGCCCTGCGCCCGCGACGGCTCAGAACTCGTCGAGCTGACGCTGTCCGGCGGAGATCTCGGGCCCCGAGTCCGGCTCGACGCCGAGCAGGCGCAACAGCGCGGTGTCCGCGAACGTCAGCGCCAGCACGAGGATGATCGGCGCGAGGAACAGCCCGTGGAAGCCGAACACGACCGGGCCGAAGATGTACGCGAGCATCAGCAGCCCGACGTGGGTCGTCTTGCCGCTGAAGTACGGCCGCAGGACGATGTCGGGGATGGTGTCGACGACCACGACCGCGACCGCGAGGAACCCCGCGACGTACACGAGCAGCGAGAGGTCGCCGTCGAGCGCGAGCGGGACCGACATCGCCGCCGCGATCGGGATGTAGACGATCTTCATCCCGATCACGGGGATCAGGCTGGCGACGCCGGTGAGCGCGCCGGCGAGCGTGGGGTACGGGATCTCGACGGCGGCCGGGGCGACCGCGTTGTACCCGAGGTAGGTGACGACGGCGATGATGCCGATGGCGATGACGTTGAGCAGGTTCCCGTACAGCACCGCCTCCAGCTCGTCGTCGGCGGTCTCGAGGTACTCGCGGACGACCGCGTCGTCGTCGAACGAGAGGAGCCAGCTGTGGAACCGGGACCCGTCGATGAGCAGGTAGTAGGTCACGACGATGGTGATGAGGAGGTTCAGGGCGAGCCCCGAGAGGGTGCTCGCCAGCAGCGACGCCTGTTCGGAAACGAGGTCGATGAGGGGGTCGAACTGCCCCGACCGGTACGCCGCGAGCAGCTCGTCGGCCGTCGGGTTCGACAGCTCCGCGAGGTCGCCGATCACCGAGTTCTCCGCGCCGATGGTGTCGGCCACCGGGTACGTCTCGATGAACCGGCGCGCCTCCAAGATCAGCAGCACTAGGGTGTAGCTCACCAGGCCGATGAGCGGCACGCCGATGAGCGACAGCGACATCACGGCGCGCACCCGAGCCGGCAGTCGGAAGCGTTCGAGCCGGTGGTAGAACCGCCGCGTCGAGTAGTAGAGGAAGACGGCGACCGTGAGCGGGGCGACGAACCGGTAGGCCACGTAGCCGGCGACGAACGCGACCGCGAGGCCGAAGAGGGCGACGACGAACCGCTTTTCGTCCATGGGCCACGGTCGCCATCGTCTGACATAAACCATGGTGGTCGCCGCGGCTCGCCCGCGCCCGGGACTCGCCGCCGCGCGGATCCCAAAGCCCCTAACGGCGGGCGGTGAAGGAGGGCCTATGAACGACATTCACCCGGACCAGCGCGTCGCGGTGTTGGCGGACTCGCAGAACCTGTACCACTCCGCACAGAGCGTCTACTCGCGGAACATCGACTACTCCGGCCTCCTCGAAGAGGCCGTCGCGGACCGGTCGCTCGTGCGCGCCATCGCGTACGTCATCCGCGCCGACTCGCCCGAGGAGGAGAGCTTCTTCGAGGCGCTCCGCGACATCGGCTTCGAGACGAAGATCAAGGAGATCAAGACGTTCGCCGACGGGTCGAAGAAGGCCGACTGGGACCTCGGGATGAGCCTCGACGCCGTCTCCTTAGCCAGCCACGTCGACACGGTCGTCCTCTGTACCGGCGACGGTGACTTCGCCCGGCTCTGCTCGCACCTCCGCCACGAGGGCGTCCGCGTGGAGGCGATGGGGTTCGGCAACTCGGCCGCCGACGAGCTGATCGCGGCCGCCGACGACTTCGTCGACCTCGCGGAGAAGGAGGAGACGTTCCTGCTGTAGCCGGCGAGCGTCCAGTCCGGCGTTGCGAGCGGACGCCCGAGCGCGGCCGCGCTCACCCGAGCAGCGCGGCGACCGTCTCCTCGACCGCCGCCGCCGCCGCCTCGACCTCGCGCACCCGGACGTACTCCCGCTCGGCGTGCGCGACCGCGCCCGCCTCGTCGGCGAGGTCTCCGGGCCCGAACACGACCGTCGGCGCCGGCGCGAAGTAGGAGGCCTCCGTCGCCGCGCCGAACGGCCGGACGCCGCCCCCGCGCTCGTCCGAGAGGCCGACCGCGTCGCTCGCGTCGCGCGCCGCGTCGGCGACGGTTCGGACGAGGTCGTGGTCCGGGTCCGTCGCGAACGCCTCCAGGAACGGCGACTCGCGGTCGGTGAGCGCGACGGCGGCGTCGACGCCCCGGTCGCCGGCCGGGCCGCTCGCGAGCGACTCCCGCACCGCGTCCGCGAGCGACGACCGGAACTCCTCGGCGGTCTCCGGCGGGACGCTCCGCCGGTCGACCGTTATCTCGCAGTCCGCCGGCACCTGGTTCGTCGCCGCGCCGCCCTCGACGACCGTGGGAGTGAGCTTCGGCGGCCCCAACTGCGGGTGGGCGGTCGCGTCCGCGTCGAACGTCCGGACCGCTGCGAGCGCGTCCTCGGCCGCCGCGACCGCGTTCGCGCCCGCGAACTCGGCGGCGTGCGCGGCGACCCCGGACAGCTCGACGGTCGCCTGGAACCGCCCCTTCGCGGCGGTGCAGGCGTCGAGCCCCGTGGGCTCGCCGACGAGGTACAGGTCCCCGTCGAGCCGGTCGTCGGTCCCCGGCAGCCGGCCGGTCAGGGCCGCGGCGCCGAGCGACAGCGCCTCCTCGTCGGGGGTGAGCGCGAGCGTGAGCCGCCCGCGGTCGGGGTCGGCGGCGAGGAAGCCGGCGAGCAGCGCCGCGAGCGGCCCCTTCGCGTCGCAGGCGCCCCGGCCGCGGATCACCTCGTCCGGGTCGTCCCCGGCCCCCGTCTGAGCGCCGCGCTCGCCGTCGCGCGTCGGCCCGCGCTCGAACGCGACGTGCGGCGTCACCGTGTCGAGGTGCGTGTTCAACACGAGGTGCGGCCCCGCCCCGGGCGCCGGCGAGCGCTTCTCCGCGAGGACGCAGCCGTCCGCGACGACCGCGGGGTCGGCGCCCCGTCGGTCGAGGAGGTCGACGACGGACTCGCGCATCTCGTCGGGCGACTCGTGGGAGGGGATCCGGACCGCCTCTTCGAGGAACGAGACCGGGTCGAAGTCGGGCCCCGCGTCCGAACCCGAGCCGGCATCGCCGTCGCCGCTCATCTGGGGTCAGCGGGGAGCGCCCCCGAGAACTCGTGGGCGACGGGGCCGGCGAGCGTGGCGTGGCCGCGGTCCGGTACCGTTATCCGCAGTTCGCCGCCCGGCGGCCGGCTCACGGCCGACTCGCCCTCGATCAGGCCCAGGCGGCGGGCGGCCGCGACGACCGCGACCGCGCCGGTGCCGCAGGAGCGCGTCTCGCCCTCGACGCCGCGCTCGAAGGTGCGCTGGTCGAGGACCGCCGGTCCGTCGCCGCCGCCGTCGTCGACGACGGCGGCGAGGTTAACGTTCGCGCCCTCGGGGAAGACGTCGGCGTGTCGGACCGGCGGCGCGACCGCGTCGAGGTCGACCGCGTCGATCCCGTCGGGGTCGTCGCGGCCGCCGTCGACGAACGCGACCGCGTGCGGGACGCCGGTGTGGACGGCGGTGACGGGCAGCCCCGCGACCGGCTCGTCGACCAGCGGCTCGTCAGCGAGCGCGCCCTCGCGGGCGACCGGGACGCGGCGGGGGTCGAACGTCGGCTCGCCCATCTCGATGGTGGCGGCGCTCCCGTCCGCGGTCACCGTGGCGCGGCGGGTGCCCGCCTGCGTGTCGATCATGAACTCGCGGTCGCCAGTCCGGTCGTGAGCCCAGCGCGCGACGACGCGGGCGCCGTTGCCGCACATCGTCGCGGTGGAGCCGTCCGGCTGGACCAGGGTCATCACGACGCGGGTCGGGTCGAACCGCTCCTCGATCGACAGGAAGAGGACGCCGTCCGCGCCGCGTCGGCCCGACGGCGCGCCGCGGTCGTCCGCAGCGGTGAAGTCGCCGCCGTCGACGCCCGTCTCGCGGTCGCAGTGCGCCCGCGCGAACGCCGCGCGGTCGCCGACGTTCTCGGCGGCCGCGTCGACGACGAGGAAGTCGTTGCCCGTGCCGTGGTACTTCTCGACCGGGACGGCGTGGGTGCTCATCGGCCGCCCTCCGTCCGGTCGGCGCGGTCACGCGCCGCCTCTCGCTCGACCGTCGTCAGATCGTCGAGCGCCTCTCGGCGCCGGACGACCGTCGCGGTCCCGTCGTCAAGCGCGACCTCCGCCGGCCGCGGTCGTGAGTTGTATTGGCTCGCCATCTCGTACCCGTACGCGCCCGCGGTCCCGACCGCGAGGAGGTCCCCCCGGTGCGGGTCGGCGAGCGCGCGGTTCGTACCCAGTGTATCGCCGGTCTCACAGATAGGTCCGGCGACCGTGACAGGGGTTGCCTCCCGCTCGGCGACGGGGGGCGCGTCGCCCCCGTCGCGGTCCCGCCCGCCGCCCAGGTTGCGGATCGGGTGGTAGGCGTCGTACATCGCCGGGCGGAGCAGGTCGGTCATCCCCGCGTCGGCGCCGACGACCGTCTCGTCCGGCGTCGGCTTCACCGTGTTCACCCGCGTCAGGAGGACGCCGGCGTCCGCGACGACGTAGCGCCCGGGCTCGACGGCGAGGTCGATGCCGTCGGGCAGCGGCGCGACCGCCTCGCGGGTGGCCTCGGCGACCGCCGGCAGGTCGAGCGGCGGGGCGTCCTCCTCGTAGGGGACGCCGAACCCGCCGCCCACGTCGACGTAGTCGAGGTCGACGGGGGCCGCGTCGCCGTCCGGGTCGGCCAGCTCGCGCGCCAGGTCGCCCATCCGCGCGACCAGTTCGCGGTGGCTGTCCAGCTGCTCCGGGTCGATCCCCGAGCCGGCGTGGGCGTGGACCCCGACCACGTCGAAGCGCTCGGCCGCGTCTCGCGCCGCGTCCGCGGCCCGGTCGTACGGGATCCCGAACTTCGCGGCGCCGCCGGTGGTGACCTTCTCGTGGTGGCCCGCGCCCACGCCGGGGTTCACCCGGACGCAGACGCGGCCGTCGTAGCCCCGCTCCAGGAGGCGGTCGAGCGTGTCGACGGCGCCGACGGTGACGGTGAGGTCCGGCTCCGCCGCGGCGACGCCGGCGACGTAGTCGAGGTCGCGGGCCGGCGGGTTGACCGCGGTGTAGTGGAGCCGCGAGCCGTCGAAGCCGGCGGCGAGCGCGCGGTCGACCTCGCCCGCCGAGGCGCACTCGGCGTCGAGGCCCGCGTCGCGGACCGCCTCCAGGACGGCGCGGCCGGTGTGCGCCTTGACGGCGTACCGCACGTCGGCGTCGGGGAACGCCGCGAGCAGCCGCTCGCAGTTCTCGCGGACGCGGTCGAGGTCCTGGACGTACAGCGGCGTCTCGTGTGTGGCCGCGAGGTCGCGGAGGCGGTCGGCGTCCCAGTCGCTCACGCGGCGGACCTGGGGGTTCTCGTCGGGGGCGGTCGGCGCCGCGCTCGCGTCCGCGTCGCTCATTCCCGGAGCGCGTCCTCCCGCCGCGTCGCCTCCAGCGTCTCCTCCTCGACGTGCGTCGCGACGACCGCGGGCTTGTACGCGCCGCCCTCGAAGAGGTCGTGGTCGCCGACGGACGACTCCACCATCCGGGTGAACGCGCGGCGCTCGGCCGGGAGGTGGCCGTAGACGACCTCCTCCTCGACGAGGTCGTAGACGGGGATCCGGGGCGTGAGAAGCGTGTTCTCCCCGACGATCGAGTCCTCGCCGACGCGGAACCCGCTGGTGACGCGACAGCCCGCGCCCAGCGAGACGCCGTCCTCGATGATCACCGGCGCGTCCTCGACCGGTTCGAGGACGCCGCCGATCAGCGTGTTGGCGCCGAGCTTGACGTTCTCGCCCAGCTGCGCGCAGGAGCCGACCGTGTCACAGGAGTCGACGAGGGTGCCGTCGCCGACGTACGCGCCCACGTTGACGAACGAGGGGCTCATCATGATACAGTCGCTGCCGAGGTACGCGCCGCGGCGGATCGTCGTCCCGTCCGGGGTGTTCCGCGTGCCGCGCTCGGCGAGGTCGTCGGTGTCGCGCAGCGGGAGCACGTCGTGGTAGGTGACGCCGCCGTACTCTCGCGGCTCCGTCTCGCGCAGGCCGAAGTTCAGCAGGATCCCCCGCTTGACCCACTCGTTGGCCTCCCACGAGGTCACGTCGTCGCCGGTCTTCTCGGCGGCGCGGACCTCGCCGGCCTCCAGGGCGGCGAGGAACTCGTCTATCACGGCCGCGTCCGCGTCGGTCGCGTCCGCCGCGGTCAGCCCGTCCTGATAGCGGTTCCACAGGTCGGCGACGTCGGCTTCGAGGCTCATTGGCTGGAGTATGGATGAGTGTCGGTATTTACTCGTCGATATTCAGATGTCCTGAGGTTATTCATCGGCGCCCCCGTCGGTGCGGTCGGTCCCGTCGTCGGCCGCGTCGAGCACGTCGTCGAACCCGTACCAGCCCGGGTCGCGGCCGGCGAGCCACGCGGCGGCGTCGAGCGCGCCCTCGGCGAACACCCCGCGGTCGCCGGCGCGGTGCGTGAGTTCCAGCGTCTCGCGGTTGCCGGCCAGCAGGACCTCGTGTTCGCCGGTCACGTCGCCCGCCCGGCGGGCGTGGACGCCGACCTCGCCCGGGCTTCGGGGCGCGTCGCCCTCGCGGCCGTGGACGCGCTCGTCGAGGTCGCCGCGCACGGCCGCCACGTCGTCGAGGATCGACTTCGCGGTCCCCGAGGGGGCGTCGCGCTTCGCGTTGTGGTGCGTCTCGGTCAGCTCCGCGTCGTAGCCGGGCAGCGCCGCGGCGGCCTCGCGGACCGCGCGGCGGAGCGCGGCCACGCCCCGGGCGAAGTTCGACGCCTTGAGCACGGGCACCGCCTCGCTCGCGGCTCGGAGGTCGGCGACCTGGGCGTCGGCGAACCCCGTCGTACCGGTGACGAGCGGGACGCCCGCGTCGGCGCAGGTCTCGGCGTACGCGACCGCGGAGTCGGGGCCGGTGAAGTCGATCAGGGCGTCGGGCGCCTCCCTCGCGAGCAGGTCGTCGAGGTCGGCGGCGTCGGCGACCGGGACGCCCGCGACCGGCTCGGTCTCGGTGCGGTTGACCGCGACCGCGACCGCGACGCCCTCGCGGTCGGCGGCCGCCTCGATCACCTCGCGGCCCATGCGGCCGCCCGCGCCGGTGACGGCGAGCGAGAGCGCGTCCGCGCTCATTCCGCGCCCTCCGTCGCCGCGGGGTCGACGGCCGTCGGGTCGATCGCTCCCGGCGCCTGCTCCTCGTACGCGGCCAGCAGGTCGCGGAGCGACTCGCGTCGCTCGGCCGAGAGCCGCGAGAGCGGCGAGCGGACGCGGGGGCCGCCCCGGCCCCGGATGTGCATGGCCTCCTTCACCGGGATCGGGTTCGTCTCGGCGAACAGCTCGCGGACGAGCGGCGACAGCTCGTGGTGGAGCGTCCGCGCGCGGTCGTAATCGCCCGAGAGCGCGGCGCCGACCATCGCGCAGGTCCGCTCGGGCTCGACGTTGGCGACCACGCTGATCGTCCCCGTGCCCCCGATAGAGAGGACCGGCAGCGTGAGGCCGTCGTCGCCCGACAGCACGGCGAACGCCTCGTCGCGGGTGCGCTCGATCACCTCGCTGATGAGGTTGAGGTCGCCCGAGGCGGCCTTGTACCCGCGGACGTTCGGGTGTTCGGCGAGCTCGGCGGTCACGTCGACCGGGATCGACTGGCCCGTCCGGCTCGGCACGTTGTAGACGATCTGCGGGAGGTCCACCTCGTCGGCGATGGTGCGGTAGTGGTCGAGGAACCCCTGCGGCTCGGGCTTGTTGTAGTACGGCGAGATCAGGAGGAGGCCGTCGGCGCCCGCGTCGGCCGCGCGCCGCGACAGCGAGAGCGCCTCCGCGGTGTTGTTCGAGCCGGTGCCGGCGATGACGGGGATGTCGTCGAGGGCGTCGCGGACCGTCTCGATCACCGCGACGTGCTCGTCGTGGCTCATCGTCGCCGACTCGCCGGTCGAGCCGACGGGGACGACGCCGTCGACGCCCGCGCGTTCGAGGAACCGGGCGTTCGCGGCGAGCTGGTCGTGGTCGACCGCGTCGTCGTCGGTGAAGGGGGTCGTCATCGCGGGGTACACGCCCTCGAAGGGCGCGTCGGTCGGTTCGCCGTCCGTCGCGTCGTGCGTCGCGTAGGGTGTCGTGGTGGTCGTGTCTGTCATGGGTGCTGCGGTGAGTTCGGGTCGGTGAACGGGTCGATGCGCGCGAGCCGGGGGTCGTCCGGGACGGGGTCGCCACTCCCGCCGGCGGACGGCTCACGCGCGTTTTTTCGAGAAGAGCCGCGCCGCTGGCGTCGACTGCGGGCCGCGTGCGGACGCGGGTCGGGTCACATCGCCATATGGATCGGTCGCGCGCTTATACGTTGTGTCTCGGGTCGAAACTGCCGCGGCGGTCGCTCACGGACCCGCTCCGCGGCCGTCGCGGCGGACGGCGGGCCGCGTCGCGAGCGCGACCGCCGCGACCGCGGTCGCGAGGTTCAGCCGGAACGTCGGCCTGTCGAACCCGGCCACCGCCTCGACCGCCACAGCCGCGACACCGGCTCGCGGTCGGCGACGCGGTTCGCGAGCGCCGCCTCGGCGGTCCGGACGGGGACCGAGGGCTCGCACATTTATGCCGGCCGGGCGACTCTGGGAGACGCATGAACGACCCGTCCGACGACGCCCGCGACCCGATCGACGGCGACGACGTCCCCGACCCAGCCCCACCGGACGAACCGACGGCGGCCGACGAGATCAGCGCCGACACCGACGCCGCCCGCCACGAGTACGACCCGGACGCCGAGCACGCGTTCCCCGACGAGCGCCTCAACGAGGTCCTCGCGCGGCTCGAATCGGACGAGGAGATCGTCGCCTACCTGGAGGCGCAGAACGTCAACCCGGTCGCGCGGAAGGGGTACAACGACCACGGCGCCAAGCACGTCGGGATCGTCCGCGACCGAGCGCTCCGGCTGTACGACCTGCTCAAGTCCGGCGGCGTCGAGTTCAACGGCGCCCGCCAGCAGGGGCTCGACGAGGCGGACGAGCCCGTGATCGTCGCGCTGGCGGCGACGCTCCACGACATCGGTCACGTCGTCCACCGCCACGACCACCCATACTACTCGATCCCGCTGGCGGCGGACCTGCTGGACGACCTGCTCCCGGCGTTCTACGGCGTGGCGGACCGGGTGCGCGTGAAGGCGGAGGTGCTCCACGCGATCCTGTGTCACCACACGGAGGAGCAGCCGCTCACGCTGGAGGCCGGCGTGGTCCGGATCGCCGACGGCCTCGACATGGAACGCGGGCGCTCGCGGGTCCCCTACGAGGAGGGCGGGCGCGGGATCAACACCGTCTCCTCGCAGGCGATCGAGCGCGTCTCGCTCCGCGAGGGCGACGAGACCCCCGTTCAGGTCGTGATCCGGATGAACAACGCCGCCGGCGTCTACCAGGTCGACTCCCTGCTCAAGGCGAAGATCGAGGGCTCGCTGCTCGAAGACCGGATCCGGACCGTCGCGATCAACACCCACAGCGACGGGCGGGACGGGAACGGCTCGATCGTCGACCGGATCGAGCTCTGAGCCGGCCGACCCGCCCGATCCCGACGACGCGGCTCAGGGACCGCGGAGCGTGTCGCCGGCCCCGTTCCGGTGGGACGCCTCGTCCGCGACGCTCGTCGCCGCGACGGTCGCCGTCTGCGCGAGGCGGTCGGGCGTGAGCCCGCCGCGGAGCTGGCTCCCCTCGGCGGCGCCGCCCCCCAGCACGGGCGCCGCCTCGAACCCGTTGGAGCGCGCGCCGGTCGCCGCGATCCCCGGCTGGTTGACGACGAGGCGCCCGGGCGCGAGCCGCTCCGCGGCGCGTCGCGCGCGGCGCTGCTGGGTGGTGTGGACCGCCGCGGCGTGCGGGGACCCGATCTCCGCGGCGAGCGCGAGCGCGCCGTCGAACCCGCTCCGACCGTGGACCGCGACCGCGGGGATCCCGGGCAGCGCCGCGAGCCGGTCGTCGACGCCGTCGGGCTCGGCGACGAGGAACGCCGCCTCGCGGGCCGCGCTCGGGAGGTCGAGTTCGGCCGCCAGCCACCGCGGCGAGTTCCCGCGGGGGTCCGTCGCCCCGTCGTCGGCGTCGCCGAGGAGCGACCGCAGCCGGTCGCGCTCGGCCGCGTCGAGGACGTAGCCCCCCTCCGATTCGAGCGCGGAACACAAGGAGTCGACCGCCGGCGACACCGTGACGACCGCGGCGTCGCCCGCGGGGTGCGCGCCGAAGTCGTACGTCGCGCCGACCGCGACGCGCGTCGCCACGGCCTCGGCCGGGACCGACCCGTCCGCGACGGCGACGACGCCGTCGGCGCCGGCGGCGAGGTTCGGCGTCCCGCAGCGCTGCCCCGCCGCGACCGTCGCCGCGGAGCCGGCCGCGACGACGAGGTCGGCGCGCTCGAACAGCGCGTCCGTCTCGGGCTTCGCGGCGGGCGCCGGCAGCATCGAGACCGCGCCGGTCGGCGCCCCCGCGTCGGCGAGCGCGCGGCGGACGGTCTCGACGACCACGTCGCACGTCTCGACGGTCGACGGCGAGGGCGCGAAGACGACCGCGTTCCGGGCGGCGAGCGCGTACAGCGAGAGGACCGCGGGGACCACGACCGGGTGGGTCGCGGGGACCGCCGCGCCGACGACGCCGACCGGCCCGGCGACGGTCACGGTCCCGCGCGCGCCGTCGCGGTCGACCACGCCGGCGGTCGGCGCGTCCCGCAGCGTCCGCCGAGCGGCGTCGAGCGCGGTCGCTATCTTCTCGGCCTTCGTCCCCGGGTGGCCGCGCCCGGTCTCGTTGGCCGCCGACCGCGCGAGCCGGCTGACCGTCTCCCTGTCGGCCAAGCGCTCGCCGACCGACCGCACGAGCGCGTCGACGTCGCCGGGGTCCCACGCCGCCAGGTCGGCGGCGGCCGCCCGCGACGCCGCGACGGTCCGCGACGCGCGGGTCGGCAGGTCCGCGGCGCCCGTCCCGGACCCGCCTGACGTCGAGCCGCCGTCGCCCGCCGCGTCGGAGTCGGTGTCGGCGTCGTCGTCGGACGCGTCGGCCCCGTCCGGCGCCGCCCCGGCGGACTCGACCGGCTTGGCGTCGTCCTGGCCGCTCGGTTCCGCCTCGTCGAGCCGGGCCGACGCCTCCGCCTCGTCGCCCCCGCTCCCACGGTCCTCGTTCATGGGAGCGAGTGTGACGGTGACGCCCTTATTCTCACCCAGTGAAACACTGTGCCACCGCGCGCGAGAGTCGTCACCGAAGAAACAGTTATACCGGTGGGTGTGGTGCGGAAGCACGTATGACGGAGGCGTCGGAGCTCGTTGGCGCCGTCGAGCGCCGGCTCGACTTCCTCGAACGGCTCGCCGCG
This sequence comes from Halorubrum tropicale, assembly GCF_001280455.1. Lineage (NCBI taxonomy): Archaea > Methanobacteriati > Methanobacteriota > Halobacteria > Halobacteriales > Haloferacaceae > Halorubrum > Halorubrum tropicale. Next base: position 86,182 of record NZ_LIST01000003.1, read on the forward strand.
GAGCCGCTGCGCAAACACGAGCTCGTCGACGCGCTCGGCCACTCCCGGTCGACGGTGAACCGGGCGATAGACGAGCTCGAGGCGGCCGGGCTCGTCGCGAGCGAGACCGACGGCTATCGGACGACGCTGTCCGGCCGCCTCCTCGCCACCGAGTACCGCGAGTTCCTGACGGCCGCCGACGACCTCGCGGCCGCGGGCGACGTGCTGGACCCGCTCGGCGCGGACGTCGACGTCGACCCCGCGGTCCTCCGCGAGGCGGAGACGTACCGGGCCGCGGCCCCGGACCCCTACCGGCCGCTGGAGGTGCTCGACGGAGCGCTCGCCGACGCGGACGCGGTCGCGGCCGCGCTGCCCGCGTTCCCCTACCCGCGGGTCGCGGAGCGGCTCCGGCGCACGGCCGCGGGCGGCGGGACCGTCGACCTGGCGCTCGCGGACCGGGCGTACCGACACGCCGCCGAGCGCTTCGCGGACGACCTCGGCGCCGTCGCGCGGCGGGAGGGGTCCCGCGTCGCCGCGGTCGACGCCGTCGACGCGGGGGTGGTCGCGGCCGACGGGACCGCGCTGCTTCTCACCTTCGACGACGGCGGGACGCTCCACGGGGCGGCGGCGTCGACCGAGCCGGAGGCCGTCGAGTGGGCGGAACGGAAGGTGCGGGGACTGATCGACCGCGGGCACGACACGGGCGACGCGCTCGCGGCGATGGACGACGCCGAGACGGGCGAGACCGGGCGCGACGCGCGCGGTAGCGACCGATCCGAGGGGGAGGCCGGCGACTCGTCGGCGGGCGGCGACCCCGACGCGACCGACGGCCGGGAGCGATCCGCCGGGGCGGACGAGAAGACAGGGCACACCGGCGGTCGGCTCTTCGGGGGGATCGGGTCCGACGACACCGGGCGGAGCCCGCTCTCGGCGCAGGGGTTCCACGCGGTCGACGAGGACCGGCTCTCCGGCGAGCCGGACCCGTACGGACCGCTCCGCGCGACGGCGTCGTTCCCGGAGGTCGACGCGGGGTACGTCCTCGACAGGACCGCGGTGCGCGACGGCGAGCGGCGGTCGATCGCCGGGCTGCTCGTCGACGGGCTCACTGAGGGCACCGACCACGCGCTCGTCGGCCCGCCGGGCAGCGGCAAGAGCACGGTGTGCCGGAGCGTCGCGGTCGAGTGGTACCGGTCGGGACGCGGTCCGGTGACGTACCGGCCGAGCGACGGCGGCGACCCGTTCGCCGCGACGGAGCGGCTCCGCGAGCGCGTGACCGCGGGGGACGGCCACCACCTCGTGGTCGTCGAGGACGCGGTCGACCCCGGGGCCGCGGAGGCGGTCGGTCTCGCCCGCGAACTGGCCGACCGCGACGACGTGTCCTTCCTGTTCGACGCCCGCGAGGAGCCGTACGACGACCCCGACGGGCTCCCGCTGTCCCCGGCCGACCTGCGCTACCGCCGGGAGATGGCGACCGTGCGGATGCCCCGGCTCGACGCGCGCGAGGTGGAGCGGTTCGTCGCCCACGTCGCCGACTGTACCGGGTCGGCGCCGGTGGCCGACCCGAACGCGCTGCTCGACGACGTGCGGCGCGCGGACGACGAGCGCGTCGGGGAGCTGCTCGCGCTCGTCCACCGCCTCGTCCGCGCGAGCGGCGAGGGCGCGACCGGGTCGGTCGCCGGCGCCGACCCGGGGGAGAGCGCGGCCGGCGCCTCGGGAGAACGCGAGACAAGCGACGGAACGGCCGGACGCAGCGGAGACGCCGGCCCCGAGTCCGGACTGGAGGTGGCGGTCGCGGAGGCGGTCCGGGAGGTCCGGAACCGGCCGCCGCCGACGGCGGACGTGGCGGCGCTCGTGAACCTCCTCAACGTCGCCGGCGTGGGCGACGTCGGGACCCTGGCGTACGCGCTCGTCGACGGGCCGGCGGGGAGTTCGGGAGGCGACCCCGAGGGGGGCGACGGCGACCCGTCGCCGACCGTCGACGGGGTGCGGCGCGCGCTCGACCGCCTCGTCGGGACCGCCCTCGTCTGCTCCGGGGACGAGGGGTACCGCGCGGTCCACGACGAGTGGTCGGTGCTGTTCCTGGAGCGGCTCGTCGAGCGGGAGCCGGCGCCGATCGTCGCCAGGCGCGTGGGGCGGGCCGTATCGCGGGTGCTCGCGCTCGCGGACGACCCGACGCGGCGCGCCCGCGTCCGGCGCGCCGTTGGCGGCGACGCGCCGACGGTCGATCGGATCGAGCGCGACCCGGGCGCGTGGGCGGCGGAGACCGTCCGGGCGGTGTACGGCGTGGGCCGTCGCTACCCCCGGCTCGCGCCGCTGTACGGGCGCGTTCGCTACGCCTGGATCGACCTCCCGGACGCGTGCCCGGACGGCCTGCGCGACCGGCCGCCGGAGTGGGTGGCCCGGATGTACGTCGACGCCGGCGACCTCGACGGGGCGACGGCGGCGCTCGACGCGTGGCGGCCCGCCGACGAGGCGGGCGCCGCCGAGCGCCAGCGCGGGTACGGCGACGTGGCGCGGCGGCGCGGCGAGTACGACGCGGCGCGCGAGCGGTACGAGCGGGCCGAGGAGCTGTTCGGGGCCGCGGGCGACCGCGGCGGGCTCGCGGCGGCCGTCCGCGGTCGCGCCCAGGCGGCGCACTTCGACGGGGACTTCGAGGAGGCCTACGAGGCGGCCTCGCGGGCGTACGCCATCGCCGTCGAGGTCGGCGACCCCATCGCGGAGGCGAAGGCGCTGATGGACGTCGGCAACGCGCTCGACGGGCTCGACGGGACCGACGCCGTCCTCGCCCACTACCGGGTGGCCGGCGACCTGTTCCGCGCCTACGACGACACGCACGGGGCGGCGAACGTGCGCGCGAACCAGGCGGTGGCGCTGCGCCGTCGCGGCGACCTCGACGCGGCCGAGCGGACGGCGCGGCGCTCGCTCGACGGCTACCGGACGGTCGGCGACGAACACCGCGAGGCCATTTCGCTTTTGAACCTCGCGGCGGTCGCCGAGCAGCGCGGCGCCGTCGGCGAGGCGGTAGCCCGCGCGGCGGAGGCGCGGGCCATCGCCGAGCGGGTCGGCTCGGAGCTGTACGAGGCGTTCGCGCTGAGCCACCTCGGCAGCGCGGCCCACGTCGCCGGCGACCTCGACCGGGCGGAGCGGTACCTCACCGACGCGTTGGACCGCCTCGACGCGCTCGGCGCCGACACGCGCTGCGCGATGGTGACCGCCATCTTGGCGGAGGTCGCCATCGACCGCGGCGACCTCGGCGCGGCCGAGCGGCGGGTCGACCGGACCGCGTCGCTGCTCGACGACCACGCGGGGCACAAGCGGCTGGCGGAGTTAGACCGGGTCCGGGGCCGGCTGGCGCTGGCTCGGGGGGACGGCGACGCCGCGGCGGCCGCGCTGGAGTCCGCCGTGGAGTCGGCCCGCGCCGGCGGGTTCACGCAGGTCGAGGCGCAGGCGCTCGCGACGCTGGGCGCCGCGGCGGCCCGGCGCGGGGACGGCGAGGCGGCGGCGTCCCGGCTGACCGCGGCGCTCGACCTCGGCCACCGGATCGAGGCGGTTCGGGCGGTCGTCGCGGCCGCCGACGAGCTGGCCGGTCTCCTCGGCGAGAGTCCCGGCGGCCCGACCGCGACGGACCGCGAGGCGGTGGCCGAGGCGCTGCGGGAGTCGCCGCCCGAGGCGGTCCCGGCCGAGTCGGCCGCCGACCCGGCGGCGTACCGGGCGCTCGCCGACCGCTGGCGCGTCGACGGCGACGGCGCCGCGACGTACCCGCCGCTCGGGTGAGTCGCGAGCGGTGTCGCAACCGCTTTGGGCGCGCGCGGAGAACCGCGGCCATGACCGACGCCGACACGCTCGCGGACCTGCGGACGGCGGCAGACTACCAGTTCGGGGCCGGCGCGGGCGACGCGCTGTTCCCGCCGGGCGACCCGCTCACCGTGCGCCGGTCGAGCGGCGGCCGCCCGCGACAGGTGATCGACGGCGACGTCGACGACACGCCCGGCAGCAGCGAGGGCGACCGGCTCGTCTCGTACGGCACCGACGGCCGGTTCACGCTCGGGCTCGCGGGCGGGAGAAGAATCCACAGGGCGTTCGCACCGCCCCGACACCGGATGGTCGTCGGCGAGGAGAGCGAGCCGTTCGTGCGCGAGGGGCGCAACGCGTTCGCGAAGTTCGTCACCGCGGCCGACGGCGGGATCCGGCCGGGCGACGAGGTGCTCGTCGTCGACGAGTCCGACGCGATATTCGGTGTCGGGCGCGCCGAGCTCTCCGGCGCGGAGGCCGAACAACTCGGCTCGGGCGTCGCCGTGAAGACGCGCGACGGGAACCCCGCAGACGGCGGATAGCGAATTTTTTGCGGTGGCGCGTGCCCGCGAGCGGCCGACGCGAAGCGGAGGCCGCGAGGCGGCACGCGCGAGGGACGCGGTGAGCGCTCGGAGAGCGCGAACCGCGAGGCTGGGGAGGTGTGAGGTGCGGTTGCGGTCGGGCGGGACTCGAAGGGGCAGCCGCGAGGCGACCAGAGGCGACGTAAGCACCGCAGAAGCGAGCAACGCGAGCGACGAGGAGCGCAGCGAGCGTCTGGTCGCCTCGCGGCTGGGGCTTCGGGGGTGTTCGTGTCGGTCGGTGGTCCGTGGACGAACTCATCGTGCGCCGAATTGACTTATAAGAATCCCGCCAGTCCGAGCGCCTCGATCAGCGGGACCCCGGCGACGACCGAGCCGATCAGGTAGCCGCCGATGGCGCCGCCGTTCAGGAGGGGAAGCCCCGCGTGCGGCCGCCCCTGTATCACCCACCGCATGAGGACGAGCAGCCCCGCGAGGGTCCCGACCATCGCCAGCAGCGAGGGGAGGTTGACGCCGAGGAGCGGGACCGCGAGGTCCCTCGCCGGCGAGAACGTCGCCGCGCTCGCGATCAGCACCGTCGGGATGACGGCGTCGCCGAGGCCGATGAAGAACGCGTCGCGGTCACCGGTGTCGGCGGGGTCGGCGGCCACGTCCTCGGCGTCATTCGCGTCCGCGACGGCGTCGTCGGCGTCCGCGTCGGAGCCCGTCGTCTCGCCGCCTTCCGCGTCCGACGCCGACTCGTCGCCGACCCCCGCGGCCTCGTCGCTGGCCGACCCGTCGTCGAGCAGCGAGTACGACAGCGACAGCGGGATCACCAGCACGACGGGGATGTTCAGGTCCATCACGCCCTCCGCGAGCGACAACATGTGTTCGGTGCCGTACACGGAGACCGCGTCGTAAACGGCGAGGACGGCGAGCAGGATCAGCGCGGGCAGGAGGCCGAAGGAGATGCCGAACAGCCCGGCGGCGCCGGCGCCCATCAACACACCGGCGGTGTCGATGACGTACCACTCGGGGTGGACGAGCAGGCCGACCGCGACCGCGACCGCCGGGACGGCGGCCGCGAGCGGCGGGACGAGCGCGGAGAACACGTACCACGAGAGCCACGCCGACACGCCGACGATCAGCAGCCGGATCGCCCCGTCGAAGTCGTACCGGAACGCCGCCAGCATCAGTCCGGTCATCACGACGATGGCCGCGACGTACACCACGCTGTTCACGGGGTTGTCCGGGTTCTCGACCGCCTGGTACCCGCTCTCGGCGAACTCGGGGACGAGCGCCAGCGCGCCCACCTGGACGATCAGGAACAGCCCGACGACGAAGGCGACGCCGCGGTACTCGCGGGGGAACATTCGACCGCCGGTTCGTCGGCCGAGGGTTTCGTCCTTGCGCTTCGGCCGCGCGCGGCGGCGACGGCGGTCACTGTTCGAGGAGCGGAGCGGGGCGCGAACAGAAGCGGGTTCGGGCTCGGTGTGGGAGCGGGTGGACCCGAACCCAAGCCGACGGACGACGGACGGTGGAAGCGAGTGGCCGACCGGCCCGCCCGGAACGGGATGGGGCCTGTCGGATTCGTCCGCGGCGTTTACTTTCTATCCCGAGCGACCTAAGAACCTACCGCCCGAGTTATCAGGAGAGATACTCGGAGTGTGAAAGAGACAAAACCGGACGGAACGAAGACGACGTTGGCCGTCGAGGGAACGAGGGAAAGGGGTGGGAGAGGTGGGAGGCGGGCGAAAGGCGAAGCGGCGGCGAGAGGCGGCGGGCGACGGCCGGACAGCGGACCCCCAGGCTGTCGTCGGCGTCGCCGCCCGGGCGGTCGGGACGGGCGCGCGGATCGATTAACGCCGAATTCCAACGAGAAAAGCGTCGGTCTTCGGCAGAAGGCGCTATGTCCCTCAGGTGTATAAATGTGTGAGATCCGGAACGGCGCGATCCGGCGAGACGGGATCCGGGCACGTGGGATCCGGCGAGGCGGGGTTGAGGCACACCGGATCCGACGCCCCACGCGAGGCACGCGCGGGTCGGCTCACCGGCGGTCGCGCAGCGCCGGGAACTCCTCGCGGACCGCCGCGACCCGGTCGGGGTCCACCGTCGCGGTCACGACGCCCGGTTCGTCGCCGACCGACGCGAGCGCGGTCCCCCAGGGGTCGTACACCGCGCTCCGGCCGCAGAGCGCGTCGTCGCCGAACCGCCCGCTCCCGTTGACCGCGGCGACGTACGCGAGGTTCTCGATGGCCCGCGCGCGGCCGAGCGTCCGCCAGTGTTCGATCCGCGGGTAGGGCCACGCGCTCGGCACCAGCACGCACTCGACGCCCCGATCGACCATCCCGCGGAACTGCTCCGGGAATCGGAGGTCGTAGCAGGTCGTCACCCCGATCGTGACGCCCCCGAGGTCGACCACGGGTGCCCGCTCGCCGGGGACCATCCGGTCCGTCTCCTCGGAGCCGTACCCGAAGAGGTGGCGCTTCCGGTAGACGAGGCGCCGTTCGCCGTCGGCGTCGAACAGCACCGCGGCGTTTGCGAGCCCGGACTCGGCCGGCACGTCGAGGCCGTCCGCGGCCGACGCGGACAGGTCCTCGACGACCGTGCCGGCCAGCACCGCCACGTCGTGGTCGTCGGCCGCGGCCGCGAACCGGGCGAGCCGGTCGCCGGCGAGGCTCTCCGCGGCCCGGCCGTACGCGTCGAACGCGAAGTAGCCCACGTCGAACAGCTCGGGGAGCACGACGAGGTCAGCTCCCTCGTCGGCGGCCGCCCGCACCCGGTCGAGCGCCCGGTCGACGTTCGCCGCGACCGCGCCGCCCTCGACCGCCAGTTGGACGCCGGCGAGCCTCATGCCGGCGAGGCGAGCGAAGCGCGGAGCGCGTCCTCCAAGTTGTCCAACTCGGCGTCGAAGTTCCGCTTGAAGAAGGACTCGACGCCGGGGAGCTTCCCGTCGACGACGAACTCGTTGGCGAGCCGGCAGCCGCCGTCGGTCTCGGTGATCTCGTGTTCGCCGGTGACGCGGAAGGCCCGCGACTTCCCGACGAACTTCACTCGGTTCGGGGGGTCGCGGGCGATGTCCTTCGTCTCGACGTCGATCGTCGAGCGGATCATCGGGATGGGGAGCGCGACGTGCCAGGTCGCGCTGCCGTCGTCGTGTACCTCGAAGGAGTCGACCACGCTGATGGCGCCCGCGCGCTGCTCCGCGTCCGAGATGAACGCCCACACGTCGGCCGGCGGCGCGTCGAACTCGAACGTCCGGGAGACTCGAACGGTCATACGTACTCGTTTGGGACTACGGGGGTTAAAAATGCGCGTCGACGGTGTCGGGTGCGGGGGACGCGGTCGCCCGACGACCTCAACCCTCCGGGGTCACGCGCCAGGTGGTCGACTTCGCACGGCCCCACTTCTCGATGTCTACGTCCTCCGACTTCTCGGCGAGCCGCGGGAGCCGGGAGCCCACCTGCTTCGCGGTGAGGCCGATCGCGTCGGCGATCGTCTTCGAGCGAACGTACCGCTCACCACGGGTGACGCTGTCCGTGAGGTACGCGAGGATCCGCTGTTCCTCCTCGGTGTACTCGCTCATTACCAGACCTACGCGTCTGACGTCCTTAACGGTTTCTCGTCTTTCGCGGTCGGCCGACCGGTCCGGGGCGCGGACCGGTCAGTCGAACAGCTGGACCGCGCCGACGGCGAGCGTCGCGAAGAGGAACGCGCCCGCGAACCCCCACGCTTTCCCGAGCTGACCCGGGTACGCTGCCATCACGACGGCGCCGACGACCGCGATGGCGCCGAGCGCGAGCGCGACGCCGACCTCCTTGTCCGACTCGATGGAACCCTCGCTCATACGAATCGCTTCGCGGGGGACCACTTAGTTCATGCGAACCGCGCGACACGCGTCGGGGAGACGGAAGGGAAGACTGCGGGCCGGACGCCGCGATCAGATGATCTCGACGTGGTCCGACGCCTCGTTGAGCGCGAGGTTCGCCGCGATCTCGGCGTTTCGCATGGCGTACTCCGCGGTGTGCTGGAGGCTGACGAGCACCTCCCGGGTCATGAGCAGCGTCTCGTTGTCCAGGTCGTTCGGGAGCTCGTCGAGAATCTCCTGTTCGCGGTCCTCCAACCGCGAGAACAGGTCGCGGCACTCGACCGTGAGGTCGTAGTCGCGCTCGACGACCGCCCGGACCGCGAGCGCCGTCAGCTCGTCAACCTGGTCGGTGAACTCGCGGATCTGCCGCATCGTCGCGCTGTCGACGTCGAGGGTATGCCCGTCCGCCTCCATCACGATCTCGGCGATGTCCTCCGCGTTGTCGGCGGTGAGTTCGAGGTTCTTCGCCACGGAGCGGTAGCCGATCAGCGGGAACCCCTCTTCGAGGCCCACCGCACGCGCGAGGTTGGGGTTTTGATAGGCGGTGAAGATGAGCCGGAGCAGGAGGACGAATATCTTGTTCGCCTGCCGCTCGCGGTTGAGCGCGCGTTGCGCGAGGTCGGGGTTGCCGTGGGCGAGCGCCTTCACGCCCTCGCCGCGCATCGTCGACCCCGTGTTCTCCAGGCGTTCGAGCAGGTTGTCGAGGGTGAAGTCCTCTGGGTCGACCGAACAGCGGATCGAGATGTCCTCCGGGGTCTCCTCGATGACGCCGAGCCCCATCAGCTGGGTCTCGGCCTTGTACACCGCGTTGATGTGCTCGCTGTCGAGCGCCCCCTCGCTGCGGACGTGGATCACGCGCCGCCCCAACACGTACTGTGCGACGATGGCGCGTTCGAGCGAGCGCGCGTCGAGCCCGTCGGCGTTGATCACCGCCTCCGACTCCTCGGTGCTCACCGACTCGGGAAGCACCGTGAGCGTCCCTTTCCCGCCCATCCGCAGCGACACCTCGTCGCCCTTGTTCACGCCGTGTTCCTGCGCCCACTCGGCCGGGAGAGTCATCGCCAGCGTCGACGGCCCCAGCCGCTGGACCTTCCGCGTTTCCATGCCCGACCGTACCGCCGGATAGACCTTAACCTTGTTCCCATGTTCATTATACGCCGAGCCGAATATACAAGGGATACTTGGCGCACCGCGGTGGGAGGTCGGACGCCGCCGCCGCGACGACGAGGCGGATCGAGGCCGAGATCGGATTCACGACGGATGGTCGGAGCGGGGACCGATCCGCGCGCTTATGTCGGTCAGGGTGAGAGAACGGGTATGACCGAGCGGGTACTCGTCGTCGACGACTCCTCCTTCCAGCGGACCGTCGTTCGGGACGCGCTGGCGGAGCGGTTCGAGGTCGTCGACGAGGCGGAGAACGGCGCAGAGGCGGTCGAACTCTTCGAGGCGTACGAGCCGGACGCGGTGTCGATGGACGTCGTGATGCCGGAGATGACCGGGATCGAGGCCACGGCGGCCATCAAGGACCGCTGGCCCGACGCGGTGATCGTGATGTGTACGAGCGTCGACCAGCAGGAGAAGATGATGGAGGCGGTGAAGGCGGGCGCCGACGGCTACGTGACGAAGCCCGTCGACGCCGAGGAGCTGGTCGGCGAGTTCGAGAGCCACCTCGGGTAGCGGCGCTCGGGAACCGACGCGGGATCAGGCGGGATCGAACGAGCGGAGGATCGACGCGAGCGCGCTCGCCAGCTCCTCGAACCGGTCCATCTCCATCGAGTCGGTCGTCACCCACACGCCGTGGTCGTTGGCGATGACGCGCGTGAGGTATCCGTTCTCGAACACGCGGACCGTGAACTGGTAGTCGCCGAGCTGGGTGTTGGCGTACATCGACTGCGCGTGGAACCCCTGACGCTCGTTCTCGGCGAAGCCGACCAGGTCGGCGGTCCGGCTCAGGTCGCTGCGGAGGTACAGCTGGTCGACGTCCTCTTCCGTGAAGTACGTCAGGCTCCGCAGCTCGTCTCCCGTCGCGGTGCGGGCGGCGCTGAGCAGTTCCTCTGCGCGTTGGTCCGGTGGGTGGGGCATACACTCACGATCAATGTTCACATACATGAGCGTGTGGGTGGCCGCAGCCCCGGCCGGCGACCGGGAGGGACAGAGTTTACCGACTCCCCCGTGATCGCTCGTCTGATGAGCGACCACGACGACGTCTGCGTCCTGCTGCCGACGATGAACGAGGCCGAGACGGTCGCACGCGTCGTCAAGGACTTCCGGGACGCCGGCTTCGAGAACCTCCTCGTGATCGACGGCGGCTCGACCGACGGGACGCAGCCGATCGCCCGCGAGGCCGGCGCGCGCGTCGTGGAGCAGTCGGGGCGCGGCAAGGGGCAGGCGGTCAGGGAGGCGGTCAGGGACCACGTCCGGGCGCCGTACGTCCTGATGGCGGACGCGGACGCCACCTACGACGCGAGCGACGCGGCGGCGATGCTCGATCCCCTGCGCGACGGCGAGGCCGACCACGTCATCGGGAACCGGTTCGCGGACATGCGCCCGGGCGCGATGACCCGGCTCAACCGGATCGGAAACCGCCTCATCAACCTCGCGTTCCGGGCGATCCACCGCGAGAGCTACCGCGACATCCTCTCCGGGTACCGCGCGTTCACCCGCGAGTCGTTCCTGCGGCTCCACCTCACCGCCGACGGGTTCGGTATCGAGACGGAGATGGCCGTCGAATGCGTGAAGAACCGCGTCCCGGTCGCCGTGGTCCCGATCACGTACCGGGAGCGGCCCGGCGGCTCCGCGACGAACCTCCACCCGGTCCGGGACGGCGGCGTGATCTTCCTGGAGCTGTACCGGAAGGCGAAGACGAACAACCCGCTGTTCTACTTCGGAAGCGCCGGCGCGGCCGCGACCGCGGCGGGGCTGGCGATGGGCGCGTTCGTCCTCTACCGGTACCTCGCGTTCGGGATCAGCCACGAGATCGTCGCAGTCGGCGCGGTCGGCGCGACGATCCTCGGGATCCAGCTGCTCGTGTTCGGCGTCCTCGCCGACATGATTCACTCCCTCCACCGCGAGCAGATCGCGCGGTACGAGCGGGCGGCCGGCGACGGATCGACGGGGAGGTCGTCGGCCGACGGCGGCGACGGCCGAGCGATCGGAACGGAGGAGGTCGCCGCCTCGGGCCGCACGAACGAAGGGCGGGACGCCGGAACCGACAACGTTGCCGGTCAGGACGGTCGCGGCGACTGAAGGGCGTGCGCGAGGCCGGTCTGACCGGGACCGTGCGAAGTGGAACACGGCCTCGCCGGAACTCCCGGAGCCTGCTCCGGGAGGCGTCCGGAGATTATTCCGGAGACGCCGACTCCGCGTCCGAGGTCACTGAGCGGTTAGTTGGGGTAAATTTCGCGACGTAGATTGTTTCAAACTGCCACAGCCGTGTTGAAACGGACCCCGACAGACCGGTTTTCCCGCCCGGATACGCCGATTATCGAAACGGATGTAAGGTGATCGTCCCCGACAACTGTCCCGAAGTCTGAAGTTTTTTATACACACGCTCGTATCGGATTGTATGCCACGGCGAAACATTGAGGATCGTGATGATTCTCGGCATATCAGCCGGCGACAATGGCTCTCCGCGCTCGGTATGGCCGGCGCAGTGACGCTCGCCGGTTGTTCCGGAAACGGCGAAACCAACTCCGACAGCGGCTCCGGTTCGGATGATATCAGTCAGGAAGAAATATACGCGACGGCCGCGGCATCCTCCTTCTCAACACTCAACCCGATATACAACGACGAAAACGGCGCCGGGAATGCGATCGCCCGCGCCCTTGACTTAGGGTACACGTTTGACGAGGAGAACGAGTACGTTCCACTCCTCTATGACATGTCCACCGAGGACGGCGAGGTGTGGACGTTCAAGATTCGTGAGGGACTCGAATTCAGCGATCCGTACGGTGAAGTGACCGCGAGTGACTTTGTCTACCTCATCCAAGAGGTTCATCAGAGCACCTGGGCCAGTTCGGTCGCGTCAGCGAGTTGGGACGGGGTCACAGTCGAAGAGACCGGCGAATACGAGTTCCAGGCCACGCTGAACACGCCACAGCTCCTCTGGCCCGAGAGTTTTGACCCCCAGCTGTACCCGATTCCGCAGGGCCTCCTTGAGCCGTACGTCGAGGAGGAGGACGCAGAAGGGCTTCGACAGGACGAGGAACTGCTAGAACTCCAGTTCTCAGGGAATCTCGGTCCGTACGTCCTTGACGAGTGGCAGCGGGACGGCGGGACCCGCTACAGCCGAAACGACGACTACTACCTCCAAGATGCGGACGATCTCCCGGACGTGTTCAACGAAGCCCCGTACTTCGAGAAGGCCGAAATCCGTGTGATCGGTGAGCAAGCCTCGCGACTCGGTGCGCTGGAGACCGGGGAGGTCGACACGGCGTCGATCCCGCCGAACCAGGTCAAGTCGTATCAGAACAATGACGAAATATACGTCAACCAGATCCCGCAGCCGTACAACGAGAAGATATCGGTCAACATGCGGGACAACGGTTGGACGACCGGGCCGGGGAACATGTTCCGGCACGTGCCGTTCCGACAGGCGATGGCCGCTGCGATCGACAAGCAGGGGCTTATTGAAGGCGTGTTCCGCGACTTCGCGGAGACGCACTTCACCTGGCAGCCGAGGTTCAGTAACTTCTATCCGCCCGAGAGCGACATCCCTCAGTTCGGCGTCGGTGATAGCTACGGGAGCGAAGTGGCCCGCGGGCTGGCAGAGGACGCGTTCGAGCAGTCCGAGTACGACTACCGGTTCGACGGTGAGACGATGGTCGACCCCGACGGGAACCAGGTCCAGCTTAGCCTCTACCACAGCGCCGGACAGAACACCGAGCAACTAATGGCCGACTTCATCGCACAGGAGCTCGGTGAGAACCTCGGCATAAGCGTGAACGTTGAGGCGATCGACGGGACCAGATTCAACAACGAGTACTGGACTCAGACCGACTTCCCCACTCCGGAGACGAACGATGACGGCGAGGTCGTCAGCGTGCCGGAGGAGCTCGTCGACACGGTGAACGGCGAGAGAGTAGAGTGGACTCAACCTGCCTCCACCAACCCCGGCCCGCGCAACATCACGTCGAACGAGTCGTGGGACATGGAAGTCGTGTTCGGCCTGAACACGTACCCGCGGAATCCGCTTGCAAACAGCGTCTTCTTCGAGGGCGCGAATCCGCTCTACAACCCTGTCGGTTACTACCCGGGATTCGACGCGGAGCAGCTGTTCGAGAACGCGCGGCAGGCGACGTCCGAGGAGGAGCTGGCGAACGCGCTCGTGGAACTGTTCGCCAACCTCGCGGAGGAGCAGCCGTACATCATGCTCGCGTTCCCCGACAGCACGGTCGGATACCGTGAGGGGCTCGAAGGTCCCATCGAGAACTTCTCCAACGGCTGGAACCTCCCGGCGTGGAGATACGAGGGGTAGAGCGGCTCACCTTCACCACACGTTTCTCACGATATCAACATGGGATTTGGAAGGTACGTTACCGCTCGTGTCCTCTGGGCAGGAGTCGTATCGCTCATCATCACTACGATCACGTTTCTGCTCCTGTCGGCCGCGCCGAACCCGGACGTACAGCGGGCCGCAACGCAGGCGGCTCTACAGGGAGGCGACCCAGCGGAGGCCGTAGAGCGGGCCAGGGAGCTCCGAGGGCTCGACGAACCGCTCTACGTCAGGTACTTCGACTTCATTCAGGGCGTGTACACCCTCGACTGGGGATGGTCGAGCAGTCGGAGTCAGCCGGTCATCGAGGCGGTCGGGAACGCGCTGTACTACACCGCGCAGTACTCGATTCCGTGGACGATCCTCACGGTCATCCTCGGGCCCCTCGTGGGCGTGTACTCCGCCGCAAACATGTACAGTTGGCGGGACCACGCGGCGACCGGGTTCGCCTTCTTCGGTTACGCCATCCCGAATTTCTTCTTCGGCATCATCCTTCTACTGGTCTTCGGTGTGTGGCTAGAGGTGATTCCGATTGTGTACAACACGGATGTTTCGGTCTTCAGCGTCGAAAACGCGGTTCAACTGGCGATTCCGGTGTTCGTATTGGTGACCGGTTCGATCGGCGCGGTCATGCGCGTCTCTCGGAACGAGTCGGCCGAGTTCCAGAACGCGGACTTCATGAAGACGGCGAAGGCCAAGGGGATGTCACCGCTTCGCGCGTACGCGTACCACGTCATGCGGCCGACGCTCGTCCCCCTCTCGACGACGCTCGTCGGACAGCTCCTCGCGCTGTTCCTCGGGTCGTCGCTGCTCGTCGAGGTCGTGTTCGGAATACCCGGACTCGGCCGGCTCACCTTCGAAGCACTGCTCTCACAGGACACGAACCTTGTGCTGGGAACGACGCTGTTCTTCACGTTCGTCGCCGTCGTGGGGAACCTTATCGAGGACCTCGTGTTTACCGTGCTTGACCCGCGTATCAGCTACGATGATAGGTAACTCAACAGAAAACAATGGCAACTGAAGGCTCGGAACGGTTCGATCAAGTCGACTGGAGCAACCTCTCACGGTCCGGGCGATTTGACCTGTCGGTCAATTCGATCGGGATGCTGGTGACGACCTTCCCGCTCGTGTTGCTCGCCGTGTACGACTGGCAGTTCATCGGTCAGCGGACACCGACTTTCGGGTTCATCGGGCTCGACCGGACGCTGGAGACAGTCGACTTCTTCTTTATTTTCACGCTGTTCTTGGCGTTCTGGTACCTCGTCTTGCCGCTGTACCAGAACCCGCGGATGACGCGGTACTACTGGAAGGAGTTCAAGCGCAACCGGCCGGCGGTCGTGAGCATGATCTGGCTCGGGATCGTGTTCGTGGGCGGGATCATCGGGCCGCTGGTAATGAGCGCACCGCAACAGGAACTGCTCGTCGCCTACCAGCCACCGGTGTTCACCTCTGTCGTCCAGTCAACGCCGGCGACCTGCGTCGGCGAAGTCATGAACGGGCGTTGTTACGGGACCTGGCAGTACCCGCTCGGAACGACGAACGCGGGCCGGGACGTGTTCACGATGATCGTCTACGGGATGACGATCAGCATGCAGATCGCGTTCATCACGACGACCATCGTCGCGACGATCGGTATCACGTTCGGTACGCTGAGCGCGTACTCTGGCGGGTGGGTCGACGAGATCATGATGCGCTTCGTCGACATCATCCTCTCGTTCCCGACGTTCCTGATGTTCCTGCTCATCTTATACATCTACGGCGGCGGTTTGGGCATGTTCATCGTCGTGTTCTCTCTGTTCGCGTGGGGGGGAACCGCCAGATACGTCCGCAGCAAATCGCTGTCAATCTCCGAAGAGGAGTTCATTAAGGCGAGCCGGATCAGTGGCGCGAGCACGTATCAGGTGATCCGCGGCCACGTGGTGCCGAACGTAGCGAGCAGCATCATCACCCAGCTCACGCTTCTCATCCCCGGCTTCCTGCTGTTCGAGGCGCAGTTGGCGTTCCTCGGCGTCGGCGACTCGACGGTGCCCTCGTGGGGACAGCTCATCTCGGCTGGACGGAGTGACCTCTCGTACGCTCCATGGATCGTGTTGGCGCCCGGTATCGTACTGTTCTTGACAATCCTCGCGTTCAACTTCCTCGGCGACGCGCTGTTGGACGCGCTGAACCCCGAAGCGGAGGCAGAGAACGAATAATGTCCGACGATCAGCCACTACTCGAGGTCGAAGACCTCACGACGACGTTCAGCACCGACGACGGAACGCTCACCGCAGTGGACGGGGTCGACTTCAGCGTCGACACCGGCGAGACGGTATGTATCGTCGGCGAATCTGGATCCGGAAAAACGGTCGCGACGGAGTCGATCACCAAGATCATCAACACCCCACCGGGAGAGATCGAAGGGTCCGTCGGATACAAGGGCCGCGACCTGCAGTCGATGCCCGAGTCTGAAATCCGACAGATCCGGGGCAACGACATCGCGCATATCTTCCAGAACCCGCAGGAGGCGATGAACCACTGTTACACCGTCGGGTGGCAGATCACCGAGGCGCTCCAGATCCACCAAGACGTCTCCGACGAGGAGGCGCGTACAAAGGCGGTCGACCTGATGGACCGCGTCGGGATTGCGAACGCGAGTTCGCGGTTCGACGACTATCCACACGAGTTCTCCGGCGGACAGAAGCAGCGGATAATGATCGCGATGGCCCTCGTCGGCGACCCCGACCTGCTCATCGCGGACGAGCCGACAACGGCGCTTGACGTGACGGTCCAAGCGCAGATCCTGGAACTACTCGACGACCTACAAGACGAGTTCGAGATGGGGATCCTGTTCGTCACGCACGACCTCGGTGTCGTCGCACAGATCGCCGACCGGATCGTGGTGATGTACGCTGGGAAGGTCATGGAACGCGGCAGTGTGCTCGACATCTTCGACAATCCCGCACACCCGTACACTCAGCAGTTGCTGGAGTGCCTGCCGGAGTTCGGCGGCACAGGAGGCGGAATACCGGGGACGCTCCCGGACCCGCACAATCCACCGGACGGCTGTCGGTTCGCGCCGCGCTGTGAGTATGCCGAAGAGGCGTGCCGAACCGGTGAGCAGCCGGAGGAAGTCGAGGTCGAACCCGGCCAGTGGGTCTCCTGCGTCCACTACGATCCGGGCGGCGATCCCTCAGTGATCAGCGGAGGGGAGTTCGGAATCGCCGGCGCGGCGGACGGCGACAGCGAGGTGGGTCCTGCCGATGACTGAGCCGCTACTTTCGGTCCGCGACCTGAAGAAGCACTACCCGATCCGGAAGGGAGTGTTCAACCGGCAGGTCGGTGCCGCGCGCGCCGTCGACGGGATCAGTTTCGACATCGAGGAAGGCGAAACGCTGGGGCTTGTCGGCGAGTCAGGCTGCGGGAAGTCAACCGCGGCCAGTTCGGTCATCCGTCTGGAGGAACCGACGGCTGGCGAAGTCATCTTCAACGGCAACGGACGCGGCAGCGCGAGCCGGAACCCAGATGGGACTCACCCGAACGACGTGACGGAGTTCGGCGACGACGAATTGAAGACATTCCGCCGGGGCGCGCAAATGATCTTTCAAGACCCGTCGTCGAGCTTCGACCCACGGATGTCCGTCGGCAACGGGGTCGGTGAACTCCTGAAGGTCCACGGGATGAGCGACCGCCACCGGCGCCGCGCCATCGTCGAGGACCTGCTCGAACGCGTCGGGCTCTCGGCGAACGACTTCGACCGGTATCCGCACGAGTTCTCCGGCGGGCAGAAACAGCGGATCGCGCTCGCCCGGGCGCTCGTGTTGAACCCGGACCTCATCATCGCCGACGAACCGGTGAGCGCGCTCGACGTCTCCATCCAGGCGGAGATCCTCTCGCTGATCAACGATCTTCAGGACGAATTCGGGCTGTCGCTGCTATTCATCAGCCACGACATGTCCGTTATCCGCCAGATCTGCGACCGCGTCGCCGTGATGTACCTCGGCGAGATCGTCGAGATCGGCCCGGTCGAGGAGATCTTCACCAACCCACAGCATCCCTATACCGAGGCGCTGCTCTCCTCGATCCCGACGCCGGACCCGCGCGCGAGCGTCGGCGGCATTGAGCTGAAGGGCACCGTCCCGAGCCCGACGAACCCGCCGAGCGGCTGTCGGTTCCACACGCGGTGTCACAAGGTGATCCAGCCCGACGGCGTCGACATCGACCAAGAGGACTGGCGGGGTCTATTGAACCTGCGCGACAAGGTCGCAACCGGCGAGATTGACATCGAACAGGTCCGTGAGAATGTTGCTGCTAGCGGGACCCAACCGACCGACTCGGAAGTCCGAGCAGAGATCCGACGTGAGTTCGACATCAGCGAGACGGTCGATGACGCCGATCTGGAGGAGACACTTTCGGAGGCGATGAACCTGCTATTGGGGGACAACGCCGAGATGGCCGACGAGTTGCTCTCGAACAAGATCACGACGCCGTGCGCCGAGACCGCGCCCGAACAGACGGTTCACGGACCCGACCACGAGTCCGCCTGCCTCCTCCACGGGGAGCGGACACCCGCGGAGCCGAACCCCGCGGACGACTGATCCGGGCGCGACCCGAGTTGGCGATATTTACTCGGCCGCCGAACCGACCGACGACGGATCGACCCGTCGCGGTTCCGGAACGTCCGCGTCCGGCGGGGCCACCGCCACGTCGCCGCGCGATTCTCCGTCCGGCTCGCCGTCGCCGGCCGGCGGCGCGAGTACTGCCGTCGCACTGACCGAGAGCGGCGCGACGAGCCCGGCCGCGAGCGCCGGCGGATCGGAGAAGGGGAGACGGAAGACGACGCGCGTCCCCTCGTCGATCGCGCCGGCCTCGACGGCCGCCGCCGCGGTCGAACACAACTCGCGGTGGCTGAACGCCCGGTCCGGCCCGACGACCGCGTCATCGGCGGGGGCGACGTCGCTCGGCGGCGTTCCCGGATTCTCGCTCCACAGTTCCTGTTCCCAGTGCGTGGTCTCGGGGCGCTCCGGCGACCCGCCGAACGCGGCGAGGTTCGTGCCCGGCGCCGGGTCGAAGGCGGCGGCGGTCGCGACCGGCGCGAGCACGACGCGGTCGCCGGCCTCGATCCCCGCCGCCGGGTCGAACCGGACCGGTGCGCCGACGGCGCCGGCGCCGAGGAACGCGAGCGTCGTGTGAAAGCCCGGCGTCGGGTCGACGGCGACGGTCGCGCCCGTGCGGACGCCGAGGTACCGGAGCACGTTCGCCGCCTTGTACCCGTTCGTGATCAGGTCGTGGTAGCTCCGCTCCCGACCGTCCGCCGTGACGAGCGCCGTCTCGCGAGTGCGTCGATCGCGCGCGAGCAGATCCCCGACGAGGTCCATACGCGACGTTCGGGGCGCCCGAGCCTTAACGCTGCGGCGCCGACGAAACGGGTCCGTGGTCGACCGCGCTGCGGGCGGGGGGAGAGGCGGGAGAACGCGCTCTCGCGGCGGCGTCACGGGGCACCGGAGGTGACCATCGTCAAGCCGGCGTCACGGGGCGCCGGCGATGACCATCTTCGAGCCGTCGGCCGAGAAGGCGAGGTCCCGGGTGGACCCGGGGTCGACGCGGACCGCGTCGCCGGGAGCGAGGTCGACGGCGTCCCCGTCGACCGTGAGCGTCGCCTCGCCGTGGAGCAGCACGTACACCTCCTCGTGATCGCCGTCGGCGTGGTCGTGTTCCATGCCCTCCCAGCCGGCGTCGGCCTCGACGACGGTCACGCCGAGGCGCTCGCAGTCGAGCGCGTCGCGGAGGAAGTACATGCCGGGCGCGCGCGGTTCGACGTCGTCGTAGGCGGTCGTGTCGTAGCCCATGCGCCGACGGACGACTCGGAGGGACGAAAAGCTACGGGCCGCGAAATGAGAGCGGTCCGAGCGCCGGACGAGGGCCCCGCTCCGCTCAGAACGAGCTCTTCAGCTTCTCGAAGAACCCGCCGCCGACGTCGATGTCCTCGCCGCCGGCCTCGGCGAACGCCTCCAGCGCCTCGCGCTGTTCGTCGTTGAGCGACTCGGGGACGACGACGGCGACCTGCACGTAGAGGTCCCCCCGTCCGCGGCGCCGGAGCCGGGGCATCCCCTTCCCTTGGAGGCGGAACGTCTCGCCGCTCTGCGTCCCCGCGGGGACGTCCATCTCGACGCTGCCGTCGACCGTCTCCACCTCGACGGTGTCGCCGAAGACGGCCTGCGGGAAGGAGATGGCCTCGTTGACGCGGAGGTCGTCGCCGTCGCGCTCGAACCGGTCACCGACGTCGACGTCGACCTCGATGAGGAGGTCCCCCTTCGGGCCGCCGTTCTCGCCGGGCGCGCCCTCGCGCTCCATCCGGAGGCTCTGTCCGGAGCGGATCCCGGCCGGGATCTCGACCGAGAGCGTCGCCTCCTCGCGGACGACGCCGTCGCCGCCGCAGTCCGGGCAGTCCTCGCTGTACAGTTCGCCCTCGCCCTCACAGCGGGGGCACGTCGAGGTCTGCTGGACGCGCCCGAGCGGCGTCTGCTGGACCTGCTGGACCTGCCCGCGGCCGTTACACTGCGGACACGTCTCCACGTCCGCGTCCGGGGGGTGGCCCGCGCCGTCGCAGGTGGCGCAGGTGGTGGGTCGCGTGAGCGTGACCTCCTTGGTCGCGCCCTCGAACGCCTCTTCGAGGTCGATGGTCAGCCCGGTCTTGAGGTCGCGTCCCTGCCGCGGCCGGTCGCCGCCGCCACCGCCGCCGCGGCCGCGACCGCCGCCGCCACCGAAGAACTGGTTGAAGATGTCCTCGAAGCCGCCGGCGCCCCCGGCGCCGCCCGCGCCGCCGAAGGGCCCGCCGGCGCCGCCCGGGCCACCGCCGCCGGTCGCGCCGCGCTTGTCGGCCTCGGTGAACCGGTCGTGGCCCATCTGGTCGTACTGCTGTCGCTTCTGCTCGTCGGTGAGCACCTCCTTGGCCTTCTGGATCTTCTTGAACCGCTCCTCGGCGTTCTCGGCGTCGCTGACGTCGGGATGATGTTCTGCGGCCTGTTTGCGGTACGCCTTCTTTATCTCCTCCTCGCTGGCGTCCCGCGACACGCCGAGGACGTCGTAGAAATCTTCGCTCATGCGTTGCGTTCGTTGGTTGGTGTTGATCGACGGGTCGATTTAAACGGCGGGGTCGCGGCGTCGAGAATCGGGTCGGAGCGGCTTACTCCTCGTCGTCGTCCACGTCCTCGAAGTCGGCGTCGACGTACTCCTCGTCGTCGCCGTCGGGCCCGGCGCCGCCGGGGCCCGCCGCGCCGCCCGGACCGGCGGCGCCGCCCATGCCGCCCATGCCGCCGGGACCGGCGCCGCCCGCGCCGCCCGGACCGGCCTGCGCGGCCTGGCCCTCGTACATCTGCTTGCCGATCTCCTGGAGCTCCTCGGTGAGCGCCTCGGTGGCGGACTCTATCTCGTCGGTGTCGGCGTCCTCGTCTTCGAGCACGTCCTCGACGTCCTCGACGGCGTCTTCGATGTCGCCGACGAGGCCCTCGTCGAGATCCTCCTCGTTCTCTTCGAGCAGGGTCTCGGCGCGCTGAATCGTCGTCTCGGCCTCGTTGCGGGCCTCGATCCGCTCGCGGCGGGCCTCGTCCTCTTCGGCGTGCTTCTCCGCCTCCTCTTGCATCTCCTCGATCTCCTCGTCGGAGAGGCCGACGCCGCCCTCGATGGTGATCGACTCGGCGTTGCCCGAGCCCTGGTCTTCGGCCTCGACGTTGACGATCCCGTTCTCGTCGATGTTGAACGAGACCTCGATCTGGGGGGTGCCCGCGGGCGCCGGCGGGATGCCGGACAGCTGGAACGCGCCGAGCAGCTCGTTCTCCTCGGCGATCTCGCGTTCGCCCTGGAAGACGCGGACGTTGACGGAGGTCTGGTTGTCAGCGGCCGTGGTGAACACCTTCGACTCCTCGGTGGGGATCGTGGTGTTCTTCTCGATGAGCCGCTCGAAGAGGCCGCCCTTCACCTCGATCCCGAGCGAGAGCGGGGTGACGTCCAGCAGGACGATGTCGTCGACGTCGCCGGAGAGCACGCCGCCCTGGACCGCCGCGCCGAGCGCAACCGCCTCGTCGGGGTTGACGTTCTTCTTCGGCTCCTGACCGACGAGCTCCTCGACCTGCTCCTGGACCTGCGGCATCCGCGTGGAGCCGCCGACGAGGATGACCTCGTCGATGTCGGACTTCGAGTAGTCGGCGTCGGCGAGCGCCTGCTCGGTCGGCTCGACGGTGCGCTCGATGAGGTCCGAGGTGAGGTTCTCGAAGGTCGCGCGGGTGACGGACTGTTCGAGGTGGACCGGGCCGCTGTCGGTCGCGGTGATGAACGGAAGGTTGACCGTGGTCTCCTTCTTGTTCGACAGCTCGATCTTCGCCTCCTCGGCGGCGTCTTTCAGCCGCTGGAGCGCCTGCCGGTCGTCGCGGAGGTCGATCCCGTGGTCGTTCTGGAACTCGTCGGCGAGGTGGTCGATGAGCGCCTCGTCCCAGTCGTCGCCGCCGAGGTCGTTGTCGCCGTTCGTGGCGACGACCTCGTAGACGCCGCCACCGAGGTCGAGGACCGACACGTCGAACGTGCCGCCCCCGAGGTCGTAGACGAGGACGGTCTGGTCGGACTCGTCGTCGAGGCCGTACGCCATGGAGGCCGCGGTCGGCTCGTTGACGATGCGTTCGACCTCGAAGCCGGCGATCTCGCCGGCGTCCTTCGTCGCCTGGCGCTGCTTGTCGTTGAAGTAGGCGGGGACGGTGATGACCGCCTTCTCGACGTCGTCGCCGAGGTACTCCTCGGCGTCGCGTTTGATCTTCTGGAGGATCATCGCCGAGACCTGCTCCGGCGTGTAGTCGTCGTCGCCGATCTCGACGGTGTAGTCGTCGTCGCCCATGTGCCGCTTGATCGACTGGATCGTGCGGTCGGGGTTCTGGACGGCCTGGTTCTTCGCCGGCTTGCCGACGAGGCGCTCGCCGTCGTCGGCGAAGGCGACGACCGACGGGGTGGTCCGGTCGCCTTCCGCGTTGGCGATGATCTCGGGCTCGTCGCCCTCCATCACCGCGAACGCGGAGTTGGTGGTACCGAGGTCGATACCGAGAATCTTGTTGCTCGCCATCTTGGTCATAGCTAGCGGCTTGTTTCGGTTAAAGGTTACTAGATGCTGCCATACGGCCGCGGAAACGAACCCGCCGCAGTCGTGCGATTTCTCGATCGTGTGAGTCGCTCACATCGATGTATTTATACAGATCCGCAAACGCAGCGGCTCCGGGACGGAGGGGGAGGGTCGCCCGCCGCGACCGGACCGCTGAGATCGGGACGTCGAGCCCCCGCAGCGGCTCAGATCCCGCTCACGAGGTCTTCGAGCACGGCCTCTGGGTCGTCGGCCTTCGCGACGCCGGAGGCCAGCAGGACGCCGGCCGCGCCGAGGTCGCCGGCGGTCGACACGTCCTCGCCGGTCGAGACGCCGGCGCCGCAGAACACGTCGACCGCGGGGTCGACCGCCTCGGCGGCCGCGACCGCGTCCTCGACGATCCCCGGGTCGGCGGTGGCGACGGAGACGTCGCCGCCGATGAGCGCCGGGGGCTCGACCGCGACCGCGTCGGGGCCGAGCGCGGCCGCAGCGCCGACCTGCGCGGGGTTGTTCGCGCAGACGATCGTCTCCAGGTCGGCCCGCTCGGCCGCCCGCACGGAGCCGTCGACGTCCGCGAGCTTCAGCCGGTTCTCGGAGTGGTTGATCAGCGTCCCCTCGGCGCCGTTGTCGGCGACGGCCTCGGCGAGCGTCGAGCCCGTGTGCGAGCCGTGCCCGGTCGGCGAGACGTGCTGCGCCCACGTCTCGACGCCGGTCTCGGCGACGCGGGCGACGTCCGCGGCCTGCGGCGAGACGGCGATTCGCGCGCCGGACGCCTCGGCGACGTCGCGGGCCGCGGTCGCTACCTCGATCGGATCGCACGGGTACGCCTTGAGGTTCACCAGGATGAACATACC
The DNA here is from genome assembly GCF_001280455.1 of Halorubrum tropicale. Lineage (NCBI taxonomy): Archaea > Methanobacteriati > Methanobacteriota > Halobacteria > Halobacteriales > Haloferacaceae > Halorubrum > Halorubrum tropicale. The sequence continues at coordinate 109,787 of NZ_LIST01000003.1, forward strand.
CACGCTGGGGGAGCGCGGCGCAAATAGGTTCGTGCTTCGCGCCGCACCGCGCCCGGCGGCGGCCCGGTTCGCCGGTCCCCCTCGAATCCCGGTTTCCGGGGACAGTCGCGGTCCCGGGAGCAGAAACGTCCTTATACCCCGCTGTTGTGGGTCGGACAAGGGATGTCCCTCATCGAGCTCATCGCGGGCGTGGAGGCGCACGAGGCCACGCTGACCGTGTTCAACGCCGATCCGGCGGTGACCGACGAACTCCGGGAGCACTTCGCCGACCGCAACGTCCGGATCGTCGACGACCAGACCGCCTCGGGCCCGGAGGAGTTCGCCGTCCTGGCGCGGGACGGGGAGTTCGTCACGGCCGTGACCGTCGACGAGTTGCTGTCGCGGCCGGACGAGGGGGAGACGGCGGGCACCGGCGTGGAGGCCGCCGAGTCCGAGACGGGAAGCGGCGGATCGGGGGAACGAGGCGGCACGGGTGACCGCGTCGGGCGGCCGGTGTTGGACCACCTCGACGAGACGATGTTCACCTCCTACTCCCGCGACGACATGGTCGCCGCGTCCAGGGAGATCGAGGACCGCGCCTGGCGGGTGGGCGACGGCGAGCTCCACGCGGGGTTCCAGACGCTCGACGTGCTCACCGGCGAGGCGGACACGTACGCCCTGCTCGGCGAGAAGGAGCGGCTCGACGTCCACGCGTACGCGGCCGACGAGGGCGAGGCACCCGACGTGGAACACTACACCGTCCACGTCGGCGAGGCCGCCGAGATCCGCGAGACGTGGTTCGTCGCCTACGACGGGGGCGGCTACGACGAGGCGAAGTGCGCGCTGCTCGCGGAGGAGCGCGCGCCGGGCGAGTTCTTCGGCTTCTGGAGCTACGACCCCGAGACCGTCGAGTACATCATCGACTACCTCACGGAGCGGTACGGCGGCTCGGAGCAGACGGACGACGGCGGCGCGACGGTGTGACCGCCCGCCCGTCCCCGGCGACCGCGTGGCTGTCGGCCGCGACAGTCGTCGCGGCGGTCGCGACCGTGGGGAGCCTCTGGTTCAGCCTCGGACTCGGGCTCGCGCCTGCGACCTGTGCTGGTACCAGCGGATCCTCATGTACCCGCTCGTCGCGGTCCTCGGGGTCGCGACCGTCGAGCGTCGCCCGGCGGTCTGGCGGACCGCGCTGCCGCTCGTGGCCGTCGGCCTCCCGCTCGCCGCGTACCACTCGTACCTCCAGGCGACGATGACGCAGTGTGCGGTCGGCGGCCCCTGTGCGACCGTTCAGTGGCGGAGCCCGCTGCTCGGCCTCACGGTCCCGAACCTGTCGCTCGTCGCGTTCGGGCTGCTCGCGGTCGCGCTGCTCGGGCTCCGGCGACGCGTCTGAGCGCGCGGTCGACGGGGGACGAAAAGGTCGGTCGGGCCGAGCGGGGCGGTCAGTCCTTCCGCTTGACGACGTCGCCGAGCGTCATCGTGCCCGCGTCGTCGGTCTCCCAGTCGGCGTCGTCGGCCGACTGGCCCTCGACCAGCGAGATGTCGAGCGCGCGTTCGAGCTTCCGCTGGACCTCGTCGGTCGGGAGCGTGTCGCCGCGCTCCAGCTTGCGGATGAGGCTCGCCTTCTCGTTGAGCTGGTCGGCCAGCTCCTCCTGGCTCAGCCCGCGCGACTCCCGCGCCTCGCGGATCCGCTCGTCGTAGTCGGTAGCGATCTCGTCCATGTCGTCGAACATGTCGCGGCGGCGGGTCGAGCTCCCCGGGGAGCCACCGGAGCCGGAGGAGCCGGACGACGAAGACGACTTCCCGGTGCTGGAGCTGGTGGAGTACTTGCCGCCGCCGGAGCTCGTCGACTCGTCGCGGACCTCGGTGCCGAAGTCCGTACACGAGCTACAGAGCTCCAGTTCGGCGCCTTCGACCTTCGTCGTCGTCAGCGAGGCCTCCTCGGCGCCGCACATCTCACACTGGGGCATACGCGACGCTAACGCTCCCGGTGGTATAAAGGGTGTGCCGCGGCGTCGCGGCGAGTGTCCGCGGCGGGTCGCCCGCCGCCGACGGCGCGGCCGCAATCGTGCCGCGGCCGGTACCGACTTGTCGCCGGGGGCGGCAGAGTGGGTATGGACGTCCACATCACGCGCTCGACCCTCCGGGGGACCGCCCGCGCGCCGCCGTCGAAGAGCTACACGCACCGCGCGCTCCTCGCCGCGGGGTACAGCGACGGCGCGACCGTCGAGTCACCGCTCGTCTCCGCCGACACGCGGGCCACCGCCCGCGCGGTCACCGCGTTCGGCGGGGCGGTCGAGCCCGCGGGGGCCGACGGCGGGGCCGAGGTCGAGCCGGACCTCACCGACGCCGACGCGCTCGCCGTCGAGGGGTTCGGCGGCCGCCCCGCCGTCCCGGACGACGTGATCGACTGCGCGAACTCGGGGACGACGATGCGGCTCGTCACCGCCGCGGCCGCCCTCGCCGAGGGCACGACCGTTCTCACCGGCGACGGGTCGCTGCGCTCGCGGCCCCAGGGACCGCTCCTCGACGCGCTCGGCGACCTCGGCGTCCGCGCGGAGTCGACCCGGTCGAACGGGCAGGCCCCGCTCGTGGTCGCCGGCCCGCTCGCGGGCGGCGAGGTCGCGATCCCCGGCGACGTCTCCTCGCAGTACGTCACCGCGCTGCTGATGGCCGGCGCGGTCACCGACGAGGGGATTGAGGTCGAGCTCACGACCGAGCTCAAGTCGGCGCCGTACGTCGACATCACGCTCGAACTGCTCGGCGACTTCGGCGTCGAGGCGACCCCCGTCGGCGCCGGCGGCGACCCGCTCGACGGCGCCGCGGGCGCGGCCGGCTTCTCGGTCCCCGGCGGCCAGACGTACGCGCCGAGCGGCGGGACGTACGCGGTGCCCGGCGACTTCTCGTCGATCTCGTACCTGCTCGGCGCGGGCGCGGTCGCGGCCGACCCCGGCGGGGCGGTCCGGATCGAGGGCGCGCGACCGAGCGCGCAGGGCGACGCCGCGATCGTCGACGTCGTCGAAGAGATGGGGGCGCCGGTCGACTGGGACCGCGAGGCCGGCGAGATCGCGGTCGAGCGCGCCGACCTCGCCGGCGTCGCCGTCGACGTGGGCGACACGCCCGACCTCCTCCCGACGATCGCCGCGCTCGGCGCGGTCGCGGACGGCGACACCCGGATCGAGAACTGCGAGCACGTCCGCTACAAGGAGACGGACCGCGTCTCGGCGATGGCCGAGGAGCTCGAAAAGATGGGCGCGGAGACGACCGAGGAACCGGACGTGCTCACCGTCCACGGCTCCGAGAGCGACCTCCGGGGCGCGGCGGTCGACGGCCGCGGCGACCACCGGATCGTCATGGCGCTGTCCGTCGCCGCGCTCGCGGCCGAGGGGACGACGACGGTCCGCGGCGCCGAACACGTCGACGTCTCCTTCCCCGGCTTCTTCGACGCGATGGCCGACCTCGGGACGGACGTCGAGCGCGACGGCGCGGTCGAGTAGCCGCAGTCGTCCCGCGCGACGCCGATTCGTCCGTCAGCGCGCTTCGAACGCCCGAACCAGCGTGTAGACGAGGTAAACGAGCACGAGCGGGACGGCGAGGGTTGCGAGTTTCAGCACCTCCATCGGCAGGGCTTGGAGGACGAGCATACCGCGTGTCGGTGAAGTCGAGGTAACTGTCTTGCGGGCGCTCCACCGCGGACCCCGAATCGAACGCGAACCGCCTCCGACCGGTGGGGGCGGCGACGGGGACTCGGCGAGGGTGGTTCGGCGGGTCCGACGGAACTATTGTCGGACGATAAGAGGGAGGAGCCGTGAACGTACGCGAACCGGAGAGCGCGGCGGAGGTTCGTGCGGGGAGGGAACTGACGGTCCGGGCGTGGGCGGAGGGCTACGATGACCTCCTCTCGCCGGACGCGCTGTCGACGATAGAGGAGGTGATGCTCGACCAGGGCTTCGAGCGGGAACACGCGGAGTTCACGGGATCGGCGGCCGACAACCGCGCGTTCGTCGCGGTGGCCGACGACGGATCCGAGGATTCGACGACCGTCGTCGGCTGGGCGACCCTGGTGTGGGACGACGAGTGGACCAACGAGTTCGTCGGGGACGACGAGGCTGAGCTGCGCGCCTGTTACGTCGACCCTGAGTACCAGGGCACCGGTGTCGGGGGCGCGCTGGTCGAGGCGGTCCTGTCGCGCGTTCCGGCGGGGCGGGACCGGCTCGTCTTGGAGGCGTTCGAAGCCCACGACGAGAGCCGCGCGTTCTACGAGGGGCAGGGATTCGAGCCGCGCGCGACGGGCGAGATCGTCGTGGTCGGCGAGGCGAACCCGTCGGTCGTCTACGAGCGGGAGTGCTGAGTGCGGCGTCGTCCGCCGTGGGCCGAGCCGACCGGATCTCTCGCGGCGACCGCGTCGACGTCTCCGCCGGACCGACGGGTACAGGTATCCGCCGGAACGACACGCGTGTATGGACGACATCGACGTCGAACCCGTCGACCGGGTCGACGAGCCCGAAGACGAGGAGCCCGACGAGGCCGCCGTCGAACCGGCGGACGCGGACGAGGCGCTGCCCGTCGACGACGACCTCGCCGACCTCCCGGCGGGCGTCGACGCGCCCGACTACGTGCTGTACGGCGGGAAAGGCGGCGTGGGGAAGACGACGATGGCGGCCGCGACGGGGCTCGCCTCGGCCGCGGGCGGCGTCCGGACGCTCGTCGTCTCCACCGACCCCGCGCACTCGCTGTCGGACACCTACGAGACGGAGATCCCGGCCGAACCCGCGCGCATCCGCGAGGACCTGCCGCTGTACGCCGCCGAGATCGACCCCGACGCCGCGATGGAGGAGGGGATGTTCGGCGCCGACGCCGACCCGCTCGGCGGGCTCGGCGAGATGGGAGACGCGATGGGCGGGATGGGCCCCGGCGGCGACATGGGCGACGAAGTCGGCGAAGACGAGGGGCTCGGCGGCCTCCTCGGCGGGACGATGCCGGGCGCCGACGAGGCCGCGGCGATGCGCCAGCTGCTGGAGTACCTCGACGACCCGCGCTTCGACCGCGTCGTCGTCGACACCGCCCCGACCGGCCACACGCTCCGGCTGCTCCAGCTGCCCGAGATCATGGACTCGATGCTGGGGCGCGTGATGAAGCTCCGCCAGCGCTTCTCCGGGATGATGGACGGACTCAAAGGAATGTTCGGCGGGAGCGACGACGAGCCCGACCCGTCGGCCGACCTCGACGAGCTCCGCGAGCGCATCGAGCGCCTGCGGGCCGTCCTCCGCGACCCGGCGAAGACCGACTTCCGCGTCGTGATGATCCCCGAGGAGATGAGCGTCGTCGAGTCCGAGCGGCTGGTCGCGCGCCTCGACGAGTTCGAGATTCCGGTGGACACGCTCGTCGTTAACCGGGTGATGGAGGGCGTCGACGACGTGACTGGGGAGAGCGGCGCCGGCGTCGACCCCGACTGGGTGGTCGAGCCGAACCCGGAGACCTGCGAGTTCTGCGCGCGCCGCTGGGAGGTCCAGCAGAACGCGCTCCGCGAGGCCACCGACCTGTTCCGCGGCCGCGAGGTGAAGCGCGTGCCCCTGCTCGCGAACGAGGTGCGCGGCGAGGCCGCGCTGCGGGTCGTTGCCGCCTGCCTGAACTGACCGCCGCGGCCGGCCCGGCGTCGGGTCGGCGTTACTCGGCCGCGCTCCCGAGGACCCGGTCCCGGACTAACTCGGCGACCCCGGTGAGGTGCGCCTGTCCGAACAGGCCCACCAGCACCGCGCCGATGGTGTTGTAGGTGAGGTCTTTGACCGTGTCTTCGAGCCCGTGCTGCGCGAGCGGCATGTCGATGCCCGTCTCCGTCGCGACGATGTCGAGCCCGAACTCGAACAGCTCCCAGAGCACGCCGAACGCGAGCACGACGACGACGATGAAGACGAACGCGAACCGCGGCGGGATGCGGATGCCGTCGCTGTGGAGGTCGACCGCCCGGAGCGTCGTGTACCCGACCGCGGCGACCAGCGAGGCCGACAGCGCGTGGGTCATGTGGTCCCACCACTCGACCCGGGCGTAGAACCCGGCGGACCCGACGGTGTGGAGGAACACCGCCATCGTGATCCACAGGGCGAGCCACGGGTCCAAGGGGAGGTCGTACCGGCGTTCCAGCGCCGCCGGGACCAGCGTGACGAGGAAGGCGATGATCCCGTTGCTTATCGCCTTCTGCTCGCCGGTGAGGAAGCCGTAAGCCACGATGGCGATCAGGAGGACCTGCATCGCGCCGGTGAGGCGCCGCTGCGACCGGATGGAGGGGCGCGGGAGCAGCCTCATCGCCGCACCACCCGCCGGATGGCGCGGCGGAGGCGGCGCCCGCGTCCGCGGAAGTAGCCGTCGAAGAGGAGCCCCGCCGCGAGCCCCGCCAGCGTGACGTACAGCCACTCGATCATAAGCGCGTCGTTCGTCGTGAGGTACGCCGTCCCGCCGCGCTGGTCGAGGTTCCAGCGCAGTACCGTCCACACCGCCGCCGTCGCCAGCGTCGCCATCACGACGAAGACGACCGCGAACCAGTGGGTCACCCGCAGCGACGTGAACATGTGGAGGTCCACGGTGACCACGAGCGCCAGCGCCGCGATGGCGACGTAGGTGGCGAACGTCCCCAACTCGCCGCCGAACACCGCGCGCACGAGGACCGGCAGCAGCGCGAGGCCGACCAGCTCCGCGGGGAGCATCGCCCGCCAGTCCCGCGCCGCGACCGTCGGCGCGAGGACGACCGCCCCGAGGCCGACGACGATGACCGCCGAGAGGAGGTCGTAGTCGAGCGCGCTCTCGACGAGCACCCCCGTCAGGACCGCGATCATCGTCCACGCCGCGAGCGCGTTGAACCGCCCGTCGCGGACCAGCCGCGCCAGCCGGTCCTCGACGGTCTCCGGCTCCCCGGCGTCCCGCTCGGGGCCGTCACCGCCCCGAGGGCGTCGGTCTCCGTCCATACCCAGGAGGGAGACCGGCGAGAGTTATAACCTGTTGCTCCGGACCGGGCGGCGATTCCGGATCGAGGCCCGACGGGCCGGTCGCACGGCGAACGGACGGCCTTTTACCGCACACGACCGTCCGATCGGTATGAACTGCCGGCGGTGCGGGACCCCGTTGGAGAAGCCCGGGGACTACTGTCTGACCTGTAACACCGCCAACGCCGACGCCGTCGTCGCCGAGTTCGAGCCCGACCGGGCGCGCCTGACGCTGCTCGACGAGGACGACGTCGTGGGCGAGACGACCGTCACCACACGGCCGGAGGACCGGGAGCGGCTGAGCGAGGTCCAACTGCGGAACTTCGCGGGCCGCGTCGCCGACGAGATCCGTCGGAAGCGCCCCGAGACCGTCTACGCAGCCGGGGAGCGCGAGCCGCTCCGCGAGACCCGCGCGCAGCTCCACCACGAGTTCTACCGCGTGCCGGACGGCGGCGCGAGCGACGACGCCGGAGCCGCGGGCGACCCCTCGGACGACGACCGCGAGCCGGACGTGAGCCCGGTCGTCCGCTGGGTGCTCGACAGCCGGGGCGACCGGTCGCTGGCGGTGGTCGAGACGCCGCCGCGGGAGAAGATCGGCGGCTCGCACTCGACGCTCATCGGCGGCCGCAAGGGGCGGAAGGCCGTCCAGACCGTCGCGGAGCACCCGCACGTCAAGAAGATCGTTCCCGGCCCAATCGACGCCGGCGGGACGGGGTCGCGGACCGGGCTCCGCGCGAAGGCGACGCGCGCGGGGACGAACGGCAACGTCCGGCTCCTCTTGCGCGACGGCTCCAGCGTCCAGGAGAACCGGATCGTCACCACGGCGATGGACCGCGAGACCGGTGAGCGGGTCCGCAAGGACCTCAACGAGGCGCTCCGCGACGCCGAACTCCAGGACGCGTAGGCGCGGGGTCGCCGCCGGCCGGGGTTTGTCGTCCGCGGTGCGCACCGACGTTCGGATCCGTCCGTCGATGTCCCGATCCCGGGCGTGACGGCCGGTGCCGTCCGCTGCTGTCCGCCCCTTCTTCGCGGGCTTTTTCACGAAATCGGACGTTTCGAGCGACGTGAGTACCCTCGTCACGCTCGGTGCGGGCGTCGTCTTCGGCCTGGCGCTCGCGGCGCCGCCCGGACCGATGAACGCGGTGATCGCCGAGGAGTCAGTCCTCCGCGGCCGCCTCGCCGGCTTCCGGGCCGGGCTCGGCGCGGCGACCGCCGACGCGATTTTCTTCGTCCTCGCGTACGTCGGCGTCGTCGCGGTCGTCGAGTCGCTTCCGCTGTTACAGGGCCTGATGGTCGCGGTCGGCGGCGTGCTGATGCTGTACTTCGCCGCCGGCGCCGCCCGCGGGGCCCGGGAGTCGTTCCGGCCGACCGCCGGCGAGGAGCCGATGGTCGCGGAGGGGAAGGGGTTCCGCAAGGCGCTGGTGCTCGCCCTGACGAACCCGTACCAGGTGCTGTTCTGGCTGACGATCGGCGTCGGGCTGCTCCGGCCGGGCGAGCTCGACGTGCTCGCGCGGCTCCCCGTGGTCGGGAGCGACCTGGCGGGGACGCTCGTGGTCGCGACCGGCTCGCCGGCGCTCATCGGCGGGTTCTTCCTCGGCGTGCTGACCTGGATCGTCGGCTTCCCGACCGGGCTCGTCGCCGCCGAGCGCCGGATCGAGACGTTCGCGCCGATCGTCGCGGTGCTGTCCGCGGTCGTGCTCGCCGGGTTCGGCGTGTACTTCCTCTACGACGCGGCGACGACGCTGGCCGCCCTCGGCGCGTAGCGGGCGACCGCCCCCGACCGCTCGCGCCCGCCGCCCGGCCGCGTCCGCGCGGCCCGCGACGCGCATGGACAACGGCTTTGACCCGTCGGCGCGACCGCCCGATATGTTCGAGAAGACGACGTGGATCAAGCTCCCGCGGAACGTCCTCGTGGGACACGACGTCATCGACGACCTCGGCGAGGCGGTCGGCGAGCTCTACCTGACGGGGCGGCCGCTGATCGTGACGAGCCCGACGCCGAACGAGATCGCCGGCGACCGCGTCCGGGCACAGTTCGACGACCCCGCGACCGCCGTCGTCGAGGACGCCTCCTTCGACGCGGTCGAGGAGCTGAAGGCGACCGCCGAGGCGGTCGACCCCGGCTACCTGATCGCCCTCGGCGGCGGGAAGCCCATCGACATCGCGAAGATGGCCGCCGACCACCTCGACGTCGGCTTCGTCTCCGTCCCGACCGTCGCCTCCCACGACGGCATCGTCTCCGGACGCTCGTCGATCCCCGAGGGCGACACGCGCCACTCGGTCGCCGCCGACCCGCCGCTCGCCGTCGTCGCGGACACGACGCTGCTCGCGGAGGCGCCCTGGCGGCTCACGACCGCGGGCTGTGCCGACATCATCTCCAACTACACCGCCGTGAAGGACTGGCGGCTCGCCCGACGCCTCCGCAACGTCGAGTACAGCGAGTACGCGGGGGCGCTCTCGGAGATGACCGCGGAGCTGCTCGTCGAGAACGCCGACATGATCCGCCCGGGGTTAGAGGAGTCGGCGTGGGTGGTCGTGAAGGCGCTCGTCTCGTCCGGCGTCGCGATGTCCATCGCGGGCTCCTCGCGGCCCGCCTCCGGCGCGGAGCACCTCATCTCCCACCAACTCGACCGCATCGCGCCCGGCAAGGCGCTCCACGGCCACCAGGTCGGCGTCGCCTCGATCATGACGGAGTACCTCCACAGCGGCGAGAACGGGCGGTGGGCGGCGATCCGCGACGCGCTCGCCGAGCTCGACGCCCCGACGACCGCCGACGAGCTGGGGATCGAGGACGCCGAACTGATCGCCGCCCTGACGAGCGCCCACGAGATCCGCGACCGCTACACCATCCTCCAGGGCGGGATCAACGAGGAGGCCGCCGTCGAGGTGGCGACCGCGACGGGCGTCATCGACCGGTGACCCCGGATCGTCGTCGGGACCGCCCCCGGCTGCGGCGCCCGACCTCGAAAGCGAAATAACCGTGCCGCGACAACCGGTCGTATGGCCACCGCCAGCGTCCGCGACCGGGCCAAAGACCGGGCCCGCGCGATCACCGTACTCCTCACGCTCGTCGGCTACGGCGCGGTCGGCGGCGTCTTCCTCGTCCCCGAGTTCCAGGCGCTGTTCCCGACGCTCACGAAGGGCACCGTCGACCTCCTCGCGCACGCCATCGCCGTCGTCAACACGATGGCCGTGATCAGCCTCTCGCTCGGGTGGTACTGGATCCGCAACGACGAGGTGAAGAAACACGCCGCGGCGATGACGACCTCGTTCGTCCTCATCCTCGTGTTCCTCGGCATGTACCTCCCGAAGGTCGCCGGCGGCGGCACCAAGGAGTTCGTCCTGGAGTCGTCGTACGCGTGGGTACCCCTCTGGGACTGGGTGTACCCGGCGTACCTGGTCATGCTCGCGGTCCACATCGTCCTCTCGGTGGTCTCCGTACCCGTCGTCCTGTACGCCATCGTGCTCGGGCTCACGCACACGGAGCAGGAGCTCCGCACGGAGACGCCGCACCGCCGGGTCGGCCGCATCGCCGCGAGCGCGTGGATCCTCTCGCTCGTGCTCGGGGTCGTCACATACCTCCTGTTGAATCACCTGTACGGGTCGACGTTCGAGGCCGCGGAGGCCGCGGCGGTGCTCCTCCCGGCGCTCCCCGTCTGAGCCGACGGCGACCCCGTCGAATCCGGTCCCGGCCGCCTCCGCCGCCACCGAAACGCTTGAGCGGCGCCCGCGACACCGCTACCCATGACCGACTGGATCGGCGAGACGTTCACGAGCGACGCGGGCTGGAACCACCTCACCGACCTCGTCGACGTCGGCGACCGGATGGCCGGGTCCCCGGGCGAGCGCGAGGCGCTCGAGCTGACCCGCGACGCGTTCGCCGACGCCGGCGCACGAAACGCCGCGGTCGAGGAGTTCGAGATCCAGGGCTGGGAGCGCGGCGACAGCGCGGTCCGGGACGCCGCGAGCGGCGACCCGGTCGCGGTCGGCCCGAACGCCTGTATCGCGCTGCCCCGGAGTCCGAGCGGCGAGGCGACCGGCGAGTTCGTCGACCTCGGCCACGGCGTCCCCGAGGACTTCGAGGCCGACCTGGAGGGGAAAGTCGTCATGGCGTCGTCGGACACCCCCGACTCCGTCGACCGCTTCATTCACCGCCGCGAGAAGTACTACCGCGCGGTCGACGCGGGCGCCGCCGCCTTCGTCTTCGCCAACCACGTCGAAGGGACGCTCCCGCCGACCGGCAGCGTCGGGACCGCGGACGCGCCGATCGGGGCGGTCCCGGCGGTCGGCGTCTCGAAGGAGACCGGCGCCCGCCTCGCGCGCCGGAACGAGGGCGACGAGCTCACCGTCGCGGTCGACTGCGGGACCCCGACCGCGACGAGCGGGAACGCCGTCGCCGAGCTCGGCCCCGACACCGACGAGCACCTGATCGTCTCCTCGCACGTCGACGCGCACGACCTCGCGGAGGGCGCCATGGACAACGGCGCGGGCACGGCGACGATAGTCGAGGTCGCGCGGGCGCTGGCGGCACGCGAGGACGAACTCGGCGTGCGGGTGCGGTTCGCCGCGTTCGGCGCAGAGGAGGTCGGGCTCGTCGGCTCGTCGGTGGCCGCCGAGGCGGCGGACCGAGAGGCGGTCCGCGCCGTCGTCAACGTCGACAGCAACGTGTTCGGGCGGACGCTCCGCGTCGACCACCACGACTTCGACGCGCTGGCGGCCGCCGCCGAGCGCGTGAGCGACCGCTTCGATCACCCGGTGTCGACGGGCGGAGAGCTGGTCCCCCACAGCGACCACTGGCCGTTCGTGAAACGGGGGATCCCGGGGTACATGATCTCGGGCGAGACCGAGGGCCGCGGCCGCGGCTGGGGCCACACCCACGCGGACACGCTCGACAAGCTGGAGTCGCGGAACCTCCGGGAGCAGGCGATCCTGCTGACCGAACTGGTCGTCGACCTCGCCGAGGCGAGCGCGTCGATCCCGCGTCGGGACACCGACGAGATCGCGGCGGCGCTCGAAGCGGAGGGCAAGGCGACCGGGATGAAGCTCACCGGCGACTGGACGTTTTGACGAAGGAAACGTCGGGACAGGGCGATCGAGCAGGACGCCGGAAACCCGCCGCCTTCTCGGTCCTAACTAACAGCAACTTGGTTTGTCTGGAAGTGTTAATTAAGAACTGACGGAAATGTAGACGATGTGCTCGGAGACCGGGAACAACTACCGAGAGAGACTACGCGGCCGTTAGGCCGGTACAGCAAGAACAGTCGCCGAATAGGCGGTGACCGAATCGTTCGGGTCTTCAGCAGTTACGACAAGCGTGGTCTCACCGCCAGGATCAACGGTTTTTGTTTCGGTTTGTGTCACGACCGCGTTCTCGTCATTGCTGACCTCCCAGATGACCTCGGCATCCGTGTCAGCGGTCCTCTCTGAGTTGTTGCTGACGGTGATCGCCAGTTCGTATCCAGTATCAGTGGCAGAAAGATCGGTTGACGCGGAAACGCTCACCATCGGCCCCTCGACAACCATCTCACCGTCAAGACTGGGACCGGACCCGCCGTCAAGACACCCGGCGGTCGCGAGGATCGTTCCGCTAGTTACCAGCGTGGCGATTGATCTCAGTGCGCCGCGACGCGTACTGGCGTTTTCTTCCACTACCCCAAATATCTGGACGAACGCATATAAATCGCTGTGAGGAGAAGGGAGAGTGGAGAGGGGTAGATGGAGCGTGACGAAAGAATCGGGCGAGGGGGGAGATATGGGGAGCGTCGGAGCGGTGGAAAAGGGGAGCGAGAACGTCACGCGCCGAGCGCAAATTCGCTCAATCCGGAGCGCGCCCGTCAGGCGACGACGAACTGGTTCCAGATCCCCTCGACGAGGAAGAACAGCGCGTAGTACGACGACCAGATCAGCACGACGAGCGAGGCGGCGATCGAGCTCTTCGGCGCCTCGATCTCCATGTCGTTGCGGGCCTCGACGTTCCGGGCCTCCAGCTCGAAGAGGTCGGCGATGAACATCGCGAGCACGAGCACGATCAGGATCGTCCCCCGAACGGGCGCGGTGAGGATGTACAGGAACGTCAGGAGGACGAGCCCGACGTTCGTGAAGACGTGGGGCGTGTACGCCTCCACGCTGTCGGCGTCCTGACCCTGTTCGACGTGCCGCCTGTGCGCGAGGTGCCGGGTCGCGAGGTTCGCGACTGTCATCACGAATATCGCGTACGGCAGCGCCGGCCCGACGGCCGACAGCCAGCCGAGGGGTACGAGGAACTGCAGTGGGTCCATATCCACCATTTCCGTTCACGACGTATTAGAGTGTTTCCGATCGGCGCGCCGCCCGCGGGGCGGGTGTCGCCGCCGCGGACGCGGGACGGGCCGCCGCTCACTCCGCCGTCGGCGCGAGGAGATCGACCCGCGCCGCGACCTCGACAGCCACCGCGCGGTGCGGCTCGACGGTCCCGCGCCGCGTCCCGTCGACGACCAGCGCGACCGGCTCCTCCTCGCGCTCGACCGTGACCCTGACGCCGCCGCTCACGACCCAGGTGTCGGGTCGCGTGGTGAACGGCGAGACCGGGACGACCGCGAGGCCGCCGCCCGGCGACACCACCGGCCCGCCGGCCGCCGCCGCGTACCCGTCGCTGCCGAACGGCGTCGCGACCACGGCGCCGTCCGCGCGCACCGACGCCGACTCCCCGTCGTCGAGCGCGATCTCGAACTCGGAGATCCGGGCCGGCGCTGCCGTGACGAACGCGACGTCCGCGACCGCGACCCGTCGCTCGCCGTCGCCGGCGTCGACCGCCAAGAGCGGGTGCCCGACGCGGGAGAACCCCTCGACCGCGTCCGAAGCGTCGTCGAGCCCGTCGACCGCGGCCGCGACCCGCTCGGTCGCACGGTCGAGGTCGACCGCGTGACGGCCGCCGCCGACCGGGAGGATCGGCGCCGGCCGCGCGTCGCTCGCCGCCGCGCGCATCGCCTCCCGAAGCGCGGCGTCCCCGACCGCGACGACCGCGTCCGCCGCTGGGCGGTCGACGAGGCGGGCGCCCGCGGCGGTCGCCGCCGATCGGATCGCCGCCGCCGGGTCGCCGTCGCCGAGAACCGCGAGGCCGCGCGTCGGCTCACTCATGCGCGAGGCTGGGGCGAGCGGCGGTGAAAAGCTCTCGGTTCGTCGGCGGGCGCCGTCGCGTCGCTCGCGGGGGAGGGAAACGAGGGGAGAAACGGAGACGAGCGGTGTCCGGTTCAGTTCGCGGCCGCGTCGTCCTCGCCGTCGTTGAGGGCGTCGCGGAGCTGGCGGCTGGCGGGAATGAGGACCCAAAACGTCAGCGCGCCGAGGATCATGAGCCAGAACAGCACGTCGCCGGCGAGCAGGCCGATCTCGCCGTACGCCGTGTTCACGCCCTCTGCCGGGTTCACGAGCTGCGAGATCTGGTAGTACGACGGCGTCCGGTACCAGCCGCCGAAGGTGATCCACCCGAGACCGCCGATCGTGAACAGGGCGAAGCCCTTCATGAACTCGTCTGCCATTATCTCACGTTTCGCTGGAGTCGTCTTGAGACTTTCCCATCCCTTGTCCGCGGAACCGGGTCCCGAGCACGTACACGGCGGTCCCGAGGACGATGAAGCCCACGCCGGTGATGGCCATGATCGCGACGAGCACGTCCTCCGGCGGGAGGATCCCGGCGTTGTCGAGCAGGTAGACGATGGTCGTCCGGACGAAGCTGATCTGGAGCGTCGCGGCGTCGATGAGCGTGAACCCGATGAAGTACGTGACGACCGCGGCGAGCGTCGAGAAGACGGTGACGGCCTTGTACAGCCGGAACGGGACGACGACCTCTCGGCCGCTCGGTCCGTCCCGCGGGCCGGTCGGCTCGTTGCGCGGGTCGGCGTCGTCGTCGGCCGCGATCGGGTCGCCGGTCTCGTCGAACGCCTGCGAGGCGTCGCCGTCTGTTGAGGATGACATGTGTGACACGGGAAGGCGGAACGGTGACCGCGACCGCGCGTCGGTCACGGGGTCGCGGCGGGCGGGTCTCGGCCGCTTACTTCGGCGGGCGCAGCATGTAGTACCGGCGGTTGAGGTCGTACATGTACCCCTCGCGCATCGTCTTCAGCACCGCGTAGGTGATAACGCCGCCCGCTATCGGCAACATGAACACGAGCGAGAACAGCAGCTCGAGCGGGACCGAGAAGAAGTTCTGGATGGCCAGCACCGCGAGCGTGAACGCCAGGATGACCCCGGTCACGCCGAGCGCGGCCCAACCGGGCTCCTCGACGGGGCGGCGCGCGTTCCCCTTGTTGAGGAAGGGGACGAGCGTGATGACGCCGAAGATGGCGCCGTGGGCCACGAGCCCGTACAGCTCGTTGGACATGATGATGTTCCCGCCCAGCACGGCGAGCTCGGGGTTGATCGGGCTGAGCTTCAGCAGGCCGAACGACCAGTAGAGGTACCAGTCGGGCAGGATGATCGCCGGCGTCGACCCGGGGTTCGCCGGGTCCCCGAAGTGCGAGGGGAGGATCGAGGCCACGAGCAGGATGATCCCGAGGAAGAACGAGGTGATAGCGAGGTTACGGATCGTCTCGTGGGGCCACGTCGGGAAGCCGAGCACGTCGCGCTCGACGTACGTCGACTCCGTGCGCAGGTCCTCGTCCTCGCGCCGGGAGCGCTCGAAGTACTGGTAGGTGAGCTGGGCGAGCCCCTGGCTGCGCTCCTTCCGCTCGGACCAGGTCGGCGTCTCGTCGTCCGGCGGGACCGTCGCCGGCGGCCCGCCGTCGGTCCGCGCCTCGTCGTCGGTGCCTCCGTCCGTCATTGGGGTGGTGTCGTCGGTCATTGGATTAGTGCGGCTCCGCGATGCCCTGCACCCAGACGATGCCGACGTGGATCGCGATGAGCGCGGTGACCACGAACGGCAGCACGAACACGTGCAGGATGTACATTCTCACGAGCGTCGCCTGTCCGAGGGTGAACCCGCCGAACAGCAGCTGGGCCGCCCACTCACCCACGATGGGGGTCGCGAGCGCCAGTTCGACGCCGATCTGCGCCGCCCAGAAGGACAGCTGCTTCCACGGGAGGACGTACCCGGAGAACCCGAACAGCAGCGTCAGGGCGATGAGCACGACGCCGAGGATCCAGTTGACCTCGCGCGGCTCCTTGTACGCGCCGGTGAAGTAGACGCGCAGCATGTGGAGGAACACCGCCGCCACCATGAACTGCGCCGCCCAGCGGTGGATCGACCGGAGCATGAAGCCGAACTGGACGTCCTGCATGATCATCACCATCGAGTCGTACGCGGCGGTCGGGTCGCCCTGCGCCGCCGCCCCCGCGGTCGACGGCGCATAGTAGAACCCGAGCATGGCGCCGGACACCGCCGCGAGCAGGTACGCGATGATGGAGAGGGACCCGAGCGAGTACAGCGGGTACCAGTACCAGAACTTGTTGTCGAGGTCGTACTGTTCGGTGTGGCTCTTCGGCATCTGGAGGTTCGCGCGGTAGTACATCGTCTCCAGCAGTTCGAGGTAGTCGACGATGCGGAGCCGCTTGTCCAGCCAGATGAGCGTCGTCAGGAACGCCGTCTCGATGGCGGTGAGGTCCTGGCTCTTGAGCCACGCGTTGTGGTCCATGTCGTCTTGTTTTTTCAGACTCATTGTCAGATCACTTCTTGTAGTACGGGTACACCGCGCGTTTCAGCGTCTCCGTCAGCCCGCCGGTGTCGATGCCCTTGCCGTCTTTGTCCTCTTCGCGGACGTACAGGTCCTCCCACTTGCGGCGGCGCTTCTTCACGATCATCACGTCCGGAAGGAACTCTTTCCGGTACAGGAGGAGGATGAACGCGAGATCAATAAAGATGAAGGCCAGGAGCGCGCCGACGTACATGTTCCCCGCCTCCGTCGACGCCCACGCGGACATCAGCCCGTAGGTGAAAAGCGAGACGAAGACGACCTCGATGACCGTGAGGAGGACGATCGCGATCGCGGCGGCGGTGCTCTCGCGGGCCGGCTCGTACCGATGGATGTCCCCGTACGAGGAGTTTCCGGAGCTCATCTCGCACCCCCGTGGCCGGTGTGGGCCGACTCGCCGTACTTGAGCATGTAGAACGTGAACACGAACGTCATTCCGATTCCGAGTATCGCCGAGATGCCGACCCAGTGGGCGTGGAGGGGGACGCCGACCTTGGCGATGTCCTCGGGCCACCCGGTGTTCGCCCCGCCGGTCTCGACGGTGGCGACGTCCTCGCCGACGGCGATGCCGCCGTGCATGCCGACCGCGGTGTGGGGGACGCAGTGGTAGTGGGTGATGCCGGCGTCCTCGCTCGACGTCTCGTACTCGTAGGTGTACCCCTCCTCGCCGACGGGGTCTCCGCTGTCGAGGCTGGCCGGGCCGCCGTCCTCGACGGTCTGGACGTTGTGGTCGCCGCCCGCGCCCGTCCACTCCCAAGTGATCGTCGTCCCCTCGTCGACCCACACGAGGGTCGGGTCGAACGCGAGGCCGTTGCTCCCGGCGCCGACCGAGATGGTCACCGAGTCCTGGCCGCGGGCGTCGGTGTACGACCCGACGTTTCCGCTGGCCGCCCCGCTGGGCCAATCGGGCTGTACCTCCTGTGCAGCCGCCGTTCCGGTCGCCCCGGCGGAGGCCGCGACGGCGGCGGTCGCGCCGCCGGCCGTCCGCACGAAGTCCCGCCTTTTCATACGGTTTCACTCAGGACGGGCGCCGCTTAAACCCTCCGACTGAAACCGCCGACGTGGAGGAGGTTGGAGGGGCTGAGACCGTCGAAATCGGCGTAATTACTCGTCTCGGTCGCGGTCGGTCGCGGCGGCGTCGCCGTCGGTCACGACGCCGTCCTCGACGGGCACGAATTCGGGCCGCTCCTTCGCCTCGCGGAGCGCCCGGAGCCGCTCCCGGTACTCCTCCGAACGGAACCGGTCGGAGAGCCGCGCGTTCGCCACCATCGCGAACAGGAACACGCCCACCAGCAGGAAGACGATCCCCATCACCGGAGCGACGATGGTCCCGAGGTCGGCCACGGCGCTCGCGACGAGGAGCGCGGCGCCGGCGAGCACCTGGATCGCGGCGACGGCCTGTACCACGAGGTTCCCGAACTCGCCGGAGCCCTCGGGGACGCTGTCCGGGTGCGGGAGCGACCAGTCCTCCGGCGGCTCGGGCACCTCGTACGAGTCCATCGCCGCGAGCGCGACGACCGGCTCGATGTCCCGGAGCACCGTCCCCTCGCCGCGGACCTCGCCCGTGGGGCGGATGATCGCGTACCCCTCGTCGGAGTAGACGAGGATGCGTTCCTCGCCGTCCTCGCGGACGCGCTCCAAGACGCCGAACACGTCCCGGGTCGCGATCCGGGACTTCAGCTCGGCGTCGACGCGGTCTAAGAGCCGGTCGCCGGTGATCCACGTGTCGGGGTCGAACGCGGCGTCCCACTCCTCCGCGCTCATCCGAGCCATGTCGGACGGGCCGAAGTCGTCGAAGTCGTACTCCGACTCGACCCGCTCGCGGAGGGCCTCGATGTCGGTCTCGTCGTCCCGAGTCTCCTCGTCGGCCGCCGAGCGCCCTCCGTCCTCGCCCGTCGGCCCGGGGTCGTCCGGGCCGTCGGGGGCCGGATCGACCGGCTCCTCCGGCGGCGACTCCGACTCCGACCGCGTCGAGGTGTCCTCCATCACCCCGACGGTACGTGCTCCTGACGCTAACTGTTTTCGTCCGCGCCCGGCCGCCGGGGCGTCGCGAGTCGGCGACCGCGTCGCCGGACGCGGATCGCGGGGCTTTACGCGCCGGAGCACGTACCCGTCGACATGGTCGACGAGTCGGTCATCGCGGCGCTCGCCGGGGTGTCCGTGACGACGAGCCTCCCGTTCCTCCTGTACGGTGCCTGGATCATGATCGACGCGGAAACGGTGTCGTGGAACGTGCTGATGCGGCACCTCCGGTACATCCTCGTCGGGCTGGTGCTCACGACGGTCCCCATCGTCACCTGGATGATCCCGCGCGTCCTCGACCAGGTGAGCGGGATGGCGATCCTCCACGCGTTCTTCGGCGTTCAGGCGTACGCCCTGCTGGCGTTCGCGCTCACCGGCATCGTGCGGATCTTCCAGGCGAAGCGGAACGCGGACGCCTACGAGGACCCCAGCGTGGACATCGACGAGCTCCACGAGGACATGGGCCACTGGCGGAAACGCCTCAGGGCCGGCGTCGCGGGGTTCATGCTGCTGTGGCTGTGCGCGTGGGTGACCGGTCTCTACCGGCTGGTCACGCTCCACTTCGGGTCGGCGTTCTAGGCCCGGTCTCCCCGACCAACAGGTTCAATCCGGGTTTGGCCCTAACGATGGTATCGTGGCAGTCACCTTCGACCTCTTCGGGACCCTCGTCGACGTCGAGTACCCGTCAGACCCGGCGGAAGCGGTCGCACGCGAACTGGAGTCCCGCGACGTGACGGTCCCCGACGACTGGCACGTCGCGTACGGCGAACAGCACGTCGAGGCGCCGGCCGGCGCGGAGGTCCCCCTCCCCGCCCACGTCGCCCGCGCGCTCGACTCGCGCGGCGTCGACGCGTCCCAGAACGTCGCCAGGCACGCCGTGATCGCGGCGTTCGACCCCGACGTGACCCGGCGCGACGACGCGCTCGACGCGGTCAGGGGCGCCGCCGAGCGCGGCCCGGTCGGCCTCCTCTCGAACTGCGCGGTCCCCGAGCTCGTCCCGCGGACGCTGATCCGCGCGGGGCTCCGCGGCGAGTTCGACGCGGTCACGACGAGCGTCGGCTGCGGCTGGCGGAAACCGCATCCCTCCGCGTTCGAGGCCGCGGCCGAGGCGCTCGGGACCGCCACCACCGGGCTCGTCCACGTCGGCGACGACGCCGAGACCGACGGCGGCATCGTCGCCGCGGGCGGCCGCTTCGTCGACGTGACGGAGACGCCGCTGTCCGAGGTCGTCGGCGAACTCGAGGCCGAGCCGTAGGCGGGGCCGACGGCGCCGAGCGGCCCCGTCAGTCGAAGCCGCGGTCCGCCAGCCGCGCGCGCCACGCCCCGTCGACCCGCCCCTCCGCGACCAGCTTCTCGACGTGCGCGGCGACCGTCGCCAGCGCGAGGTCCCGCACGCCGGAGAGGTCCTTCTCGTAGGCGCCGTCGACGACCGCGTCGAGGTCGGCGGCGCCGCGGTCGATGGCCGCGATCACGTCGCGCTCGCGCGCCAGCCGGTGGTCGATCAGCCGCTGACAGGTCGCCTGGGGATCGCCGATCGGCGGCCCGTGCCCGGGGAGCAAGCGGCCGTAGCCGGCGTCGCGGACCCGTTCGAGGCTCGCGAGGTACGCGGACAGGTCGCCCTCGGGCGCGACGACCGCGACGCTCCCCTCGGCGACGGCGAGGTCGCCGCAGCACAGCACCGCGCGCCCGGGGGCGTCCGGGTCGCCGGCCGCGAACGCGAGGTGGTCCGGCGCGTGCCCCGGCGTGTCGACGACGCGGACGGCGGTGTCCGCGACACGCTCGCCCGGCGCGACCGTCTCGTCAGGCTCGGTCCCGGTCGTCGCGGCGAACCGGTCCGCGTGTCCCTCCCGGGCGACGACGGTCGCGCCCGTCGCGGCGGCGTAGTCGGCGACCGCGCCGACGTGGTCCGGGTGGGCGTGTGTGACCGCGATCGCCTCGACGCCGCGATCGCCCGAGCCGCGCGCCGCGACCGCGGCGTCGAGGGCGTCGGTCCGGGCGGCCGGGTCCACGAGGAGCCCGTCGAGGAGGTACGCGTTGGTGGTCCCGCCGGGGGCGCGCGTGTCGACCGGGACCTCGACACGGGTGACCGCGGGGTCGCGGGACCGCTCCGCGTCGCCGGGGTCGTCTGGCGCCATCGCTCAGTCCCCGCGGCCGAGCGACGACCGCGCGGCCGGGCCGGGGCCGGATCCGCGTCGGTCGCGGCCCGGGATCGACACGTCGGTGTCGCCCGCGACCGCGTAGGCGGCGAGGTCGACGGTCCCGGGGGCGACCGCGTCGACGGCGTCTACGGAGTCGTACGGGCGACCGACAACGACGTCGCCGGCCGTGCTCCGGTTGATCCCGGGGATCGCCGTCAGCTCGTCCATCGACGCCGCGTTCACGTCGAGCGGGTACGGGACGCCCGTCACGGAGCGGTAGCCGTGGTCGGTGATCGCCACGTCGATGCTGGTGCCTAACTCGCGCTCGCCGGGGACCGCGACCAGCAGCGCGTAGGTGCCGAGCTGGCGCCCGAACGTCTTGCCGTCCTGGTGGTACTCCAGGTGGACGTCCGGGAGGACGGTCCCCGGCGGGACCACGCGGTCGAGCATCGGGTTGTCGATGGTCTCGCGCACCTCGCGCTTGTACGCCTGGAACTGGTCTTTGTGCTCCTGTGCGACCTCGGCGCCCGTCTCGGCCATCTCCGTGCCGGCGAACGCCATCACCTGCCGGATGTTGATCCGGCGGAGCATCAGCCCCTCGTCGTAGACGGTCTGGAGGAAGCGCTTGTTGTGCTCGTAGGTCTCCGGCCGCTCGCCGGTCAGCCCGTGAACGAGGTTGATCCCGGGGAGCAGCTTCGGCAGCCGCGGCGACGCGTCCGGACCGGTGGAGGGACCGGTTACGCAGGAGGCGTCGCCCGGCGTCGTCGCCGGGTCGTCGCCGGGGCGCCAGCCGCCCTCCTCGTTGACGACCCGGACGGCCTCCAGACACTCCTCGGCGGTGACGAGCAGGTTGTTCTCCTCCTGGACGACCGGGTCGGCCGATTCGAGCCCGAACGCGGCCGTGTCGCCGGGCGTGTTGTGCTCGGCGATGACGCGGATCGCCTCGCGGGACGCCTCGGGGTAGTCGGTGATCGTCACCGGGTTCATGTTGTCGAGGTGGAGCGTGCGGAGGTCGGGCGCGACCTCGCGGATCCCGCCGTACAGCTCGCGGAGCGCGTCGGGGTTCGGCGCCTCGCCGTCGCCGCCGAACGCGAGGATGTCGGCCTGCCGCCCGAGCCGGAAGTGCCTGACCCCGCGGTCCGAGAGCGCGTCGACCTCGTCGACGACCGACCGCGCCGCGCGGAACGCCGGGTCGCCGTACAGCGGCTCCGTACAGAAGGAACAGCGGTACGCGCAGCCCCGGGAGGTCTCCATCTCGCAGATGAGGTAGTCTGGGTGGTTCGGGTGTTGTTCGACGACAAACGCCCCCCGACGCGCCCAGCGGTCGACCTCCTCGTTCGTCCGCATCCGGTTTCCGTATCCCTCTAACCCCTCGCGGACGAGGTCGTGGGCCGCGGCCTCGACGTCGCCCATCGCGACGAAGTCGTAGTCGAGGTCGTCGCGCCGCGTCTCCTGTGCGCCCGCGTTCTCCTCGCCGACCCCGAACCGCACGGGACCCCCCAGGAGCGTCACGCCGTCCGCTGTCCAGCCGAGTTCGCGGACTTCGTCCGGCTCCGCGGGGGTGCCGCCGACGTACTTGCCGGGCACCGTCATCCCGCCGACGTACACCATCAGGTCCGCGTCCGCCACGTCGGCGTGCTTCGAGCGGTCCTCGCGGAGTTCGTCGATGGTGTGATACGTGATCTGCGACTCCGGGACGCCCGCGTCGACGAGCGCGCCGGCCGTGTACCGCGGGTACGTCGAGAGGTACGGCGGGACGCCGAAGTGGGCCGGCTCGTCGACGTACCCGTCGACGATGGTGACGGCGAGGTCGTTCGGGTCGGCCGGGAGCGACCCCCGGGCCGACGCGGGCGAATCGGTCATGTTACCTCCCGTAGTCGGCCGAGAGGGGAAAAGCGTGCGGAACGCTGGGGCGGGGCGCGCGGCGCGGGGAATTGTTTATGTCAGATTGGACGGAACGATGCGGTATGCCCTCTGAGACGGTCTCGGCCAGACTGCGCGTCGCGCGATACGTCGCGTTCGGCGGTGTCATCCTCCTCGCCACCGGACAGTTCTACGCCGCCGAGCCGCGTCCGTGGGGCGCCGCGGCCGCGTGGGCGGTCGGAACCGCCCTCGTCTTCGGGCCGGTCGCGTGGCTAGCCCGCGCCCGAGTCCCGGAGGAGCGCCGCGAGACGCTGACGTACGTCGCCGCGGGCGTGGGAATCCTCACCGCGTCCGTCTGTCTGGGCGTGTCGCTCGCGTTCGCTCCGGCGCTTTTCCCGTACGGCCCGGGCGTCTGGGCGGGAGCCACGCTCGGGGTCCTCGTCGCGTTGCTCGCCGAGCGAACCGTCGTTCCGGAGCGCATGCGCGGCGCCGGAGTCTGAGTCCCGCGCCGCACGTCTCGCGTCCACGGGACGCCGCCGCCACGCCGTTTAAGCCCTCGCCGACACAACTGGCGCGTATATGCCATCGACGATAGAGGTCAAGTGCGAGAGCGACGACTGCGAGCTTGACATGTTCGAGAACCACTACACGTACGACGTGCCGGAGGACCACGCCGTCGGGGACCTCTCGTGTCCGTACTGCGGCGGGAACGACCTCGTGGAAATCGAGGTGTAAGCCGTGGGGCGACTCGTCGAAACCGGTCGGTCCGCGCTCAGGAGCGCCCTCGAACGCGTCGGTCGCGGATTGGGGCGCGTCCAGGAGCGGCGCCCGCTCTCCACCGACCTCCTCGAGAGCGACGACGCCTACCTCGTCGTCTTCGACGCCCCCGGCGTCCGCGGCGAGGACGTCGACGTCACCTTCCTCGACCGCACCGTCGAGGTGAACCTCGAACGCTTCCGCGACTTCTACGACGGCTACGACCTCGTGTTCCCGGGCCGCGGCGTCTCGCTGTCCGGGCGCGTCGACCTCCCGCGCGACGCCGACGTGACGCCCGAGGGCGCGAACGCGACGCTCACGCGGAACGGGACGCTCCACGTCGAGATACCCAAACGCGGCGGGTCGAGGGACGTCGACGTCGTCGAAGAGAGCGACTGACTCCGCCTGTTCCGGCCCCGCTCGGCCGGGCTACTCCCCGTCCGTCCGGTTCGACAGCGACATCCCCTCCGTGACCTCGAAGGACTCGTCGCCGTCGAACCGCTCGGGGTCGAACGCGCCGATCCACGGCGAGTCCGGCGCGTCGACCGCGACGCCCGCGAGCGACGCGAGCACGCCCTCGGCGACCGTCTCGCCGATCGCCGGCGCGCGCATGAACCCGTGTCCCTGCCAGCCGGCGGCGACGAACAGGGTCGGGACGGCCTCCTCGCTCCGGTCGACCGGACCGACGAGCGGGTCGCCGTCGGGCGTCGCGGTACAGAGCCCGGCCCAGGCGAGCGCGTCGTCGAGGTCGCGGCCGGTCCGCGCCGAGCGACCGGGGGCGTCGCCGCGGGCGAGCCGCTCGTCAAGGACGGCCACGACGTCCTCGCGGAACCAGTCGTCCGCCTCGCGGCGGTAGTCGTCCGGGTCGGCCGGGACCGGTTCGGTGCCGTCGCCCGCGAGCAGCCCGTCCGGATGCGGGCGGAAGTACGCGTCCGCGGTGGCGTCGTAGACCATCGGACCGTCGTAGGCGTCCCGGGCCACGAGCGCCTGAACGCGGTAGGGGACGACCGGGACCGAGACGCCGGCGTCGGCGAGCAGCGAGCGCGTGTGCGCCCCGGCCGCGACGACGACCGCGTCGAACGCGCGCCGCTCGGCCGCCGGGCTCCCGCCGCCCGCGTCGTCGCGGACCCGTATCTCGCGTCCCGCGTCGGTCCGGGAACCGACCGCGACCGGGGTATCCGTCTCGATCGCGACGCCCTCGCGAGCGGCCCGCTCGCCGAGCGCGCGGACGTAGCTCGGGGGGTCCGTCCACCCCGCGCCCGCCGCGACCGCCGCGACTGCGAGGTCGTCGGTCCGGAGCGACGGGAATCGCTCGCCGAGCGCGTCGGGGTCGACGAGCGACACCTCGCGGCCGTGCTCGCGCATGCGGTCGACCATCGCCGGGACGGCGTCGGCGTCCGGGTCGCCCTCGCAGACCGCGATGACGTACGGGCACGCGGCGAAGGAGAAGCCGGGCAGCGAGCGGTCGAACGCGCGGAACCGTTCCAGCGCGCGGGCGCCGACCGCGGCGTCGACGTCCTCGGCGTAGGCGTCGTAGAGGAGCCCGGCCGCGCGCCCGGAGCTCCCGGCCGCGAGCTCGCCGCGCTCGAACAGCGTCACGTCGGCGCCGCGAGCCGCGAGGTCGTGCGCGGCGGTGACGCCGACCGCGCCGCCGCCGACGACCGCAACCGACGGGGCGGGCTCGTCTGCTTCGGTCATACTCCGTGACACGCGAGCGACGACGAAAAGCCACCGGGACGACGATTGCGTATACACTACTGCGGTGGCGCGTGCCTGCGAGCGGCCGGAGCGAAGCGGAGGCCGCGAGACAGCACGCGCGAGGGATGCCGTGAGTGACGGGCGACAGCAGGGAGCCCGGAACGAACGGCGAGGCTGGGGAGGTATGAGGCTGCTGTGCGGTGCGGGTGGGGTGGGACTCAAAGGGGCAGTCGCGAGGGTGAAGACGGGCGACGCAAGGACCGCAGGAGCGCGCGGAGCGGGCGACGAGGACCGCAGCGAGCCCATCGAGCCCTCGCGACTGGGGCTTCGGCGGTGTTCACCGCCGATCTGTCCTCAACTGCGTACAGCCGAGCGGCCGGAGCTTTGGAGGAGTGGCCTCTCGACCCGTAGCCCCACGGTGACGCGAATCCGGATCGAAGCTCGGCCCCTTGCCGTTCGTTCGGCCGGTGACACGCGTGTCCCCGCCCACGTTATACGCGTCGAACCCCACCTTCCGAACATGAATCAGCTCGTGAACGGCGAGTGGCGCACGGACACCTACGAGGCGACCGACGAGGAGGGCGCGTTCCAGCGCGGCGAGACCACTTTCCGGAACTGGATCGCCGGCAGCGACGTTCCGGAACACGTCGACGCGGAGCCGGACGAGCGCTTCCAGCCGGCGGCCGGCCGGTACCACCTGTACGTCTCGTACGCCTGCCCGTGGGCGCACCGAGCCCTGCTCGCCCGCTCCCTCCTGGGCCTCGAAGACGCGATCAGCGTCTCCGTCGTCGACCCGTGGCGCGGCGAGGACGGGTGGCAGTTCAGCCCGGAGAAGGACGGCTGTACGCGAGACCACCTCCGCGGCAGCGACTACCTCCGCGAGCTGTACGTCGAGGCCGACCCCGACGCCACCTGCCGGGTGACCGTCCCCGTGCTGTGGGACAAAGAGGAGGAGACCATCGTCAACAACGAATCGCGCGAGATCCTGCGGATGCTCTCGACCGCGTTCGCAGACCTCGGCAACGGCGCCTCGCTGCTCCCCGACGCCGACGACGACGCGGCCGTCGCGGACGTCGACGAGGCGATCACGGACATCTACGAGCCGATCAACAACGGCGTCTACCGCGCCGGGTTCGCCACCTCGCAGGAGGCGTACGACGAGGCCATCGACGACCTCTTCGAGGCGCTCGACCGCTACGACGAGTGGCTCGCCGACCAGCGGTACCTCGTGGGCGACTCCCTGACGGAGGCGGACATCTGTCTGTTCACCACCCTGGTCCGCTTCGATCAGGTGTACCACACCCACTTCATGTGCAACCGGAAGTTCGTCCACCAGTACGACAACCTCTGGCCGTACCTGCGCGACCTCTACCAGACGCCTGGCGTCGCCGAGACGGTGGACATGACCCACATCAAGGAGCACTACTACACCACGCACCCCGACGTGACCCCCTCGGGCATCGTCGCTCGCGGGCCCGACCTCGACTTCGAGGCGTCGCACGACCGCGAGCGGCTCGGCGGCGAGGCGCCGACGCCGGCCGCGGACGACTGAGTCGGCCGCGTCGCCGAAGAAATCGAAGAAATCGAGACGGGACGGTCGGGTCCGCTACCCTTCCATCCCGCCGAACGAGAGGCCGTCCTCGACGGAGCGCTGGGCGGCGAAGTAGACGATCGCCACCGGGAGCGCGAACAGGTTCGCGAACGCCGCGAACCGCGTCCACGGCGTCGAGAACCGGCCCTCGGTCGCGATGTTGTACAGCTCCACCGAGAGCGGGTAGTTCTCGGGGCGCAGCAGCGTCTGCGCGATGATGAACTCGTTCCAGCCGGCCAGCCAGACGAAGATCAGGACGACGGCGAGCCCCGGCTTCGTCAGCGGGAGGATCACTTCCCGTATCGTGTCGAGGAAGCTCGCGCCGTCGACCATCGCCGCCTCCTCGTAGGAGACGGGAATGTTGTCCATGTACGTCTTCAGCAGCCACGTGTTGAACGGGATCGCCGACGCGGCGTAGAAGAGCCCGAGGACGAACAGGTTGTTCGTGAGCCCGTAGGTGCTGAACAGCGAGTACAGCGCCACGAGCGTCGCGATAGACAGGCCGGCGCCGATCTGCGTAAAGAGGACGTAGCCGTAGAGGATGCGCTTGCGGCCGACGAACTTGCGGCGCGAGAACGCGTACGCCGCCGGGACGATCATCCCGAAGCCGGCCGCGAGCGTCACGCTGACGATGTAGAGGCTGTTGAACACGGCCCCGGGACCGGTCTCCGTGCCGGCCCACCGGAAGCTCACGAGCCCGTCCCCACCGCCGAGGACCAGCTGGGGGTACCCCCAGTCGCCGTCGACGAAGAAGAAGTCGGACTCGAATATCACCCACCGGTACGCGCCGAGGTTGTACGTCGACGGGTCCGGGAAGATGCCGCTCGTGTTGAACAGCCGCGACCCCTCCGCGAGCGACGCGGTCGTGATCCAGAACAGCGGGAACAGCAGCACGAGCACCATCGCGAGGCCGAACAGCGTCATCAGGACGCTCTTGGCCACGTCCCAGGCGCTGCGTTTCCCCGTGCGGACGTCGTATACCGCCCGCTGGATCACCACGACGAACCGCTTCGGCGCGGTCGCGAGGCCGATCAGCTTCGAGCGGACCAGCCCGACCGCGCCGGCGACCAGCGCGACCGCGGACTCGAGGGGGTTCATTCGTCACCCACCCCCTCGGCGAGGCCGCCGTAGCGCACGGCGACGTACATGAACAGCCCGACGAACCCGATCCCGACGATCAGGATCGCGGCCGACAGGCCGAACTGGTTGAACGTGATCGCCTCGCGGTAGCCGTACACGATGATCAGCTCGTTCTGTCTCGACGGCCCGCCCTGGTTGAACACCCACGGGATCAGGAACTGCTGGAACGACGTCGCGGCCGTGAGGATCGACGCGAACAGGACCGGCCCCTTGATCGCGGGCAGCGTCACGGTCCGGAACCGCTGGAGCGCTCCCGCGCCGTCGACCATCGCGGCCTCGTGGAGCGACTTCGGCACGTCCTGAAGGGCGCTCACGATGATGATCACCATGAACGGGTACGCCAGCCACACTTCGGTGGTGACGTACGCGAAGAACGCCTCCCAGCGACCGCTGAGGAACCCGACGGGCACGTCGAACAGCAGGGCCTGCGGGGCCGACAGCGACGACATCACGTCGTTGTACCGGCCCAGGATGGTGTTGAACACGCCGAAGCGCGCGTCGCTGAACATCCCGCGCCAGACGGTGATCGTGAAGATGCCGGGGAACCCCAGCGGGACGATCACCGCCGCGCGCATGTAGCGCTTGCCCGCGACCCGGACGTGGTTCAAGAGGAGCGCGATCCCGACCGCGAGGATCACCTTGATCACGAGCGAGACGGCGACGAACAGCCACGTCGTCGTCATCGACGTCCAGAACTGCGAGTCGCCGATCAGCTGGACGTAGTTCGCTAGCCCGATCAGCTCGGCGCCGCCGCCGATCACCGACCCGGCGAACGTCGCGTCGGTGAGCGAGATGTAGAAGAGGTAGAAGATGGGGTACAGCATGAAACTCGAGAAGAGCAGCACGCCGGGCGCGACGAGGAGCAGCCCCCAGTCGCGACTGGAGAACGGCAGCGCCGACCGCAGGCGCGCCAGTGCGCTCACGCCGGTTCCGGGTTGCGAAGAGGCCATCGCTCCGAGCGGTGCCTACAGCGCCTCCCGGATCTCGGAGGCTGCTTGGTCGAGCGCGGCGTCGCTGTCCTGTTCGTCGTTGAAGACGCGCTCCAACGCCTCCGTCACGGGCGTCCAGACGCTGTCCATGTCCGGGTGCGTCGGGATCGGGACGCCGTGGTCGACCTGCTTGGCGAACGCCTGGACCTCCGAGGAGAGGTCGCCGTTGCCAACGACGTCGGCTAGGACGGGGATGTACCCCTGTTCCGCGGCGTTGGTCTGGATGATCTCCTCGTTGGTGGTGTACCACTCGGCGAGGCCGGTCGCCGCGTCAACCGTGGACTGGTCGGCGTCGGCCAGCATCGACGAGAAGTAGAACAGCTGGATGCCCGAGTACGTGCGCGGGTGGTTCCCGTCGACGGTCGGCAGCGTCGTGACGCCGAGGTTCTCGATCGACTCCTGGAGGTTCCCGAGCTCCCACGGGCCGTTGATCGCGAACGGCGCGAGGCCGTCCGCGAACGCCACGATCTGCGACTCGTAGCCGGGGTCGGCCGGGACGTACTGCGACACCGTCTCGAGGGCGTCCATCCCGCGCTTACACGCGTCGCTGTCGACGCCGACCTCGAGGTTCTGCTCGTCGAAGATGTTCCCGCCGTACGCCTGGATGAACCCGCTGGCGAAGTACGGGTCCGTCACGGGGTACGAGAGGCCGTACTGGCCGTTCTCGGGATCGTGGTGCTCGTCCATGATCGAGACCATCTCCTCTAAGGTCTCCGGCGGCTCGTCGACCATGTCCTTGTTGTAGAACAGCGTAACGGTCTCGGAGGCGAACGGGAGCCCGTAGAGCCCGTCGTTGAACTGCGCCGCCTCGCGCGCCGCCTGCGTGTAGCTGTCGAGCGAGACGTCGACGTCGTCGCTCGCGTCGTAGAGGAACGGCGGGTCCTCGCGGACCGCGAAGCGGCCGACCCAGTCGTGCGCCCAGATCCACGAGTCGGGACCGTCACCGGCCGGGATCGCGGTTTCGAGCTGCTGGTCGAGCTCGCCGCCGGGCGCCTCCTTGTTGATGGTGTTGCCCGTCTCCGACTCGTACTGGTCGATGTAGTCGGTCATCGCCTCGTCCTCGGCGTCGGAGAGGTCCGTCCACAGCCGCGCGGACCCGGTGTTTCCGCCGTCGGATCCGTCCGACCCGTCGGATCCGTCCGACCCGTCCGATCCGTCGGACCCGTCGCCGCCGTCACCGCCGTCGCCGCCGGTGCTGATACAGCCCGCGAGCCCCGCGAGCGCAGTCGTTCCCCCCATCGCCTTGAGCAGCGTTCTACGTTTCTCGTTCATGAGTCCAGAACAAATGATGAATTATATTTTCATACATTTAGTGTTTGGGGTACGTTCCGATCGATCGGGATCGATCCGCGTCGACCGAGTCGTTCGACGATCGACTCGACCGAGTCGGGAGCGCCGTTTCCGCTCGTGAGGGCTGTCTCCGCCCGATTCTGCCGGAACGACCGATCCGGACGAGGAAATGCGGATATTTGAGAAGAGATTGTTCACCATATATCAGGGAAACAGCAAAGAACTCATATGCAAGCGGACCGGTCTTCAGGGAAATGGCACGCGTCACGCTCGACACGCTCCGGAAGGAGTTCGACCGAGGAACCATCGTCGCCGTCGACGACCTGGACCTAGAGATCGACGACGGCGAGTTCGTGACCGTCGTCGGGCCGTCGGGGTGCGGGAAGACGACCACGCTCCGGATGGTCGCGGGGCTCGAAGAGCCGACCTCCGGCACCGTCAGCTTCGACGACGAGGACGTCACCGACATCCACGCGAAGGAGCGCCCGGTCGCGATGGTGTTCCAGAACTACGCGCTGTACCCCCACAAGACGGTCCGCGAGAACATGGCGTTCGGGCTCAAGATGAGCACCGATATGACGACGGAGGAGCGCCACGAGCGCGTCCGCGAGATGGCCGAGATGATGGGCATCGAGGACCTGCTCGACGACAAGCCCGACGAGCTCTCCGGCGGCCAGAAGCAGCGCGTCGCGCTCGGCCGCGCCATCGCCCGCGAGCCGGAGGTGTTCCTCTTCGACGAGCCGCTCTCGAACCTCGACGCGAAGCTCCGCACGGAGATGCGCGCGGAGATCCAGAAGCTCCAGAAGGAGTTCGGCGTCACCGCGATGTACGTCACCCACGACCAGGAGGAGGCGATGACGATGGGCGACCGCCTCGCCATCCTGAACGACGGGAAGCTCCAGCAGGTCGGCGCCCCCACGGAGGTGTACCAGAACCCGGTCAACGAGTTCGTCGCCGGCTTCATCGGCTCGCCGTCGATGAACTTCCTCGACGTCGACGTGGAGACCGACGGGACGACGGCGACGATCCGGGACGAGGCGTCCGGGCTCGCGTTCCCGCTCAGCCGCGACTACGTCGCGGGCCACGACCTCGAGAGCGGCCCGTACACCCTCGGTGTCCGCCCCGAGAACATCGGGGTCGTCGAGCGGCCGACGGGCGAGGAGACCCTCACGGCGACCGTCGAGGTCGTCGAGCCCATCGGCTCCGACAACTACGTCCACCTCGACGTGAGCGAGGACTTCCTCGCGCGGTCGCCCGCGGACGTTCAGCCCGAGGCCGGCGACGAGGTCGGCGTCACCTTCGACGAGGCGGACCTCCACCTGTTCGACCCCGAGACCGGCGAGGACGTGTTCCTGACCGAAGAGGAGATCGCGGCCGCGGTCGCTTAGGGACGGTCGATGTTCGGCGATCGCGGCGGCGTGTGAACCGATCGTTCGTACTTTCTCGCCGAATCGGAGACGGACGCTGTTAGCTCCGCTGCTCGGTATGAACCCGCCGTTTCGGCAGACCACCGCCGAACCCCGGGCCGCGACGACTCGATGCGCTCGGTGCGCTCCTTGACCGCCTGCCGACCGCTCGGAGGCGCGCGCCACCGCGGGTTTGTATATAGATCGAGCCGCGTCGCGGCGAGTCCTCCGTCTCGCGTCGCCGCCGACAACGGCTTGAAGTGCGCGCTCGTCGGACGGTCCGTACGCATGGAGCCGCCAGACATCGAGCGGTTGGACGAGCGGACCGTCCAGCGGATCGCGGCCGGCGAGGTCGTCGAGCGGCCCGCGAGCGTCGTGAAGGAGCTGGTCGAGAACAGCCTCGACGCGGGCGCGAGCCGCGTGGCGGTGTCGGTCGAGTCCGGCGGGACGGAGGGGATCCGCGTCCGCGACGACGGCGTGGGGATTCCCGAAGACCAGCTGGAGGCGGCCGTCGCGGAGCACGCCACCTCGAAGATCGGCGATATCGAGGACCTCGACCGCGGCGTCGGCACCCTCGGCTTCCGCGGCGAGGCCCTGTACACCGTCGGCGCCGTCTCCCGGCTGACGGTGCGGTCGCGCCCCCCGGACGCCGAGGCCGGCGCGGAGATCACCGTCGAGGGCGGCGACGTGGGCGAGGTCCGGCCGGCCGGCTGCCCCGCGGGCACGACCGTCGAGGTCGACGACCTCTTCTTCAACACGCCCGCCCGCGAGAAGTTCCTCAAGCGGACGGCGACGGAGTTCGACCACGTGAACACGGTCGTGACGAGCTACGCGCTCGCGAATCCCGACGTGGCGGTCTCCTTAGAACACGACGGGCGGGAGACGTTCGCGACCGAGGGGAACGGCGACCTCCGGTCGGCCGTCCTCGCGGTCTACGGCCGCGAGGTCGCCGAGTCGATGATCGACGTGGACTGGACGCCCGAGGCGGGAGAAGCGGGCGGTACGGCCGACGCCGACGACGCCCCGGTCGAGCGCGTGACGGGACTCGTCTCGCACCCCGAGACGGCGCGCTCGACGCGCGACTACCTCTCGACGTACGTCAACGGGCGGTACGTCACCGCGAGCGCGCTCCGGGAGGCGACTCTCGACGCCTACGGCGGCCAGCTGGCGCCCGACCGCTACCCGTTCGCGGTCCTCTTCGTCGAGGTCCCGGCCGGCGACGTGGACGTGAACGTCCACCCCCGAAAACTGGAGGTCCGGTTCGACGAGGAGCCGGCGGTCCGCTCGGCGGTCGAGACGGCCGTCGAGGACGCCCTCCTCGACCACGGGCTGATCCGCTCGACGGCGCCCCGCGGGCAGTCGGCGCCCGACGAGACCGCGGTCGCCCCGGAGACGCCCGACGTCGAGGCCGTCGGCGGCGCGGACACCGACCACGAGCGCGCCGCGCGCGAGGGGCGCGAGCCCGCGGCCGAGTCCGCGGCGTCGGGCGACCCGGCGGAGGCCGGAGGCGGCTCGGAGGACGCTCGCGACGACGAAGTCCTTGGGGCCGACGAGGACGCCGCCCCGGCCGACGAGGACGCGGCCGAGGGCGGCGACGACTCGTCGGCGCCGACAGAGCTGGACCCCGCGGACGACGCGGCGTGGTCGGTCGACGGGCTGGGCGGCGAGGGCGCGTCGACGGACGGATCGGCCGGCGAACAGGCGGATCCCGGGCGCACCGACGCGGGCGGCGACGCGCGCCCGTCCCCGCGGGACTGGCAGTCGGACCCCGCGGACCGCGACGACGAGTCGACGACGCAGACCGACGAGGTCGCGGGGGCGACCGGTGACGCCGCGGAGACGCTGACCGACGCGGCCGCCCGGGGCCCCGATTCGCCGGACGGCGAGTCGCCGACCGAGCGGGCGCCGGTCGGCGACGGACCCGACCGCGGCGCGGCGGCCGGCGAGGAGGACCGAACCCCCGCGGAAGAGTCGTCGCGGGCGCGCCCCGCGACGCGGCAGCGGACCCTCGGCGGCGAGGGGACCGAGCGCGAGCGCGAGTTCGACTCGCTGCCCTCGCTGCGGGTGCTGGGACAGCTCCACGAGACGTACGTCGTCGCCGAGGCGTCGGACGGGCTCGTGCTGATCGACCAGCACGCGGCCGACGAGCGGGTGAACTACGAGCGGCTGAAGGCGGCGTTCGCGGACGGCGCGGACGCGCAGGCGCTCGCGGAGCCGGTCCGCATCGAGCTGACGGCGCGCGAGGCGGCGCTGTTCGAGGAGTTCGTCGACGACCTCGCGGGGATCGGGTTCCGGGCCGAGCGCGCGGGCGACCGCGAGGTCGCCGTCACGGCCGTCCCGGCCGTCTTCGACGCCGCGCTCGACCCCGACCTCCTGCGGGACGCGCTGTCCGCGCTGGTCGACGACGCGGCCGCGGGCGACGAGCCGGTCGCCGACGCGGTCGACGAGCTGCTCGCCGACCTCGCCTGTTACCCCTCGGTGACGGGGAACACCTCGCTCACCGAGGGGCGCGTCGTCGACCTCCTCGACCGGCTCGACGCCTGCGAGAACCCCTACGCCTGCCCGCACGGGCGCCCGGTCGTGATCCGGCTCGACCGCGAGGAGATCGGGTCGCGCTTCGAGCGCGACTACCCGGGCCACGGCGGGCGACGCGCGGAGTAGCGTCCGCCGAGAGCGCGCCCGGCGACACGGGGACGCGGATTCAGGCCCGCCGCCGATTTCGAATATCACGTATGATAGCGGCGGGCCGCCGTTTAACACGTTGGTTCGCCTGTTAGATCGTATGCCGATCGCAGCGGTGAAAGACAGCTACGGGGCGAAACTGGGGGTCGGGTACGTCGCGACGGGGGCGTTCATCGTCTCAGTCGGCGTGGTCACGAACGACGCGAACGCGACGGTCGTCGCGGCGGTCGCCGGACTGCTGACGCTGGGGTCGATCAACGCGGCCGAGACGATCGCCAGCGTCACGGAGATCGGCGCGCAGACGCGACGCGTCGCGAACGGCGACATCGACCGGGAGGTCCGGTCCACGCGGACCGACGAGTTCGGCGAACTGGCGGGCTCCATCGAGGAGATGCGGGTCTCGCTGAAGGACCGCCTCGCGGAGATGGAGCGGACGCAGGACGAGTTCGAGGACGCGCGGGCGGAGGCGACGGAGATGGCCGAACGGTATCGCCGGACGGCCGACCGCTACGCCGAGGTGATGGAGGAGGCGGCGACCGGCGACCTCACGCGCCGGGTCGACGTCGACGCGAGCGACGAGAGCCTCGCGACCGTCGGGGAGTCGTTCAACCAGATGATGGACGACCTCCAGGCGACCGTGGAGACGGTCCGGGAGATGGCCGATCGGATCGAGGCCGACGCCGGCGAGATGGCGGAGATGAGCAACGAGGTTGAACAGCGCGTCGCCAGCGCGACCGAGAGCGCGACGACGATCCGGGGACAGGCGAGCGACCAGCGCGCGGAGCTGGAGTCGATCGCCGCCGACGTCGAGAACATCAGCGCCTCGGCCGAGGAGATCGCGGCGACCGTCGACGACCTGTCGGACCGGAGCGAGGCGGTCGCCGCGACGAGCGACGACGCGCGCAGCTCCTCCCAGAGCGCGCTCGACGAGATGGCCGAGGTCGAGTCGGAGGCCGAACGCGCCGTCGACCGGGTCGAGCGGCTCCAGGAGGGGATGGACGAGATCACCGAGATCGTCGACATCATCGGCGAGATCGCCGAGCAGACCGACATGCTCGCGCTGAACGCCTCGATCGAGGCGGCCCGCGCGGACGGCTCGGGCGACGGGTTCAGCGTGGTCGCCGAGGAAGTGAAGGGGCTCGCCGAGGAGACGCAGTCGCGCGCGAACGAGATCGACGAGATGATAGACGAGATCGCGGACCAGACCGAGGAGGTGACGGTGTCGATCCGCTCGACGCAGGAACGCGTCCAGACCGGGACGGACACGGTGGAGTCGACGCTCTCCGACATCGAGTCGATCGCCGACTCAGTCGACGAGATCAGCGGGTCGCTCGGGGAGATCCGCCGGACGACGGCTGACCAGGCGGACACGGTACAGGACACCGCGGAGTCCGTCGACGAGATCACGGAGCTCAGCACGGAGACCGCCGAGACGGCAGAGGAGACGGCGGCGGAGATACAGGAGGGACAGTCGGTCGTCGAGGACGTGTCCGACTCGCTGCGCGAGTTCCAGACCGACGCCGTGACGACGCTCCAGGACCGCGTCGCGGCCTTCACCGTCGAGGGGAGCGACGCCGGGACCGGCGGCCCGGCCGCCGAGGGCGGTGCCGGCCGCTCGCGGGCGACGACCGACGGGGGTGCGCGATGACCGGTCCCGTCACCGCCGCGTACTGGATCGCGGCCGTCGGCTTCCTCGTCGGGCTGGGGATCACCGCGGCGCTGTACGCGAAGCTCAACGGGTCGGAGCACCGCGGCCGACTGGCGGCGCTGGCGGCGATCCCCGGGTTCGCCGGGCTCGCGTACGTCGGGATGGCGCTCGGAATCGGGACCGTGACGGTGAACGGGAACGAGCTGGTCGGGCTCCGATACGTCGACTGGATCGTCACCACGCCGCTGCTCGTCGGGTTCATCGGCTACGTCGCCGGCGCGTCGCGCCGCGCAATCGCGGGCGTGATGGTCGCCGACGCGCTGATGATCGCGTTCGGCGCCGGTGCGGTCGTCGCCGACGGGACGCTCAGGTGGGTGCTGTTCGGCGTCTCGGCGCTGTTCCACGTCACGCTGTTCGCGTATCTGTACCTGATATTCCCGCGGTCGGTCCCCGACGACCCGATGCAGCGGGGGCTGTTCAGCCTGCTGAAGAATCACGTCGGGCTGCTGTGGCTCGCGTACCCGTTCGTCTGGCTGATGGGCCCGTCGGGGATCGGGTTCACCGGCGCGGTCGGCGCCGCGCTGACGTACGCCTTCCTCGACGTGCTGGCGAAGGTGCCGTACGTCTACTTCTTCTACGCGCGGCGGCAGGCGTTCACCGACGTGGTGTCCGCGGCGGCCGCGGACCGCGACGGCGTGGCCCCGTCGCTCGGCGACGAGACGCCGACCGGGGGCGACTGAGGCCTCGCGGGGCCTCCCGCCCGCAGGCCGGGCCGGGACACTCCGACGACGGCGACCGCAGAGAGGTACGTTTTAGGCGACTGCGACGGACCCGGCGGTATGGAACGCGTAGCGATCGTCGGCGCGTCGATGACCCCGTTCGGGCAGCGCGACGCCTGGGTGCGGGAGCTGCTGGCGGAGGCGGGCGCGGCCGCGCTTGACGACGCCGGCGTCGACGGCGACGACCTCGATCACCTGTACGTCTCGAACATGGCCAGCGGCGAGTTCGAGGGGCAGACCGGCGTCCCGAACGCGCTGGCCCACGATCTGGCGGCCCAGCCGGCCTACACCGCGCGGATCGACCAGACCTCCTCGTCGGGCGGGGCGGGCGTGTACGCCGCGTGGCAGTCGGTCGCGTCCGGCGCGAGCGACCTCACCATGCTGGTCGGCGGCGAGAAGATGACCCACCGGACGACCGCGGAGGCGACCGACGTGATCGCGTCGCTCACCCACCCGGTCGAGTACAAACACGGCGTGACGCTCCCCTCGTTCGCGGGGCTCACCGCGCGGCTCTATCTCGACGAGTACGACGCGCCACGCGAGAGCCTCGGGAAGGTCGCGGTGAAGAATCACAGGAACGGGGTCGACAACCCGCACGCGCAGTTTCGGAAGGAGGTCGACCTCGACACCGTCCTCGACTCGCCGGTCGTCGCCGACCCCCTCCGGCTGTACGACTTCTGTCCGATCACGGACGGCTCGGCGGCGCTCGTGTTCTGCCCCGAGTCCGTCGCCGAGGAGTACGCGCCCGACGGGAGCTACGCCGTGATCAGCGGGATCGGCGGCGCGACCGACACCCACGTCGTCCACGAGCGCGCGGACCCGACGACGATGGGCGGGGTCGCGGACTCCTCGGACATCGCCTACGAGATGGCCGGCATCGGTCCGGACGACGTCGACGTGGCGGAGCTCCACGACATGTTCACCATCCTGGAGTTCCTCCAGAGCGAGGACCTCGGCTTCTTCGAGAAGGGCGAGGGGTGGAAGGCGGTCGAGGAGGGCGTCACCGACCGCGACGGCGACCTCCCGATCAACACCTCGGGCGGCCTCAAGTCGAAGGGCCACCCCCTCGGGGCGAGCGGCGTCGCGCAGGTGTACGAGATATTCAAGCAGGTGACGGGCGACGCCGGCCCGCGACAGGTCGAGGCCGACACGGGCCTCGCCTGCAACGTCGGCGGGTTCGGGAACTGCGTGACCACCACTATCCTGGAGGGAAGCCAATGAGCGACAACGAGACGACCGACGGCGAGGACGGGGCAGCGCCCGGCGAGGAACCGACCTTCGAGGCGGCGGAGTACGCGGACGAGACGGTCACCTACCCGCCCCACACCGTGAGCCCGGACGGCGCCGAGCGCGTCGGGACGGTCGACCTCCGCGAGTACGAGGGCCGGGTCGTCACGTGGACGACCTCGACCGCGACGCCGCCGGGGGTCCGCGAGCCGAACACCCTCGCCATCGTCGAGTTCGAGATGGGCGACGACTACGACGGGCCGCCGGTCCGCGCGCTCGGACAGGTGGCCGAGCGGGGCGACTCGGAAGCGGGCGACGACGGAGACGGCGAGCAGTTCGACGTCGCCATCGGCGACCGCGTCGAGCCCGTCCACGCCGGCGAACTGCGCGAGCCGGGCGCCGGCATCCGCGAGCCGGAGAGCCAGGACTGGGACGGGTTCCGGTTCCGCCCCGTCGAGTAGTTCGAGAGCGCCCCGCGGCCGGGGGCCTCAGGCCCGGAACCGCGACGCGGCGGAATCGGTGAGCGCACCGAGCCGGTCCTCGTGAACCCCGTCGAGCGTGTAGACGTCGGGGCGGTACCTGATCTCCTCGGTCACGCCGTGGACCTCCCTGAGCCGACGCCGCACCCGGTCGACGTCCGCCCGGTCGAAGTAGTTCGGCGTGAACACCAGCACCGCGTGGGCCGTCTCGCCGAAGGCCTCGCGGCCGGCGCGGGTCGTGACCTTCGCGTCCCAGAACCGCCCGGCCGCGACGTCCTCGACCACGCCCTCCCAGAGGTCGTCGACCGCCGCCGCGGGGCGCTCGACGAGCCACTTCCCGCTCAGGTACGTCGTCTCCAGCGCGAGGCGGTCGGCGTCGCGGACTGTCTCGGGGGCGACCGGGAGCGCGTCCGCCCGCGATCGGTCGATCTCCGGTAGGTCCGCCTCGGTCGTCGCCGCCGGGCGCGTCACGTCGTGGGTCGGAAAGTAGGCGTCGCGGGCCTGTCGCGGGAACCCGGTCACGTGCTTCACGCGGAGCCAGTGCCACCCGGCCTCGTCGATCGCGGTCGGCGACCGGTCGGTGACCATGGCGCCGGTTCGTCGCCGCGGGTGAAAACGGTCTCGTCCGTCGCGACGCGGACGTTGGCTCGCGGCGCTCAGACCCGTCGGTAGTCGCCGAGC
Organism: Halorubrum tropicale; assembly: GCF_001280455.1. Lineage (NCBI taxonomy): Archaea > Methanobacteriati > Methanobacteriota > Halobacteria > Halobacteriales > Haloferacaceae > Halorubrum > Halorubrum tropicale. The sequence continues at coordinate 148,791 of NZ_LIST01000003.1, forward strand.
CGCGTCCCGTCGAGCAGGTAGGCGTCGGCGGCGGGCAGCGCCACGGGGAGGTACGGCGCGAGGAACGACTGACCCTCGACGTTCACCCACGTCCCGCCCGAGCGTTCGTTGAACGCGGGGAAGACGACGAGTTCGGGTGCGTCGGCCGCGCGGTCACTCTCGTCGCCCGACTCGGTGAACGCCGCGGAATCGAGCTCCCCGCGGAGCCACGCGCGCTCGACGCGCGAGCCGCCGACCGCGTCCTCCAGCCGCACCTGCGGGTGTTCGTGGCCGGTACACACGACGTCGGCGTCGAGGAGCCCCGGGTCCGGCCAGGTGTGCCCGTGACAGACGCCGACGGCTCCCGGGGAGTCGCCGATCAGCCCGCCCTCGGGACCTATCACGTCGAGGTCGTCGGCGAACGCCTCCGCGACGCCCGCGTCGTGGTTCCCCTCGACGAGCGTCATCGGGACGCGGTCCGTGACGGCGCGGACCAGCGTCTCCAGTTCCTCGCGCTCGTCGCCGTCCGGCGCGCCGATTCGGTGCGCGAGGTCGCCGAGGACCACGAGCCGGTCGGCGTCGGTCTCGGCGATCAGGTCGCAGAGGCGCTCGCGGCGCTCGCCGGTGCGGGAGTCCAGTTCGACGCCGCGCTCGTAGCGCAGGCCGACCTCGATGCCGGCGTGAACGTCGGCGACGAGCACCGCACGCTCGCCGTCGAGGTCGGCCACGGCGGCCGGCTCGCCGACGACCGGCTCCACCCGCGCCATCAGATCGGCTTGAGCAGCCCGTCGCCGGGCTCGTAACACTGCCCGCTCATCAGCGCGTCCTGGACGGCGTCCTCGACCGCGCCGGGATCGACGCCGTGGTCGTCGGCGACGCGCTCGACGACCGCCTCGCGGGGCGCGCCGTCGCCGTCGTCGAGGTCGCCCATCGCCGCGACCGCGGCGGCTTCGAGGTCGACGTCCTCGGCGGCCTCTGTCGCGTCGGACTCGTCGTCTTCGGTCGGTTCGGCGACCTCGGTCGCCGGGTCGGCCGGCTCGCTCTCCTCGGTCGCGGCGCCGGACGCCTCGTCCGCGGCCGCCGCGGGGTCGTCGACCGGCTCCTCGGCGAGGTCCTCGGGGTCCGGCACGTCGATGTCGGCCTCGCCCGGGTCGTCGACCTCGGTGCCGGTCGAGAAGTCGGTGCCGAACTCGGACTCGATCTCCTCGCGCTCCTCGTCGTCGAGCTGGTACATGTCGTCGGCGTCGGCGTCCGGGTCGATGTCCGCGGTCGCGTCCGCCTCGCTCCCGTCGTCGAACGTCGCGTCCGCGTCGCCGCCGGCGTCGAAGTCGCCGAGCCCGCCGTCGTCGGCTGCCGCCTCGGTTGAGTCGCCAGTGTCGCCGAGCGATTCGGGTTCGGCGGTCGGAGCGGACGCCAGTTCGGCCGTGTCGTCCGTCTGTGACCCGGCGTCGTCGGTCGACGCCTCGGTCGAGTCGCCGAGCGACGAGTCGGTCTCGGGGGACGACGAGTCGTCGTCGACGGTTGCCCCGGAGTCGGCGGCTGAGTCCGACTCAGCGGCCGAGTCCGACTCCGCGGCCGGATCGGCGTCGCTCGCGGCGGGAGACGGTTCCGCCTCGGAGGCGCCGGCCTCGCTCGGGGTTCGGTCGGCCTCGGTCGTCGCCGCCGGCTCGACGACCGTCACGTCGGTCTCCGGGAGCGGACCGAGCGCGGTCTCGCCGCCCTCGTCGGGGTCGAGGTCGAGGGCGCGGACCTCGTCGCGGTCGCCCGCGATCATCTCCAGGGCGTCGACCGCGAGGCGGCGGACCGCCTCGGCGTAGGCCGCGGTGGTGCCGTAGTGGTCGAGCGCCTTCGGGATCCCCGCGGCCAGGGGGGCGGGGGCGCCGCCCGCCTCCAGCGCCGCGCGGAGGTCGTCGCCCCGGAGGTCGGAGTCGAGCGCCCGCGCGAACACCGCGAGGCGGTCGAGCGTCGCCTCCGCGGCGGAGACGACCCAGCGGTCGCGGGTGTCGGCGTCGACCTCGTTGAGGCTCTCCGGGCGGACGGAGGTGAACACACGGTCGGAGTCCTCGGGCTCGAAGGTGCGCGCCTTGCCCGTGAGCGCGACGAACGCCGGCGGGTCGGCGCGCTCTAAGAAGGTCTGCGCCTCCGGCTGGTACTGGCCCGCGTAGGTGACGAACGCGCCGGAGGGGTCGACGACGCGGCCGCGCCGCGTCTCGTCGTTGACGCGCTCGACCTCGGTGAGCACGCCGGCGGTGAACAGGCGGTTCACCCGCGCGCCGGTCGGGGTGACGACGTAGTTCGGGGCGCGCTCCTCGTCGCTCTCGGAGTACGACAGCGAGGCGTCGTCGAACTCGGCTGCGAACACCCTGTAGGCGACCTCGCGCGTGCCGGGCCCGTCGTCGCTCATTCGCCCACCTCCGCGAGCGCGGCGCGGGCGTGCTCGGCGGGGTCGTCGGCGGCGAGCGCGAACTCGGTCGCGTCGAGGGTGGCGCCGTAGTCGTCGACCGAGAGGTTCCCGCGGACGCGGTAGGCGCGCCCCACGAGCGCGTCGGCGATGTCGTCGGCGACGACCTGCTTGTCCATCGCGTCCTTCGCGGCGGCGAGGGCGTCGTCGAGCCCGCCGCCGTACACCTCCGCGGTGAGCTCGTCGTCGAGGACGACGGTGACGGTGTCCGTGCCGTCGTCGAGGATGGCCTTCACGCGCAGGTCGTCCTCGCCGTCCACGTCGCCGTGGCTCCGGCACTGGCCGTTCTGGACGACGCGGCCGCACTCCGGACAGCGTTCGATGAGTCCGGAGCCGTCCCGGACCTCCAAGACGTTCCCGACGACCTCGACGTCGAACATCCCGCCGGAGCCGACCGCGTCGGCGACCGAGAGGCGGGGGGCGTCCTCGGCGACCTCGACCGGGTCGGGGAGCGGGGTGACCGTCGAGAACTCCGTGAGGTTGATCGAGGGGACGCCGCGGAACTCCCGGACGTACACGTCCTCGATCCGGAGGTCCGCGCCGACCGCGATCTCGGATCGGGGCTGCCAGTCGGTGAAGGGGAGCTTCGCCGTCTCGTCGCCGACGACGCCCTCCAGGATCTCCGTCTCGCCGTCGCGGCCGGAGATTGTCTTCTCGTCGACCTCCAGCACCCGGACCTCGACGTTGCGGCCGCGGTCGCCGGCCGCGATGTCGACGAGGCTCCGGTCGCCGCCGACCTCGCGGTCGACCTCGACGGGCTCGTCGGCGATGGCGACCGTCGTCGAGTCGTTGAGGTTGAGCTCCGGCGCCCCCTCCCACTCGCGGACGCCGGCGTTGCCGATCGTCAGCGAGTCGCCCGGCTCGAAGCCGAAGTCCTGCCACGCGGTGTAGGAGATGACGCCGGTCTCGTCGGCGACCTCCCCCTCCCGGATCGTGAGGTCGTCGCCCTGGTATCGGATGGTGCGCGTCCCCTGCGTCAGCACGCGGACGGTGACCGTCACGCCGTCGTTCTCAGTGGTGATCTCGCCCACGTCGACGGCGTCCGGGGTCGGCGACGACCCGCCGCCGCCCCCGCCGTGCTTCCGGCGGACGCTCTGTTTCGCCTCGTCGATGGGGACGCTGTACTCCAGTAGGTTCTGTAGGTCGGCTTTGACCTCCTCTTTGTCGACGCCGAGGTCGGAGGCGAGCTCCTCGGCATGGCTGTTGACGTCCATCGAAGCGAGGTTCGGCGCGGCCGCACAAAAGGATTCACCACCGTTCGAGCCGGCCGCGGGCGGGAGCGCGGCGCCCGCGACGGCCGGTAGGGCTAAACCGTCCCCGTCCGCATCGTGGGGCATGGACGAGATCGACGTCGACGCGCGGATAACCGACGACCGCACCGTCATCGACGTGACGGGCACGAGGGACGTCGCCGTCGTCGTGCGGTCGGCGAACGGCGAGCGGATCTACCTCCCGCCCGAGGGGTTCGACGACCCGGTCGGCGGGTCGCCGTACACCTCGCCGTATCAGGGCGCCGGCGCCGGCGGCGAGGAGAGCCCGTACGGCGGGACGACCGGCAGCACGCGCGGCGTGATGGAGACCGCGGACGGCTTCCGGGTCACGCACCCGCAGCCGGTGACGGAGTTCGACGTGTATCGGGGCGACGAGAGCTGAGCCCGCCGCGGGCGGCGGACGGGCGGGGACTGGACCGAGGGTTCAGGCGACGTCTTCGTACACGGCGAGCGTGTCCTCGGCCACGTCCAGCCACTCGCGGCGCTCGTACTCCGGCGGCTCCTCGCGGTCGAGCGCCTCGATGAGCCCGTGGACGATCGACTCCGAGTCCGTCGCGACCTCGACGAGGCAGCCGTCGGGGAGCACCTCCGCGACGCCGGACGGGGTCGCGACGACCTGCGTCCCGGCCTCCAGCGCCTCCGTGATCGTGATCCCGAACGGCTCCGCGTACGACGGCGAGACGAACGCGTCCGAGGCGGCGTAGTAGTCGCCGAGCTCCGCCTCGGGGACGTAGCCGACGAACTCGACGCGGTCCTCGATACCGAGCAGCTCCGCGAACCGCTTGAGCTGGTCGGTCTGGTGGCCGGATCCGCCGACGACGAGCGTCGCGTCGCGGCCGCGCAGCTTCTTGACCGCGTACAGGAGGTGGGAGATCCCCTTCTGGTCGGTGTGGCGCCCGACGAAGAACAGCATCTCGCCGTCGATGCCGAGGTCCTCGCGCACGTCCTTCCCGGAGAACGTCGGCGTCGAGAAGCCGTTGTACACGACCCGCGAGTCGGCGTCGTACAGCTCCCGGATGTCCGAGCGGACGATCTCGCTGACCGCGATGTTCGTGTCGGCGGCGTTCGCGAGGCGGCGCTCGGTCTCGACCTCGCGGCTCGGCGGGTCGATGTTGCGGTCGCTCGCCAGCGAGTGGAACGAGGAGACCCAGGTGGCGTCGGACGCGCGGGCGGCGGCGCGGCCGGGACCGTACCCGAACCAGTCGTGCGTGTGGACCACGTCGTGGTCGGGCGCGAGCTCGGCGAAGCGGTCGGAGAGCTCCCCGACGCGCGCCGCGACGTCGCCCTCGCCGGTCTCGACGGGTTCGAGTCCCGGCTCGTCGTCGGGGGCGAACTCCGCGGGCAACACCAGGGTGACCTCGACCCCGAGGTCGTCGCGGAGCCCGGTGAACAGTTCCCCCACGTGGACGTCGAGCCCGCCGGTGATGTTCGGCGGGAACCCCCACCCCAGCATGAGTACGCTCGGCGGCATACACCCCCGTTTCTGGAGTCACCACTTAGGTATGCCCCTCGTGGCGTGGGAGAACGGAGAGACAGAGGGCGGGGAAAGGAGTCGGCGGGAGACGCTGTCGGACCGCGTTCAGGCCGCGCGGACCGCGTCGCGCAGCGCGTCGGTGCGCTCGGTGATCGAGCCGGCGGCGTCCGCGAGCACGTCGAGCGGGTCGCCCTCCTCGGCCTTGACCGTGAGGACGGGCTCGGTCTGCCCCCCGGACTGCTCGGGGTTCATGTCGTAGGTCGCGGCCGCGACGTCGTCCGACTCCAGCAGGGCGCCCTTCAGGACGTTCATGAACGTGTGGTCCTCGCCCGCGATCTCGATGTGGAGTTCCGTGTCGGTCTTCTCGATGACCCGCAGTTCCATGTCCGAGAGGTCGGGCGAGCGGCGTTTCAAGCTTTCGTCTCCCGAATATCGGCGGATGCGGACGGATCGCACGCGACCCGAAAGCGTATGCCGCCGGCTCCGGTGGCCGCCGTATGGAGATTCAACGCCTGCCGGCCACGGCGGCCGCCGCGGAGCGGTACGCGGCGGAGCTGTGGCTCCCCTACCACCGCGACCTCGCGGCCGCGGCGGACGGGCACGCGCTCGCCGACCGCCCCGACGAGGAGCTGATCGCCGCCGAGGCCGCGTTCCGGCTCCGCCTGCTCCGCGAGAACGCCGACCGTCGCCTGTGGGTGGTCGCGGTCGATCCGGAAGTCGCTCCGGGCGACGTCGGTTCCGGGGCGCTCGATCCCGAGGCGCTCGACCCCGAGGAGCCCGCGCCGGTCGGCGTTCCCGATCCCGACCGAGACCTCGTGGCGTTCGCCTCGACGAGCGCCGACGAGTGTCCAGAGGTGTTCGACCGGCCGGACCGGCTCGTGGTCGGCGACATCTACGTGGACGAGTCCTACCGCGGGACCGGGTTGGCGGAGCGGTTGATGGAGCGAGCAGGGGTAGACGCGCGCGAGCAGGACTGCGGCGAGCTCCGGCTCGACGTCGACGCCGGCAACGCGCGGGCGGCCGCGTTCTACGAGAAGGTCGGCTTCGAGCCGCACCGCCGACAGCTGACGCGCGAGGTGTCCGGGCCGTGACCGCGACGGTCCGGCGGCTCCGCGCGTCCGACGTCCGCCCGCTCGTGACGGGGCTGTGGCTCCCCTTCGCCCGGGAGATGGCGGCCCTCGCCGACCGGAACGCGCTCGCCGACGACGTGGACCTCGTCGCGGCGGGCGTCGGGCACCGCCGGGACCGGCTCGACGACGAGGCCGTCTGTACGTGGGTCGCCGTGGACGACGAGTCGGGCGCCGAGGACGACGAGTCGGGCGCCGAGGACGGCGGGTCGGGGGACACCGACGCGGAAGCGGCGGCCGCCGACCGCGCGGTCGGCGACGGCCGTCTCGTCGGGTACGCCGCGGCCGAGGTCGAGTCCTCGGCGCCGGTGTTCGCCGCCGGCGACCGCCTCCACGTGACCGAGCTGTACGTCCGGCCGCCGCGCCGCGGCGAGGGGCTCGGGCGCCGGCTGCTCGACCGCGTCCGGACGGCGGCCGCCGAGCGCGGCTGCGAACACGTCACGCTCGACGTGGACGCCGAGAACCGCGACGCCCGCGAATTCTACGAGGCGGTCGGCTTCGAGCCGGCGCGGCTTCGCATGGCGACCGCCCCCGACGCGGAGTGAGGACCGCTCCGACGCGGAGCGGAACGGTCGCGCACGGTGCGCCGGGCGGCGAGAAGCGGGCGCGCACGAGTCGGGAACCGCCGACGGAACGGGCGGCGCGGCCGCTGGGCGGGCGATAAACGGAGAAGTCGACGTCGGTCGGCCGAAGGGGTTACTCGTCGGCGTCGACCGCCACTTCGTCGGCGTCGACGTCCACGGACGCCTCCTCCTCGGCGGCGACCTCGCTCGGGCGCGCTTCGAGGGTCAGCTTCTGGACCTCGACGCGGCGGAGCGGGTAGATCTCCTTGGCGTCGCCGTAGATGGCCGACGAGAGGTTCCCGTCGACGATGGCGTCGATGAACGCCTCGAAGGTGCGCTCCTCGGCGGCGGCGTGGACCTTGTCGATCATCACGCGGCGGATCGCCTTCTCCTGGGAGCGGTCCGCCTTCTTCGTCGTCAGCGCGACGGGCTGGACGCGGATGCGGTAGTCGTCCGTCGTCAGCACCGTGATCGACGCCTCGACCTTCGAGGCGCCCCGGCGGACGAGCGAGCGCAGGTAGTCGCGCGTCAGTTCGTACTTGATGAACTCGGTGTACGCCGAGTCGCTGCCCACGTCGGTGATCTTGAAGGTCAGCTTCGTGTTGTTCGCGTTGGAGTCGCCCGTCAGCTCGTCGAGCGTCGTCGTGATCGTGCGGCCGACGACCTGCTGGGGCTCCTCGGCGAGGGTCTCGCCGAGCTCCTGCCGGTCGAACTGTTCGGGCGCCAGCACGGTGTACCAGCGCTTCTGTTCTCTGCTCTTGGATACGGATCGTTCGCTCATGTGTCGGGTTATGTGTCGGTGTCGGTCGTCTGCGGTTCGTCTGCGGAGTCGAGGGAGTCGTCATGCGCGGCGTCTGCGTCCGCGGCGTCGACGTTCGCGGCGTCGGGAGTCGCGGCGGCGTGGTCGCGTGCGCGTTCGATCACGCGGTCGGCGACCCGCAGGTTCACGAGGTGGTCGTCCAGCGTCGACTGGAGCCCGCCGGTTGTCGGCCGCTCGACCGCGCAGGCGACGACGTCGCCGTCGACGCGCGTGCGCATCGAGTCGGTCTCGTCCGGGGCGAGCGCGGCCGCGACCGTCACGGCGTCGGCGTGCTCGGTCCGGACCGTCGCGCTCCGTGCCGCGTCGGCGCGCGGCGAGGCGTCGCCCGCCATCTCAGATCGCCTCCCGGAGCGCGGCCAGCGCCGCCGTGGCGTCGGCGTCGACGGCGTCGTTCGCGTCCGTTGCGACCGAGACGCCGCCGCGTTCGGGGGTGCCCCAGCCGTCGCCGCCGACCTCGCCGGCGGCGGTCCGGCAGGCGTCGCCGACGTCGGTCGGCTCGCCGGCCGCGTCGCCCGACGCGTGGCCACCGCCGGTGGCGGCCACGGCCAGGCGGCCCGCGCCCTCGTCGAGCGCGACCGCGACGGGCTCCGGCGACCGGAAGTCCCGAACGAGCCGGGCGACCGTCGGGAGGACCGCCTCCGAGGCGTCGACGCGGGCGACGACGCAGCCGTCGTACCGGCCGACCGTCGCGGCGTCGAGCGCGCGGTGGGCCGCCAGGCCGTGGCGGCGCCACGCGTCGAGCGCGCTCTTTCGGAGCGAGTCGTCCGGGTCGCTCGCGAGCGCGAGCGCGACGCCCGTCCCGGGCGCCTCCCGGGCGAGCGCGTCGAGCACGTCGGCGTAGCCGCCGACCGTTTCGAACGGGCCGTCCGTCGCGTACGGGCGGAGCGCGCGCTCGACCGCCGAGGCGGCGCGCTCGCTCGCGTCGTCGCCGTCGACGGCGTCGACCGCGACCAGCGACGCGAGCCGGCGGCGGTCGTCCGCGTCGGGGTCGGCCGGCAGCCCCAGCGGGGCGAGCGCGTCGCGCGCCGCCTCGGGGTCGCCGGAGTACCGCGTCGCCGCGAGCGTCGAGGCCGCGAGGGCCTCTGCCCGCGAGGGTGCGGCGCCCGCCTCTTGGTCGCCCGGCGCGCCGCCCGAGACCGGGAGCGCGACGCCGGGACGCCGCTCGACGCGGCCGGCCCGCTCCGCGGCGTCGAGCGCGTCGCCCGAGCCGTCGGCGCCGGGGATCGACCCGGCCGCGACGACGCCGGCGAGCGCGACCACGGGGTCGGGGTCGCCGCCGAGCGCGCGCGCGACCGCGAAGGCCGCCGTGCTGGCCGGGCGCCCCGTGCCGGGGATCGCGTGCGGCCCGCGGTCGACGCCGACGGTCACCGCGACGCCGTCGTCGGGGTCGGCTGGGACCGGGTCGGCGGCCACCCGCGCCTGGAACGGCGTGCCCGTCGCTCGGAGCGCTCGCGCGAGCAGCCCCGCGGCTGCCAGCGCGTCGCCGTCGTCGGTCGCGACGAGCCGGACGAACGGCGCGTCTGCGAGGACGCCGGCGAGCGCGTCGGGGGCGGGCGTGGCGGACGTCGCTTCGGTCATGGGTGGGTCTCGTGGGGTGTCGTCGCCGCGTCTCGCCGCGTTACTCCGCTAAGAGCTCGACGGCGTTCTCGTAGGTGTACGTGAACTCCTCGTCGAGCTCGTCGCCGCGGTAGTAGTTCGCGAGGCGGCGGATCTTCGACTCCGTGTTCTGGAGCGCGCGCTTGTTCTGGTGGTCCTGCCCGTTCTCCTCCATGTGCTCGCGCAGGCGGATCGCCTGCCGCATGAGGTTACGGAGGTCCTCCGGGAGGTCGGCGTCGGCGTCGTGCTCCTCGAGGATCTCGGTGACCTTCTTCCCGGTCGCCAGCTTCACGTCCGGGATCGGGACGCCCTTGACGCCCTCGTCGCGCAGCTTGAGGCCGATGACGCTGGGGTCGTGGCCCTGCTCCGCCAGTTCGACGACGCGGGACTCGATGTCCTCGGCGTCGACGTCGCTCCACTCCGGGGTCTCGTCCGTCGCCGGCTTGTCCGAACCGGACGAACCGCGACGGCGCGTGTGCATTCGTGCCATTGTCTGTCTGGTTGGAACGGCACAACCGCAACGTGACCGCGACTCCGCGCGGCGCGGCTACGGATCGCTCGCGGACCGGGCGATCCGACCGGACGGCCCGCGCGAGCGGGCCGCCCGACCGCGACGCCGGAGGCGTCGGCGCACTGCTACATTCCCAAGCCGCGGGCGAAAGGGCCCCGGCGAGTCGGATCTGCAGCTGTGCTGTTCCCGTGTGAGGGGTCGCCGTCGGGGTTCTTAAGCGTGTTCTTGTGGGGCGGAGCGTTCTCGCGGAGCGAAGCGGCGAGCGGGGTCGCGCTCCCGACCGCCCTCGGTCCGCGCCGCTCGGGATTCTGTTCCGCGCGAGTTCTCCGCCGAAAGGAGGATTTAGGGGAGTCGTCGGTGTTCGGGGCGATGTGACCGACAGATGACCGAGACCAGCGACGGGGCTCCGCCGGCGACCGACGGCGGGGACCCGCCCGACGGTAGCGAGTTCGGCGTCGGCGACCAGGACGGCGACGGCCCGCGGATCGAGTTCCGCGGAGGCAAGTGGGCGAGCACGATCCCGCTCGCCTTCTTCATCCTCTGGGCCATCTTCCAGAGCGGTGTTCTCAGAGTCGGCGGCTCGGATGGACTGGTGATCGGTGCGCTGATCGGGACGATCCTCGGGATGTTCTTCGTTCGCGGGAGCTGGAAGACGTACGCGGACACCATATTCGAGGGGATGACCCAGCGCGTCGCCGCCACGGCGATCGTCGCGTGGCTGTGGGCCGGGATGTTCGCCGACACGCTCCAAGCCGGCGGATTCGTCAACGGACTCATCTTCGCCGCCGAGGCGTTGAACGTCAGCGGAGCGACGTTCCCGGCGGCCGCGTTCGTCCTCTGCGGGCTGCTCGCGACCGGGATCGGGACGGGGTACGGCGCGACCATCGCGTTCGTGACCCTGTTCTTCCCGGCCGGCGTGCTCCTCGGCGCGAACCCGGTGCTGCTGTTCGCCGCCATCCTCTCGGGCGCCGTCTTCGGCGACAACCTCGCGCCCGTCAGCGACACGACGATCGTGAGCGCGGTGACGCAGGACGCCGACATCGGCGGTGTCGTCGCCTCGCGGTTCAAGTACGCGATCCTCGCTGCGGTGCCGGCGTTCGTCGCCTACCTGATCATGGGTTCGGTGCTGCCGGGCGCGACCCTCGAGGGCGCGGCCGAACTCGACGCGGCCGCGGCGGGGTTGGTCCACCTGGGCTCGATGGGCGTCGTGATCGTCACGGCGGTCGCGGGCCGCCACATCGTCGAGGCGATCTCGTGGGGGATCGTCGTCGCCGTCGCGTCCAACCTCGTGTTCGGGCTCTCGTCGGTGAGCGACATCCTCGTGTTCACCGTGAGCGAGGCCGGGACGTTCACCTCGCTCCCGTTCGTCGCGGTCGGCGAGACCACGGGCGTTAGCGGAAGCCTCTACACGGGCGCGACCGGCTTCTTCCCGCTCATCGTGTTGACGCTTTTGATCGTGTCGATGGCGCAGATCATGATCCGCGGCGGCGGCTTCGAGGCGATCCTGGAGTTATTATTGAATTCCGTCGCGACGACGGTCCGCCGCGCGGAGCTGACGATGGTCCTCGGCACCGCGACCATCAACGGGATGATCACGATCAACACCGCGGCCGAAATCGCGATCGCCCCGTATATCGCGCGGATCGGCGAGAAGTTCAACATCAACGGCTACCGCCGCGCGAACATCCTCGACGCCAACACCTCCGCGCTCGGCTACATCTTCCCGTGGGCGGGCGGCGTGCTAGTGGGCTACCAGGTGATGGTCGGGCCCGACGGCCTCGGCGCCGAGTACGGCCCCGAGATGGTCGTCAACCCCATCGAGGTCGTCCCGTACGTCTTCCACGGCTGGTTCCTCGTGGCGATATTCGTCCTCGCCGCGATCACCGGCTTCGGGCGGGAGTACATCCCCGACCGCGTCTCCGAGGAGGTGTCCCGCGCATGAGCGTCTTCGACAAGTTCCTCGCGGGCTGGTCGGCCCGCGGCCCGACGCCGGACTACGTGGCCGGCGACGTTCTCGAAGTGATGGTGACCGGCGAGGGGGGCGGCCCCGGCGAGGACGGCGACCACGTCGCCCGCATCGGCGACTCGACGCTCCGTATCGAGGGCGCGCCGCCGGACGCGGTGAACACCCGCGTGATCGTCGACGTGGAGTCGTGGGACGACGCGACTCACAGCGGCCGGGCGACCTACCGGAAGACGGTGGGCGAGAGCGCGTTCTAATCGGTAGCGAGGACGTATTCTTTCGAGGCCATCGCTCCGGCAAGTCGCCCGTACATCGCTGCTTCCGAATCTGCGGCGAACCCTTTTGATCTCTCAGCCGCTCGCCTATAACTAGTCGACTGCGGAGCGCCGACGAACATCTCCGAAGCCCCAGCCGCGAGGACTCGATGCGCTCGCTGTGGTCCTCGGCGCTCACTCCGTTCGCGCCTGCGGTCCTTACGTCGCGCGTCTTCGCCCTCGCGGCAGCGTGGCGCGTAGCGCCACGGGCAACCGGTGACTTCGTCGCCGGTGACTGCCCCTTCGAGTCCACCTACAGCACCGCAACCGCAGCCTCACACCTCCCCAGCCTCGTCGGCCTCCCTTCGGTCGGCCGACTCCCTCGCGCGTGCTCCTCGCGGCCGCCGGGGGCGGCCGCTCGCAGGCACGCGCCACCGCGGTTGTGTTTTTATATAGCAGATCGTTAGAACGGGGTTCAGCCGCCGCGAATCCGCGGGAACCGGGCCCGGACCGGGGCGCTTTTTATGACCACGCTCGAACCGTCGGGTGTGCTATCGGTCGAGCTCCACGCGCACTCCGCGCTGTCGTACGACGGGCGCGACCCGGTCGACCTCCTCTTGGAGCAGGCGGCCGCGGTCGGGCTCGACGCGCTCGCCGTCACCGACCACGACGAGATCGACGCCAGCATCGAGGCGGCCGAGAAGGCCCCCGACTACGGGCTCGTCGGCATCGTCGGCATGGAGGTGACCTCGGCGGTCGGCCACGTCCTCGCGTTCGGCATCGAGGATCGCGTCGAGAGCGGCCTCCCCTTCGACGAGACGCTCGACCGGATCCGCGACCAGGGCGGGATCGCGGTCGTCCCCCACCCCTTCCAGAAGTCCCGCCACGGCGTCGCCGCGCACATCAGCGACGAGCAGCTGGCGAGCGCCGACGCCCTCGAAGTGTACAACTCCCGGCTGTTCACCGGGCGCTCGAACCGCCAGGCCGAGAAGTTCGCCGTCCGCTACGGCCTGCCGATGACCGCCGGGAGCGACGCGCACATCTCCGAGATGGTGGGGCAGGCGGTGACCGAGGTCGGCGCCGACGAGCGCTCAGCCGCGGCGATCCTCGACGGCATCGCCGACGGCCGGACCAGCGTCGTCGGGAAGCGCACCCCGTGGCGCGTCTCGCTCCGCCAGTTCGGCGGGGGCGCGAAGCGCCGCGCGCTCCGCGCGCTCGACGCCCTCCGGTGACCGCGATGCCGGGCTCACCCGCCTCCGACCTCCGCGGCACCGACCCGGACCGCGTCCGGGCCGCGCTCCGCGACGCCGACCCCCTCCCGGGCGGGCGCGGCTTCGCCGGCCTGCTGGCCGACCCGCCGGATCGCGAGGGGCCGGTTCTGGTCCGCGACGCCCTCGGTCGGCAGCCGCTGTTCGCCGAGGCCGCGGCGCTCGATCCTGAGTCCGACCGCCGGCCGACGGAGCCCGGCGCGTGGGCGTTCGACCGGGCCGACCTCGACGACCCCGAGCCGGTTCCGGCCGGGAGCGTCGCCTCGGCGGCCGGGACGGAGCGCGTCTGGCGGCTGCCCGACGCGAGTCCGACCGCGGACCGCGACGCCGCGCTGGCGGCGGTCGACGACGCGGTGAGCGCGGCGCTCGACGACCTCGATGCCGCTCGATCCGCGGACGGCGCCGAGAGCGGCGGCGACCTCGCGGTCGCCTTCTCCGGCGGCGTCGACTCCGGGCTCGTCGCGGCCGCCGTGCCCGAGGCCCCCTGCTACGTGGCCGGCTTCGAGGGGAGCCACGATGTCGCCGCCGCGCGCGACGCCGCGGCGGCCATGGGCCGCGACCTGCGAGCGGTCGAGGTCACGCACGACGACCTCACGCGCGCCGTCCGCGCGGTCGCGGCCGCGACCGGCCGCCGGAACCCGATGGACGTCGCCATCGCGGTCCCGCTGTTCCTGACCGCCGAGGCGGCCGCCGCGGACGGGGTCGACCGGCTCGCGGTCGGGCAGGGCGCCGACGAGCTGTTCGGCGGCTACAGCAAGGTCGTCGACCCCGCCGAAGACCCCCGCGTCGAGGCCGACACCGTCCGCGGGGCGCGGACCGAGACCGTCCGCACGCTCCCCGCACAGCTGGAGCGGGACGTTCTCGCGCTCCGGGCCGCCGGCGTCGAGCCCGCGACGCCGCTGCTCGACGACCGGGTCGTCGCCGCCGCGCTGGCGCTCCCCGACGATCTGCTCGTCGACGGCGAGGAGCGGAAGGTCGCGCTGCGTCGGGTCGCGGCCGAGCGCGTCCCGGCGTCGGTCCACGCCGCGGACAAGAAGGCGGTCCAGTACGGGACGTACGTCTCCCGCGAGCTCGACCGGCTCGCGCGGCAAGCGGGCTTCAAGCGGCGGCTGGACGACCACGTCGGGAAGTACGTCGAGTCGCTGTGCGCCGACGAAAAACCGGCCGGTGAGGGCCGGAACTGACCAAGTCGCCGCGGGGAGTACCAGTCCTGCGGCCGACGCCCGATCGATCGGGCGTCTAGAAACAGATCTACGGGACAAGTATAAAATCCAGACAGTAGCGACAAATATGACACTCCCGAGCGCGGGTAGAAAACGATCGTCCGCGGACGGAGGCGATTACTGCCGAATCGAACCGACGGGGACGCGCTTTGCCGGAGAAAGTTCACGTCCATGCGGCGGTGACCGACGGGGGCGCACGCCCGGCGGGCACTCGTTCCGTCAGCGGACGAGGTACGGGTCGCTGCCAGCGATGAACCGTCCGAGGTCGCTCTCGCGGCGGAAGTCGGTCGACCGGAGCTCCCCAAGCGCGTCGACGAGCCGGTCGGCGTCGCCGTCCGTCCAGTCCGACGGGTTCTTGACCGGGACGACGAGCCACCCGGCGCCGAGCAGCTCCTCGCCGTGGAGCGCGTCCATGTCGACCTCGGTCTTCCAGGCCCGGGCGGTGTAGGTCTCAAGGACGTGTTCGGTCGCGCGCGCGCCGACCGGGAGCAGCACGTGGGCCGCGATGGCGCGGAGCTCCGCGTCGAAGAACCGCTCCATGTCGTCGTAGGCGTCGTCGTCCGGCGGCCCGTCGCTCTCGCACATGTGGAGGTACGAGAGGAACGTCCGGTCGGTCGAGACGGGGTCGACCGCGGTGGGGTCGCCGTCTGTCGCGACGCCGTCGGGGGCGACGCCCTCGGCGAGCCCGGCGATCAGTCCGGCCGACTGGAGCGTCGACAGGAACGCGGGCGACCACGGCTCGCCGGTGAACGGGACCGCGGCGGCGGTCCCGCCGTGGACGCCGGGGCGGTCGCCGACGACGTGGAAGTCGGCGTTGGCGTCGCCGTAGCCGGGGACGAACGAGGGGCAGTCGGGGCGCATCCCGAAGGGGTTCCGGATCCGGTCCGTGACGTTCTGCACGCGACCGGGTAAGCGCGCACGGCGTTAAATTCCGTTCGGTCCGGCGCGGGGCGGCGTGGCTGGTGGGGCGACGCGATCGGCGAGGCGGCGACGGACCCGCGCGAAGGGCGCCGATGCGAGGCGCACGAGCCGGCATGGATTCGCATAAGTTACGAGAATGACTTCGGTCGGACCGGCTTGGGATACGCGACGATCCGCGCGAAACGGGAGAAATTTCAGAATCGTTAATTTACGACCGAAAAACGCGAGACTGCGTCCGGATCGTCTCGGCGCCGGCCACGGAAGATATTTATACATCCCCCGGTTGGGCTGGGGCAGAAGTCCAATGTTCGACCGCATCCGAACCGCGGCCCTCTTCGGGCTGCACCAAGCGACCGTCGCCGTCGGAATCTCGCTGTTTCCGGTGGCCGTCTTCGCGCGCCGACACCTCGGCGTCAACGTCCCCGTCGGCCGGCTCGTCGAGACCACAACCGAGGCGTGCGAGACCGCCGCCGAGGAGTGATCGGCCGGCCGTAGCCCCCGTTTTGCGACGTCGACCCGACGCCGAGCGACGGCGCCGTCGCGCCCCGCGGGCCCTCGCCGCGTCGCCGTCGTCGCCGAGACGCTCGTTAGGCCGCCGTCGGGCGGTCCCGACCCGGCGACGGATAGGCCCGTCGGAACCGGTCGGCGGCCCCCGAAGGGTTGCCTTTATCAGCGCGCCGGGCCAACGAACGTGTAATGCGAACACCGACTGGCGACCTCTCCGACGGGCCGGCCGCCGACCTAGGCCGTGACCAGCCCGTCTTCGGACCGGAGCTCGGCGAGTTCGAACACAGCGACCGCCGCGCCGCGAAGGCGGAGGGCGAAGGCGAGATGAAGACCGGGACTACGACCGTCGGCATCAAGGCGGACGACGGCGTCGTGATGGCGACCGACATGCGCGCCTCCCTCGGCGGCATGGTCTCCTCGAAGGACGTCCAGAAGGTCGAAGAGATCCACCCGCGCGGCGCCCTGACCATCGCGGGCTCGGTCTCGGCGGCGCAGAACCTCATCTCGACGCTCCGCGCCGAGACGAGCCTCTACGAGGCCCGTCGCGGCAACGACATGTCGATGGAGGCGCTGTCGACGCTGACCGGTAACCTCCTCCGCTCCGGGGCGTTCTTCGTCGTCCAGCCGATCCTGGGCGGCGTCGACGACGAGGGCGCGCACATCTACTCCATCGACGCCCTCGGCGGCACGACCGAGGAGGAGTACACCGTCACCGGCTCTGGGTCGCAGTACGCGCTCGGTGTCTTAGAGCAGGAGTACGACGACGAGGTCACGATCGACGAGGCGGAGACCATCGCCGCGAAGGCGATCCAGTCCGCCGTCGAGCGCGACCTCGCCTCCGGCAACGGGATCAACGTCGCGGTCGTCACCGACGACGGCGTCGATATCACCCGGTACAAGGACTTCGACGACCTCCTGTAAGGCCGACGCGGCGGCCCCGGCGACCGCTCCTCACTGCGATTTTCGACCGTCCGCGAACGCCCGAGCCACCGCTCTATCGCGTCGCCGTCCGTTCGCACGCGAGTCCGACGCTCGACCGTACCGGACTCACCGACCTACCGGATCACTGACCTACCGGACTCACCGCCGGAGCCCCGGCGGCGCGCGGATCCCGTCGCCCCAGTAGAAGCGCGGGCCGAGCAGGAGGTAGCCGGCCGAGAGGAACAGCAGCGCGAACGCGAACCCCTCGCCGATCCACGTCGGGAGCGCGTCCGTCGCCATGTGACCGGCGGGGGTGAGGATCACGGCGGCCTGGACCACGCCCATCACGAGCGCGTCCTGCGCGTGGAGGTCGGGGTACGTCACCGTCGACCCCATCAGCAGCGCGAACGCCGCCGTCGCCGCGACGAGGAGGAGCGGGGCGGTGTAGCCGGCGATGACGGCGGCCGCGAGCACGGTCGCCGCCAGCGTCGTCGGGACGCCGACCGTCTCGCGGGCGCCGTCCTCGTCGACGGTGTAGAGCCCGAGCCGGGCGACCGCGGCTGCGACAAACAGCGCGCCCGCGCCGACGCCGGCCGCGACGAGGGCAGGGTCGGCGGCGAACGACCGCCCGTCGCGAACGACCGCGGCCACGAGGGCGGCGGGCGCCACGCCGAAGGAGGCGACGTCGGCCAGCGAGTCGAGGTACGGGCCGGCGGGCGTCGACCCGCGGTGACGGGCGACGACCCCGTCGAGCCCGTCGGCGACCGCCGCGAGGAGCACGAGCCGGGCCGCGAGCGCGACGTCGACCGTCGCGGCGACGACGGCGAGGAAGCCGACGGCGGCGTTGGCCACGGTGACCGCGTCCGCGAGCCCCAGCCGCTGAGCGAACCGCAGAGGCATACCGTATCGGTCGACGAGCCGGGTTTTAGGGCTTGTTATCTCGTCGACCGCGGGCACGGTCGGCCCGCGCACAGGGACCGGCGCCCGGGCTCAGGGCACGTACCAGATGCCGCGCCCGAAGTCGAGCCACTCGCCGACCACGACGTGCGGCATCGCGATGACGCAGACGAAGATGGTGTAGAAGGCGACGGCGCCGGAGAGGAGCGAGCCGCCGGCCACCGGGTTCGGGGCGACGGTCCACAGGGCGGTGGCGACGCTCGCCGTGACCAGCGCGCCGACGACGAGGACCCCCCACGCGACGACGAGCGAGACGCCCTCCGTCCGGTCCGGCTGCTCGCGTTCGACGACCATGCTCCGCGCCGACTGCCGCATCGAGTACCACAGCGGGAAGTAGAGCCCGATGGCGACGACCACGGGCACCAGGGCGAAGTACGCGACGAGCAGCAGCGTCTCCGCGGCGTCGAGGAGCCACGAGCGGCTCACGCCGCCGGTCGCGCGCAGGCTGGTCACCAGCCCGCCGCCGAGGTGGGCGACCACGCCGAGCCCGAAGACCGCGCCCAGCGCCGTGGTGACCGTCTCTGGGTTCGAGGCGGCCGGTCCGGCCAACTGGCCGTCGAAGACGCCCAGCATGATGCCGGTGAACCCGTAGAACGTCTCAGTCCAGAAGACGGCGGGAACGATCATCACGGCGCCGCCGCGGATCAGGGCGGCGAGCGCCCGCTGCGGCTTGGTCGGAAGGTGCTCGGTCCCGACCAGCGCGTCCATCACGCGGAGGTCGCCGTGCCCGCCCTTCGCGACGGCCGTCCCGAACGCGAGCGCGAGCGCGGGCAGGGGCGCGAACACGAATAGCGCCACGAAGGAGGCGACGAACCCGAGGTACAGCGCCACGTACCGGGCGCCGAACGGGAGCCCCCGCCGTCGGAGGTTCGAGAAGTGTTCGTACCCGCCGTGCGGGAGGTTCAGCGCGACCATCCCGACGAGGTACGCGATCATCTGCGTCCGGAGCGACACGTCGGTGCCGACCGCGGACAGGGCTCCGAACCCGACCGCGAGCAGGAGCAACGCCGCGCGAGAGGCACCGATAGCCGTCCGTTCCGGTTCACCGATGAGTCGCCGCACCGGACTCGCCGTCGACGTCGACATGGACGTACGTAGGGGCGTTACGGGGTTAGGGCCTCGTCGCCATTATTGGGTCTTTTATATACCGTCACGCGGCGCAGCGCGGGACGGAGATCCGAAACGGCGCTTCAGTACGTGTGGATCACTTCGCCGCAGCGCGTGCACTCGATCGTGTCCGCGCGGAACAGCCGCTCCTTCTTCTCGGTCGGTCCGTTACACTCGGGGCAGACGCCGAGGTTCCGGCCGTCGGCCACGCGCGCGGACAGGTCGAGGAACTGGTTCTCCAGCTTGTCGATCTGCTCCGACTGCTCTTCGACGACCGACCGGAGCTCCTCGATGGTCTCGTCGCGCTCCTCGACCGCGGTGGACAGCTCGTCGATGCGCTGCTCGTACTCGTCGATCGCCTCGACGTCGATGGTGACGTCGTCGGTCGCCTCCGCCTCGCGCTCCGCGGTGGTTTCCGTGGTCGATTCCGCTTCCGCCTCGGTCTCTTCGTCTGCCATACGACACCAGTGGGGCCCCAGGGTCATTACTTTCGGGCCGACAACGTCTCCATGCGGTCAGGGTTCGGGGACGATGGCGGGGGCAGATCCGCTCCCGCGACGCACCGCCCGCGGCCCGCGATACCTAACTGGGTTGGCATCGGTCTCAATAGAGTATATACTGTATCAAGATGTGGGTATGGACCCGATAGCGCTACAGGCGGGATACGACCTGCTCGGGGACGGTCGCCCCGAGACACTCTGGTTGGGAATCGGCACACTACTAATGCTCATCGGGACCTTCTACTTCATCGCCCGCGGTTGGGGCGTGACGGACAAGGAGGCCCGTGAGTACTACGCGATCACGATCCTCGTGCCGGGGATCGCATCGGCGGCGTACCTGTCGATGTTCTTCGGCATCGGGCTGACGACGGTCGAGGTCGCCGGGATGGCGGAGCCGCTCGAGATCTACTACGCCCGGTACGCGGACTGGCTGTTCACGACGCCGCTGCTGCTGCTCGACCTCGCGCTGCTCGCGAAGGTCGACCGCGTGACCATCGGGACGCTCATCGGCGTCGACGCGCTGATGATCGTCACCGGCCTCATCGGCGCGCTCTCGCACACGCCGCTCGCGCGTTACACTTGGTGGCTGTTCAGCACGATCGCGTTCCTGTTCGTGCTGTACTACCTCCTGACGAGCCTGCGTAGCGCGGCGAAGCAGCGCTCCGAAGAGGTGCAGTCGACGTTCAACACGCTGACCGCCCTCGTCGCCGTCCTCTGGACGGCATACCCGATCCTGTGGATCGTCGGGACCGAGGGCGCCGGCGTCGTCGGTCTCGGCGTCGAGACCCTGGCGTTCATGGTGCTCGACGTGACGGCGAAGGTCGGCTTCGGCTTCGTCCTGCTCCGCAGCCGCGCCATCCTCGGCGACACCGAGGCTCCCGAGCCGTCGGCCGGTGCCGACGCGCAGGCCGCGGACTGATCGGCAGGTCGCTCCGACGCGACCGAACAGCACGGTTCAACCGTTTCCAGCGTTCATTTTTCGACATGACTGACACTCCCACCGAACAGCCGCCAGTGACGAATACCCGATCCGTGGTCGGGCTGGCCGCGTGCGCCGTGATCGCGCTCGTCGGAATCTTCCTGATCCCGACGCTACAGGAGCCGAGCGGCGGACTGAACGTTCGATTCTGGACGATGGTCGCCTTGGAACTGCTCGCCATGGTCGGGGTCGTCTACTTCGTCCTGAACCTCCACGAGGAGCCGGAGTAAGACGAGGTCCGGGGGCCGGCGAAGGCAGCCCGCCGACCCCTCACTCCGCCGGCGAGTCGCGTCCCACTCGCTCGGCGTCCGCGCGCCCGTCGCTCGTCGACGGCGACGTCTCGCGGAGCGCGCGCTCGAAGTGGTCGCGCCCGACGGTCGGGTCGGCCGGCGGCCCGTCGTCGACGATGGCGTCCTCGATGGCGAGCAGCCCGGCCTCGCGGACCAAGGCGGCGAGGTCGCCGCCGCTGTACCCGGCCGTGCGGTCGGCGAGGGAGTCGAGGTCGACGCCCGACGCCACCGGCATCTCTCGCGCGTGTATCCGGAGGATCTCGCGGCGCGCCTCGCGGTCCGGGAGCGGCGTCTCGACCGCCTTCTCGATGCGACCGGGGCGCAACAGCGCCTCGTCGATGTTGTCCGGGCGGTTCGTCGCCGCGATCACCACCACGTCGGTGAGCGGCTCCAGCCCGTCGAGCTCGGTCAGCAGCTGCGACACCACGCGCTCGCCGGCGCCGGTGTCGTCGCCGCGGCGCTTCGGCGAGATGGCGTCGACCTCGTCGAAGAAGATCACCGCCGGCGCGTTCTCGCGCGCCGTGGCGAAGAGGTCGCGGACCGCCTGCTCGCTCGCGCCGACGTACTTGTCGAGCAGCTCGGGCCCGTTCACCGGGATGAAGTTCGCGTCACTGAGACTGGCCGCGGCCCGGGCGAGCAGCGTCTTCCCGGTGCCGGGCGGCCCGTACAGCAGCACGCCGGAGGGCGGGTCGATCCCCATCTCCGCGAAGCGGTCGGCGTACTCCAGGGGCCAGTACACCGCGCGCACCAGCTCGCGTTTGGCGTCGTCGAGGCCGCCGACCTCGTTCCAGCCGACCGCGGGAAACTCGACGGTGACCTCGCGGAGCCCGGTGGGCTCGACGTCGTCGAGCGCGGCCTCGAAGTCGGCCAGCCGGATCGCGGTCCGACCGTCGCGGCGGACCGCCCGCTCCAAGGCCGCGTCCACGAGGACGGCCAGGTCGGCGAACACGTAGCCGTTGAGCCGCGCGGCGACGCCCTCGAAGTCGACGTCCATCGCGAGGGGCGCGCCCTCGCAGAGCGCTTCGAGCGCGTCGCGCCGCTCGGCGGTCGTCAGGGGCTCGACCCCGATCTCGCGGTCGAATCGCCCGCCGCGGCGCAGCGCCGACGGCACGGCGCTCGGGTCCGTCGTCGCGCCGATCACGACCGTCCGGTCCCCGTCGCGGAGCTCGTCGACGGTCGACCGGAGGCGGTCGGCGAGCGCGGAGCCCCCGCCGTCGTCGGCTCCGAGCGCCTCCAGATCGTCGAGGAGGACCACGGTCGGCTCCCCCGCGGAGACGGCGTCGACGACGCGGTCGAGCCCGTCCGACTGGTCGCTCGCGCGCTCGCCCCGGAGCCGGGCCGCGGAGGTGCGGACGAGCGACGCGTCGGTCGCGGCCGCGACGGCCTCGACGAGCGTCGTCTTGCCCGACCCGCGCGGTCCGTGGAGGAGCAGCCCGAGGGTCGGATGCCCGGCGGACGCGAACGCCTCGGCCGCGTCGAACCGGGTCGCGACGGCGTCGCGGAGGCGCTCGAACGTCGCCGTCGCGACGAACCCGTCGCCGGGGCCGGTCTCCCCGGGGCGTTCGGAGACGACCGCGGCGTCCGCATCGTCGTCCGCGACGGTTATCTCGGTCGCGTCGTCGACGACCGCCGGCGAGGCGGGCGCCACGTCCCGCACGTCGAACCGGAGGGTGAGGGCGCCGCCGAGGCGCGTGACCTCGACCTCGTCGCCGACGGCGACCACGCGCCGGGCGAGCCGCCGGCGGATGGCGTCCTCGCTCCGCTCCACGTCGACCGACTGGCGGAGCCGCAGCGTGACCGACGACGCGACCGGGAGGTCCGAGACCGCCACCGTCGCGGTGTCGCCCGGCTCGACCCCGCCCGTCCGGCGGAGCCGCTCGGGGAGGAACACCGCCCGCGTCCCGTCGTCGACCGCGACGACCGGGGCGGCGACGCGGTGCGCGCCCGCGACGGTCACCGTGTCGCCGCGGCCGATCCCGAGGTCGTCGAGTACGGCCCGGGGGAGCCCGATCCGGTCTCCGGGGACCGACGTGGGCGGTTCTCTGACGGGGACGCGCACGCTCATGCTCCGTGAGTTCGTTCGCGGGACTCTGCGGCGGTGGTCGACACCATACGTCGATCCCACGCCCAGCGACCACAAAGTACCCACGGCCTAACTGGACAGTCGCGGACCGACGGTGACAGGCGGCAGTTGGATCGTATGTAAGGAATATTCGCAAGTAAGCGATCGAATGGATTTATTTCGGACGCAAAACCGCCAATGTACGATCGATTCGGGACACCGACCGCGCAGCCGGCGGCGATTCAGGTCCTCGGAAGACAGGTAAGCATTAACCCGTACGGGTGCGAACTGCTGCTCATGGCGAATGCTCGGGCGCTCCTCGTCCACCCGGAGGAGGGGAGCGATCGAATCGAGACTGCGCTCGGCGCCGCGGGGTTCGACGTGACGCGCACGGACACCGCGGCGTCCGCGGTCGCGAAGGCGACGACGGGCGAGTACGACTGCGTCGTCAGCGAGTACGCGCTGGCCGGCGACGACGGCGTGGCCCTCGCGACCGCGATCGAGGAGTCCGACGCCGGCGTACCCGTCGTGATGTTCACGGCGACCGACGAGGAGGGCGTGCCGGAGGCCGCCTTCGAGAACGGGGTCGACAGGTTCCTCCAGAAGAACGGGTCGGCGTCGATCGACCGGCTCGTCTCCGACGTGTCGACCGTCTGTTCCGGCGTCTCCGCCTCGGAGACCCGCCAGGACGTGTCGGACCACGAACCGACCGCGTCGGAGGTGACGCGGGCCGTCGAGGACGCGCCGATCGGGATCAGCATCAGCGACCCGGACCTCCCGGACTACCCGCTCGTGTACGTCAACGACGCCTGGGAGGAACACACCGGCTACCCGGTCGAGGAGGCGCTCGGTCGCAACCCGCGGTTCCTTCAGGGGCCGGGGACGGACCCGGAGACCGTCGACGAGATCGCGGAGGCGATCGGCAACGAGGAGGAGGTGACCGTCGAGATCCGGAACTACCGACGCGACGGCACCCCGTTCTGGAACGAGCTGACCGTCGCGCCCGTCTACGACGAGGACGGCGACCTCGCCCACTACGTCGGCTTCCAGAACGACATCAGCGACCGGAAGGAGGCGGAGCGGCTCGCCGAGCAGCGCGCCGAGAAGCTGGCGACCGAGCGGCGCTCGCTCGACAGGGTGCTCGGCCGGGTGAACGGCCTCCTCAGCGACATCAGCCGCATCCTCGTCGAGAACCGCGACTCGGGGGTCATCTCCGAGCGCGTCTGCGAGGTCATCGCCGGCGAGCCGGGGTACGCCGGCGGCTGGATCGGCGAGGTCTCGTCGGCGACCGGCCGGCTCGAGATCCGCGCGGCGAGCGGCGTGTCGGTCGAGCCGGGCGCGTCGTACGACGTCGCCGAGACGCCGGCGGAGGTACAGGAGGCGATCGAGACCGAGGAGCTCCACAGCGGGTCGATAGACGACGCCGCCGACGGGCCGCTCGAACCCAAGTCCGCTGGCGGCCGCCGGCTCCTCGTCGTGCCGCTCACGTACGGCGACCGGCAGTACGGCCTGCTGGGGATCTACGGCAACGGGGCGGACGTCCTGGCCCGCCGGGAGCGGCGGGTGTGTGAGTCGGTCGGGAAGATGATCGCGAACGGCCTCCACTCCATCGAGACGACGGAGATCCTCACCACCGACCGGGTGGTGGAGCTCGTGGTCGGGATCCGCGACGAGACCGCGGCGCTCGCGCGGATCGCGGACGCGGTCGGCGGGGAGGTAGTACACCTCGGGACGACGCGGCTCGAAGACGACGAGTGCGAGCTGTACTTCCGCGCCGACGGCGAGGGCCTGGACCTCGACGAGCTCGCGTCGCTCCCGCTCGTCGAGTCGATGCGGACCGTCTCGGAGACGAACGACGGCGTCAGCTTCGCCGTCACCGTCACCGACTCGCCGCCGCTCACCCAGCTGGCCGCTCACGGCGGCGTCGTCACCGAGGCGACGGCCACGGGCGACGAGGCGACCCTCACGATCGAGGCGCCGCCAGAGCACGACGTGCGGTCGATCCTCGACGTGTTCCGCGACGAGTACGAGGGCGTCGAGCTCCGGTCGCGCGTCGAGCGCGAGAGCCGCGACCGCACCGTCGCCGAGTTCGCCGCCGCGGTCGACGAGCGGCTCACCGACCGGCAGCGCGACGCGCTGAAGACCGCCGAGCTGAACGGCTACTTCGAGTGGCCGCGCCCGGTCGACGGCTCCGAGATCGCCGATCGGATGGGGATCACCCGACAGACGTTCCACCAGCACCTCCGCGCGGCCGAGCGGAAGCTGGTCGAGGCGTACGTCGACCCCCGGTCGGACGGATGACCCGAGCGTCGGCGGCCGATCGCGACGGCGCATGACCGACGGGGGCGACGCGGGCGGCGGCCCGTCCGTGGCGAGTGGCGACCCGTTCGCCGCGAGCGACGCGGTCACCGTCGCGGCCGACCCGGGGGCGGTGTTCGCGTTCCTCGACGACCCCGAGAACCACGCGGCGATCACGCCCGGGCTCGCGGACGTGCGGGACGTCGAGCCGCTGGAGAACGGCGGGAAGCGGCTGGCGTACACCTATCGGATGGCGGGCGTCGGGATCGACGGCGAGATCGTCCAGACCGTCCACGATCCGCCCGAGCGTCATCGCTTCGAACTCCGCGGGCGCCTCACCGGCACCATCGACCTCCGGCTCGTCCCCGTCGAGGGCGGGACGGAGCTGACGTACGCCGCGACGTACGGCCTGCCGGAGAACGCGCTCACGAGGGTCGGCGCGCCCGTGATCCGCCGGTTCAACGAGCGGCAGCTCCGCGCGGCCCTGCGGAATGTCGCCGCGGAGTTCGAGGCGGACGAGTGAGGGGATCGACGGGGGCGCCGGGGGCGGACCGGGGGACGGCGTTGCGATCGGGGTGCCGGCGGGCGAACTATTAACCGTTCGATGGTCTAAGTGGCGGTATGGATCCGATCACCCTCCAAGCCGGACTCGGTCTCGGGCTCGTCGGCGTCGGTCTGCTGGCGCTGCTGCTCGTCGTCGTCACGCTCTGGCAGTCGTTCGAGATCGTCGACGCGTACGAGAAGAAGACCCTCACCGTCTTCGGCGAGTACCGCAAGCTGCTCGAACCCGGTATCAACCTCATCCCGCCGTTCGTCTCGCGGACGTACCCGTTCGACATGCGCACCCAGACGCTGGACGTGCCGCGGCAGGAAGCGATCACGCGGGACAACTCCCCCGTGACCGCCGACGCGGTCGTCTACATCAAGGTGATGGACGCCAAGAAGGCGTTCCTCGAGGTCGACGACTACAAGAAGGCCGTCTCGAACCTCGCGCAGACCACCCTGCGGGCCGTCCTCGGCGACATGGAGCTCGACGACACGCTGAACAAGCGCCAGGAGATCAACGCGAAGATCCGCAAGGAACTCGACGAGCCCACCGACGAGTGGGGGATCCGCGTCGAGAGCGTCGAGGTCCGCGAGGTCAACCCCTCGAAGGACGTCCAGCAGGCGATGGAGCAGCAGACCTCCGCCGAGCGCCGCCGGCGCGCGATGATCCTCGAAGCGCAGGGGGAACGCCGCTCCGCCGTCGAGCAGGCGGAGGGTGACAAGCAGTCGAACATCATCCGCGCACAGGGCGAAAAGCAGTCCCAGATCCTTGAGGCGCAGGGGGACGCCATCTCGACCGTCCTCCGCGCCCGCTCGGCCGAGTCGATGGGCGAGCGCGCCATCATCGAGCGCGGCATGGAGACGCTCGAAGAGATCGGCAAGGGCGAGTCCACCACGTTCGTCCTCCCGCAGGAGCTCACCAGCCTCGTCGGCCGCTACGGCAAGGCCCTCTCCGGCTCCGACGTCCAGCAGATGGAGGGGCTCGACGGCAAGGAGTTCGACGCCGACACCCGGAAGATGCTCGGGCTCGACGACATCGACGAGATCCTCGGCCAGATCGAGGAGTCCGCGGAGATGAACGTCGAGGAGTTAGAGAAGGAGGCGGAGGCCGTGAAGGCGGGCGACGCCGGCGCGAACATCCGGTCCGCCGACGAGGTCATCCAGGAGATGGACGACGAGGAGGCGCCCGCCGAGGTCGAGAAAGAGGAGTAGATCGCCGCGAACCGCCGCCGAAGACCGCGTTTTCCGCCGGGGTCCTGTCACGAGCGAAGTGCTTTTGTCGCGGCGTAGGCTACTGGGACTGTGACAGAGGGGTTCGACGGGCAGAAGCGCGAGACGCTCCGACGGTTCGCCGCGGTCGGAGCGGCCGCGCCGTTCGTCGGGACCGCGAGCGCCGACGACGAGGGGAGCGACGGGAACGAGACGCGGGAAGCGATCCGCGGCTACGTGCCGACGACCCCCGGCGCGCACTTCTCGAAGCTCCGCGACGACCTCAGACTCGGCACCGGCGAGGCGCAGTACCACCTCCGGAAGCTGGAGGAGGCTGGCGCGATAGAATCGGTGAAAGACGACGACTACCGGCGGTTCTTCCCCGCCGGCCGGTTCGACGAGACGGACAAGCGGGCGCTCGGCTACCTCCGCCGCGAGACGCCGCGGGGGATGATCCTCGCGCTGTTGCGCGACCCCGACGCGACGGGCGCCGACCTCGCGAGCGCTCTTGGCGTCTCGCGGCCGGCGATAAGCGCGGCGGCGGCCGACTTGGAGCGCGCCGGCCTCCTCGACCGGACCGACGGCTACGCGCTGACCGAGCCGGAGCGGCTGCTCACGCTCGTCGTCCGGTACGCCGACTCCTTCGACGCCGCCGCGGTCGCCGTCGCCGACGACGCGGCGTCGCTGGTCTCGTACGACCCCTGATCCGCGCGGCCGGCCGTCAGGCCGTCACCATCCACGTCGTCCCCGACGAGTAGCCCCACTTCTCGACGTCGATGTCGGTGGCCGCGTCGGCGACGGCGCTCATGTTCGCGCCGACCTCCTTCGCGGAGAGACCGAGGTCGTCGGCGATCAGCCGCGACTTGAAGTACGTCCGGTCGCCCGCGTTCTCGCGGAGGTACCGCAGGATCCGCGACTGTTTCGCGGAGAGGCCGCTCGATTCGACTGCGACCGCGTCCAACTGGGCAGTGCTCATACCCGACCCACGCCGGCGTCCGACATAAGCCGGTTGGTAGACGGGATTAACACGCCGCAGTCGTGCGGTTTCGTCCCGGAACGGGAGCGAGAGCGCCGCCCCGCGACCGCGTTTGGGTACGGTGTTCGAACCGCGCCGACCGCCGGCGGCGGCGCCGCGAGCCGCTCAGTACAGGTCCGAGACGAACGGGCCGAGCGCGCCGCTCACGCCGGCGGCGAGCGCCTCGGCCCGGTCGACGCGGCCGGCGGTGAGCGCGCCCGCGGCGCCGCCCCGCTCCGCGACGCCCTCGGTGTCGAGGAGGTCGTCCATCACGGGGCCGAGCTCGGCCCCGTCGGCGAGGCGGGCGGCGACGCTCGCCGGGAGCGCGAGGCTCGGGCCGGCCCCGCGGCCGACGCGGTCGCCGTCGGTCACCGCCGCCCACATGATCAGGTAGCGGTCGTCGGTCCCGTCGAACCCCGCGACACCGCCCTCGACGCCGACGCCGAGGTCGAACGCCGCGGCCTCGCCGTCGCTCGGCGCCGCTTCGAGGACGGCCGCGGCCCGGTTCTCGGCGCCGGCGATCGTCTCCGCGTGGCCCCGAGGCTGTTCGCTCACGTCGGAGTCGACGGGGACCGACTCGATGGCGACGCCCGTCGGGGCGCCGGGGAGATCGGCGTCCGCCGCCGATCCGATGGCCAGTTCGACCGCGCGCCGCTTCACCGGGTTGCCGCTGCCGACGCCGACTCGCAGGGTCGTCATGGTCGGCCGTCGTCGCCCGGGGTCGAAAACGCGTCGGGATGGAGCAGCCGCGCCAGGCGCTCGACGCCGTCGACGAGGGCGGGGCTCGGCTGGTTGAGCAGGGAGTCGTCGACGACGTGAACGGGGGCGTCGATCCAGTCGCGCGCCGCGACGGCCGCGGGGTCGACGCGGTCGCCGCGCCCGCAGACGTGGACGACAACGTGATCCGGGTCGGCGCGCGAGACGGCGGCGGGGTCGACCTCGCGGGAGCGCTCGCCGGGGTCGACGAACGGGTAGCGCCCGCCCGCGGCGCGGACGGCGTCGGGGACCCAGTTGCCGGCCGCCATCGGCGGGTCGGACCACTCCTCGCAGTACGCGGTCGGGCGGGGGCGGTCGGCGACGGCCTCGGCGATCCGGTCGAGGCGCTCGCGAGCGTCGGCGGCGAGTCGCTCCCCGGCCTCGGGGCGGCCGACGTCGCTCCCCCGGGCGGCGAACCCGTCGAGGGCGTCGTCGAGGGTCGCCGGCTCGCGGTGCGCGACGTCGAGCCCGCGCTCGCGACAGCCGTCGGCGAGGTCGGCCTGGAGCCCGTCGCTCGTGAGGACGACGTCGGGGTCGAGGTCGACGACGCGGTCGAGGTCTGGGTTCAGCCAGCCGCCGACGGCGGTCGGAGCGTCGGCGCCGTGCGCGAACCCGGCGTTCGGGGCCTCGGAGAGGTCACAGTGGGCGGTGACGCCGACGAGGCGGTCGGCCCCGCCGAGCGCGGCGACCGTCGCGGTCGCGCTCGGCGCGAGCGAGACGACGCGGGGGGCGGACATAGGAATCGATCCGGGCGCGACCGTGTCAACGGTTTCGGTCCCGGGGGCCGCGGGAGGCGGGGTTCGAGGGCGCGTGACGGCGCGTCGCCGTCGACTGCGAGAGCGGCGAAAACGCGTGATAGATCGTGTCTTTTCGCCGGGATTCGAGCGACACGTTCCGGTCGTTTTAAGTTGTGTTCTGCCGACGGTAAACCAAGATCGCTCTCGGGCAGTTTCAGTTTCCGGGGGCAACCGAGCTATGAGTGAACGACTACACACACGGGGGAGTCGCTCCCGAACGGAGACGAACGAGGAGGAATCGGAGAGCACCGACGAGACGCTGAGCTGCCCGGAGTGCGGCGGCCACGTCATCAATGACGAGGAGCACGGCGAGACGGTCTGTAGCGACTGCGGCCTCGTCGTCGAGGCGGACTCGGTCGACCGCGGCCCGGAGTGGCGCGCGTTCGACTCCCGCGAGAAGGACGAGAAGAGCCGCGTCGGCGCCCCGACCACGAACACGATGCACGACAAGGGGCTCTCAACGAACATCGACTGGCGCGACAAGGACGCGTACGGCCGCTCGCTCGGCGCGCGCCAGCGGCAGAAGATGCAGCGGCTCCGCAAGTGGAACGAGCGCTTCCGCACCCGCGACTCCAAGGAGCGCAACCTCAAGCAGGCGCTCGGCGAGATCGACCGCATGGCCTCGGCGCAGGGCCTCCCGGACAACGTCCGCGAGACCGCGTCGGTCATCTACCGCCGCGCGCTCGACGAGGACCTCCTCCCCGGCCGCTCCATCGAGGGCGTCTCCACCTCCTGCGTGTACGCCGCCGCCCGGATGGCCGGCGTCCCGCGCTCGCTCGACGAGATCGCCGACGTGTCGCGCGTCGAGAAGGCGGAGATCGCCCGGACGTACCGGTACGTCGTCCGCGAGCTCAAGCTCGAAGTGAAGCCGGCCGACCCCGAGCAGTACGTCCCCCGGTTCGCCTCCGACCTGGAGCTCTCCGAGGAGTCCGAGATGCGCGCGAAGAGCCTCCTGCGCAACGCCAAGGAGAAGGGCGTCCACTCGGGCAAGTCGCCGGTCGGCCTCGCCGCGGCCGCCGTCTACGCCGCCGCGCTGCTCACGAACGAGAAGACGACGCAGGCGGCCGTCTCGGAGGTCGCCGACATCTCCGAGGTCACCATCCGGAACCGCTACCACGAGCTGCTGGAGGCCGAGGACGGCCTCGTCGCGTAACTCGCGCGCTCTTCCTCGATTCCCCGCTCCCGCGGGCTCCCGCCAACCCGACCAGCTAAGTCCCCGCCCGCGGAACGCCCGCCTATGTTCGAGGAGTACGTTCTCGCCGCGAGCACGGCGGACCTCTCGGCGGAGCCGGCCGCCCGCGAGCACGCCGACGCCGTCGAGTTCCGGATGGACCTCGCGAGCGACCCGCTCGACCAGCTGACGGGCTACGACGGCGAGCTCCCGCTGCTCGTCACGAACCGGGCGTCGTGGGAGGGCGGCGAGGCCGAGGGGCTCGGCCGCTACGACGCGCTCTCGGACGCGATCGGTCGCGACGCCGTCGCCGCGGTCGACGTCGAGCTCGCCGCGCTGCGCGGAACGCACCCGGACCCGGCCGAGGCGTCGCACGCGACCGCGCTGCGCGAGGCGGCCCGCGAGGCCGGCGTCGCGGTCGTCGCGTCCGTCCACGACTTCGAGTCGACGCCCGAGCCCGCCGCGCTGGTCGACCTCCTCGCCGACGCCGCGAGCGAGGGCGACGTGGGGAAGCTGGCGACGACGGCGACGGCGCCGGGCGACGCGCTCGCGATGATCGAGGCGACCCACGAGGCGACCGCGGCGGGCCACCGCGTCGCGACGATGTGCATGGGCGAGCCGGGCCGGCACACCCGCGCGGTCACCCCGCTGTACGGGTCGAAGATCGGCTACGCGCCCGTCGACGCCGCGGACGCGACCGCGCCCGGACAGTACCCGCTCGCGACGCTCAGGGAACTCGTCGACGGGCTGCGAGCGGTCGACTCGGAGGCGTAGGGAGTCGCCGCTCGGTCGAACGGGACGAATATTTTTCACCGGCGCCGTCGAACCTGATGGGTGAGACGGCCCTCCTCCGATCGAATCAGTCGCCGCTGGTCTCCGCGTTCGGCCTCCTGATCGCCCTCGTCGCGGTCGTCGGAACCCGCTTCCTCGGCTGGGAGTGGGGGTCCGGCCGGCTCGTCCCGACCCTCGTCGGCGTCGCCGTCGCCGGGGTCGCCGTCGCGGTCGTCGCCGCGCGGCTGCTGGACTGAGCGACGCGCCGCCGACAGGTTCGAGCGCCCGCCAGCCGCCGGCTCGTCGCGCGGTCAGGCGTCCGTCGCGGTCGGGCGTCCATCAGGGCCGGCGCGGAGCCAAACCGCTTTACGACCGCCCCCGTAAGTGCGGGCAATGGCGACGTGCGACGAGTGCGGGGAGTACGAGAACCTCCCGTACCAGTGTAAGCGGTGCGGCCAGACGTTCTGCGCCGAGCACCGGCTCCCGGAGAACCACGACTGCCCGGGCCTCGCCGAGTGGGACGACCCCGGCGGCGTCTTCGACAGCGGGTTCGACGAGAGCGTCGAGGGCGGGTCGGGCGGCGGCTCCCGCTCGGGCGGCGCGTCCGCGGGGGTCGTCGATCAGGTCAAACGGCGGATCGACCACGAGACCAGCACCGGCGGGCTGATCAGCTACTTCCGTAACAACGCGACGTACGCGATCCTCGCGGCGATCTGGGTCACCTTCGCCGCACAGCTGATCGTGTTCTGGGGCCTCGGCGCCCGAGGGCTCCACGACACCCTGTTCGTCCTCCAGCCCGACGCGCTCGGAAACGTCTGGACGGTGATCACTTCCGTGCTCTCACACTCGCCGGTGAGCCTCTATCACATCATCGGGAACAGCGTCGTGATCCTGTTTTTCGGCCCGCTCGTCGAGCGGGCGGTGGGGTCGAAGAAGTTCGTCGCGTTCTTCTTCGCGTCCGGGATCGTCGCCGGGCTCGGCCACGTCCTCTTCGCGATCGCGACGAACGCCCCCCTCGCCGGGATCCTCGGGGCCAGCGGCGCCGGGTTCGCGATTCTCGGCGTGCTCACCGTCTGGCGGCCGAACATGCAGGTGCTCCTCTTCTTCGTGGTTCCGATGAAGATCAAGTACCTCACGTGGGGAATCGCGCTGATCTCCGCGGTGCTCGTGGTCCAGAGCCTCCAAGCCGGCGGCGGCGGCGCCGCCGGCGGCATCGCGCACCTCGCGCACCTGATCGGCTTCGCCATCGGCCTCGCGTTCGGCAAGCGCAACGAGGGGCTCGCGCGCTCCGCGGGCGGCATGGGCGGCGTCTCGATGGGCGGCGCCCGCGGCCCGCGCGGCCCCGGCGGTCCGGGCGGTCCCGGCGGGCGCTTCTGATGGACCTCGCGCGGCCCGAGTTACGTCCGGACCCGTCGCTGTCGCGCGGGGAGATGGAGGCCCTCCAGCGCGACATCGCGGCCGCCGCGGTCTTCGCGGACGACGGCGCGCCCGACCCGGTCGCCGTCGCGGTCGACGAAGGCGCCTCGCTCGCGGACGGGCTCCCCCCGGCGCGCAGCGACGCGCAGGAGCGGCTAGGGGCCGGTGCGGGGCCGGCGGACGCCGAACCCCAAGGAGGCGGCGAGGACGCACCCACCGTCGTCGGCGTCGATCAGGCGTTCCTCACCGGCCGGGGCGAGGGTCGCCCGGACGCCGCCGTCTCCGCCGCGGTCGCGCTCCGAGGCGGGAGGGTGGTCCAGTACGCGAGCGCGACGACGCCGCTGTCGGTCCCGTATATTCCCGGGCTGCTCGCCTTCCGCGAGGGAGAGCCGATACTGGCCGCGCTCGACGCGCTCGACGCCGACCCCGACCTGCTGGTCTGTGACGGCTCGGGCCGGATCCACTACCGGGAGGCGGGGCTCGCGACGCACGTCGGCGTCCTCCGCGACGTGCCCAGCGTCGGCGTCGCCAAGAGCCTCCTCTGTGGCGAGCCCGACGAGCGGACCGACGAGCGGCCCGAGGGCTGGCGCACGCCGATCAGGGCGGACCACGCGGTGGAGACGGCGGAGCCGGGCACCGTCATCGGCCACGCGTTCCAGTCGCGACAGTACCCGAACAGCAGGCGCGTGAACCCCCTGTACGTGAGCCCGGGGCACCGCGTCTCGTCGGAGACCGCGGTCGCCCTCGTTGCGGCCCTGTGCGCGGGGTACAAGCTCCCGGAGCCGACGCGGCTCGCGGACGCCCACGCGGAGCGGGCGAAGCGGGACGCGGAGTGAGCGCCGGACCGCCTCCCGCGCCGAGATGTATGTCAGCAGTTGCCACGGTAGGCGGTTTTTAGGCGGTCGGCCGCGAACGCGGAGACATGACAGACGACGGGAAGAGTCCGATGTCCGCGGAGGAGTTCCGGTCGCTGACCGACGGGTTGGTGCGACAGAGTTCGGGCGGCGGAACGACCGTCTACAAGAACGCGGCAGGGGTCGGCTGTCCGAACCCCGACTGCGACCGCGGCGTCTTCCAAACGCTGTTCGTCAGCGACCACGGCTGGCAGCAGATCGGCGCGACCCGGGACGGGATCGACCTCTGTTTAGTCAACACGGAGTCGAAGCGGCTCGTCTTCATCCACGACGAGTAGGCGGGCCGCCCTGCGGGGCGGCCGCGCCGCCTCTCAGTCGTCGTCAGCGGCGGGCGCGGCGTCGGGCTCGGCCGCGCAGCGGTTCGGGCCGAGTTCGAGTTCGATCGCCGCGGTCTCGTCCGGCGGCGACTCGACGCCGCGGTTGGCCGCGATCACCGACTCGTAGTTCGGCGGCTTCTCCGGCAGCGTCCGGGTGATCCGGTCGACGAAATCGTCGCGGTCGAGGTCGAGGACTTCGATCCCCCGGCGCGCGTCGCCGACCGTCGTGAACACGGGGTCGCCGGGCTCGGCGCCGCCGGTCGTCCCGTCGTTCGCGACGGCGAAGTGACCGGGGCAGACGGCGACGTCGTCCGGCTCGGCGAGCAGCGTCCCGTGGAGCGAGTCGTACAGCCGACGAGCCGCGCCGGCGGCGCCCTCGTCGCCGTCTCCGCCGGCGGCCGACTCGTCGCCACCGCCCGCCGAGAACTGGAGCTCCGTGCGGCCGACGCCCTCGGTGAACAGCGTGTCGCCCGTGAGGACCGCGGCGCCGCCGATCAGGTAGCTCGCGCCGTCGTCGGTGTGGCCGGGCGTCGCGAGCGCCTTCAGGTCGACGCCGCCGACGTCGAGCGTCTCGTTGCGCCCGATCGGTTCGAAGGCGTGCGCCACGTCGCGGTCGGCGGCCGCGGCCGGGAGGTAGTACGGGACGCCGAGGTCGTCGGCGAGCGCGCGGCCGCCGGAGAGGTGGTCGGCGTGGACGTGCGTGTCGAGGACGGCCGCTATCGAGGCGTCGCGCTCCGCGGCCGCCGCGACCCACTCGTCGCCGTGTCTGGAGACGTCGATAGCGACGGCGACGCGGTCGGCGCCGTCGGCGTCGTCAGCGGGTGCGCCCGCTGGGACGTGGTCGGCCTCGCCCGGCTCGCGTCCGCCGACGGCGAGGTAGCCCAGACACCCCTTCGCGCGGCGCTGGACCTGGACGAGGTCGAGCGGCGGGGCGTCGTCGAGCGCGTCGGGGAGCGGGACGTCGGTCCGGTCGTACACCGCGGACCACCCGCGCATCCCGTCGGCGACGACGGTCACGTCCTCGTACCCCGCCGCGGCGAGTTCGGCGGCGAAGTCGTCCGAGGCCTTCCCCTTCGCGCAGAGCGTGACGACGCTGTCGTCGGGCGAGAGGCCGGTCTCGCGCTCGAAGTCGGCGAGGTCGAACTCGTGGAACGGCTTGTAGAAGTAGTGGACGGCGTCCGCCACGCGCCACCCCTCGAAGCTCTCCTCGGGTCGCGTGTCGACCACGGTGAACGACCGGTCGCCGCGCCGGCGCGCGTCGATCCTGTCGCGGAACTCGTCGGCGGAGATCGTCTCGACCATACCGAGGTGGCGTGCCGAGCGAGCAAAAACGCTCGGTGGACGGAAGGCGGAGACGACCGTCGACGGACGGACTGCGGCGGCCGCTCGGCAGGGGGCGCCACCGCGGCCGCGATGGAGAGGATTTATTCGGAGCGCCCGGCGAGCGGGCGTATGGTCGAGGCGTTCGCGGTCGCCAGCGGGAAGGGCGGCACGGGGAAGACGACGAGCACGCTCGCGCTCGGGATGGCGCTCGCGGCCGACCACGACGTGACCGTCGTGGACGCCGACACCGGGATGGCGAACCTCCTCTTCCACGCCGGGCTCGACGACGCGGCGGTCACCCTCCACGACCTGCTCGTCGAGGGGACCGCGACGGACGTGAGCGAGGCGATGTACGAGCGGTTCGGGCTCTCGGTTGTCCCCTGCGGCACCTCGCTGGCCGGCTTCGAGGCCGCGGAGCCGGCGCGGCTCCGCGACGTGGTGGCGGAGCTGGCGCGCGACACCGACGTGCTCTTACTCGACTCGCCGGCCGCGCTGGGCTCGAAGTCGGCCGTCCTGCCGGTCGTGCTCGCGGACCGCGTCGTGGTCGTCGTCGAGCCGACGATCCCCGCGCTCTCGGACGGGCTGAAGGTCCAGGAGTACGCGCGGTCGTACGGTACCGAGACGGCCGGCGTCCTGTTCAACAAGGTCCGGGACGAGGCCGACGACGTGGCCGCGCAGGCGGAGCGCCACTTCGGCGGTCCCGTCCTCGCGAACGTCCCCGAGAGCGACGCCGTTCGGGCGGCGCGCCGGGCCGGCGAGCCCCTGCTCGCGCACGCCCCTGAGAGCGAGGCCGCGGCGCGCTACCGGCGCGCCGCCGACCGGCTCGACGTGCGCGACGGCGACGGCGACGCGGTCGCCGACCGGTTCCGCAGCGCGGTCGTCCCCGACACGCCATGAGCGGGCGCCGGGACGGCGACGGTTCGGAAGGCGACGGCTCGGAGCCGCCCGCGCTCACCATCCCGCGGGGGACGCTGCTGCGCTCGCGGGTGGTCTCCGACGTGGGAACGACGCTCTCGCGCGCGCTCGACCGCGGGCTCACCGGCTACGCGACGCTCGTGCCCCAAGAGACGCTGCTGCTGTCGGGCGAGGCTCGCGGGGTGATCACCTTCGAGGACGGCGTGCCCGTGCTGGCGTACAACACCGTGACCGACAGCGGCGGCCCGGACGCGCTCGCCGAGCTCGCGGTCCCCGGCCCCTACCGCGTCGAACTGTACGCCGTCGACGCGAGCGGGCTGGCGGCGGCCCACGAGGAGGGCGCGCTGCGCGTCGCGCCCGACGCGGCCGCGACCGAGCTGGCCGACGACGCCGCCCTCGCCGAGCGGACCCGCGAGGCGGCACCCGATGAGCGCCTGCGCGACGGCGCCGACGAGGACGACGCCGTCGCCGCCTTCCTCGCCGACGACGAGCGGATCGACGCCATCCGCGAGCAGGCGCGGGCCGAGGCCCGCGACCGCGCCGCCGAGTGGGGGCTCGACGACGCGCTCGACGGATCGGACGACCCGGCGGAAACCGGCGACGAGACGGGGACCGCCGCCGGCGCCGAGCGGGAGACGCGCCGGACCGACGAGTCCGGCCATCCGGCGGACCGCGCCCCGCCGCCCGACCCGCGTTCAGACGGTCGAGGCGCGTGACACGGAGATCAGACGCGCGTTCAAAACGACCGTCTCGCCGGTAATTTTTTGAACGCAGGTCGTGTGAAGATATAACATGTCATTCGGTGGACGAGTGGACGCGGGAGCACGACCGGCCGGAGGGGTCGAGGGG
The DNA here is from genome assembly GCF_001280455.1 of Halorubrum tropicale. Lineage (NCBI taxonomy): Archaea > Methanobacteriati > Methanobacteriota > Halobacteria > Halobacteriales > Haloferacaceae > Halorubrum > Halorubrum tropicale. The sequence goes on from NZ_LIST01000003.1 coordinate 185,842, forward strand.
TCGCCCGAGGCGCGGGACCCGACGGACCGCGCCGGGTCGGCCGGCGTGACGGACGCCGGGAGCGGGAGCGCGGCCGACGCCGAAAGGCGGACGGCGCGGCGAACGGGCGGCGCGGACGACGGCGCCGTGGACGGCGGCGGCGAGCCCGACCGCGATCCCGACGCGCCGGCCGACGGCGATCGCGTCTGCGCGAACGAGCTCCTGGAACTGCTCGGGAACCGCCGGCGACGCCTCCTGTGGCGACACCTCCGCGCGGAGGAGGCGGCGGCGCTGTCGGACGCCTCCCGACGGATCGCGGCGTGGGAGAACGGCGTCGACCCCGCGGACGTCGACTACGACCAGCGGAAGAGCGTGTACACGTCGCTCCGGCAGTTCCACTGCCCGAAGATGGCCGACGCCGGGCTCGTCGAGTTCGACGACCGCGACGGGACCGTGCGGCTGACCTCGGACCTGCCGGACGAACTCGTGATCGAGATCGAACCGGACACGGCGAACGTCAGGCGGACCGCCCTCGGCGCGCTCGCGCTCGCGACCGGCGTCGTCCTCGGTGCGTGGGCCGCCGGGCTCCCGGTGTTCGGTCCGCTCTCGTTCGCCGGGGTCGCGTTCGCCGTCGCCTTCGCCGCCGTCGCCGCGGGCGTGGTGTACGCCGTGGCCGTTCGCTCCGACCACGGCGTCTCGCTCGGCGACGCGCTGGCCCGCGTCGACGGCTGACCGACCGAGTTATTTCGGCGGAGCCCCTCCGATCAGTATCACCGTCCTTCGACTCCTGCGGCTGACGGCGCCCACCGACTTCGCCGCCTGGTACGCGGCCGGCCGCGCGTACACGACCGCCGTCGCCGAGGGAATGGGCTTCCCCGGCGTCGACGCGCTCGACGGCGACCGGACCGTCCGTCGCCTCCGGGCGGCCCCGGACGAGCTGACCCCGGCCGAGGCGCGCTCTGTCGCGACGACGCTGCTCGCGGACGGCGCGTTCTCGGAGCCGTACTGCGAGTGGCTGCCGACGTGGTACGAGCTCGCCCTGATCGCGCCGGTCCGGTACGCCGACTGGCGGTTGCGGCGGGTCGCCGGGGCGGTCGCCGAGCGCGCGTCCGTGACCGCGACCGCGCCGCGGTTCTCGCGGCCGACCGACGTGCGGATCGACGGCGCGCCGGCGCTGTCGCGGGTCGACGGCTTCCGCGAGCGGTTCCTCCTCGCCGACTCGCTGCTCCACCTCGAGTGGTTCGACCGCGTCGCCGCCGCCGACGGGGTCGAGGTGCCGGACGGCCTCGTCGCGCGGACCCGCGAGGAGTCGCTGTCCTACTACGGCGGCGAGCGCGACCGGCTCTCCCCGGAGGTCCGGCGGTTCCAGCGACACCTGTTCGGCGACGACCGCTGGGTCCGCCGGGTCGACGAGGCGTACGGCCTCGACAGCGCGCTGTTCGGGCTCTGGGAGCGGCTCCTCCGCGACGAGCGTCGGCGGCTCGGCGGCGACTGATCGGAGCGAGCGGCGCCGGTCGGGGTCGGCGACCGATCGACCGAGTCACGCCGGACGCTTGCGGGAACAGCTGTTACATACTCTGTAACAAGTTACAGGATCCGATCTCAAAACCGAAGGTAAGTATAGACAAGTCCGACCGTTACCGAGTGGTACGAACCGCGTGTCGGTTCGCTGTCCCCGACCTTCGGCCCTTGTTTTCGCTCGCGGCCGCGGCGGTCTCGTCGCGGCCCTGCTCTGGACCCCGACAGACATTGTCGTCCCGTCGGACTCCCGTGTAGCGCTCGTCCGTTCACGTGGTCGCCCAACGAGTGCGGGCAGGGGGATAGAAGGACCGGAGGTAACGTGTGAGCAGCGAAGTATCCATGTCCGGATCTGGGAGGCTGTGACCGGGATTGCCGCAGTCACCGCCGAAGGAGTTCCGAACTGAAGCCGCTGCTCAGCGATTCGGGGTGTCCACTCCGACTCGCGGTGATAACTCGGCGGCGAGTAATCTTTTATTCATCGGTGCGGCTGCCGGAAGCTTCATACGTCGGCTCGCGGATCCTCCGGACACACGAATGGCAGTACGCTTGCTGGAGGACGTCGATGCCGACGACGTCGGGACCGTCGGCGGGAAGGCCGCGTCGCTCGGGGAACTCATCGGTGCGGGGCTCCCGGTTCCGCCGGGGTTCGCCGTCACCGCGGGGACGTACCGCACGTTCATCGAGGAGGCCGGGATCGACGACGAGCTGTTCGAGGCGGTCGACGTCGACCCCGAGGACTCCGCGGCGCTCCGCGAGGCGGAGGAGCGCGCGGAGGAGCTGATCCTCGGCACGCCGTTCCCCGAGCCGGTGCGCGAGGAGATCCTCGACCGGTACCGGGCGATGGGCGAGGACGGCGAGGAGGCGTTCGTCGCCGTGCGCTCCTCGGCCACCGCCGAGGACCTGCCCGACTCCTCGTTCGCCGGACAGCAGGAGACGTTCCTCAACGTCCGCGAGGAGGACCTCCTGCGGCGCGTGAAAGAGTGTTGGGCCTCGCTTTTCACGCAGCGCGCTATCTACTACCGACAGCAGCGCGGGTTCCCGCACTCGGAGGTCGACATCGCGGTCGTCGTCCAGCGGATGGTCGACGCCGAGAAGTCCGGCGTGATGTTCACCAGCCACCCCTCGACGGGCGAGCCGCAGGTCACCATCGAGGCGGCGTGGGGGCTCGGGGAGGCGGTCGTCTCCGGCACCGTCTCGCCCGACAACTACGTGTACGACCGCGAGCGCGGCGCGGTCGACAAGGTAACCGTCGCGGACAAGAAGGTCGAGATGGTGAAGGACGCGGAGACCGGCGAGACGGTCCAGCTCGACGTCGAGGAGGAGCGCCGACACGAGCGGGTCCTCTCCGACGCGGAGATCGGTGACCTCGTCGAGCTCGGCGAGCGCGTCGAGTCCCACTACGGCGCTCCCCAGGACGTCGAGTGGGCGATCTACGACGGCGAGATATACATGCTCCAGTCGCGCCCGATCACGACGATCCGCGAGGACGCCGGCGGCGAAGCGGGCGCGGACGAGGCCGGCGCGGCAACCGCGGACGGCGACGGGAGGGTGACGGACGACGGCCCCGACCGCGGGACCGCCTCGAACGGCGACGGGAGGGTGACGGACGACGGCCCCGACCGCGGGACCGCCTCGAACGGCGACGACGACGCGGACGTGCTCGTCGACGGGCTCGGCGCGAGCCCGGGGGTCGTCTCCGGCGCCGTCCGGATCGTCCACAAGCTCGACCACCTCGATCAGGTCCAGGAGGGCGACGTGATGGTGACGGAGATGACGATGCCGGACATGGTGCCCGCGATGAAACGCGCCGCCGGCATCGTCACCGACGAGGGCGGGATGACGAGCCACGCGGCGATCATCTCCCGCGAGCTCGGCGTCCCCGCGGTCGTCGGTACCGGCAACGGGACGCGGGTCCTCGAGGACGGCCGGCAGGTCACCCTCGACGGCGACAAGGGGACGATCCGGGCCGGCGAGTCCGAGTCGGCCGAGCCCGGCGAGGAGTTCGAGCCGGTGGAGGCCGCGCGTCCCGAGACGCCCGTCAAACCGATGACGGCGACGGAGGTGAAGGTGAACGTCTCGATCCCGGAGGCGGCCGAGCGCGCCGCGGCGACGGGCGCCGACGGCGTCGGCCTGCTCCGGATCGAACACATGGTGCTCTCGCTCGGGAAGACGCCCGAGCGGTACATCGCCGACCGCGGCGCCCGCGCGTACCAGGACGAGCTCATCGAGGGCGTCCGGCGCGTCGCCGACGAGTTCTACCCCCGCCCGGTCCGCGTGCGCACCATCGACGCGCCGACCGACGAGTTCCGCGAACTGGAGGGCGGCGAGGGCGAGCCGGCCGAACACAACCCGATGCTCGGCTGGCGGGGGATCCGGCGGAGCCTCGACAAGTCGGAGCCGTTCCGCCAGGAGCTGGCCGCGTTCGCGCGCCTCTACGACATGGGGTACGACAACCTGGAGGTGATGTTCCCCCTCGTCAACGACGCGGCCGACGTGGAGGGGATCACGGCACACATGCGCGAGGCCGGGATCGACCCCGAGACGCACCGCTGGGGCGTGATGGTCGAGACGCCCGCCAGCGCGCTCCAGATCGAGGAGCTGGCGAACGCCGGCATCGACTTCGCCTCCTTCGGCACCAACGACCTCACGCAGTACACGCTCGCGGTCGACCGCAACAACGAGCACGTCGCCGACCGGTTCGACGAGCTCCACCCGGCCGTGTTGCGGCTCATCGGCGACACCGTCGAGGCGTGCCGGGAGCTCGGCGTCGACACCAGCATCTGCGGGCAGGCCGGCTCGAAGCCCGAGATGGTCGAGTTCCTCGTCGAGAAGGGGGTCTCCTCCATCTCGGCGAACATCGACGCGGTCCGGGACGTCCAACACGAGGTGAAGCGGACCGAACAGCGGCTCCTGCTGGATTCGGTCCGCTGAGGCCGCCAGCGGGGATTCCCTCGGACGCATCCGAGAGCGGAACGGGTAAGAGCCGCCCCCGGCAACGGGAAGGCAGATGCGACAGCCGGAACCGGAGCCGCAGTCGTTCGACCGGGTGCTCTCCTCGATGTGTACCGAGCCGCACCCGGACGCCAGCGCGGCCGCCGAGCGGTTCCTCGCGACGAACCCCGGCGACCCCGCCACCTACGAGTCGGTCGCGGAGCTGGAGGCGCGGGCGGTCGAGGGGCTCGCGAGGCTCGCGGACCACCCGGCGCCGGCCGACGCCGCGGGGTACGTCACCTCCGGCGGCACCGAGGCGAACATCCAGGCGGTGCGGTCCGCGCGGAACCGGCACCGCGGGAGCGAGGGCGGACGCGACGCGGCAGCGGTCAACGTCGTCGCGCCCGAGAGCGCGCACTTCTCGTTCACGAAGGCGGCGGCGCTGCTCGACGTGGAGCTGCGGACGGTCCCCCTCGACGACGGCTACCGCGCGGACACCGACGCCGTCGCGGCCGCGGTCGACGACACCACCGCGCTCGTCGTCGGCGTCGCAGGCAGCACGGAGTACGGCCGCGTCGATCCGATCCCGGAGCTGGCAGCGATCGCTGACGAGGCGGGGGCGCGGCTTCACGTCGACGCGGCGTGGGGTGGGTTCGTCCTCCCGTTCACCGACCGCGACTGGTCGTTCGCCGACGCGCCGGTCGACACGCTGACGATCGACCCCCACAAGTTCGGGCAGGCGCCGGTCCCGTCGGGGGGGTTGCTGGCCCGCGAGGACGCCGCGCTCGACGCGCTCGCGGTCGACACGCCCTACTTAGAGACGCGGTCGCAGGCGACGCTGACCGGGACGCGGAGCGGCGCGGGCGTCGCCGGCGCCGTCGCCGCGATGGACGCGCTGTGGCCCGACGGCTACCGCGAGGCGGCCGAGCGCGCGGCCGACAACGCCGACTGGCTCGCGGAGGGGCTCGCCGACCGCGGGTACGACGTGGTCGAGCCCGAGCTCCCGCTCGTCGCGGCCGACGTGCCCGAACCGACGTTCGCCGCGCTCCGCGACGCCGGCTGGAAGGTGTCGCGGACCGGGGCGGGCGAGCTCCGCGTGGTGTGTATGCCGCACGTGACGCGGTCGACGCTGCGGGCGTTCCTCGACGACCTCGACCGGATTCGCCGGTAACCGGCCGAGCGACCGGTCGAGCGACCGGTCCGGGGCGATCGCTCGCGCCGCGTTCGGATCAACATATTCACTACGGGCCACCACGAACCGCCTCGTATGAGTTCGGACGACGTCTCTCGGCGCGCGTTCATGCGGACGGCCGCCGGTGCGACGGCCGCCGCCGGCGCGGCGACGGCGACGGCGGGGACGGCGGCGGCACAGGAAGTGGAACCCGACTGGCCGAGCGCCGCCGTCGGGAACGTGGGCTCGTACACCGACGCCCGCGGCCAGGACTCGGTGACCATCTCGGTCGGCGCCGGCGACCAGGGCCTCGCGTTCGACCCGACCCTCGTGTGGGTCGACGAGGGGACGACGATCACCTGGGAGTGGACGGGCGCCGGGGGCTCGCACAACGTCAAGACGGTCGACGGCGGCGGCCCGGCCAGCCTCGACAGCGGCGACCCCGTCGGCGAGGAAGGTGCCACCTACGAGTACGAGACGTCGAGCGAGGACGCCGGCATCACCCACTACCACTGCGTCCCCCACACCGCGGTCGGCATGCACGCCGGCCTCGCCGTCGGCGAGGACGTCGCCACCGTCGAGGTGGGCGGTGACAGCGGCTCGAACGCGGTGTTCGTCCCGGACGCCGCGCGCGCGCTCGGCATCGCGACGTTCATCGCGATGGTGAGCACGCTTGGCCTGGCGTTCGTCTTCATGAAGTACGGCGGCACGATCACCGGCCGCGAGCAGGCGTAGCGGCCGGCGACAGACCCTTTGCGCCGCCCTCGCGGCGACTCACTCCCCGTCGACGACGTCCTCGTACAGCGCCACGTAGCGGTCGACCACGGCGTCGTGGTCGAACGAGGCGAACTCGCGGTCGACGGCGCGGCGGTCGAGGTCCCCGACCGCGACGAACTCGTCGGCCAGCTCGGCCGGGCTCGTCACGAGCCGCCCGCGCTCGCGCCCCTCGACGAGCTCGTGGGCGCTGGAGTCGGCCTGGTACTCGACGAGGGCGACGCAGCCGCAGGCGACCGCCCACAGCAGGTCGGTCGCGAACGTCTCCCACGTCGCGGTCGCGACGGCGACGTGCGTCCCCTTGAATATCGGGACCCGCTCCTCGGTCGGGAGGTCGCCGAGGAACTCGACCCGGTCGTCGATCCGGAGGTCGCTCGCGGTCGCCTCGATCCGGCCGCGCTCGGGCCCGTCGCCGATCACCGCCGCCGTCCAGTCGCGGCCGCGCAGCTCGGCGAGCCCGAGGAGGAACGTCTCGACGTTGGCGTGGCGGTCGAGCCGCCGCGAGTACACCGCGTCGAACCGGTCGTCAACGCCCGCGGACTCGACGGCGTCGAAGTCGATGCTCTCCGGGAGCACTCGCACGTCGTCGCCGTCGGCGCCGTGTTCGCGGACGCGCGTCTTGGTCGTCCGCGAGGGCGTCGTCACCGCGTCGGCGCGCCGGGCGAGCGGCCGGTACCAGCGGCGGGCGTCGGCGGGGTGGTCGCGCCACCAGTCGACGACGACCGGGACCCGCGAGAGCGACCCGGCCACCGTGGCGGCGAGCGCCGGCGTCGGCGGGCTGTTGACCGCGTGGACCACGTCGGGGTCGACGCGGCGGACCGCGCCCGGCAGCCGCGCGGCGAAGGCCCCGGGCGCGGGCTCCGCGGTGACCGACCGGTACTCGATCCCGTCCTCGTCGAAGGCGTCGACGTCGCCGCCCCACCACCGGGCGCAGAGCCAGACGACCTCGTGGCCGCGGGCGGCGAGGCCGCGGGCGGTCCGCAGGGTCCGCGTTCGCGGCGGAGTCTCCCCGTGTCCGGGAGCGAAGAGCGAGGCGAACGCGACGCGCATACGCCGACCGCACGGGGGGCGCCGGTAAAAAGACACGGCATCCGGTCGGGAGACGACGCGCTGACGGCGACCGGACCGGCCTCCCCTCGCCCGGGGTTCCGTCACCCGAAGCGGTTTCACGCCGCGCGCGGTACGGGTCCGCATGCGACAGTACGACATCGAGCGCTACCTCAACGTGCGGAACGCGGGCGGCGCGGACCTCGGCCCCGACGGACGGCTGTCCTTCCTCCTCAACACGACCGGCACGGGGCAGGTGTGGTCGCTCCGCGAGCCGGAGTCGTGGCCCGAACAGCACACCTTCTTCGAGGAGTCCGTCTCCTTCGTCGACTCCTCCCCGGAGCGCTCCGAGGCCGTCTTCGGCATGGACGAGGGCGGCAACGAGCGCGCGCAGCTGTACCGGCTCGACTACGAGTCCGGCGCGATCGAGAACCTCACCGACATGCCGGAGGCGAAGCACCGGTGGGGCGGCTGGGACTCGGCCGGCGACCGGTTCGCGTTCGCTTCGAACCGCCGCGACGAGGCCGTCTTCGACGTGTACGTCCAGGGGCGCGACGAGACGGGCGACGACGCCGAGCTGGTGTACGAGGGCGACGGCTGGCTCTCCGTCGCCGGGTGGTCGCCGAGCGACGACCGGCTGATCGTCCACGAGGCGCACTCGTCGTTCGACCACGACGTGTACACCCTCGACCTGTCGACCGGCGACCTGACCCACCACACGCCCCACGAGGGCGACGTGCGGTACAGCAGCCCGGAGTGGGGGCCCGGCGGCGAGGGCGTGTACCTCGTCACCGACCGCGAGACCGACACGCTCCGCTTGGAGCGGCTCGACTTGGAGACCGACGAGTTCGCCGTCGTCGCGGACGGCGGCGAGTGGAACGTCGACGGCGTCGCGATAGACGAGGACACCCGCCGGCTCGTCTACTCCCGGAACGTCGACGGCTACACCGAGCTCACCGCCGGCGAGCTCGTCGCGCCCGACCGGATCGACGAGTTCCCGACGCCGGAGCTCCCGAGGGGCGTCGCGGGCGGCGTGAGCTTCGGGCCCGACGGCGATCGGTTCGCCGTCACGTCGACGGGCAGCACGCACAACGCGAACGTCTTCGTCGTCGAGGCGACCACCGGCGAGGCGGAGCGGTGGACGCGCGCCTCGACCGCCGGCATCCCCGCGGACACGTTCGTCGAGCGCGAGCTGGTCCACTACCCCACCTTCGACGGGCGGGAGATCCCCGCGTTCTTCTCCGTGCCTGAGACGGAGCCGCCGGAGTCGGGCTACCCGGTCGTCGTCGACATCCACGGCGGGCCGGAGTCGCAGCGGCGGCCCTCCTTCGCCTCGGTCACCCAGTACCTGCTGAACAACGGGTACGCGGTCTTCGAGCCGAACGTCCGCGGCTCCTCGGGGTACGGGAAGGCGTACTCCGGGCTCGACGACGTGGAGAACCGGATGGACTCGGTGAAGGACGTCCGCGAGGGCGTCGGGTGGCTCCACGACCACCCCGAGGTCGACCCGGACCGCGTCGTCGCGATGGGCGGCTCCTACGGCGGCTTCATGGTGCTCGCGTCGCTGACGGAGTACCCGGAGCTGTGGGCCGCGGGCGTCGACATCGTCGGCATCGCGAACTTCGTCACGTTCCTCGAGAACACCGGCGACTGGCGCCGCTCGCTGCGCGAGGCCGAGTACGGCTCGCTCGACGGGGACCGCGAGTTCCTCGAGTCCGTCTCGCCGATCAACAACATCGAGCGGATCGAGGCCCCCCTCTTCGTCCTCCACGGCGAGAACGACCCGCGGGTGCCCGTCGGCGAGGCCGAACAGATCGTCGAGGAGGCCCGCGAGCAGGGCGTGCCGGTCCGGAAGCTGATCTTCGAGGACGAGGGGCACGGGTTCGCGAAGCTCGACAACCGGATCGAGGCGTACCGCGAGATCGTCGACTTCCTCGCCGAACACGTCTGACCGGACCGCGCGGTCGCTCCCCCGCGTCTTCACCGCCGTCGAACGGCCGTGACGGTTATACGGGCTCGCCGACGAACATGGGGAGAATGAGTGCCTCCGAGCCGTACGAGCTACTGCTCGACCAGGCGCAGGACAAGGTCGCCCTGTTGAGCGTCGACGGCGAGTACACGTACGTCAACGCGGCCGCGGAGGAGATCCTCGGGTTCGAGCCGGACGAGCTCGTCGGGACGAACGCCTTCGGGTACATCCACCCCGACGAGCGAGAAGCCGTTCGGCGCACCTTCGAGGGGGCGATCCGGACCGACGAGTTCACGGAAGTCACGGCGGAGTACCGCCACCGGGCCGAGGACGGCTCGTGGGTGTGGCTGGAGAGCCGCATGTCGAACCTCACAGACGGGGAGCTCGACGGGTTCGTCGTCAGCTCGCGGGACATCACCGACCGCGTGGCGGCCGAGCGCGAGCGCGAGGAGGCGACCGCGCACCTCCGGGAGATCGCCGCGGTCTCAAGCGACGTGCTCTGGATGTTCGACGCCGAGTGGTCGGAGCTGCTCTTCGCGAACCCGGCGTACGAGGAGATGTACGGGGCCTCGCTCGACGAGCTCCGCGGCGACCCCGCGACGTTCCTCGACGCGGTCCACCCCGAGGACCGCCCCGCCGTGAGGGAGTCGATGGAACGGCTCTCCGCGGGCGAATCGGTCGACATGGAGTACCGAGTAAACGCCGCGGAGAACTACAAGCGGTGGGTCTGGGTCCAGGGCGAGCCGATCGTCGAGGACGGCGAGGTCGTCCGGATCACGGGGTTCGCGAAGGACGTCACGGACCGGCGGCGGCGCGAGCGCCAGCTCGTCGTGATGGACAACCTCCTGCGCCACAACCTCCGGAACGACCTCAACATCGTCCTCGGGGCGGTCGAGGAGCTCGAAGACGAGGTCCCCGAGTCGGCGGCACACACGGCGGTGATCCGGCGGGTCGGCGAGAGCCTCCTCGACACCGCACGGAAGGAGCGGGAGGTGATCGAGCTCATCACCGACCAGCGGGAGACCGACGCGATCGACCTCCGGAGCGTGGTCGAGGAGGCCGTCGAGACCGTCCGCGAGCGGTATCCGGAGGGGTCGATCGCGGTCGGGGAGCTCGACGCGGTCGTCGTCGACGGGCGCTGCGAGCTCCGCTCGGCGGTGATCGAGCTCTTAGAGAACCCGTTCCAGCACGCGGACGACGGGAGTCCGACGGTGACGGTGCGCCTCCGCCGCACCGAGGGGGGCGCCGAGCTCGTCGTCGAGGACGACCTCCGACCGATCCCGGCCATCGAGGCCGACGTGCTCACCGGCGACCACGAGATGAGCTGCGTGTACCACAGCAGCGGGCTCGGCTTCTGGCTCGTCTACTGGAGCGTGGAGCTGTCGAACGGGAGCGTGTCGGTCGCGGTCGGCACGGAGGTCGATACGGAGGCCGGCGAACCCGGTGAACGCGGCGCTGCGGGCGACGACCGCGGCAACAGGATCACGGTGTCGCTGCCGCGCGCGGCGGAGTGAGCGGCGGTCCGCGCGAACGCGGGCCGGCGGTTACCAGTCCGGCCCGAAGTCGGGGTTGAGCTGGCGGTCGGTGCGGCCGAGGTCGTCGATCGCCGCGACGTCCTCGTCGTCGAGGTCGAGGTCGACGCTGGCGAGGTTGTCGCGGATGTGGTCGATCCCGGTCGCCTTCGGGATGGCCGTGACGCCGGACTCGCGGAGCCACGCGAGGCTCACCTGCGCAGCGCTGACGCCGTGCTTCTCCGCGATGTCGACGATCGCCGGGTCGTCGAGGACCTCGCCGCGCGCGAGCGGCGAGTAGGCGACCAGCTCGACGCCGTTGGCGTCGGCGTACTCGCGGAGCTCCTCCTGGCGGAGCAGCGGGTGCATCTCGACCTGGTTCGCGAACGGCGCCTCGCCGAGCGCGTCCGCCGCGGCGTCGAGGTGTTCCGGCTCGAAGTTGGAGACGCCGATGCGGTCGATGAGGCCGTCGTCGCGCAGCTCGGCGAACGCCGGCAGCGTCTCTTCGGGCTCGTACTCCCCGGCCGGCCAGTGGACGTACATGAGGTCGACCGAGTCGACCCCGAGCGTGTCGAGGCTCTCGCGGGTCGACGCGGCCACGTCGGCGGGCGCGAGGTTGTCGATCCACACCTTCGACGCGAGGAAGACGTCCTCGCGGTCGACGTCGCTCTCCGCGATCCCCTCGCCGACGGCCGCCTCGTTGCCGTAGATCTGGGCGGTGTCGACGTGGCGGTAGCCGGCGTCGAGCGCGTTCGCGACCGACTCGGTGCACTGGGCTGGCTCGTCGTTCTCCCACGTGCCGAGCCCGAGGACGGGCATGCCGTTCCGGGTCGGGACCGCGGGCTGCTGCTGTTGATCGGTCATCGCACCCGACTACTCGCGTGAGCCGAAAGTCGCTTGCGGTAGGGGCGGGCGCGGCCGGGTCGCGGCGCGAGGCGCCGCCGCGAGTCGTGTCGGCGGGTCAGTCGTCGAGCAGCGCCCGCGAGGAGTTCGTCACCACGAGCAGGCTCGACGCGCCCATCGCGACGGCGGCGAAGAGGGGGTTCAGCAGGCCGGTCGCCGCCAGCGGGATGGCGACCGCGTTGTAGCAGAACGCCCAGCCGATGTTCCCCTTCACGCGCCGGCCCGCCGCCCGCGCGAGCTCGAAGACGGTCGCCACGGAGCCGAGTTCGTCGTCGACGATCGCCACGTCGGCGGCGTCGGCCGCCATCGCGGTGCCGCCGCCGAGCGCGATCCCGAGGTCGGCCGCCGCGAGCGCCGGCGCGTCGTTCGTGCCGTCGCCGACCATCACGGTGACGCCGCGCCGCTTCAGCCGCCCGACGGCCTCGGCCTTCCCCTCCGGCGGCACGCCGGCGAACACCGACGAGACGGCGTCGTGCTCCGCGAAGACCGTCGCGGCGCGCTCGTCGTCGCCGGTGAGCACGATCACCTCGACGCCCGACTCGTCGAGCGCGGTCACCGTCTCCTCCCAGCCCTCGCGCAGCTCGTCGCCGACCACCACGAACCCCTCCGCGGCGCCGTCGCGGCCGACGGCGACCGGGACGCGCCCCACGTCGCGCGCGGCCGCGACCGCCTCGCGGACCTCGTCGGGGACGGTCCAGCCCCGCTCGTCGAACAGGGCCGGATGGCCGACGACGACCTCGACGCCGTCGACGACGCCGGAGACGCCGCGGGCGTGGCTCTCGAAGGACTCGACCGCGGGAGCGTCGCCCCCGTCTCCGGACTCGCCCACCGCCGCCGCGGCCCCGCCGTCGGCGACCGCCGGCGTCGCGCCCTCGTCGCCCGCCTCGCCGGGACCGGCCTCGGCCGCGTCCGCCGCGGACCGCGCCGCCGCGATGGCCTGCCCGACCGGGTGCGCGGACCGCGATTCGAGGGCGGCCGCGAGCCGGAGCAGGTCGTCGTCGACCTGCCGCTCGATCGGCCGCATCTCGCCGGTCGTCAGCGTGCCGGTCTTGTCGAAGACGACCGTGTCCGCGTCGCGGATCCGCTCGAAGACGGTGTCGTCGAAGACGACGACGTTGCGTTCGAGCGCGTCGCGGATCCCGGCGGCGACGGCGAGCGGGGTCGCCAGCCCGAGCGCGCAGGGACACGAGACGATCAGCACCGTCAGTCCGACGAGCATCGCGTCGGTGGGGGCGCCGCCGAGCGCGAGCGACGCCCCGGCGGCGACCGCGGCGATGACGAGGACCGCCGGGACGAACACGGTCGCGAGCCGGTCCGCGAGCTTCTGGACGCCGTGGTTCCCGCTCTGGAGGTCGTAGACGAGCTCGGCGACGCGGTCGAGGCTGGAGGCCGCGTCCGGCCCGACCGCGACCGTGAGCGAGCCGTCCGCGACGACGGAGCCGCCGACGACCGGGTCGCCGGCGACCTTCCGGACCGCCAGCGACTCGCCGGTGACGACGGACTCGTCGACCGCGGCGTCGCCGTCGACCGCCTCGCCGTCCACGGGGACCCGCTCGCCGGCCCGGACGAGGAGCCGGTCGCCCGGTTCGAGCGCGTCGACGGCGACGGACTCCGTCTCGCCGTCGCCGGTCAGCCGCCGCGCGTCGTCGACCTGGACCGCGGTGACCTCGGAGAGGAGCGCCGTCGCCCGGTCCTTCACCGAGTCCTCGTAGTGGTTCCCGACCGTGACGATGACGACGATCGCGACGGTTACGTCGTAGTATATCGAGGGCGACTCGACGAAGATCACCGCGAGCGTGCTGTAGAGGTACGCGCTCACCGCGGCGATGGCGACCAGGAGGTCCATGTTCGGCGAGCGCGTCTTCGCGCTGACGTACGCGCCGCGGAGGATCGGCTTCCCGGTGAAGAAGAGGACGATGGTGGTGAGGACGCCGATGACGATGAAGAAGTACGTGCCCGAGGTCGAGGCCATCGCCTCGTCGAGGTACGTCAGCGTGCGCTCGTCGTAGAACGGGAACGCGAAGTACGTCGGGTAGATGAGGACGATGTACTGCAGCATCACCGCCATCCCGACGAGGACGCCCGCCGCGAGCCGCGCCGTCGCCATGTTGCTCGCCTGCCGCCTGGAGAAGGCGTCGTCGCGGGCGTACGCGCTGTACCCGAGCCCGCTCACCGTCTCGGTGAGGTCGTCGATCGTGACGGCGTCCGGGTCGTGGTCGATCCGCACCGTGTCGGTGACGTAGCTCGCGCTCGCGCCGCTGACGCCGTCGGCGTCGGTCGCGACCGTCTCGATGAACGCCTCGCAGGTCGCGCAGTGCATCCCGTCCACCTCGAGGAACGCCGCCTCGTGGCCGTCGGGCACGTCGCGGTCGCCGTCGGCGTCCGTCTCGTCGCCCGCGGCACCGTCCCGCGCCCGTCGCCGCTCTCGGACCGCGTCGGCGTCCACGTCGGCGTCCCCGAGGGCGCCGTACACGTCCCGGCAGCCGGTACAGCAGAAGCGGTTCTCCTCGTCGTCGGTCACGTCGACACCCTCGGTCGGGAGCTCGCAGAGGGTACAGGCGGCGGGGTCGTCGCGCGCGCCCGCGGCGCCCTCGGTCGCGCTCATCTCACATCCCTCCCATCATCCCGGCGTCGAGCGGGTTCCAGAACGGGAGCCGCGGGTGGGGCACGTGGATCCCGACCGACATCAGCCCGTGCGCGAACAGCACGTAGCCGAGCGCGACGAACGCGAGGCCCAACAGCCGGTGGATCCGGCGGCGGTGGGCCGGGTCGACGCTCTCGATCAGCGTCCCGTAGGCGAAGACGGCGGGGATCGTCCCGAGCCCGAGGGCGCCGAGCGCGACCCCGCCCGCGACCGCGGAGCCGCTCGCGAGGGCGTACAGGTACGCGGGATAGAGGATCGGACAGGGGAGCAGCCCGTGGACCGCGCCGAGCGCGACGATCCCCGGCCCGTTCGCGAGGCGGTCGACGTGCCCCGTGAGCCAGCCCGTGACGCGTTCGAGCCCGGGGAGGTGGACGCCGCCGGTCGCGCCGCCGAGGAGGTACCGGACGCCGACGGCGATCACGGCCGCGCCGACGAGGAGCCCGACCCCGCCGCGGACCGCCGTCGCGGCGCCGGTCAGCGTCGCCGTCGTGACGAGGACCGCGCCGCCGAGCGCGCCGAGGAGGGTTCCGATCGCCGCGTAGCTCGCGGCCCGCCCGAGGTTGAACAGCGCGTGCTGGCGCACCTCGTAGGTCGTCAGGTGCCCCTCGCGGCCGGCCTCCGCGCCGGCGACGCCGGCCGCGCTCGGCTCGCCGCCGTCCGTCCGCCCGCCGTCGGCGTCCATCCGGCTCGCGTAGACGGTGACGAGCGGGCCGCACATGCCGATACAGTGGGCTCCGCCGAGCAGTCCGATGGCGGCGAACAGCAGCACGTCGGTCCCGAGGAGCGGCGAGAGGGCCATGCGAGTCAGTCACCTCCCGTTCGGTGCGCGGGCGTGAATGGGTTTCGCTGCCGGGGGTCGGCCGAGCGGGGCGCGGTGCGGCGGTCGGCGGCGGGACGGAGCGACGGTCGGCGGGCGGCATCGACGCTGATCACGCCGATCACTCCTCCACGACGACGGTGCCGAACATGCCGCCCTCGCGGTGGGGGATACAGACGTACTCGTAGGTCCCGGGGACGGTGAACGTGTGCTCGTACCGGTCGCCGTTCTCCAGTCGCCCGCCGAAGTCGGACTGCCACGCCGACAGCGCGGCGTCGTAGTCGTCGAAGCCGCCCGAGGCGAAGAACTCGGCGTCGTCGGGGATCCCGCCGTCCGTCGCGGTGACGGTGTGGGCCCGCGCGCTCGTGTTCTTCCAGACGACGGTGTCGCCGACCGAGACCGTGACCTCTCGCGGCTGGTACGCGGCGGCGAGCATTCCGACGTCGTAGTCCGGCTCGCCGCCGACGCCGGCGCACCCGGCGAGGCCCACGGCGGCCGCGGCGCTCGCGACGCCGCCGGTCCGTCGAAGGAACCGTCTGCGATACATACCTTACCTGAGCGCCTGAGGGGTTTCAATACCGCGGTCGACCCCGCCGCGTGGGAACGGATCCGTCCCCGCGGAGCCGTTCGCGGCGGGGCTCACCCGCCGACGAGGTCGTCGAAGACGCGGCGCTGCGCCGCCGCGAGGTGCTCCGAGAACGTCGCGCGAGCGATGCCGATGGCGTCGGCCACCTCCGTCGCGCTCGCCTCGCGGGGGTGTTCGAAGTAGCCGAGCCGCTGGGCGGTCCGGACCACCTCGCGCTGGCGCTCCGTGAGCCGCCCCAGGTCGACCACGACGGGGTCGGACCGGGTGTCGGCGCCGCCGGAGCTGGTGAGCCGTTCGAGCCGGACCGAGCCGCCGGTCGCCTCCAGCGCGTCGATCACGTCGCCGAGCGGGTCGGCCGCGGGCAGCGACAGCCGGAGCCGGACGCGGTCCGGCGCCGTGCGGACCGTGACCGACGAGACGGGGTAGCCGAGCGACTCGACGGCGTCGGACGGGAACTGGCCCGCCGCGCGGCTGCGGCAGCGGTAGACGAACTCGTCGCCGCCGTCGAAGACGAGCTCCGCGTCGACCGCGCGGTCGGCGCGGAACTGCGAGACGACCGCCCCGTCGACCCGGACGCGGTCGACGTCCTCCGCGACCGCGCCCGGCGGGAGCGCCGCCGCCACCGGCGCGGGGCTCGGGTCGTGAACGACCACCTCGACGCGGACTCCGGCGCCGCCGCGACCGCCGGCCCCGGACCGGTCGGCGGCTCGGGACGCGTCGGACCCGCTCCGCGCGGCCCCAGAGCGCGCGAGACCGTCGGAACCGGGGTGGCCGGCGGTACCGGGGCTGTCGGCGGTATCTGGGCTGTCGGCGGAGCCGCCGTCCGACGACCGCGACCGCCGTTCCATGTATCGATCCTGTGCCCGAAGCCGGAAAAAAAGGAAGCCGAACGAGTACGCGTCGCGGCGGCTCGTCGGAGCGCCGAATAAAGAGCCGTCGAGAGTTGGCAATCACACTCAGGGCGCGAGCCCCTACCGACCCCATGAGCGACGAGCCGCTGCGCGGAGCCTCGGTGGGAGTGGTCGGCGGCGGCGTCGGCGGGCTCTCCGCCGCCGCCTACCTCGCGGCCGGAGGCGCGGAGGTGACGCTGTACGAGCGCGCAGAGCGCGTCGGGGGAGTCGCCGGTCGGTTGGAGCTGGACGGGTTCCGGTTCGACACCGGCCCCTCGTGGTACCTGCTCCCGGACCTGTTCGAGCGGTTCTTCGAGGACTTCGGCCGGTCGCCCGACGAGTTCTACGACCTGCGTCGGCTCGACCCGCACTACCGGGTGTTCTGGGACGACGGCGACCGCGCCGACGTGCCCGCCGACCCGGCCGCCGCCGCAGACCTCTTTGAGTCCTACGAGCAGGGCGCCGGCGAGGCGTTTGAGCGGTACCTCGACGACGCCGAGCGGGCGTACGACGCCGGGATGGAGCGGTTCGTCCTCCCCGGGCGGTCGCGGTTCCGCGACTACCTCTCGCTCGACGTGCTCGCGGGCGGCCGCGAACTCGACCTGCTCTCCAGCCTCGACGAACGGGTGCGGTCGTACGTCGACCATCCGAAGCTCAGGCAGCTGCTGGAGTACACGCTCGTCTTCCTCGGGGGGTCGCCCCACAACACGCCGGCGCTGTACCAGCTGATGAGCCACGTCGACTACGGGCTCGGCGTCTACTACCCGATGGGCGGGATGTACGAGGTGGTCGAGGCCGTCGCGGCGGTCGCCCGCGACGCCGGCGCCGACGTTCACACCGGCGTCGAGGTGACGGGCCTCGAACCGGTCGACGGCGGCGTCGAGGTCGAGCTCGGCGGCGACCGCTACGTCCACGACCGCGTGGTCTGTAACGCGCCGCCCGCCCACGTGGAGCGCGAGCTGCTCCCCGAGGGCACCGTCTCGCGGCTCGGCGACTACTGGGAGCGGCGGACGTACGGCCCCTCGGCGCACCTGCTGTACCTCGGCGTCGAGGGCGAGCTACCGGAGCTGGCGCACCACACGCTCGCGCTCCCGACGGACTGGGACCCGCACTTCGCGGCCATCTTCGACGACCCCGCGTGGCCGACCGGCGAGACGGAGCCGGTCGTGTACGTGAACGTCCCGTCGCGGACGGACCCCTCGGTCGCCCCCGACGGCCACGAGGCGGTCGTGACGCTCGTGCCGCTCGCGCCCGGGCTCGACGACACGCCGGACCGGCGGGCGGCGCTCAGGGAGCGCGTCCTCGACGCGGTGGACTCGCGGACCGGCGTCGACCTCCGCGACCGGATCGTCGCCGAGGAGTCGGCGTGCGTCTCGGAGTTCGCGGCGCGGTTCGACCAGCCCGGCGGGAGCGCGCTCGGGCTCGCGCACACGATGCGACAGACCGGACCGCTCCGCCCCGGACCGCGCGTCCGCGGGACCGACCGCCTCTACTACGTCGGCGGGAGCAGCAATCCGGGGATCGGCGTGCCGATGTGCCTGCTCGGCGGGGAACACTGCGCGGCCGCGGTCGAGGCGGACGTCGCCGGCGGCCCGCTCGACCGGCTGCCGCTGGTCGGACGTTGAGCACGGAAAGAGTCGAAACGCGCGTCCAAATACGCGTTCTGGAACGGTAATATATCAAAAAATACGGGGAGAGGCGGGAGACTGTCAGAAAAACCTTACCAGTCAGGTTAGTACATTTAATAAACACGCCACGTGTAATAGAACGTCGCATGATAGAAACAGCAGCGGCCGACCTCCTGGCGCAGAGTACCGTTCCGCTCGAAATGACGCAGACCGAGGTATTCCAGTTCATTCAGAGCAACACCCTCCTGGCCTCGTCGCTCTGGATCAACATCGCCCTCGCGGGGCTGTCGATCCTCCTGTTCGTCTACATGGGACGGAACGTGGAGGACCCGCGCGCCCAACTGATCTTCGTCGCCACGCTGATGGTACCGCTGGTGTCCATCTCCAGCTACACGGGGCTCGTCTCCGGACTCACCGTCAGCTTCCTCGAGATGCCGGCCGGCCACGCGCTGGCCGGCGCGGGCGCCGGCCCCGAGGGCGGGGTGTTCACTCCGTGGGGTCGGTACCTCACGTGGGCGTTCTCGACGCCGATGATCCTCGTCGCGCTCGGCCTGCTCGCCGGCTCGAACCTGAGCAAGCTGTTCACCGCCGTGGTGGCCGACGTCGGGATGTGCGTCACCGGGCTGGCCGCCGCGCTGACCACGTCCTCGCTCCTGCTGCGCTGGGTCTGGTACGGCATCAGCTGCGCGTTCTTCGTCGTCGTCCTCTACATCCTGCTCGCGGAGTGGGCGAAGGACGCCGAGGTCGCCGGCACCGCCGACATCTTCAACACGCTGAAGGTGCTCACCGTCGTCCTCTGGCTCGGCTACCCCATCTTCTGGGCCCTCGGCGCCGAGGGGTTCGCCGTGCTCGACGTGGCGATCACCTCGTGGGCGTACAGCGGGATGGACATCATCGCGAAGTACCTCTTCGCGTTCCTCCTGCTGCGCTGGGTCGTCGACAACGAGCGGACCGTCGCCGACATGGCCGCCGGTCTCGGCGCGGCCTCCCGCGGCGGCGCGGCGCCCGCCGACGACTGATCGGTCGCGGTCGGTCCCCCGCTATTTTCACCGTCGACGAGCGCCGCGGCCCGGCGTCGGAGAGAAAAGCGCTAAACCCGCGGCGGCGGTGGTGACGGTATGAAACAGGCCATCGTCGCCCGGACGGACGTCGGCATGGGCGAGGGGAAGCTCGCCGCGCAGGTCGCGCACGCGTCGCTGTCGGCGTACCAGGACGCGAGCGACCGGGCGCGGAAGAAGTGGCAGGGCGAGGGGCAGAAGAAGGTCGTGCTGAAGGGGAGCTCCGAGAGCCAGCTCTTCGAACTGGCCGACAAGGCCGACAAGGAGGGGCTTCCGTACGCCGTCGTCCGGGACGCCGGCCACACCCAGCTCGAACCGGGGACCGTCACCGCGCTCGCGGTCGGCCCCGCCCGCGACGACAGCGTCGACCGCGTGACCGGCGACCTCCCGCTGTTCTGAATGGCCGACGGCGATTCCCTCCGCGAGGCGCACCCGACGGAGCGCGCGGTCGGTATCGAGTACTACGCCAGCCGCGCCGACGGGATCGGCGGGCGGCTGCGCGAGTCGCCCGAGGACTTCCGGGTCCGGGAGCTGGAGGCGTTCGACGCGGAGCCGCTCGACGCCGACCCCGGCAGCTACCCCGACCTCGTCGTCCGGGCGACGCTCCGCGACTGGGACACCAACGACTTCGCGCGCCGGCTCTCGGACGCGCTCGGCGTCAGCCGCGAGCGCGTCTCGTGGGCGGGGACGAAGGACAAGCGCGCCGTCACGACGCAGCTGTTCACCGTCCGCGGCGCCGACGCCGACGACCTCCCGGAGATCCGCGGCGCCGAGATAGAGCCGCTCGGCCGGGCGGGCCGGAGCCTCTCGTTCGGCGACCTCGCGGGCAACGCCTTCGAGATCCGCGTCGCGGACGCGGTCGACGGCGCCCCCGAGCGCGTCGCCGAGGCGGTGCGGGACCTCCGGGCGTTCGCGGGCGACGTCAACGGAGTAGACGCGGACGGGACGGACGCGGACGGGAGCAGCGGCCCCGGCGGGGACGGGTCGATCGAGGCGACCGTCGGCGTCCCGAACTACTTCGGCCAGCAGCGGTTCGGCAGCCGGCGCCCCGTCACTCACGTCGTCGGGCTGGCGATCGCGCGGAACGACCCCCGGGAGGCGGTCCGGCTGTACGCCGGGAACCCCGCCGCGGCGGAGCCCGACGACACCCGGGCCGCGCGCGACCGAGTCGACGCGGCGTTCGGCGTGAGCGGCGACTCCGGACCCGACGGCGGGCCCGCCGCCGACGGCACGGGCGACGGCGACTGGGCCGCCTGCCTCGACGCGATCCCCGGCAAGCTCCGGTTCGAGCGCTCGATGGTCCACCGGCTCGCCGACCGCGGCGTCGGCCCCGACGCGCCGCCGGACGACGAGGACTGGTGGCACGCGCTGGAGGCGGTGCCCTCGAACCTCCAGCGGCTGTTCGTCAACGCCGCACAGTCGTTCCTCTTCAACCGGATCGTGAGCGAGCGGCTGCGCCGCGGGCTCCCGTTCGCCCGCCCCGTCGCCGGCGACGTGGTCTGTTTCGCCGACGGCGACGCGCCCGAGGGGCTGTACGCGCCGGACGCCGACCGCCTCCAGCGCGTCGACGCCGACCGGGTCGACGTGGTCTCGCGGCACTGCGAGCGCGGGCGGGCCTTCGTCACCGCGCCGCTCGTCGGCACCGAGACGGCGCTCGGCGACGGCGAACCGGGCGAGATAGAGCGCGAGGTCCTCGCGGACGCCGGCGTCGAGCCGGGCGACTTCGCGCTCCCCGGCGAGTTCGACTCGAACGGGACGCGGCGCGCGGTCCTCCTACGCACGGACCTCGACGTGACGTTCGAGGGCGGCGACCCGCGGTTCGCCTTCGCGCTCCCGAGCGGGTCGTACGCGACCGCGCTCCTGCGGGAGTTCACGAAGCGCGGCCCGCTCGACCTCTGATCGATCCGTATTCGTGGATCACTTCGGGGTTCGCAGGGTCGAAACCACCACGGGACTGTGTTCCGTTCCGAGCCGTTTTTGTGCGACAGCCGTCAATCGACGCCATGACTCGGATCGTCGTCATCGACCTCCACGGCCAGTTCACCCACCTCGAACGCCGGGCGCTCCGCGACCTCGGCGTCGACACCGAGATAATCTCGGCGGAGACGCCGGCCGACGAGGTCGAGGCGGACGGGGTCGTCCTCTCGGGCGGCCCGGACATGGACCGCGTCGGCAACGCGCCCGACTACCTCGACCGCGACCTCCCCGTTCTCGGGATCTGCCTGGGGATGCAGCTGATCGCCGCGGAGCTCGACGGCGCGGTCGGCGAGGGCGACTACGGCGGCTACGCCGACGTCGACGTCGAGATAACCGACGACGAGGACCCGCTCGTCGGCTCGCTGGCCCCCGAGACGCGCGTCTGGGCCTCCCACGCCGACGAGGTGACCGAGCTGCCGGACGGGTTCTCCCGCACCGCCACCTCCGACGTCTGCGGCATCGAGGCGATGGCCGACGCGGACGCGAACCTGTACGGCGTCCAGTGGCACCCCGAGGTCGCGCACACGGAGCGCGGCGAGGAGGTCTTCGAGAACTTCGTCGCGATCTGCGAGTCGGCGTAGACCGCGAGCGATTCGTCGACGTGCGCCGCGGGCTATTCGCTGACGCGCGCCGTCAACACCGGGAGTTCGCTGTATCGCACGACCCGCTCGGCGACCGACCCCGCCGCGATGAAGCGCCCGATCCCGGTGCGGCCGTGCGTGCCCATCACGATCAGGTCGACGCCGTAGTCCGCCGCCGCGTCGAGGATCTCCTCGTGCGGGCGGCCGCGGCGGAGGCGGCGTTCGCACTCGACGTCGCGCGTCGCGGCCGCCTCGGCGACCGCGTCGAGCACGCGCTCGCCGCGCGCCTCCTCGCGCTCGACGACCACGTCCCACTCGTCGGCGCCGGCGATGCCCTCGTCGACGACGAACAGCGCGTGGACCCGAGCGCCCGTCAGGGCGGCGAGGCCGCAGGCCTGCTCGGTCGCGGCGGCGCTCCCGGCGCTCCCGTCGGTCGGACACAGTATCGCGTCGTACATGTCGGCCCGAACCACGACGTGCGAGACGTTAACAGTATCCGATACGCGGGCGCCGGACGCGGTCGCGCCGCTCGTCGTCTCGGGGGCACATCGGTCGGAAAAGACGGCCGGCGCCTACGCCTCGAACAGCTCGTCGACGGCCTCGCCCGCGGTCTCGACCGCCTCCTGCGCGACCGCGTCCGGGTCCGGCCCGGCGTCCTCCGGGGCGTTGAGGTAGACGTCGACGTCGAGGACGCCCGCCTCGAACGTGACGGTGACGTCGAGGTCGGTGACCGTCGACTGGTCGTAGTGTTTGAACACGATCCCCTCGGCCGCCTCGGCAGCGGTACGAACGACCTCGTCGTCGCTCGGCTCCGCGGCGGCGTCGGCGTCGTCGGGCACGGCCTTACGCGCCGCCGGCGCCCGGACCGCCCGGTCCCATCGGGCCGCCGCCGCCCGCGCCGCCCTGGAGCATCTGCTGGAGCTCGCTCTGGAGGTCGTCGAACTGCTCCTCGACGCGCTCCTCCTGCTTTTCGAGCTGCTCGACGCGGACTTCGAGCGAGTCGACCTTGTCCTCGAGGTCGTCGTAGGCGGACTCGTAGTCCGTCTCGACGAGGACCTCGCCGATCTCGCGGTACATCCCCGCGTCCTCGTCGACGTCTTCGAGGGCGTCGAGGGCGGTCTTGGACTCGTTGAGCGCGGACTGGGCCTGCTCCTTCTGCTCGGCGACCTGCTGTGCGGTCTCCTGAAGGTCCTGTAGCTCCTCGATCTTCTCCTGTGCCTCGGGCGGCATGTTCCCTTGCATGGGCGGACCGAGGCGGCCCGGACGGAAAAACCCACTACATCTCTCCCGCCCCGACAAGTCGGCAATACGACGGGTCTCGGAAACGCTCGCGTCGGTTTAGGCGTCGAGCCCGCCGACGCGCTCGGCGACCGCGACGACCCGGGACCAGCTGTTGACGCCGGCGCGCAGCGCCACGAGGTCGTCGGCGAGGACGCGGACGCGGACCGCGTCGCCCTCGCGGTCGACGGTCGCGGCCGAGCGGGCGTCGTCGATCTCGCCGACCTCGGGACCGAGCGCGTCGGCCACGACGCGTGCGCGCCGCTCGGAGGGGTAGGTGAACGAGAGGACCGTCTCGTGTGTGCGCGTCACGGTCCGTGGAGGGAGAGACGGCGTTACTCGACGTCGACTTCCTTGATGCCGCCGCCGCGCTCCTTCAGGAGGACGCGGTGGCCGCAGTACGGGCAGCGCACGCCGCCGTACTCGTCGAGGGTGACGTCGCGCTTACAGCGGGAGCACTTGTAGCTCATCGTCCTACTCCTCGTCGGCGAGCGCGGCGCGGATGGAGCGGCGGACGGTGCGACCGCCGGGCGTGTCGGGGCGGTACGCGCCGCCCGTGAACGTCTCGCCGGTCTCCTCGTTGACCCAGATGCCGGTACCCACGCGCTTCACGTCGTCGCCGTCGACGGTCGCGTTGCGCATCTCCTCTTCGATGTCCTGGACCCGCTTGCGGGAGACCCGGCCGTAACGGGCGCCGAATCGGCCCGCGCTGCCGGTGCTTCGAGCCTTGTCCTCAGCCATAGTAGCCACTCCTACCGCCAGCGCAGGTAAAAAGGCTGCGAGTTGCGGCGGTCGGAGCCGCCGACGGCGACGACGAAAGACGGGTGAGCGAGCGCGGCGGCGCGTGCCTGCGAGCGGCCGGAGCGAAGCGGAGGCCGCGAGGCAGCACGCGCGAGGGACGCCGTGAGTGACGGGCGACCGCAGGGAGCCCGGAACGAACGGCGAGGCTGGGGAGGTGTGAGGCTGCTGTGCCGTGCGGCGCGGGGCGGGACTCAAAGGGGCAGCCGGGAGGGCGACGGCGCGCGACGCAAGCACCGCAACGAGGGAGCGGAGCGACCGAGTGCGGAGCGCAGCGAGCGCACCGAGCCCTCCCGGCCGGGGCGTTGGCGGTGTTCGCTACGGATCCCTACGGGCAATTCACGAGTAGACGCCTGAGGATTTGGAGGGGTGCGTTCCCGGAGCGTCAGCGGCGATGTATCAGTCGTCGGCGGGCGCGGGCGCGCCGCCGGTCGACAGCGTGACTTCGGGCGCGTCGACCTCCAGCTCGTCGAGGGCGGCCTGCGCGGCGCGCTTCCCGGAGACGAGCATCGCGCCGAACGTCGGACCCATCCGCGGGAGGCCGTGCGCGGTGGCGACCGCCATCCCGGAGGCGATCAGGCCGTCGTGGACGACGCCGGTGTGCTCGACGACGGCGTCCTCGCTCTCGCCGACCCACATCGAGTCGTGGCCGGGCGAGTCGTGGCCAGGGGCGCCGTACTGGTCGTCGCCCGTCTGGTCCATCCCGGTGTTGTGCTCTTTCGCGTGCTCGATGCCGGGCGCCGAGAGGACGCCGCGCTCGTCGAGCTTGCTGATCGCGACGGCGTCGTGGCCGGTCGCGTCGATGACGAGGTCGGACTCCACCGCGATGGGGTCGACGCAGGTGATCTCCCGGGGGAGCGCGTGGACCGGCGTCCAGTTCATCACGATGCCGCCGACCCGGTGGTCGTCGCGGACGACGAGGTCGGTGAACTCGGTCATGTTCTGGACGCGCGCGCCGGCGTCGCAGGCGGCCTTGATCAGCCCGGAGCAGGCCTCCGGGCCCGCGGCGGTGTAGAGCCCGTCCACGTCCGCGACCGGCTCGTAGTCCACGTCGAGGTCGCCGAGGATCTCCTGGGCGGGGTCCCGGACCGTGACGGTGTTCATCAGGAACCCGCCGAGCCAGAAGCCGCCGCCGAGGTAGTTGTTCTTCTCGACGATCATCACCTTCACGCCGCGCTCGGCCAGCTCCTTCGCGGCCATCAGCCCCGACGGGCCGCCGCCGAGGACGATCACCTCGGAGTCGGTGAAATCGAGGAACCCGTCGGTCCACTCGGTACCGATGGCCTTCGTCACGTCCGTCTCGCTCACGTCGCTGAAGCCGTCGAATCCGTTCATACAACTTGGTAGTATTACTTGGTTGTGAAATGCGTTGCGGTCGACACGGAGTTGTACGTATAAATGCTGTCGGCACCACCGACACGAACATCACCAGAGTCCCAGCCGAGAGGGCTCGGTGCGCTCGCTGCGCTCCGCACTCGGTCGCTCCGCTCCCTCGTTGCGGTGCTTGTCTCGCGGCCTCCGCTTCGCTCCGGCCGCTCGCAGGCACGCGCCGCCGCAGTTCGGACTGCGACTCATCCACGCCGGGCACCGGACTGAACCCGCGGCGCGCCCGTCCGTCACGAACGTTCACTCGGGAGCGACTCAACCGGGTGCCTTTTTCCGGCGCTACGTCGAACCCGGCGGTATGCGAAACGCCAAGATCGTCTGTACGATCGGTCCCGCCTCGGACGACCGGGACACGATCCGCGGCCTCGCCGACGCGGGGATGTCCGTCGTCCGACTCAACGCCAGCCACGGGACCACCGACCACCGGGAGACGGTGATCGAGCGCGCCCGCGCCGTCGACGACGAGATCGACGACCCGCTCGCGGTGATGGTCGACCTGAAGGGCCCGGAGGTCCGCACGGCCGAGATCGACGAGCCGATCGAACTCGCGACCGACTCGGAGGTCACCTTCCTCGAAGCCGACGACGCGACGCCCGAGCGCGTCGGCCTCACCCACTCGATCGGGGCCGCCGGGCCGGGCGACACGATCCTCCTCGACGACGGCCGGATCGAGTGCCGCGTCGAGCGCGTCGACGGCGAGTCCGTGGTCGCCACGGTCGTCTCCGGCGGGAAGCTCGGCTCCCGGAAGGGCGTGAACCTTCCGGGCGTCGCCATCGACGTGGACCTGATCACGCCGGAGGACGAGGCCGAACTCGACCTCGCCGCGCGCACCGACGCCGACTTCGTCGCGGCCTCGTTCGTGCGCGACGCCGACGACGTCTACCGGATCGCCGACGAACTTGAGGCCCGCGGCGGCGGCGACATCCCGATCGTCGCGAAGATCGAGCGCGCCGGCGCCGTCGAGAACTTGGAGGGGATCGTCGACGCCGCCGACGGCGTGATGGTCGCCCGCGGCGACCTCGGGGTCGAGTGCCCGCTGGAGGACGTGCCCGTGATCCAAAAGCGGATCATCCGGACCTGCGTCAACGAGGGCGTCCCCGTCATCACGGCGACGGAGATGCTCGACTCGATGGTCTCCTCGCGGCGCCCGACCCGCGCCGAGGCCTCCGACGTGGCCAACGCCGTCCTCGACGGCACCGACGCGGTCATGCTCTCGGGCGAGACCGCGGTCGGCGACGACCCCGTCAACGTCGTCGAGACGATGGACCGGATCGTCCGGGAGGTCGAGGCCAGCGACGAGTACGCGGAGACGCGCGAGCAGCGCGTCCCGACCGCGGAGGAGGGCTCCCGCACGGAGGCGCTGGCGCGCTCGGCGCGCTACCTCGCGCGCGACATCGGCGCGTCGACGGTCGTCGCCGTCTCCGAGTCCGGCTTCACCGCGCGCAAGACCGCCATGTTCCGGCCGGGCGTCCCGGTCGTCGCCACGACGCCGGACGACCGCGTCCGCCGCCAGCTCGCGCTCTCGTGGGGCGTCCGCCCCGTGCTGACCGGGTACGCCAAGGACATGGAGGCGATTCTCGACAACGCGGTCGACGCCGCGCTCGACCGCGGGGGGGCCGCGTCCGGCGACACCCTCGTGGTCCTCTCCGGCATGCTCACCGAGTTCGAGGGGACGAACACGACGAACACGCTGAAGGTCCACGTCGCCGCCGAGACGCTCGTGACGGGGAAGGCGGTCGTCGCCGGCCGCGTCGCCGCCCCGGTCCACCGGACCGCTGACGGCGACCTCGACGCGCTGCCGGCGGGCTCCGTCGTCGCGCTCGACGCCGGCTTCGACGGGGAGTTCTCCGGCGACCTCGACCGGATCGCCGGCATCATCGACGCCCGCGAGGGGATGACCGGCTACCCCGCCGTCGTCGCCCGCGAACTCGGCGTCCCGATGGTCTCCGGCGCCGGCCTCCCCGACTCGGTCGCGGACGGAACGACCGTGACCCTCGACGGCGAGCGCGGCGTCGTCTACGACGGCGACGTCCTCCGGGCGGCCCGCGAGCGGTAGGCCGCGCCCGATCCCGCCGACGCAGCGTCACCCGACGCGC
Organism: Halorubrum tropicale; assembly: GCF_001280455.1. NCBI lineage: Archaea > Methanobacteriati > Methanobacteriota > Halobacteria > Halobacteriales > Haloferacaceae > Halorubrum > Halorubrum tropicale. The sequence continues at coordinate 213,387 of NZ_LIST01000003.1, forward strand.
CGCCATCGCGTGACCGCCCCGGCCCCGCGCCGCTTGCGCCCGCCAGCCATTTATTACGGAGTCGCGTAGGCCCGATCATGAGCGACGAATCCGGCGACGACGCCCGCGACGAGCGCGTGTCCGACGCCGCGGAGTCGACGGAGTTCGGCGACCGCAGCCGGGCCAACGATGCCGGCGATGAGGAGCCGGACGGCGGCGGCGAGTGGCGCTTCTCGGTCGACGACGTGGGGCCGAACGGCGTCACCGAGGACACCGCCACCCCGGCGGACGAGCCGATAGAGCCGGGCGACGTGGACCTCGAACACGCGGTCTTCGTCGTCCTCGGCGTCGCGCTCACCGTCGGGACCCTGCTGGTCGGCTTCTAAACGCGCGCGGTCGACGACCCGGACCGCAGAGGACGCCGCCGACCGACGGCGCCGCGGTCGCGCGTACCACCACTTATCAGGCCGCGGCCGTAGGACCGATTATGAACGCGCTCGCACAGTCCGGGCTCCTCTCCCCGGACACCCTCCCGCTCCTACTCCTGACCGCGGGGCTGCTGCTCTCGATGGCGGAGGCGCTCGCGCCGGGGGCGAACTTCATCGTCGTCGGCATCGCGCTCATCGGCGCGGGGCTCGGCGGCCTGCTCCTGGCGTCGTTCGGCGTCGCCGGCGCGCTCCTCACGCTGCTCATGGCGCTGCTGACGCTCGCGTTCGGCGCCGCCGCCTTCTACGGCTACCACGAGTTCGACCTCTACGGCGGGAAAGGGCAGCAACAGACCAGCGACAGCGACTCGCTGAAGGGGAAGACGGGGACGGTCACGGAGCGAGTGACCCCCACGGGCGGCGAGGTGAAGCTCGCCGGCGGCGGCTTCAACCCCCACTACTCCGCCCGGTCGATGGAGGGAACGATCGACGAGGGCGAGGAGGTGATGGTGGTCGACCCGGGCGGCGGCAACGTCGTCACCGTCGAGTCGATGGGGTACGTCGAGGACGACATCGACCGCGAGCTGGCGGCCGACCGCGCCCGTAAGGCCGCCGCGAACGAGGCGGCGGAGGCGGACGACGCCGACACAGAGGAGGTCGAGCGGGAGACCGAACTCGACCGGGAGTGACGCGGGCGGCCGGGCACGGCCCCGGAGCTGTGAGCGGAAAAGCACTTGTCCGTCGGCGGGGACCACCCGACGATGCCCTCCCCGTTCGCCGCCCTCGCGAGCCTGCCCGGCAGCGTGCTCGACCGCGTCCGCGACGGGTTCGACTCCCCTCACGCCGGGACCGTCGCGGTCGCGATGCTGGTCGTGGCGACGATCGGTACCAGCCTCGGAATCGTCGCGCTCGGCGGCGTCTTCGACGCGACGGTCGACCAGCGGATCACCGTCGACAACCCCGACCGGCCGTCGGAGTCGACCTGCGAGACGTTCGGCGACGAGCCGGGGTCGATGTTCGCCGAGGAGTGCGACGAACCGGAACGGATCGAGGTCGACGCGGGGGAGGAACTGCGCGACGCCGCGACCGGGTTCATCCACTACGGCCTGTTGGGCGTCCCCCTCTGGTGGGTCGTGTTCGCGCTCGCGCTCCACGTCGGGGCGCTCGTCGCGGGCGGCTCCGGCTCCGCCGGCGACTCGTTCGTGATCGCCGGCTGGGCGGTCGGCGCGGAACTGCTCCGGCTCGGGGCCGGGATCGTCGGGATCTGGTACACGCTCTCGAACGCGGACCCCGCAGGGTCGTCGTTCGAGGCGCTCACGACGGACCTCGTCGCGGCGGTCACGGGTCTGACGGGCCCGCTGCTGGTCGCCTCGGCGGTCGCGATCGCTATCCAGTGGGTCATCGTCGTCGCCGGGCTGGAATCTCGGCACGACCTCGGTCGCGGCGCCGCGGCGGGCGTGGCGACGTTCTTCGCCGCGAGCGCGCTGGCGCTGGCAGCGGTCTGAGTCACGCCGGATCGATCGGTCGGGGACGCCGGTCGGACCGCCCGCGACCGCGGTTTCGGGAGTTTTTAATCCGCCGGCGCTCCCCCTCCCGGTATGATCCTGTCCGACGCCGACATCCTCGACCGGCTCGCCGAGGGCGACCTCGCGATCGAGCCGCTCGACGACGTCGACCAGCAGGTCCAGCCCGCGAGCGTGGACCTGCGGCTCGGCGAGCGGTTCCTGGAGTTCCAGCGCACCAACATCCCCTGTATCCACCCGACCGACGCGGGCGAGGTGAGCGAGTACGTCACCGAGACGACCGTCGACGAGGGCGACGAGTTCATCCTCCACCCCGGTGACTTCGTCCTCGGGACGACAGCCGAGCGCGTCGCGATCCCGGACGACCTCGTCGCCCACGTCGAGGGCCGCTCGTCGCTCGGCCGGCTCGCGATCGTCGTCCACGCGACCGCGGGGCTGTGCGACCCCGGCTACGAGGGGCAGATCACGCTCGAACTCTCGAACCTCGGCACCGCGCCCGTGGCGCTCTCGCCGGGCATGCGCGTGTCGCAGCTCACCTTCACGGAGCTGAAACGGCCCGCGGAGCGACCGTACGGCGCCGAGCGGGGCTCGAAGTACCAGGGACAGGACGGGCCGCAGGCGTCGCGGATCGGCGACGATCCCGAGTTCGCGGGCGAGGCGGGCGACCGACGCGAGGGTGGCGGAGGGGCGACGCCGTCGGGCGGTGATCGCGAATGAGGTTCATCGAGGAGGTCGTCGTCGACGAGTTCCTGCCGACCGTCCGATCGATGCTCGCGGAGGACCTCCGCGACCGCGGGTTCACGCAGTCCGAGGTCGCGTCGGCGCTCGGCATCTCGCAGTCGGCCGTGTCGAAGTACGCCGCCGGCGACGTGGCGAGACACGAGCGGATCGTCGCCGACGAGCGCGTGCGCGACCTCGTCGAGCGGGTCGGCGAGGGGCTCGCGAGCGGCGACCTCACGCCGGTGGCCGCGCTCGTGGAGATAGAGGTGCTGATCCGGCAGTTGGAGGAGGGGGACCTGCTCGCCGACCTCCACGAGACGGCGATGCCCGCGCTCGCCGACGCCGACGTCGAGTTCTCCGTCCACGACCCCGACAGCGGGCTCCGGGAGCGCGAGCGGGTCCTCACCTCGGTCCGCCGCGGGCTCCGCACCCTGACGAACGCCTCGGGCTTCGCCGGGCTCATCCCGAACGTCGGGGCGAACGTGGCGGAGTGTCTCGGCGACGCCCGAGCGATCGACGACGTGGCGGCGGTCCCCGGCCGACTCGTCGACGTGAAGGGGCGGGCGATGGTCCCCGGCGAGCCCGAGTTCGGCGTGAGCGAACACGTCGCGACGGTGTTGCTCGCCGCCCGCGAGGGCGGGGCGACCGCCCGCGGCGCGGTGAACGTCCGGTACGACCCCGACACCGTCGAGGCGCTCGCCGAGTCGCACCCGACCGTCGAGTTCGACGCCGAACGCCCGACGCGCGAGGCGGTCGCGGACGCGGTCGCGACCGCCGGCTCCCCGACGGACGGGGACGGGGGAACGCTCGTCCTGTACCAGACCGGCGCGGTCGGCATCGAGCCGATCGCGTACGTGCTCGCTCCGACGGCGTCCGAGGCGGCCGCGATCGTCCGCGACATCCTGTAGGTGGGGCGGTCGCCGTGGCCCGCGACGGTCCGCACGCCGCGCGATACATGAGAGGTATTCATTAACATACAGGGCGTAGGTCCCGTATGACAGACGCGGACGCGGTTCGGATGACGGACGACGAGCGCGACGAGTTCCTCGGGCGGTCGGGGACCGGCGTCCTCTCGCTGTCGACGGACGGCGACGGGCCGCCGCACTCGGTCCCGGTGTCGTACGGGTACGATCCGGTCGAGGGGACGTTCTACTTCCGGCTCGCCGTCGGAGCGGACAGCGGAAAGGCGAACGCCGCCGACCGCGGCGTCACGTTCGTCGTCTACGGGCGGGACGACGAGCGGTGGAAGAGCGTGGTGGCGAGCGGCCGACTGGTGTCGACCAGCGACGACGCCAGCGCGACCGAGTCGCTCGCCGGCCTCGAGCGGACGGCGGAGATCCCCATCGTCGACGCCTTCGGCGAGCCGACGAGCGAGGTGACGTTCGAGTACTACCGGCTCGATCCGGAGCGGCTCACGGGGCGCGCCGAGCAGGCGATGGAGCCCTGAAGACCCCGGCCGAGGGCGCCGCCGACCCCGGGCGACGCTTTTTAGACGGAACCGCCCGAAGCGTGAGGCGTGACACGGCGTCGACGGTTCGGGATGCGGATGCGCTCCTTCTAGCGGCGGGCGGACCCGCCGCGTCGCCGCCGGCCCGTAACGCGGTCGGCGGCGACGCGGCGGCGAATCCCGTCGCCTTCCCGCAGCGCCCGGACCCTCGACTGCCTCGCCGGCGCCGACACCGACGACCGCGCGAGCGCCGGTCTCCCCGCGGTCGCCGGCCTCGAACCAGCGGGCTTTAGACCCGATCGACCGACACACGACACACACGCACCACATGAGCCACGACGATTACCCCACCGACCGGCCCGCGGTGGTGACCTGTGGACTGCCGTACGCGAACGGCGACCTCCACATCGGCCACCTCCGCACCTACGTCGGCGGCGACGTGTACAGCCGCGCGCTCGACCGACTCGGCCAGGAGACCGCGTTCGTCTCCGGCTCGGACATGCACGGCACGCCCGTCGCGGTCAACGCCGAACAGGAGGGCGTCTCGCCCGAGGAGTTCGCGCTCGACTGGCACGAGCGCTACGCCGAGACGTTCCCGAAGTTCAACGTCGAGTTCGACAACTACGGCCACACCCACGACGAGACGAACACGGAGTTGACCCAGGACCTCGTCCGCGACCTCGACGAGGCGGGCCACCTCTACGAGAAGGAGATCATGGTCGCGTACGACCCCGTCGACGACCAGTACCTCCCGGACCGCTACGTCGAGGGGACGTGCCCGTACTGCGGCGCCCACGCCCGCGGCGACGAGTGCGACGAGGGGTGCCAGCGCCACCTCGAACCGGGGGAGGTCGAGGACCCCGAGTCGACGATCACCGGCAACCCCGCGGAGTACCGCGAGCGAACCCACCAGTTCTTCGCGGTCTCGGAGTTCGCCGACTACCTCTCCGGCTTCCTCGACCGCCTCGAAGGCACCTCGAACGCCCGGAACCAGCCCCGCGAGTGGATCGAGCAGGGGCTCCAGGACTGGTGTATCACCCGCGACATGGACTGGGGGATCGACCTGCCCGACGAGAATCCGCAGGACCTCGTCTTGTACGTCTGGGTCGACGCCCCGATCGAGTACATCGCCTCGACGAAGCAGTACTCCGAGCGCGTCGGCGCCGACGCCTTCGACTGGGAGGCCGCCTGGAAGGAGGGCGCGAGCGACGAGCACCCGGAGGGCGGCGAGATCGTCCACGTGATCGGCCGCGACATCATCCAACACCACACGATCTTCTGGCCCGCAATGTTAGAGGCGACCGACCACGCGGAGCCGCGCGCGGTGATGGCGAGCGGGTTCGTCACCCTCGACGGCAAGGGGTTCTCCACGAGCCGCGACCGCGCCGTCTGGGCCGACGAGTACTTAGACGAGGGGTTCCACCCCGACCCGCTGCGCTACTACCTCGCGACCAACGGCGGGTTCCAGCAGGACGTGGACTTCTCGTGGGAGAAGTTCGCCGAGCGCGTCAACACCGAGCTGGTGGGCACGGTCGGCAACTTCCTCTACCGCTCGCTCCTCTTCGCCCACCGCAACTACGAGGACGGCCCCGACGCCGACGCGCCGAGCGACGACGTGGCGGCGCGGATCGACGAGGCCGTCGACGAGTTCGCGGCCGCGGTCAACGACTACTCCGTCCGCGCGCTCGGCGACGCCGTCACCGGCCTCGCGCGGTACGGCAACGAGTACATCCAGCGCAACGAGCCCTGGAAGCTCGTCGACGAGGAGCCTGCCGAGGCCGAGCGCGTCATCTACGACTGCGTCGCGCTCGCGAAGGCGATCGCCGTGCTCTTCGAGCCGCTGGCGCCCGAGAAGAGCGAGCGGCTCTGGGCCCAGCTCGGCGAGCCCGGCTCCGTCCACGAGGCGACCGTCGAGGCCGCCCGCGAGGGCCCCGCCGGCGACCTGAGCGAGCCGACCGAGCTGTTCGAGCAGGTGGAAGACGAGCGCGTCGAGGACCTGAACGAGAAGCTCGAAGCGCGCGTCGCCGAGGCGGAGAGCGACGACGCTGACGACGAGAGCGGCGCTGACGACGAGGGCGACGAGACCGAGACCACCGACGACACCGACATGAGCGACATCGAACCCATCAGCGACGACCGCATCGGCTTCGAACAGTTCCAGGAGCTGGACATCCGCGTCGGCCGCATCGAGGCGGCCGAGGGGATCGAGGGGGCCGACGACCTCGTTGAGCTCACCGTCGACCTCGGCGCGGAGACCCGGACGATCGTCGCGGGGCTCAAACAGCTCCACGAGGTCGACGAGCTGCCGGACACGAAGGTGATCGTGCTCGCGAACATGGAGAAGGCGGAGCTGTTCGGCGTCGAGTCCAACGGCATGGTGCTGGCCGCCGGCGAGGACGCCGACCTCCTCACCACCTACGAGGACGCCGCGCCCGGCACGAAGGTGAAGTGAGGCCGCGGCGCCCCGCGGACGGCGACCGTTCTCGAAGTTTTATTTGACTGACGTGCGACGACGGGGTATGGCCCTCCTGGCGCGGTTCGAAGCCATGTCGTTTTCCGCACAGCTGATCGCCGTCGCGGTCGTCTGCGACCCGATCGGGTTCGCCGCCGGCTACCTCCTCGCGCCCGAGTTCGGCGTTGAGCCCATCCTCGGCGGCGTCTACGGGCTCGTGGCCGCGAGCGTCCCGATGTCGCTGCTCGTGCTCCGCGAGTCGATGTCGGGATAGGCAACACACGGCTCGCGCGAGCGAGCCCCGTCAGGCGTCGAGCACCTCGATCAGGTTCCCCTCCGGGTCCCGGACGAACAGGACGGTCGTCCCGCTCTCCGTCGTCCGCGGCGGGCTCAGCGTCTCGACGTCGTCGGCGAGCCCCGCGTGAAACGCCTCGACGTCGTCGACCGCGAGCCCGAGGTGAGTCGCTCCGGGGCGATTCAGGTCGGGGGCGTTCCCCAGACCCGACTCCTCGGCCGGGTCGTATTCGACGAGTTCGACGATCGCGTCCCCGGCGTCGAGGTGCGCGAACGCGGCGGCGGCGCCCTCGACGGCGACCGCCTCGGCGAAGGCGTCGCCGCCGACGGCGAACTCGGCGACGACGTCGAGGTCGAACGTCTCGGCGTAGAACTCGACGGCACGGTCGAGGTCGGCGACGGTGACGCCGACGTGGTGCGCGGTCGGGTCGGACACGGCCGGTCGGACGGTCCCCGCCGGGGAAATCGTATCGGGTCAGAGCCCGAACAGGCGGGCGGCGAGCCCGGCGAGCACGACCAGCGCGCCGAGGATGAACGTGCCCGGGATCGGGAGGAGGAACAGGGCGACGCCGATCAGGACCACGATCGTCGAGGTTCTCATGACGCGCTCCTTCGGTCCGGCGCCGGATACGCTTTGGGTCGGAGCGACCGCCGCGGTCGACGGTCGCGCCGACCTCCCCGACCGAAACGACCATTCCGCGTCCGGTCGACCGTCGCGTATGCACGTGGTCGTCAACGCGGCCCAGAGCGTCGACGGGAAGCTCGCCACTCGCCGCCGGGAGCAGCTCCGCATCTCCGGCCCCGAGGACTTCGACCGGGTCGACCGCGTCAGGGCGGCCGCGGACGCGGTGCTCGTGGGGGTCGGGACCGTCCTCGCGGACGACCCGCACCTCACGCTCGATGAGGAAGACCGCCGCGTCGAGCGCCTGCGGAACGGGCGGCCCGGCGACCCCGCCCGCGTCGTGATCGACTCGACGGGGCGGACGCCGACCGACGCCCGGATCTTAGACGACGCGGCCGCGACGTACCTGCTCGTCTCGGCCGCGACCGACCGGGAACGCCGCGAGGCGCTCGCCGACGCGGGCGCCGAGGTGATCGTGGCCGGCGAGGAGCGCGTCGACGTCGCCGAGGGGGTCGATCGGCTCGCCGAGCGCGGGGTCGACCGCCTGATGGTGGAGGGCGGCGGCGAGGTGATCTTCTCGTGTTTCGAGGCCGGCGTCGTCGACGAGCTCCACGTCTACGTCGGCTCGCTCGTCATCGGCGGCCGCGACGCGCCCACCCTCGCGGACGGCGCGGGCTTCACCGAGGGGTTCCCCGACCTGACGCTGACGGGCACGGAGCGGTTCGACGACGGGGTCGTCCTCTCGTACGCGGTGGGAGGGGACGGCGAGTCGTGTGAACGGTAACCACGGAAATCGGGGGGTACACGCGTCGTGGCACCGGTACGCACGAAAACCACCGAAGTATTTATGTATCGCCCGGGGGTAGTTGCGGGTACCAGAACGCCTCTGGCGCTGGTGGAATCGCACGCTGAAATGAACGGGAGTTCTTGTAGACGGCCCGACGCACCACAGCGAGCGTCCGCTATCGCCGGAGCGGTGATGGAGAGATAACAAATGGTAACGAAAGAAGAAGTCATCGAGCAGTACGACGTGGAAGCGATGGACGAGGCGGACAACGTGGACCTTTCTGAGGACGACCTGGAGAACGGCTCCAAGGGTCAGCTCATCAAACGCGCCGGCCAGCTGCGAGACCGACGCAACGAGCTGAACCAGATGGCGTCCGAGCGCGCCTCCAAGCGCGACGACCTCAACGCGAAGACGCGCGAGAAGGTCGACGAGGCCCAGGAGCACCGCGAGAAGCGCGACGAGCTCAACGAGCAGGTCCAAGAGCACAAGGACAAGCGCAACGAGCTCAACGCCGAGGCCAACGAGCTGTTCGACGAGGTCGAGGAGCTCAAACAGGACCTCGAACTCGGCTCCGGCAAGTCCATCGAGGAGCTCGAAGAGGAGATCGAGGACCTCGAGTTCCGCCAGCAGACGGAGGTGCTCGACGCGGAGGACGAGCGCGAGCTCATCGAGAAGATCGACGACAAACGCGAGAAGCTCGCCGAAAAGAAGGAGAAGGTCGACGACACGAGCGAGCTCGACGAGCTCGTCGAGGAGGCCGAGGAGGTCCGCTCCGAGGCGTCCCAGCACCACCAGAAGGTGACGGAGCTCGCCGACAAGGCCCAAGAGCACCACAACCAGATGATCGAGGCCTACCGCGAGGCCGACGACATCCGCGACGAGGCCGACGAGATGCACGAGCTGTTCGTCGAGGCCCAGGAGGCGGCCGACCGCCACCACGAGGACTTCGTCCGCGTCCAGAAGCGCCTGCGCGAGCTCGACAAGAAGGAGGAGGAAGAGCGGCAGGACGAGCGCGCCGAGAAGCGCGAGGAGGAGAAGGAAGAGGCCGAGGAGATCTATCAGAAGTTCAAGGAGGGCGAGACGCTCGACACCGAGGACCTGATGAAGCTCCAGAAGACCGGCCTCCTGTAAGCCGGCCGAGACGCGGTCCGACGCGGTTTTCTGCGGTTTTCCACGGTCGACAGCGACGCGCTCGGCGAGCGCGGGCGGCCGGTCCCGGCGACCGGCGTCGCCCACGACAGCATATAAACGGGAGCGCCGCCAACCGTCGGTATGGACGACGCGCCGGCGAACGGACGGAAGGGGTTGCTCGCGGCCGCCGCGGTCGGCGCGGCGACGACGATCGCGGGCCGCGCGGTCCTCGCGCGGCTCACGGGCGGGCGATTCGGTGACGCGGACGAGTACAACGTCGCGAAGGTGACGGTCTCGGGGCCGATCCGCCGGAACCAGGGGCGGCCGTCGCCGCTTTCGGGCCCGGGCGGTGCGACCGCGGACGACGTGGTCGAGCAGATCGAGGCGGCCGACGAGGACGACGACGCCGAGGCGCTGCTCGTCGAGCTCAACACGCCCGGCGGCGAGGTCGTGCCGAGCGACGACATCCGGCGGGCGGCCGCCGACTTCGACGGGCCGACGGTGGCGTACGCGACCGACACCTGCGCCTCCGGCGGGTACTGGATCGCGAGCGGCTGCGACGAGCTGTGGGCGCGCGAGGCGAGCCTCGTCGGCTCCATCGGCGTCGTCGGCTCCCGCCCGAACGCGAAGGGGCTCGCCGACAAGCTCGGCATCTCCTACGAGCAGTTCACCGCCGGCGAGTACAAGGACGCCGGCGTCCCGCTGAAGGAGATCGAGGAGGACGAACGGGAGTACCTCCAGGGGATCATCGACGGCTACTACGAGCAGTTCGTCGAGACCGTGAGCGAGGGCCGCGACATGGACCCCGAAGCGATCCGGGAGACCGAGGCGCGGGTGTACCTCGGGGACGACGCCGCCGAGCTCGGGCTGGTCGACGAGCTGGGCACAGAGGACGACGTCGAGGACCGGCTCGCCGACCTGATCGGGGCCGAGCCCGAGGTCCGCGAGTTCACCCCGGAGCGCGGGCTCGCGGAGCGGCTCGGCATCGGCGCCGAGCGCGTCGCGTTCGCGGCCGGGAGCGGCGTGGCGGGCGTGTTCGCCGACGACGGCGGCGACATCGACGTGGAGTTCCGGTAGCGACGGATCGGCCGTGGGGGCGGCGGAGGCCGACGAAAGCGCGGCCGCGAGGGCCGAACGGCGCGCGGCGACCGACGGGGAGGATTTTTGTCCGGCCGCGGTGTGAGACGACACGTGACGACGCTGGTCATCTGCGTCGACCGCTCGGGGGCGATCGGTCGCGCCACCAACGTCCCGATGCCGGTCGCCGGCTGGGAGGCCGTCCGGTCGCTGGTCACGGACGCCGGGCTGGACGACCCCGAGGACGCCAGCGTGAACTGCCTGCTGGAGTCGCTGCGCGTCGCGCGCGACCTCAGGGACGAACGCGAGGAGTCGGTGGTTGCGGTCGTCTCCGCCGAGAGCGACTCCCCGGTCGGCGCCGACCGCTCCATCGCCGCCCAGCTCGACGACCTCGTGGAGCGGTACGACCCGCGGGCCGCGATCGTCGTCGTCGACTCCGCGGAGGACGAGCGCGTCCTCCCGGTCGTCGAGTCGCGGGTCCCCGTCGACTCCGTCGACCGCGTCGTCGTCCGGCAGGCCCGGGACATCGAGTCCACCTACTACCTGCTCAAGCAGTTCCTCGCGGACGAGCAGCTTCGCTCGACGGTCCTCGTGCCGTTCGGCGTCGCGCTGCTCTTAGTCCCCGCGCTGTTCTACTGGTTCTCCGCCGGCGAGGCGGTCGCCGGCGTCGCCGGGCTGCTCGGCGCCGCGCTGCTGTACAAGGGGCTCGCGGTCGACCGGCTCGTGGCCGGGCTGCCGGAGCGCGTCCGCGAGGCGCTGTACGCCGGCCAGGTGTCGGTCGTGACGTACGTCGTCGCCGGCGGGCTCGCCCTCGTCGGCGGGTTCTTCGGCTTCCTCGCCGCCTCGAACCTCACCCCCGGATCGGCGCGGCTCGTCGAGGTCGTGGAGTTCACCTACGCCGCCGTCCCGTGGTTCGCGGTCGCGGGCGTGACCGCGGCCGTGGGGCGGCTGCTCGACGAGCTGATCCGCGACGAGGGGATCCGGACCCCGTACCTCAACCTCCCGTTCGTCATCGCCGCGGTCGCCCTCGTCGTCCGCGGGTTCGCCGGGTACTTCCTCGCGCAGGAGGCGATCCACGAGCCGCTGTCGGCGTACGGCATGACGATGACCCCAGTTCAACAGCTCGCGGCGTTCATCGTCGGCGGCATCGTGGTGTCGCTCGTCGGCGTCAAGATCGCCAGCGACGTCGGCACCGAGACCCTCGAAGACGTCATCGACGCGGAGCGGGACGCCGACGGCCGGCGGGAGTGAGACGGGGCGAGGGCCGGCGAGAGCGACCCGCCGACCGACCCGTTTTTGTCGGTCGCGGCCGCGTGAGCGGGCATGGACGTGTACGGACTGATCGGGAACCCGGTCGGCCACTCGCTGTCGCCGCCGATGCACGAGGCGGGTTACGAGGCGCTCGGCCTCGACGCGCGCTACGTCGCGTTCGAGCCGGACGCCGACGCCGCGGCCGCGGCGATATCGGGCGCGGCCGACCTCGGCGTCGCGGGGCTCAACGTGACGGTCCCGTTCAAGCGGGACGTTCTCGACGCGGTCGACGTCGCCCCGCTCGCGGAGCGCATCGGCGCGGTCAACACGGTCGACTACGGCCCGGTCCGGGCGGGCGAGGCCGACCGGCCGCGCGGCCACAACACCGACGCCGCGGGGGTGACGCGGGCGCTCGAACACCACGACGTGACCGTCGACGGCCGCGACGCGCTCGTGGTGGGCGCGGGCGGCGCGGGGCGGGCGGCCGCGTTCGCGCTGGCGGACGCCGGCGCGGCGGTCCACGTCGCGAACCGCACCGCGGAGCGCGCGGTCGAGCTCGCGGGGGACGTGCCGGGCGCGACCGGCGGCGGCCTCGACGGCCTCGGCGAGCGCGTCGCGGCCGCCGACCTGCTCGTCAACGCGACGAGCGTGGGGATGGAGGCGCCCGACGAGACCCCGGTGCCCGACGAACACCTCCACGGCGACCTCGCCGTCCTCGACGCGGTGTACGCGCCGATCGAGACCCGGCTCCTGCGGGAGGCCGCGGCCGCGGGCGCGACGACGGTCGACGGCGCGTGGATGCTGCTGTACCAGGGGGTGGAGGCGTTCGAGATCTGGACCGGCGAGGACGCGCCCGTCGACGCGATGAACGCGGCGCTGCGGGCGGAGTTGGAGTGAACGGACGGAGGGCCCGGCGGCCGCTCAGAGGAGCGACGGGCTCGCGAGCAGCCCGGCGGTGACGATCAGGCCGAGGGAGACGGCGGACGCGCCGTAGAGGAACGGCTTGGCCTCGCGGGCGGGCTCGCGGAGCTTGTCGGCGTCGAGCCCGTCGGCCAGCTTCGAGCCGGCGACCTCGACGAGTCCGGTGCCGACGAACCACAGCCCGAGCATCGTCAACACGAGGTGCCCGCGGGGCGTGCCCGTCAGCGCCTCGAAGGTGTACAGCGTCCCGGCCATGTGGCCGCCGGAGAGGACGAACGCGACCGCGCTGATCCGGGTGATCCAGCGCAGGCGACCGACGACCGAGCCGAGCGCGGTCGTCCCGATCTCGCCGCGGAGCGCGGGCGGGAGGACCGCGAGGGTGACGAACAGCACGCTGCCGACCCAGAGGACGGCGAAGCCGACGTGGACCGACCACATGACCGGATTGATCACGTTCATACGACCGCGACGGCCCGGCGTCACTTATAAACAGGCGGGACGGGGCCGGCGGTCGATTGCGGCGGAGAGGGTTTTTAAATATCTCGCACGTGTAGCCGCCGGCAATGGCGCTACTCCAGAAGCTCAAAGAGAAGCTCGGATTCGGGAGCGGTTCGGGCGAGCGCGAGTCCGGCGAGACGGAAGTGACGGTCGAGCACGAACCGGAGCCGGCGGCCGAGCCGCCAGCGGCCGGTGATTCGGTCGAGTCGAGCGACGCGGAGCCGGCGGAGAGCGAGGCGGACGACGGCGACGAGGCGGCGGTCGCCGCGGAGACGGAGGCGGCCGCCTCGACGGAGTCGCTCGTCGACGACGAGGGCGCGGGGGCGGACGAGGCGGCCGAGCAGGCGGAGGCCGCGGCGGGCGAGGCGGACGACGTCGCGGTCGACGACGACGACCGCGGCCCGAGCGTCGAGGAGATCAAGGGAATCGGCCCGGCGTACGCCGAGCGGCTCGCCGAGATCGGGATCGAGACGGTGGCCGACCTCGCGGACGCGGACGCCGCCGAGGTGGCGGAGGGCACGAGCGTCGGCGAGAAGCGCGCCGCGACGTGGATCGACCGCGCGGGCGAGTTCTGACGGGCGGGTCGGGCGACCGCAACTGTTTCGTCGCGCCCGCCGAACGGATTCCCATGAGGCGAACGGTACACACCGACCGGGAGCGGTTCCGCGCGGTCGCGGCCGCGGCGCCGGACGGCGCGCGGGTCCCGGTCGAGCTCCGGGTCGCCGTCGACGACCCCTTCGACGCCTACCGCCGGGCGCGGGGCGGCCCCGGCGGCGTCTTCTACGAGACGAGCGGCGGCCAGTCCGGGTGGGGGTACTTCGGCGTCGACCCGGTCGAGCGACTGACCGTCGCCGCCGAGGCGGTCGTCGCCGGCGCGGGCGACGCGGACGGATCGGAGCGCGTCGAAGGGGGGGACAGAGCGGGCGACTACCGACGCCCGTCGGCCTCGCTGTCCGCCCTGGAGGGCGTTCTCGACGGCGAGGCGCTGGCGCGCGGCGACTGCGAGGTGCCGTACCCGTGCGGCGCGTTCGGCTGGCTCTCCTACGACGTGGCGCGCGGACTGGAGGCGTTCCCGCCGGCGCCGCCCGCGGGCCCCGGCGCGGTCGACGACCGCGGGCTCCCGCGGCTCCAGGCCGCGCTCTTCGACCGGATCGCGGCCTGGGAGTGTCCGGTGGACGCCGAGGACGGCGACGACGGCGACAGCGACGGGACCGTTACGCTCCGCGTGACCGCCTGTCCCCGCGTGCCGGCGGGCCTCGACGATCCCGAGGGCGACCGCGACGCGCTCGACGCGCTGTTCGACAAGGGTCGGGCGCGGGCCGGGGACCTGGCAGCCCGGATCGAGACCGGGGACGCGGCCTCGCAGGCGCCGCCCGACCCGACCGCGGAGAGCGCGACCTTCGAGAGCGACGTGGGCCGCGAGGGGTACGCCGACGCGGTCCGGCGGGTCAAAGAGCACGTCCGCGAGGGCGACACCTTCCAGGCGAACGTCTCCCAGCGGTTGACCGCGCCGGCCGCGGTCCACCCGGTCGACGCGTACGACGCGCTCCGCGAGGTGAACCCGGCGCCGTACTCCGGCCTGATCGAGTTCGGCGGCTCCGGTGAGACCGGGGCCGACCGGCCGAGCGGCGTCGACCTCGTGAGCGCGAGCCCGGAGCTCCTCCTAGCGCGCGAGCCGACCGACGATCCCGACCGCGGCGCGCGGCTCGTCACGGAGCCGATAGCGGGGACGCGGCCGCGGGGGGACACGGCGAGCGGTGACGCGGCGCTGGAGGCCGAGCTGACCGGCGACGAGAAGGAGCGCGCCGAGCACGCGATGTTGGTCGACCTCGAACGCAACGACCTGGGCAAGGTGTCGCGGTTCGGCACGGTCGAGGTGAGCGAGTACCGCCGGGTGGACCGCTACAGCGAGGTGATGCACCTCGTGAGCCTGATCGAGGGCGAGGCCCGCTCGGACGTGGGGCTCGCGGACGCGGTCGCCGCCTGCTTCCCCGGCGGGACCATCACGGGCGCGCCGAAGCCGCGGACGATGGAGATCATCGACGAGCTGGAGCCGACCCGCCGCGGACCCTACACCGGGTCGATGTTCGCGGCCGGGTTCGACGGGCGCGCGACGCTGAACATCGTCATCCGGACGCTCGTCCGCCACGCCGCCGAGTACCACCTCCGGGTCGGGGCGGGGATCGTCCACGACTCCGACCCGGACGCGGAGTACGAGGAGACGCTCGCGAAGGCGCGCGCGCTGGTGAGCGCGGTCGACGAGGCGCTCGCCGCCGGCGGAATGGCGGTCGAGACCGAGGACGGGTCCGCGGCCGAGGAGGCGGTCGAGCGATGAGCGGTGGCGACGCGCGGCGGGAGGAGGAAGCGGCCGACCGCGGGGGCGTCGCCTCGGCGGCGGGCGGGTGGCGCCCCGGCGCGGGCGACGCCGACGCCCGGGTCCTCGTGGTCGACAACTACGACTCGTTCGCGTACAACCTCGTCCAGTACGTCGGCGAGGTCGCCGGCGCGGTGACGGTCCGGCGGAACGACGCGGTCGACCTCGCCGGGATCCGCGCGCTCGACCCGGACGGCGTCGTCGTCTCCCCCGGCCCGGGGACGCCCGCTGAGGCCGGGGTCTCGACGGACGCCTTCGAGCTCGACCGACCCGTGTTCGGCGTCTGTCTCGGCCACCAGGCGCTGTGCGCGAGCGGCGGGAGCCGCGTCGGTCACGCGCCGGAGGTCGTCCACGGGAAGCCGTCGACGATCACCCACGACGGCGAGGGCGTCTTCGCCGGGCTCCCCGACCGCCTGCGGGTCGGACGGTACCACTCGCTGTGCGTCGAGCGCGAGGACCTCCCCGCCGAGCTGGTCGAGACCGCCCGCACCGACGAGGAGCGCGAGGTCGTGATGGGCGTGCGCCACCGCGAGAAGCCGCACGTCGGCGTCCAGTTCCACCCGGAGAGCATCCTGACGCCCCGCGGGAAGCGCATGGTCCGGAACTTCGTGGAGGTGTGTGAGGATGCGTGAGGGAGACGAGGGTTCGGACCGCCTGTACCACGTCGACGGCGACCTCGTCCCCGCCTCGGAGGCGACCGTCTCGGTGGAGGACCGCGGGTTCGCCTACGGCGACGCCGCCTTCGAGACGATGCGCGCGTACGGCGGCGCCGTCTTCCGGTGGGACGCGCACGCGGACCGGCTCCGGGACGCCTGCGAGACGCTCGGGATCGACCGCGGGCTCGCCGACGCGGACCTGAAACGCCGGGTCGACGAGACGCTCGCCGCGAATGACCTCGCGGACGCGTACGTGAAGCTCTCGATCACTCGCGGGGTCCAGCCGGGGACGCTCGACCCGAAGCCGGCGAGCGACCCGACGGTCGTCGTGATCGCGAAGCCGCTCGCGCGCGGCGGCGTCGGGAGCGACCCGGTCCACGACGGCCCGGCCGCGCTCCAGACGACGAAGACGCGCAAGCCCGCCGACCGCGCGATCCCGGCCGCGGCCAAGACCCACAACTACCTCAACGGGATCGTAGCCCGGCTGGAGCTCCGGGTCACGGGCGCCGACGAGGCGCTCATGCTCGACCCGGACGGCAACGTCGCGGAGGGCGCGACCGCGAACCTCTTCTTCGCCGACGGGACGGCCCTCAAGACGCCGTCGCTCGACGGCCCGATCCTCCCCGGGGTCACCAGATCGACCGTGATCGAGCTGGCGGAGTCGGAGGGGATCCCGGTCGAGGAGGGGACGTACGCACCCGACGCGGTGCGCGAGGCCGACGAGGTGTTCCTCACGAACACCACCTGGGAGGTTCGGCCCGTCGCGACCGTCGACGGCATCGCGGTCGACGGCGACGG
Source organism: Halorubrum tropicale (assembly GCF_001280455.1). Lineage (NCBI taxonomy): Archaea > Methanobacteriati > Methanobacteriota > Halobacteria > Halobacteriales > Haloferacaceae > Halorubrum > Halorubrum tropicale. The sequence continues at coordinate 230,342 of NZ_LIST01000003.1, forward strand.
CGAGGGGGTCGCCGGCCCGCTCACGACCCTCCTCTCGCGGCTGTTCGACCGGCGGATCGAGGAGACTCACTACGACGGCGAGCGGCTCTGAGGTCGGCGGGGGACCACAGCGTTCAAATCGGCCCCATCCCACCGGACGATATGGACGAGACCCGTCGGATCGCCGGCGTTGAGGAGGTCCCGGAGGAGAGCACGCTGCTCGCGACCCTGCGCCCGGTCGACCCCGAGACGGTCGACGAGGGCGAGGGCGACCTCGGCGAGGGCGAGGGCGACGCCCCGGAGGTCGAGGCGATCCTCACGCGGGCCGCCGGGGAGGTGAGCGCGTTCCGGAACTACTGCCAGCACTGGACCGACGTGCGCCTCGACAAGGACGACGGGGCGTTCGTGCGCAACGGCGAGGTGTTCTGTCAGACGCACGGCGCCACGTTCGAGGCCGACGGCGGCAACTGTAACTTCGGGCCCTGCGAGGGCGCCGTCCTCGAATCGGTCGGCGTGACGGTCGCGGACGGCGCGGTGTACCTCGACGACGACGCCTACGAGTTCGTCCGGCTCGGCCCCTCCGCGGGGAAGGGCGACGGCAGCGGCTCGCGGATCGACTTCACCGGGAACTGAGCGCGGCCGGGGGGCCGCGACCGCCCCCTCGCCGGCGGTCAGAACCGCGTGCGACCGCTCCCGCCGCCGGCGTCCTCGCGCCCGAGTGCCTTCTTCAGGAAGTTCATCCAGCGCTTCTGGTCGGCGGCCTCCTGGCGCTTGGCCTCGGTCTCCGGGTCGGGCGCGTCGAGCCCCTCCAACGCCTCCAGCGCGCGGTCGATGCCGATGACCGACGCCGCCAGCCGCTCGCCCTCCTCGTAGCTCACCTCGTTGTCCTCGATCGGCGCCAGGCGGTCGAGCCGCTCGCGGCGGAGGTTCCGCTTGGCGCGCTCGACGCGGTCGCGCTCGCCGGGCGGGACCGAGTCGCGCCGCTTGATCTCGAAGACGAACGACCGGAGGTCGATCGCCTCCCCCTGGATCTCGATCGACTCCGGGATGTCGACGCCGATCGTCGACGACTCCCGTTCGACCCGTTCCAGGAGCTGTTTTCGCTCGAACTCCTTCACGGCCGATCGGTAGGTCGCGGGCGCACTTCGCTCCTTCGCTGGGCGCCGTCAGCCTGACGGCGCCGGCCGCTCCCTCGCCGGGAGGTAGAGCCGGACGACGTTGCCGCGGGGGTCTCGGCGCTCGAACTCGAGTTCTCCTCCGAGCGACTCGATACACCACTTCATCACGAAGAGGCCGACGCCCGTCCCGTGGCGGGTGTTCGTCACCTCGCCGAACGCGTCGAGGGCGTCGACCTCGGCCTCCGGGATGTGCGGGTTGGCGTCGACGACGCGGATCTCCACGCGCCCCGTGTTCGGCGACGGGCGGACGGTCACCTCGACGGTCGGGTCCGGCTCGTCAGCGTGCCGGACCGCGTTCTCGACCGCGTGGCGAAGCGCGTGGTCGAACGCGGCGTCGACGTGGATCCACATGGGTCTGCGCTCGTCGACGACGAACTCGGCGTCGGGGTACGACGGTTCGAGCGCGGCGACGACGTCGCGCGCGGCGGCGGCGGCCCGTCGGTGCGAACGCGGCGGCTCCGACCGACTGACGGCCTGCTGGATCTCCTTGACCGAGGTCGCGACGCCGCCGAGCCCCACCGCGGCCTCGCGCGCATCCGCGGCAGCCTCGCGAACGCCGTCGTCGTCGGTCGTCCGAAGGATCTCGCCGGTGTACCCGATGATCTTGTTCGCCTCGTTCCGGAGGTTATGTCGGAGCACGCGCCAGAACAGTGCCTCGCGCCGGCTCGCAGCGTAGTGCTCGCTGATGTCGCGCACCTCGGCGAGGACCCGTCTCGCGCCCGTCTCGCGCTCTCCGTCGCCGTCTGTTCGTCGGTCGGCGTCGTTCTCCAGCCCCCGGTCGCCGGACCACGGGGAGAGCGAGACGCGGACCCAGACCAACTCCCCGTCACGCCGCTTGATCCGCCACGTGAACTCGGGCGAGCCGCCGGCGGCGGCCTCGCGGAGGCGGTCGGCGAACTCCGACTCGGAGAAGCGGTACGTGTTGGCGGTGTATCGACCGACTGACAGCCCGCGGAGCTCCGCGGTCGAGTACCCGACGAGCGACTCCAAGCGGTCGTTCGCGCTCTCTACGGTACCGTCGGCGACGTCGAACAGCGCGATACCGACCCGGAGGGAGTCGTACGCCGGTGGCAGTCGCGCGTGCGGCTTCGCGGCCATACGTGTTGACTCGTCTCCCGCCCGGTCATGGGGCTTGCTAAGAGGGATATATATCGCTCCGGTTCGCTCGGGACCGTCGGGGTTTTTCGCGCGCGTCACGAAGGGGTAACACATGAAGTCGCTCGAAGCCGAACTCAACGCCGCCCGCGACCTCGCGGTCGCGGACCTGGCGGACGCCATCGAGTCCATCGGGTTCGAGTGTACGCGCTGCGGCGGCTGCTGTGCCGGCTACGCCCCCGACGAGCCGGGGGGCGCGCCCGCGGGAGAGGGGGCAGACGAGGGGGGCTCAGACGGCGACGGCGATACCCCCGACTGCCACGGCGACGGCGCCGCCGACCGCGAGCCGCACACCGCGACCGTCTTCCCGGACGAGGTCCAGCGCGTCGCCGAGGCCGCCGAGGATGAGTTCGGCGAGGCGTACGACTGGCGCGACGTGGCGCGGCCGATGCCGTTCGGCCTCGACGCCGACGGTGACGGCGAGCCGACCGGCGAGACGTTCGAGTGGGCGCTCGCGACCGACGGCTGCGGCGACTGTACCTTCTACGAGGAGTCGGGCGGGGAGGGCGCCTGTACCGTCCACGACGCGCGGCCCCTCATCTGCCGGACGTACCCGTTCAGCGTCGCCCTGGAGGGGACGAGCCAGCCGATGGGCGAGGCGGTCGACGAGGCGGGCGTCGTCCGCGCCCACGAGTGCGAGGGGCTCGGTCGCGACATCTCCCGAGAGGACGCCGAGGAGCTCGCGGCCGCGCTGAAGGAGCGCGCGGTGCGCGAGTTAGAGGAGGCGATCGGAGTCCGGGACAGTTACGACCCCGGAGCGCGCGAGCGGGCCGACGGGGACGTCGTCGTCTTCGACTCGGAGGGACCGAAAGAGGCCGACGGGACGCCGATCGGCGGGGAGTAGCGGCCGGCTGCGGGTCCGCGGTCCGGCTTCTCGCGGATCAGACCACGTCCAGCGCCGCGTCCACGTCGTCGCGGATCGCCTCGCGGGCGGTCTCGTCCGGGAGCGTGAGCGGCGGGCGCACCGCCGGATCGGGGATGAAGCCGCGGTGCGCCGCCGCCACCTTCGTCGCCGGCGCGAAGCCGTGGTCGGCGCAGCGGGCGAAAAGCGGCGCGACCGCGCGGCGGTGGAGCGCCAGTGCCCGCTCGTCGTCGCCGGCGCGGATCGCCTCGCCGAGCGCGTCGAACACCTCCGGGATCGCCTGCGAGAGCGCGTGTATCCCGCCGTCGACGCCGAGGCTCGCGCTCGGGTACAGCTGGGCGTCGACGCCCTGGAAGACGGCGAAGGAGTCGGGCGTCCCGCCGACCTTCGCCTCCAGGCCGGTGAGGTCGCCGGTCGTGTCCTTCATCCCGATCACCGACTCGCGGCTCGCCGCGTCGGCGAGCGCGTCGAGGTCGATGCCCTCGCCGACCGTCGCCGGGATGTCGTACAGGAGGATCGGGAGCGGGGCGTCGTCGGCGACGGCCTCCAGGAACGCGCGCTGCCCGTCCGGGTCCGTCGACGTGTGGTAGTACGGGAGCGTGACGAGCCCCGCGTCGGCCCCGGCCGCCGCGGCGGCCGACAGGTGGTCTCTGACCCGCGAGACGGCGGTGTCGGCCGCGCCGGCGATGACCGGGACTCGCCCGTCGGCCGCGTCGACGACGGTCTCGATCACGGTCCGCCGCTCGCCGTCGTCGAGGCTCGCGAACTCGCCGGTCGTCCCGCAGGGGACCACCCCGTCGATCCCGGCCTCGACGAGCGCGTCGACGTGGCTCGCGAGGGCGTCGGCGTCGACCTCGCCGCCGGGGGCGTCGCCGTCGGGGACGAACGGCGTCACTATCGGCGGCGAGACAGCTGCGTGCGGCAGATCGAAGAGTGGCATGGACGGCCCTTCGACCGGTGCCGACAAAGGCGTTGGTGCCTGCCCCGCTCCCGTCGCCTAACAGTGTCGGCGGTACAACTATACTGACCCGCTCCCAGATTCCGATGGAGTCTACTATGGAAATCTCCGAGAAGCTCCTCTGTCTGTTCAGCGCGGAAGTTCGCGAGGCCGACGACGGCGAGTACGTCGTCGACGTGCCCAACCGAGAGATCGAGACCGGGTCGCTGGAGCCGGGCGAGACGTACCGCGTCGCGCTCGTCGCCCGCGACGGAACCGCGGCGTCGACGGACGACGCCGACGCCGCCCCCTCCCGGAACGACGACGGACCGCAGCCGCCGGTCGAGCCCGGCGAGATGCGGTACGTCGAGATCGAGGACCTCGGCAAGCAGGGCGACGGGATCGCCCGCGTCGAGCGCGGCTACGTGATCATCGTCCCCGACACCGAGGTCGGCGAGCGCGTGAAGATCGAAGTGACCGAAGTGAAGTCGAACTTCGCCGTCGGCGAAGTGGTCGAGGAAGCGGGCTGAAGCGGCGGCGAAGCGAGGCGGCGGCGGTTTCTGACGACGGGACAGGCGACGAGCGGCGGCGCGCCGCTCACTCCTCGTCCGGCACCCTGGCGTCCCAGTAGGACACCGAGGCGACGTAGTCGCCGGGGACCGTGTCGCCCGCGAGCTCGTCGAGCGCCCGGAACGGCCGCGCGACCGCGCCCGGCAGCTCGCGGTAGAAGCCGTACGGCAGCACGAAGTCGTGCTCCTCGTTCGCGAGCGTGAGGCCCGCGTCGCCGAGCATGGCGGCGACCTGTCGCTCCGAGTAGAGCCGGGAGCCCATCGGGAGCAGCCAAGTGTACAGCGTCCGCAGGCTACGGCTGTTGAACGTGTCGAAGAACACCTGATCGCGGCTGACCCGGCGGAGCTCCTTCGCGAACGGGACCGGGTCGTCCATCAGGTGGAAGAAGCGCATCGCGACGACCGTGTCGAAGTGGTCGTCCGGGAACGGGAGCCGCGAGGCGTCGCCGCGGAGGAACTCGACGGCGTCGGCGTGCCCGGCGGCGGCGACCTTCTCGCGGGCCTGTTCGAGCATCTCGCGGGAGACGTCGAGCCCGACGACGTCCGCGCCCTGGTCGGCGAGCATCGTCGTGAACCGCCCGGTGCCGCAGGCGACCTCCAGCACGCGGTGACCTGGATCGATGGGTCCCAACGCGGCGAGGACGGCCTCCTTCTCCCGGCGGTCGATGAGCTGTCCGCCGCCGGAGAAGCGGACGTCGTCGTACTCCTCGGCGACCTCGTCGGCCTGGTACCAGTCCTGTCCCTTCACGTTGTCCGTGGTGGACGCCGGACCGACAAAACCGTACTGGAAGCGGTCCGGCGCGGGCCTCGGTGCGGGCGGTCCGGACCGCTCCGACGGCGGTCGCCGGTCACCCGCTCGTGGCGACGTTCTCGGCGGGGATCTTCACGATCACGCGGGCGCCCTCCTCCTCGTCGTGGTGCGGGTACTCGTCGACGTCGAAGTACCGGCGGGCGAGCGCGTCGATGTGGGCGCGCGCGCCCTCCTCCGTCAGTTCGGCCTCGCCGCGGACGGAGACGTAGCGGTACGGGTCGTCGGGGTCGAGCACGCTGACGCCGACCTTCGGGTTGTCGCGGACGTTCCCCTCCTTGCGTCGCCCGCGGGCGGTGTTCACGAGGACGTACTCGCGGTCCTCGTGGTCGACCCAGACCGGCGTGACGTGGGGGAGGCCGTCGGGCCCGACGGTCGCGAAGTGGGCGTACGACTCGGCTTCGAGGATGTCGACGTGGGACTCGGGGATCACGAGCCGGCGTACGGGCCGCCGCCGGAAAACACGCCTGATCGATCGTGTATGAGAGCGAGCCGAGGAGTGATATTAACACATTATATTATCACAGGCGGATTCCCCTATATGTAGCCAACCTTTACCACTACCCACGGAATTCGTGTGAGACATGAGTACCAGTCCCGCGGAGACCGCTGACCAGGACCGCCTGTCGGAGAGCGAGTATCGCGACCGCCTGCGCGAGCTTCCCCCGAGCGCGAAGCTCGTCGCGAAGGTACTGGAGGGGGACGCGCCCCTCTCGCAGGGCGGCCTCGCCGAGGAGTCGCTGCTGCCCGACCGCACCGTCCGCTACGCGCTCAACCGCCTCGAGGAGGAAGGCCTCGTCGACTCGCGGTACAGCTTCAAGGACGCGCGCAAGCAGGTGTACTACCTGACGATCTGAGCGGTCCTCGGACCGTTATCGCCGGCCGCGGCGGCGCGGCGTCGGGTCGGACCGATCGAACGCACACGTTGCCCTTTTTACCTCCTCGCCCCGATAACGGGTCGTATGGACCTCTCGGTCGTCGTCCCGACGCTCAACGGCCGGGACCGGTTGGCCGCCTGCCTCGACGCGCTGGCGGCTAGCGCCCCCGACGCCGAGGTTATCGTGGTCAACGGCCCCTCGGCCGACGGCACGACCGGCATGGTTCGCGACCGCGACGACGTCGACGTGCTGGTCGAGATCTCCGACCGGACGGTGAACGTCGCCCGCAACGCCGGCGTCGAGGTGGCGACGGGCGACGCGGTCGCGCTGGTCGACTACGACAACCGCATCGAGCCGGGGTGGCGCGACGCGGTCGCGGACGGCCTCGACACGGCCCCCGTGGTCTCGGGCCCGGTGGCCCCGATCCCGCCCAGCGAGACGGACGCGGACCGCGCGGTCGACGAGGTCGACGACCCGAGCGAACCGGAGCGCAACCGGATCGCCGGCCGGGACGTCACCTACTTCGAGGGAGGGAACGTCGCGTTCCGGCCCGAGGCCCTCCGCGACCTCGACGGCTTCGACGAGTACCTCCGGGTCGGCGGCGCGCGCGACGCGGCCCACCGACTGGCGCGTATGGACCGCGAAGTGGCGTGGCGGCCGGAGATGGCCGCGCGGAAGGAACTGCCGACTCCGACCGCCGCGGACGGCGGACGCAGCGCCCACGAGTGGGGCTGGAAGTACCGCGGGCTCGCCTATCGCCTCCTGAAGAACTACGGCGTGCGGCCGACCGTCCTCCTCCGGGCGGGATCCCACGCGGCCGGCGACGCCCTCTCCGCGGCGCGGGACGTCGTCCGCGGCGAGTCGACCCCCTCGCGCTGGGCCGCGACGGGTCGCGACGTGATCGTCGGGCTCACCGGCGGCGCCTCCGACGGGATCGTCGCGCGGCGGCGGGACCGGAGCCCCGCCAAGAACCCGAACGGGGTCTCGACGCGCGCGGACCGCGCCGTCGCGAAGTACGACCGACGAGACGCGGGGGGCCGCGGCGAGGGGGCGCCGGCCGGCGAGGCGGCCGACGCGACCGGCGCCGAGTGAGCCCCGCGCCTTTTAACCGACGGCGCGGTCTACGCTTCGCCAACGAATGGGACTCACGAAGCGTATCATCCCCTGTATCGACGTCGACCTCGACGACGACGGCGACGCCGCGGTGTACACCGGCGTCAACTTCGAGAACTTGGAGTACACGGGCGACCCCGTCGAACTGGCGAAGAAGTACAACGAGGCGGGCGCCGACGAGTTCGTCTTCCTCGACATCACCGCCAGCGCCGAGGGGCGGGAGACGATGCTGGACGTGGTGAACGCGGTCGCCGACGAGTGTTTCATCCCCCTGACGGTCGGCGGCGGCATCCGCACCAAGGCCGACATCAAGGAGACGCTCCGCGCCGGCGCGGACAAGGTGTCTATCACGACCGGCGCCTTAGAGCGCCCCGAGCTCATCGAGGAGGGCGCGGCCGCGTTCGGCAGCCAGTGCATCGTCATCTCCGTCGACGCCCGCCGCCGGTACGACGACGAGGGCGACCACTTCTACGAGGACGAGGGCGGCGAGACGGTGTGGTTCGAGTGCACGAAGAAGGGCGGCCGCGAGGGCACCGGCATCGACGCCGTCTCGTGGGCGAAGGAGGCCGAGGAGCGCGGCGCGGGCGAGCTGTTCGTCAACTCCATCGACAAGGACGGAACGAAGGACGGCTACGACGTTCCGCTGATGAAGGCCGTGGGCGAGGCCGTGTCGACGCCGCTCATCGCGTCGTCGGGGTGCGGCAGCCCCGAGGACATGTACGAGGTGTTCACCGAGGCGAACGCCGACGCCGGGCTCGCGGCCTCCATCTTCCACTTCGGCGACTACTCCATCGAGGAGACGAAGGCGTACCTCGACGAACGCGGCGTCCCGGTGCGGCGCTGAGCGCGGCCCGGCGCGGGAGTAACTACGTTCGTAGTTTCTATTTTTGCGCGACTGAAACCAACAGTTATTATCCGACCGAGCGCGAATCGTGACGTATGTCCACGTCCACGTCATCCGCGCGTGTTCGCGACGGGTCGCCCGAACTCGTCTGTAAACGGACGGACGGCGACGACGGCGGCGAGGTGACGTTCTTCGAGCGGGACGTCGACCCGGACGAGCGGACCACGCGGTGGATCACGGTCCGCGAGTCCGACTGCGTGCCCCGCGACGAGTGGCAATAGGAGCGGTTTTGTCGTGGTTTTGGGGTTTATTTGGCTCTGTTGAAATCCTCCGCAGCTGATAGTTTTCACCCCAATCGCTCAGTACAGAGCGTGATTTCAGCGAAGTATCTTAGATAACGGTGGCCGTCAAGAGAGACGGACTAGTCGGTGTCGTAGAATACAACCAATTCGGATGAACAAACTTTAGTCATGTGGAGTATATTTATATTTCATCGTTTGTGACCACGATTTGTGTCCGAACAGCCCTCCAATACTGAGATAGATATCGGACTTATCGCCCAGACGATCTTCGTTCTCGCCGTGGTGATCGGCATCCCCTCGGCGTTTGCGCTCGATGGACAACTCCGCTCTCTCGCCTTCCTAATCCTAGCCGTCCTGCTGCTCGTGGGCTTTCTTGTCGTCGGTTACCGCCATGCACGCCGACAGAAGTCTCTCCATCAGCACGTTGCTTTTTTAATAGTTTGGTTCGGCAGTTTCTCTCTAGCGGGCCGACTCGCTCGCACAGCAAGCGGCCGCCTCCCAGAGCCGATTCCCGACCTCTTGGCAATAGGCGTCACGCTCGGTGCACTGTGGATCGGCTCACGACTTGCCTACGGTGGTGCATTGACCCGGGCGGTGTTTGGGTCAGACTGAGACTTCACGAGGAGACTGAACTGGTCAGTCGAGGTCTGGCCACTCCCAATACAGGCGTTCCATGTCGTATTCGAGGCTCTAATCGGCCGGCTGTTTCAGTCGGTAATGTGTCTGAAGAATAGGATTTCAACAGAGCCGTTTATTTATAACTCGTCGTGAGCGGAGCGGCGAACACCGCCAAAGCCCCAGCCGCGCTCGACTCCCTCAGCTCGCTGCGGTCCTCGGTCGCGACGCTCCCTGCGGTCTCGCCGGCGGCGCTACGCGCCGGCGACCTCGCGCGTGCTCCTCGCGGCCTCCGCTCCGGCCGCTCGCAGGCACGCGCCGCCGCTCAGGATTCATCGAGAAATAGTCGCCGCGTGTCGGTCAGTCGTCGTCCGCGGCGGCGCGGTCGGCGAACTGCGGCAGTTCGTCGTCGAGCAGCGCGACCGTCGCCAGTCGGATCGCGTGCGGCCAGCCGAGCGGGGTCGCGCTGTCGGGCGTCCCGTCGTCGAAGAACTGCTCGGGGAGGTACGTCGTCGGCTCGCACAGGGAGCCGCCGGGCGAGACGTGCGCGAGCAGGTCGCGGGCCCGGGCCGTCATCTCCACGGCGCGCGGGTCGTCGTGCGCCGCGAGCAGGGCCGCGAGCTCCGCGCAGGCGTTCGCGCCCCACGCGGTCGAGACGGTCCACACCTTCTCCGAGAGCTGGTCCGCCCGGCGCCAGCCGTCGCCCTCGTAGCGGATCAGGCCGGCGATGTCGTCGGTCTCGTGGGAGAGGCCGTCGACGACCGTCTCCACGTGCGAGACCAGCCGGTCGAGGCGCTCGTCGTCGACCGCGCCGCCCTCGCCGTCCGCCGCGCCGAGCGCGTCGAACGAGCGGTGCGCGGCCGCCAGCGCCAGCGTCGCGGAGTCGAGCCGGTCGTCGATGCCGCCGTCGAGCGTCTCGCGGACGGCGTAACAGCCGCGCTCGGGCACCCACAGGTCGTCGAGCGCGTCGTACACCTCGCGGGCCCGGTCACGGGCGTGCGCGGCGAGGTCGTCCGGCAGCGACGCGGCGCCGGGCACGGCGTCGGGGTCGTCGAGCGCGTCCACGCTGAGCCCCTCGCCGTGCCGCGCGAGCTCGCTGTACGCCTCCAGGAACGTCGCGGCGGTGTGCGCGAACCGGCCCGCCGAGTCCTCCCACGCGTTCTGACAGACGACGGGGCGGCCGTCGGGTTCGAGCGTCCGGTCGAGCCCCGCGAGCGCGGCGACGAGGGTCGCGTCGAGGCCGGCAACGTCCACGCCCGTCGCCCGCGCCCGGGCGAGGTACGCGACGACGCTGCCGGTCTGGTCGGCCTGGTAGTCCACGTCGGGGCCGTCCTCGATGCGGGCGTTCGCCCACCCGGGGGCGAGCGCGCCGTTCCGCGGCCACACCCGGTGGGGCCAGGAGCCGTCCGGGCGCTGCGTGTCGACGTACATGCGGGCGGAGCGGGCGTGCCAGTCGTCGAGGTCGAGGTCGACGGCGTCGGCGGCGCCGAGCAGGAACCCGGATATCTCCGCGTCGTCGCGGAACCACGTGTAGCCGTAGCCGCCGGAGTGCTCGTAGTAGGGGTCGAAGTCCGGCCCCGCGATCCGGAGCCCGGACGGCGCGGAGAGCAGCGAGAGGACGCGCAGGTCCGCGACGACCGACTCGCGAGCGGGCGCCGACTCCGGCACCGACGGGAGCGCGTCGGCCGCCGCCTCGGCGAGCGCGTCGACGTCGTCGAGGTCGGCGAAGAGGTCGGCGAGGCGCTCGCGGGCCGCCTCGCGGTCGGTCTCGGCGCGGTCCGTCAGGAGCGTGGCGACGGTCGCGACCCCGTCGTCGAACGGCACGTCGGCGATGACCTCGCCGGAGAGGCGCTCCTCCTCGTAGCGGTCGCCGTCGCGGTCGCGCGGGAGCTCGGTGGGGTCGTCGTCGAGCAGTTCGGGGAACGTCGCCGGGAGCTGGCCCCGGAGGTCGGCGAAGCCGGTCGCGCTCGCGAGGAAGTCGCGCTCGTCGGCGTGGTACACCTCGACGGCGTCGTCGTAGCGGAGCTGTCCCACGCGGTCGTCGCGGCCGTCGGGCGCGAAGCGGGCGTAGACGACGAGCGAGGCGTCCGCCGGGTCGACGTCGCCGTCCGCGAACTCGACCGACGCCCGGGTGAGGTGCGCGTCGCCGAGCGTGAGGTCGTGGCGGGTCACCGTCGCGCGCGGCGTCTCGTGGACCGTCTCGACCAGCGCGGTGTCGCCGACGTACCGCTGGCTCGTCTCGGCCTCGTCGAGCCAGGCCACCTCGTCGCCGACGGCGAGCCCGATCCGGGACCGGACGAGCCCGGTCCGGCCGGTGAGCGGGTAGCCGAAGTCGCGGAGTTCGCCGTCGTCGCCGACGTGGACGAGCCGGCCGTTTCCGCCCGAGAACCGGCCGGAGACGGTGCGCCGCTCGCCGGGGAAGCGCGTCCCGTCGCCGGCGTGGCGCTTGTAATCGTCGAGGGCGTCGCGGAGCTGCATTACGCGAATACACGCCACCGGTCGATATGAATCTTTGGTGTAATTATTGTTCATTCGTTCCGAGAACGGAAACCCTCAAACCGCGGCGCGACGAGAGGCGGAGCGTGCACGAACCCGGCCCCCCGCGAACGACGAGCGTCGGCGAGCCCGTCGAGCTGGCGCCGCGGTGTCCCGACCCCGACGGGACCTACCGCTGGACCGTCCGCGACGCGCCCGCCGACAGCGACCTCTCCCCCGGCGACGGCCCCGACCCGACCGCGACCGGCCCGCCGAGTTCGGCGACGACGGTCGACCCCGACGGCTCGGCGGCAGCGGACGCGGCCGGGTCCGACGGTCCGGCGGCGGTGCTGCGGGCCGGCGAGACGGGTCGGGACGACGACCCGGTGGTCCACCTCGCGCCCGACGCCCCCGGCACCTACGTCCTCGCGGTCGACGCGCCGGACGGGACCCACCGGCAGCGCGTCCGCGCCTTCCCCGACGAGCGCCGCCGGGCGGAGATCCGCGTCCCGGCCGACGACCTGGGCGTCGAGGACGGCGAAGTCGACCGCGTCTCCCTGCTGTGGCCCCACAACGAGAACCGGCTCGCGCTCGACCGCGCCGAGCGCGACGGCGGCGAGTGGGTCGCCTCGGTCCGCGTCCCGCCGGGCGGCCACGGCTTCGGCTTCGTCCCCGACGGCGATCGCTCGGCCGCGTTCCACGGCGTCTGCGAGGTGCCCGGTCCCGGTCGGCCGCGGCTCTCGCTCGACGCGTCGGTCGTCGAGGCCGACGACCCGGCGGCGAGCGACCGGCTCCGCCTGACCGCCGCGGTCGAGCCCGCGCCCGCGGTCGACGACGTCGAGCGCGGCGGTGACCCGGACGCGCTCGACGCGACGTTCCTCGTCGACGACCGCGACGCCGACCCCGAGACGGTCGCGGCGATCGAGTCGCGGGCGGACGGGCGGACGCTCTCGGTCCCCCTCGACGACCTCCCGGACGATGTCCGGATCCACGCGGTCCCGCACGGCGAGCGGTACGGGGCCGCGGAGACGGTCCGGATCGAGCGGGAGGGCGCCGCGGCCGGCGGCGACGGTGCGGTCGCGGTGCGCGACCCGAACCCGACGCCGGGGTGGGCGGAGTCGCCGACGATCTACGAGGTCTTCGTCCGCTCGTTCGCGGGCGACACGCTCCCGACGACGTTCGCGGAGATCGAGCGCCGGGTCGAGTACCTCGACCACCTCGGCGTCGACGCGCTGTGGCTCACCCCCGTCCTCGCGTCGCCGACCGAGCACGGCTACCACGTCACCGACTACTACGACACCGCCGCGGACCTCGGCTCCCGCGAGGCGTTCGCGTCGCTCGTCGACGCCTGCCACGACGCCGGGATACGCGTGGTCTTCGACCTCGTGATCAACCACACCTCCCGCGACCACCCCGCGTTCCAGCTTCACTCGGCGGGCGTCGACACGTACGCCGACCACTACCGGCGGACCGACGCGGCCGCCGACGTGACGGGGATCGACTGGGCCGAAGTCGGCGACGGGGACGCCCCGGACTACTACTTCGAGTGGGGCCGCATCCCGAACCTCAACTACGACAGCCCGGCGGTCCGCGAGTGGCTGCTCGACGTGGTCGACGAGTGGGCCGGCGTCGTCGACGGGTTCCGCGCCGACGTGGCGTGGGGCGTCCCGCACGGCTTCTGGAAGGAAGTCGCCGACCGCGTCCCCGACGACACCCTCCTGCTCGACGAGACGCTCCCCCACGACCCGTTCTACGGCGAGGGGGAGTTCCACCGCCACTACGACACCTCGCTGTACGAGACGCTCCGCGCGATCGGCGCGGGCGAGCAGCCGGCCGACGCGGTCGAGACCGCCCTCGCCCGCGTCGAGTGGCTCGGCTTCGACGATCCCGCCGCGCAGATGCGCTACGTCGAGAACCACGACGAGGACCGGTACCTCGCGGAGCACGGCCGCGAGGCGCTCCGCGCGGCCGCGGCCGTGACGTTCACGCTGCCCGGCGCGCCGATGATCTACGCGGGCCAAGAGCGGGGCAACGAGACGTACCGCGGCCCGATCCGGTGGCACGACGGCGACAACGACCTCACCGACTTCCACCGCGAACTGGCCGCGCTGCGCGACGCCGAACCGCTCCTGCGCCGCGGCGGTGTGGCGTTCGACGGTCGCGCGGCCGACGCCCGCGTCGTCGACGGCGACGCCGAGCGCGTGGTCGCCTACGAGCGGACGCCGCCGGCGGGCGCGGGAGCCGGTGACGCCGGAACGAGCGACAACGCCGACCCCCTGCTCGTCGTCGTCAACTTCGCCGCGGAGCCGGCGACCGTCGCCGTCCCCGGACCGGTCGAGGCGGACCTGTTCGGCGACGGGAGCGCGGTCGCAGGTGACGGCGACGGCGAGGTCCGGGTCGCGGTCGACGCCGTCGCCGTGCTCCGATAGCGGTCGACGCCGTCGCCGCGCTCCGGTGACGGACCGGGCGTCGCCGGTCGGCGGCGCGGCGAGGTCGCCCGGGACCGACCCATATAAGTGTCGCTCGGAAGAGGCGTTCGTATGGACGACCGGACGCTGACCGACCTCCTCCGTCGCTTCGGGCTCTCCGACAAGGAGGTCGACACCTATCTCAGTCTGCTGGAACACGGCGAGGCGAAGGCGAGCACCGTCGCCGACGCGGCGGGCGTCTCGAAGCGGTACGTCTACAGCGTGAGCGAGTCGCTGGCGGAGCGCGGCTTCGTCGAGGTGAACGACCACGTCGTGCCGACGACGATCCGCGCGAACCCGCCGGACGAAGTTATCGACCGGCTCCGGTCCGACGTGGACGCGATGCGGCCCGGGCTGGCGGAGCGGTACTCCCGCGTCGAGCGCCAGGCCGAGCAGTTCGAGGTGATCAAGTCGCGGGCCACGGTGATCAAGCGGATCCGGTCGCTGCTGGCCGACGCCGAGAGCGAGGTGGCGCTGTCGATCACCGCAAAGCAGCTCCCGGAGGTGAAGGAGGTGCTCGTCGACGCGGTGGACCGCGGCGTGCTCGTCTTGCTCGTCGTCTCCGACGCGGCCGCCGACCTCGACGCCGACGACCCCGGGCTGGCGGGCGTCGCGAACGTCGTCCGGACCTGGGGCGAGGCGATGCCGACCCTGCTCACCGTCGACTCCGCGGCCGGGGTCGTCTCCCCGCCGGAGCTGCTCCGGCGCTCGACCACCGACCGGCAGGCCATCGCCTTCGCGCAGGAGCAGCTCGCGCCGGTGATCGCCGGCTCCTTCCTCGGGAACTACTGGCCCGCCGCGACCGAGCTGGCCGTCGCCGACCCGGCGCCGCTCCCCGCGGAGTACACCGACTTCCGGCACACCATCCTCCAGGCGACACTCCGGCTCCGCGCCGGCGACCCGCCGCGGGTGACCGTCGGCGGGCGGTGGACCGACGACGACGAGCCCGCCGAGGTCGTCGGGCGCGTCGTCGAGACGAAACAGGGGATGGTGGAGCCGACGAACAACGAGTTCCCCGTCGAGCACTCGCTCGTCGTCGCGACCGGCGACGGTGAGGTCACCGTCGGGGGACAGGGCGCGTTCGTCGAGGACGTCGAGGCGGACCTGGTGCGGATCGAACCGGGCGGGGAGTAGGGCGGGAGCGTCAGTTCGCCGACGGGACCGACGCGGTCGACGGGCCGCCGTCGAGGGCTGGCGCGTCCGGGTCGACCCGGACCCACCAGTCGGAGCCGGTCGCGTCGCCGGCCGCGCCGAGGAGGGAAATGCCGGCGATCCGGCCGCGCGAGTCCCGACGGCACAGCTCCAGCGCGGCCGGGAGCGTCGCGACCCGCCCGTCGGCGGGCGACAGCGCGTACCCGGAGACCCGGACCGTCGCGTCGTTGGCCGGAACCCCGGGTCGCGCAGCCAACCCCGCCTCGTCGGCGCGCTCGTACCCCTCGACGAGACCGACGGCCGCGAGGCGGTCGAACGCCGCGTCGACCGGGTCGGCGGCGGCCGACTCCGACGGCTCGGGGAGGCGCTCGGCGGCTGCGGCCAGCACCGACGCCTGCGCGTCCGGGTCGAGGTGCCGGTCGAGCGCCGTCGCCATCGCTTCGAGCAGGCAGAGACAGAGGTCGTCGGGGTCGGCGACGCGCTCGGCGAGCGAGAAGTACGCGTTCATCGCGGCCGACTCGGCGCGGTCGTGGCCGCCGGCCGAGAGCGCCTCGAACGTCGCCGCGGCCGCCGCGTGGCAGAACTCGACGCGGTCGCGGGCCCGGCCGCGCCTCCCTGCCTCGCCCGCGCGTCGGCGGTCCGTCGGCGCGTCGTCCCCGCCGGGTGCCCGGCGGGCGGTACCGTCAACGATCCGGTCCGCCAGCTCCGCGGGCGGCGACCCGCCCTCCCCGGGGGCGAACGTCGGGCCGCCGTCGTCCCGCTCCGTCGACCCCGACGGCGGCTCCGCGAACTCCTGTCTGACGACCACGTCGTAGAAGGGGAGTTCGGGGTCGTACCGGCGGAGGGTGTCGCGGTACTGCTCCGTCGCGCGGGCCGCCGCGCGGGCCGTCTCGCGGCTCTCGAAGCGCAGCCCCGCGGCAGGCACGGGCCGGTCGCCGTACCGCGCGCAGACGAGCGAGAACTCGCCGTCGTCGGCCGCGAGCGATTCGATGTGGTCCGCGATGTCGAGTAGGGTGGTTCCGATCACGGTTGAGTGGGTCCGGTCGCGTGCGTTCAGTCCTCGAGGCTCGGGTGCGTCTCCTGGGGGTCGGGGTGCGGCTCGGCGGACCGCTCGCGCGCCGCGTCGAGCGCGGCGGCCTCGCGTGCCCGGCGTTCGTCGGCGTCGATCTCCTCGCAGCCGGGCGGCACGTCGCGGCCGCGGTCGGTGAAGTACCCCTCCGGCGCGACCCAGTCGTGGTAGAAGGGCGCGTCGTCGTCCTCCAAGAGCGTCACCGCGACCTCCGCGCCGTGGCCTGCGCAGACCGCGGCCTGATGGGGCTTCTCGGCGAGCCGCCCCGCCGCGTACAGCCCGTCGACGCCGGTCCGACCGCGCTCGTCGACGTCGACGTACGCCTTCCCGCGGTCGACGATCCCGACGCCGTCGATCCCCTCCAGGTAGCCGACCTCGTTCTTCGTCGCCGCGACGACGTACCGCGTTCGCACCGGGTCGGCGCCGTCCGTCTCGACGACGAACCGCGCGCCGTCCGCGGCGGCGTCGGGTCGCGCGTTCGCCGCGGGGTCGTCCGCCGCGGCGTCGTCGACCGCGCCGACCGTCGCGACCCGGGTGACCCGCCCGTCGAACCGGTCCGCGCCGGCGCCGGCGGCCTGCTCGTCGAGGCGGTCGAGGAGCTGTCGGGGGTTGATCCCGAGCGGGAACCCGGGGAAGTTCTCGAGGTGCGCGTTGCGCCGGAGGATCGACTCGCCGGGGTCGACGACGAGGGTGTCGAGCCCCTGCCGTGCGGTGAAGACGGCCGCCGTGAGCCCGGCGACGCCGCCGCCGACGACCACCACGTCCCTGCTCGCGTCGGTCGACCCGCCGTCGGGGCCGTCCGCGCCGGAGTCAGTCATCGGTCCCCGACCTCCCGGCCCTCAGCGGGGCCGTCCGCCGCCTCATCGGGCAGTCCGATCGCAGCCGGGTCGGTGTCGAACGTCTCGGCGGCGTACTCGCGGACCACGTCGTCATCGAGGGCATCGAGCAGCCGGAGCTGCCCGCGGCGGTCCCGCCGCTCGCGCTCCTCGGCGGTGACGCACCGATCCAGGAACTCAGCCTTGAGATCCTCGCGGGCGGCGTCGACGACGGACCGGTCGACCCCGTCGTCCGCCGGCAGCATCTCCCGTTCGAACCACTCGTCCACGTGGTCGTCCCAGCCGTCGCCGCCGTAGCGCCCGTCGTGGACGACCCAGTCGACGTAGCGCTCGCCGACCGCCGGCCAGTACCGGTCGCTCATGTCGTCGCGGGCGAGCGCCAGGCCGACGCGAGCGCCGTGGCCGACGTTGACGCCGACCTGGTGGACGGTCTCGTCGCTCATCCAGCCGGCGACGTACAGTCCCGGTACTTCGGTGCGTCCCCCGTCTGTGGGGACGAACGGGTCCGGCGGCGACCCGTCGGCGTCGTCGGCCGCCTCCGTGCCTGCGTGTGTGTCCGCGACCGCGTCGGCAAGGGGGTCCAGCACCTCGCCGTCGTACGCGGCGGCGACGACGACGCGGTCCGCGATCAGTTCTCCGGACCCGGTCTCCACGGCGAACGCGTCGGACTCGCTGCCGTCGGAGTCCGCCGGCCGGACCGCGGTGACGCGCTCGTCGACCACCTGACCGCCCTCGGTCTCGACCTGCGTTCGACCCAGTTCGAGGAGTCTGTTGGGATCGATCCCCGCGGGGAACCCGAGGTAGTTCTCGACGTGAGCGCACTGCGTGATCGCCGCCTTGCCGCCGTCGAGGACGGTCGTCTCCAGGCCGTACCTGGCGACGAAGGTCGCCGCGGACAGCCCCGCGGCGCCGCCCCCGACGACGGCCACGTCGGCGTCGGTCCGCGAGTCCGGGTCCGCGGCTGGCGTAGTGTCGGGACGGGTCGTCATCGGCGCACCTCGACCGGTCTGTCGGCTGTGATGAACGGCTCGTCGGCGTCCGCCGCCGCGAACGCGACCGCGCCGTCGGGGCCACGCGCCACGCGCCACTGCGGGAGGGCGGGGACGCCGTACTCCGACGGATCGCCGTACGTCGCCGCGACGGTCCACTCTCGCGCGCGCATCAGAGGTCACCCGCGATGATGTCGTTGACACGGTCGCGATCGAACAGTCGGTTCTCTTCCGGGACCTCGGGAAAAGCCTCGGGATCGAACTCGCCGAACTCCTCGGGGTACAGCTGCTGGGCTTTCATTTCGGTTTGGAGCAGGTTGACGATCGGTCCCTGTTCACCGTACGCGCCCGGATACACGCGGCCCTCGCTGACGGCCGTGAGCTCGCTTCCGACCTCGTCCTCCTCTATCGGCGTCACGTACTGCTCGCGGAACGCAGAGGCGGAGAAGGAGTCGGTGTCGCCCGTCGTGCCGATCCCCCAGTGGACGACGATGATCTCCGGGTCGACCTCCAGCAGTCGCTCGTAGCCGATCGCGCCGCTCTCGGCCAGCTCCTCCGAGAAGGCGCTCTTCACTTCGAGATCGTGGTACGGCTTCATCTCGTACCCCTCGCCGCGGGTGTACAGCGGATATATCTCACCGTTCGCCGGGTTGGATCCGCCGTTTATGAGTCCGACCTCCGGCCGCTCCTCCTCGGGCGGCAGCCGAGAGGCGATCTCGGTCTGGAGCTCCTCGTGGACCGCCGCGAGCGCCTCGTAGCGCTCGCGCTCCTGGAACAGGTCGGCGAGCCGCTCGAACCCCTCGTAGAGCCCGTACAGCTCGTAGTCGTGGAATCCGCGGCGACGACGCATGTTGTTGCCGAAGAACGGGGCGACGTTCTCGCGGATCTCGGCGGTGTCCGCTTCGCTCCACGAGCCGTCCCAGCCGGTCCCGTGGAGGTAGTTCGGGTCGATGAGGAACACGTCGGGGTCGAGCTCGTAGAAGCTCTCCTTGTCCCAGCCGCCGTCGGCCCACATGGACGGTAGCTCGTCCTGCGGGGGCACGTCGAGGTCGAACGGCTCGAAGAAGAACGACGGGATCATGTTCCCCGCTGTGAGGAACCCGTCCTGTTGGCCGAGGGCGAACGCCATGTCCGCCCAGCCCCCGTTGTACACGGCGTACGTCTCGGGGACCGACTCGAAGGTGAGACAGCCGACGGGTTCGATACAGGCCTCGGACGGTGCCGTCCCGTCGCCCGAGGCGCCGCCGTCGGAGCCGTCTCCGTCGCCGTCGGCCGACGATCCGTCGTCCGTCGTCGAGGTCTGTGACCCGCCGCCGTCGGTCGAGTTCGGGTCGTCCGGCGACTCGCTCCCGGCGCAGCCTGCGAGCGCTCCCACGCCGGCGACGCCGCAGTACCTGATCGCGTCGCGGCGGGTCGCCCCGGACCGCTCTGCGTCTGAGTCCATGCGTTTTAGGCCACCCTAAAGAAATAAATCGGTTTCGAATCTTAGGCGAGCCTAAAGAGTTCGGCGAGTCGGGGGAAACCGCGCCCGAACCGGCCGGTCGAGGCGGTGGTCGAGCGCGGTTACGGGGACCGGTCGGGGTCCGTGGTTCGAGCGCTCTCCCCGAAGACGGGGACGGACTCGTCCGGTTCCCCGGTCAGAACGGCGGGCTGTAGTCCTCGTACTCGTCCATCTCGTCCATCTCGTCGGTCTTCGACGGCATCACCGCGGCTCGCGGGCCGCCGGACCGCACGACTTCGACGTCTTCGAGGCCGTCGACGCTCTCGGGCAGGCGGCGCTCGATGGCCTTCATCGTCATCGGGGCGATACCACAGCCCGAACACGCGCCGCCGATAGCGACGGTCGCCGTTCCCGCCTCCTCGTCGACGTCGCGGATCTCGAAGCTGCCGCCGTGTTGCTGGATCTGCGGGACTTCGTTGCTCAGGTAACTCCGCGTCTGCCGTTCGAGTCCTTCTGCGCTCATTGCGTTCTCACGTTCAACGCATAGTATCATAAAACTGTGGTATTAGGGTACCCTAAAACACGCGATAGAGCCCATATATAGGATATATACCGAGATTTCACTGATAAGTAATTACGTTCTGTTATTTTTCGTATCGCCTAAAACGGGACGGCGGTCGGTACCCGCCACCCGGATTCTGCCGGGGTGAGGGCGCGTTCGGGCCGGGGTCAAGACCGCTCGCCGTCGGCCGAGTTCGGGTCGTCCGAGTCGGTTCCCGGGCCATCGCCCGTCTCGACGGGGAGCGTCTCCGCGAGGCGTTCGGCGACGATCGGACTGACGAGCCCCGCCACCCGCATCGCCTGGCCCTCCGAGTCGTCGAGGTCCAAGACGCTCCGGAAGAACCACGAGACGGTCACGTAGGTCTCGTGTAGCTCCGCGGCCCGCTCGCGTCCCGCGTCCGTCAGCGCCGCGCCCTCGTACGGCCGGTACTCGACGAGGCCGTCATCGTCGAGCCGCTGGAACGTCTCGGTGACCGTGGCCGGCGACCGGTCGAGCGCCTCGGCCACCGCGCTCGTCCGGATCGGCTCCCCGTCCCGATGTCCGAGGATGTACACCGCCAAGAGGTACTGCGGGGCGCCGGTCATCGCTCGCCCCCTCGCGTCCCGCCGTCGGCCCCGCTGGACGACGGTCCGTCGGCGTCGTCGGCGCCGTCCCCTTCCTCACGGCCGTCACCGGGACCGAAAATCGCGAGGTACGTCCAGGCCCACGCCCGAGCGCGCCGACCTCGCGGTCCGCTTCCCACGGTCATACCCTCCGAACGAGGTGTCTCCGCACCGCTCGCTGGCAGTCGTCACACGTCGCGTCGAGCGTCGCGACCGTCGACAGGACGGGGTGATCGACGGGGAAGTCGCGGTAGAGGTACGGGGGGAGCTGGCGGTGGGAAACGCCCGCCTCGACTCCGTTGTTCGTCGTGCCGGTCAGAAACTCCTGTCGGCGCCGCGCCAGGTCCGCGCACCGCGATCGGAGTTCGTCGAGCGTCTCGTGTCGCGCCTCGAGCGCCTCGAAACCGAGCGCCGTCAGCGGCGTCTCGTCGAGGTCGACGATGCGCTCGGTGACGGCGTCGACGGCGTCGGCGGCGTCGGACAGGTGCGCCGCCTCCCGGGAGAGCGCCGCCTCGAGCGCGACGACCTCGTTCCGACGGGCGGTCGTCTCGGCGACGACCGTCCGCTTCAGCTGCGGACTGAACGAGGCGTCGGTCGCCGGCGAGAGCGCCAGCGCGATCGACTCGGTGAGCTCCGAGCGGACCGTCTCCAGCAGCGACTCGTCGCCGGAGCCCTCGACGTCGTCGAGGCTGTGCGGCCGGACCGTCTCCTCGAACGCCTGGCGGACATCACGACAGCGCGCGTCGTCGGCCGACCGCACGCGCCGCTCCGTCCCCGTGACGGCGGTGGCGCTCGTCGACGCGGCCGGCGTCGGGTCGGTCGATATCGACCGAACGCGGCGATCGAACCGCTCGAACGCCGTCCGTTTCGCGTCGAGGGCCTCCCGCTCCGTCCGAACGCGGGTCCGAGCTCGTTCGACGTACGTGTCGACGCTCATCTCAGGGCCCCTCCGTCGACGACGGCGACCGCGATCCGTGTGGCCGCGCTCGTCCGCCCGACAGTGTCAGTCGGTGCCATGGTTCAGGTGTGGTCCGTACTGCCGGCCTCGGTCCGCCGACCGGGCGACGCGATCGCGCAGGTTCGAACGGCTCTCCGAATCGATCCGGTGTCGGTGCGGTTCCCTCCGAGCATATGTTTTAGGCCAGCCTAAAAACACAAGAAAGTACCGGTCAGCACGCCCCCGAAACGAGACGCGTCGTCACGGTCCGCTCCACACGGAGTCCGCGCTCGCGACCCGCCCGCGGGCCGGCCCCCGGGCGTGACCGCGGCGCCGAAACGTCCGCCCGCGGTTTAGGCGTCGCCGGTGACGATGGCGCTCACCGCGTCGCGGTCGAACAGTTCGCCGCTGTACGTGTCGGGGTACAGCAGCGTCGCGAACCGCTCCGTCAGGAACAGGTTCTGGATCGGTCCCTGGTAGATCGGCCCCCCGCGGTACACCGCGCCGTCCTCGACCGCCGTCAGTTCGCTCGCGACGCTGTGTTCCTTCATGAACGCCAGGACGGTGTCCTCGAACTCCGCGCGGCTCTTGGCCTCGTGCCCGCGGACGAACAGCGCGTCGGGGTCGACCTCCAGGATCGTCTCGTAGTCGATCTGGCCGCGGTCGTCCGTCGAGAGCCCCTCGACGCCGGTCCCGGAGAGCGCGTCCGAGACGCCCAGGTCGTGGAAGTGCTTCTTGTTGGTCCCCTTGTCGGTGAGGCGGTACGGCGAGAACTTCTCGGGCTCGTCGGACCCGGCGAAACACAGCAGTCCCGCGGGCCGGGCGTCGGCCGCCGGGAGGTCCGCCTGGACCCGCGCGAGGAGGTCGTCGTGGAGGGACGCGAAGGCCCGGAAGCGGTCGCCCTCTTGGAATATCTCCGCGACCTTCTCGAAGGCCTCGTACATCGTGTAGTACCGGTAGTCGTGCCAGGAGTCGGTCCGGCGGAAGATCGTGTTCCCGATAAACGGCGCGACGTTCTCCGTCAGCTCCGTCACGTCGCTCTCGTCCAGTCCGAAGAAGGAGTTGTTGAGCAGCCACTGCGGGTCGGTGAGGTGGATGTCGCTGTCGAGCTCGTAGTAGAGCTCCTTGTCGATCCCCTCGTCGTACAGCTGCGTGATCTCCCCCTTGTCGACGGAGACCCCGTCGAGCTCGTCGTAGTACGACGTGTGGTACCGCGACTTGAACCCGACCGCGGCGAGCCCGTCAGCCTTTCCGAGCGCGACGCCCATGTCCGCGTAGCCCGGGAAGTACGACTCCCACGTCTCCGGGACGCCGTCGAACTCCACCTCGCCGACCGGCGCCATCTCGACGCTGTACCCGGTGGCGTCGGTCGACTCGTCGGCGCCGTCCGAGTCCGCCGCCGCGTCGGATTCGTCGGTCCCGTTCGTCGCGCCGGTCGTCTCGTTGTCCGCCGGCGTCGAGCCGTCGTCGGACGCGCCGGTACAGCCGGCGAGCAGCCCCCCGCCGACGACCGCGCCGCCGAACTTCACGTAGTCGCGTCGTGTCGATTCTCCGGTCGTGGTGATGTCGTCGTCGCTCATGTCAGGCGTCTCCGTTGATGATATCCGCAACGCGCTGTCGGTCGAACAGCCGTTCGTCTTCGAACCGGTCCGGGTAGAGGCCGGTGGCGTACCGGTCGATCATGAACAGGTTGTGAAGCGGCCCGGCGTATATCGGCCCGCCGCGGAACACCCGGCCCTCCTGAACGGCCGTCAGTTCGCTGCCGAGGTCGTGGTCCTCGAGGTACGCGACGACCGTCTCCTCGAACTCCGAACGGCTCATCCCCCGCCCGTGGTACCGGAGCAGCAAGGCGTCGGGGTCGATCTCCAGCAGCGTCTCGTAGTCTAGCGATTCGGAGCCGGTGTACCCCTCGACCCCCGTCCCCTCGAAGGCGTCCTCGATGCCGACCGCGTGGAAGTGTTCCTTGTTCGCGCCCTCGCCGCTGATCCGGTAGGGCGTGAACTCCTCGGGCTGTTTGCCCGCGAACATGAGCGCGGCGTCGGGGCGTTCCGCCTGCGGTGGCAGTCGCTCCCGAACCGTCGCGACGAGGTCGTCGTGTATCGATCGGATCGCCTCGAAGCGCTCTCGCTCCTGGACGGCTGCGGCGACCTTCTCGAAGGCCTCGTACAGCGAGTAGTACCGGTAGTCGTGCCAGTCGTCCGTGCGGCGGAAGATGAGGTTCCCGAGGAACGGGGCCACGTTGTCCCGGATCTCGTCGACGTCGGATGGGTCCCAGGCGGCGAGCCAGTCGGTCAGCGAGTGCGGATCGATGAGGTGTAGATCCGCGTCCATCTCGTAGAACAGCTCCTTGGACACGCCGTCGTTCCACAGCTGAGTGAGGCCGTCGAGGTCGACGGAGACGCCGTCGAGCTCGTCGTAGTGGTTCGTCTTGTACCGACCGCGGTACCAGATGGACCGGACGGCGTCGGCCTTGCCCAGCGCGACCAACATGTCGATGTAGTCGGCGGTGAACGGCGCGATGGTCTCCGGGACGGACTCGAACTCGACGGTCCCCATCGGCTCCATGCTCACCGAGTAGCTCGCGTCCTGGGCGCCGGAGTCCGCACCCGTGTCCGATTCGCCGGAGTCCGCACCGGAATCCGACTCGTCGGAGGGCCCCGCGCAGCCGGCGAGGAGGGTTCCGCCGACGACCGCGCCGCCGTACGTCAGGTAGTCGCGCCGGGTCGATTCTCCGGTCGTGGTGATGTCGTCGTCGCTCATGTCAGGCGTCTCCGTTGATGATATCCGCAACGCGCTGTCGGTCGAACAGCCGCTCGCCGTCGGGGATCGCGGGGTATGCGTCGCCGTGGTCGTAGCCGGGCCACTCGCCGAACCGCTCCGGGTACAGCTGCTTCGCGGTCATCTCCAGCTGGAACAGGTTCATGATCGGGCCCTGAACCGGGTTCCCGGAGGGGTAGAACCGGTCGTTCGCGACCGCGGAGAGCTCGCTCGCGACGGGGTGGTCGGCCAACTCCTCGCGGACCGCGCCCACGTTGTAGTAGGAGGCGATGCCGAACTGGTGGAGGATGACGTCGGGGTCAACTTCCAGCAGCGCCTCGTGGTCGTACGTCGTCTCGTAGGTGACCTCGTCGCCGGCAAAGGCGTCGGGGGCGCCGAGCGGTCGGACGTGCGCGTTCGCGAACCCGGGGCCGTCGGTCCGCGAGGGGTAGTAGGTCCCGTCCATGTAGATGAGCGTCGCGACCGTCGGCCGGTCCTCGGCCGGCGGGAGGTCGCTCCGGACCGTCTCGAGCAGGTCCTCGCGGACCGCGTCGAGCGCGGCGAACCGCTCCTCCTCCCGGAAGACGGCGGCGACGCGCTCGCCGACGTCCGGGAGCGCGTAGTACTCGTACCGGTCCCGACACGGCTCCGGCGGCTGCGAGCGCCGCCGGCTGTAGATGTTCCCGAACCACGGCCCGACGTTGTCGCGGATCTCGGCGACGTCGTCCTCGGTCCACCCGTCGAAGGAGACGAACAGGCAGGGATCCGCGAGGTGGAGGTCGCTGTCGAGCTCGTAGAGCAACTCGCGGTCGACGGAGATGCCGCCGCCGGAGCCCGTGTTGAGCTGCGCGAGCCCGTCGCGGTCGAAGGAGACGCCCTCGAGGTCGGCGTAGTAGGCGTCCAGCGTGTTCCCGCCGGCGTCGGCGTCGAAGCCGAGCGAGTTGACCGCGTCACCGTGGCCGAGCGCGACGGCCAGGTCGGCGTACAGGAGGCTGTAGACCATGACGTCCTCCGGGACCGCGTCGAACGCGACTTCGCCGGCCGGCGCCATGGTCGCCGTGTAGCCGGGGTCGGCCGTCGAGCCGTTCGAGTCTCCCGTCGCGTCGGACCCGTCCGTCGCGTTCGACCCGCCGGTCGTCTCGTCGTCGGTCGCGTTCGACCCGGGGCCCTCGGAGCCGCCCGTACAGCCGGCGAGCACTCCCGCGCCGACGACCGCGCCGCCGTACTTCACGTAGTCTCGCCGGGTCGGCCCCCGACGTTGGCTTCGTTCGTCTGCCATATTTTTAGGCTGACCTAAAAATTGAAAAGGATTCTGATCCGTCGATTCCCGGCGGAGCGCCGTTCGCCGACGACCCGGGATCGACCGCGCCGGTCGCGACCCTACTCGTCGCCGCCGTCGGCCCGCGCGACGCGCTCGCTCGGGCGCTCGCGGTCGTCGTCGTGCCGGGCGCGAAGCGGCTCGATCCGGGGACCGCGCGGAGTCTGATCGACCGCGGCGTCGATCTCGAACACCTCGGCGAGCAGGTCCTCGGTGACGACCTCCTCCGGCGTGCCGCGGGCGCGGATCGCGCCGTCCTTGAGCGCGACCACGCGGTCGGCGACCCGCGCCGCCTGCTGGATGTCGTGGAGGACGACGACCACGGTGACCTCGCTCTCGTCCCGGAGCGTCTCGATGATCTCCATTACCTCCATCTGGTGGTGGAGGTCGAGGAACGTCGTCGGCTCGTCCAAGAGGAGCACGTCCGTGTCCTGCGCGAGCACCATCGCGATCCACGCGAGCTGTTTCTGCCCCCCGCTGAGGCTGCCGACCTCGCGGTCCCTGAGGTGACCGCAGCCCGCCAGCTCGATGGCGCGGTCGACGGCCGCCTCGTCCTCGTCGGTCGTCGTCTCGAAGAACCCGCGGTGCGGGTAGCGCCCGTGGTACACCAGGTCCTCGACGGTGATGCTGTTCGGCGACGTGCTCTCCTGCGAGAGCAGCCCCATCGTCCGTGCGAGCTCCTTCTTGTCGAACGAGTCGAGCGCCCGCCCGTCGACGAGCACCGAGCCGGCGGCGGGCGCCAGCTGGTCGGCGAGCCCCTTCAGCAGCGTGCTCTTTCCGGACCCGTTCGGGCCGACGAGCGCCGTCACCGCGCCCGCCTCGGCCGTGATCGACTCGCCGTCGACGACGGGCCCGTCGGTCGACGGGTACGAGAGGACGAGCTCCTCGCCGTCAAGGCGCCCGTCGGCGGCGTCGCCCGCGTCTCGCCGGTCCGCGTCGGCGCTCGGGCGCGCCTCCGCCTCTCTGTCCGCGCCGGCGTCGGCGCGGGCGTCGCGGTTCGACTCGCCGTCGCTCGTCTGGTCGAGCGCCATCAGATCTCCCCCATCTGTTCCTGCTTGCGCATCAGGTAGAGGAAGTACGGTCCCCCGACCAGTCCGGTCACGATCCCGACCGGGATCTGCGCGTCGGAGCCGACGAGCACCGCCATGCCGAGGCGCGCGCCCACGTCGGCGGCGACCAGCAGCGCCGGGCCGGCGAACACGCAGCCGATCACCAGCTTCCGGTAGTCGCTCCCGACGATGTTGCGCACCATGTGCGGGACGATCAGCCCGACGAAGCCGACGATGCCCGCCACGGCGATGCTCGCGGCGGCCGCGAGCACCGCGACGCCCGAGAGGGCGAACCGGACCTTCTCGACGCTCATCCCGAGCGAGCTGGCCGTCCGCTCGCCGAGCAGCAGGACGTTCAGCTGGCGGGAGCTGACTAAGGCGAGCAGCATCGCGACGGCGGTCCACGGCAGGGCCATCCGGACCTGCTCCCAGTCGGTGCCCGTCAGCGAGCCGGTGGTCCACGCGATGGCCGACTGGACGACGCCGATGTCGTCCGCGAAGAAGAACAGCGCCGTCTGGAGGCTGCTGAACACCGTGCCCACGATGACCCCCGCGAGCACGAGCCGGACCGGAGAGGTCCCGTTCTTCCACGCGATGACGTAGACGACCAGGAACGCGGCGGCCCCGCCGAGGGCGGCCAGAACGGGCAACAGCGACGAGATTCCGAGTTCGACCGTCGTCAGCGACAGCGACAGGTCCGCCGACACCGCGAGGAAGGGTATCGCGAGCGTCGCGCCGGCGAACGCGACGAGGACGAGCAGGATCATCAGCCCCGCCCCGGAGGAGACGCCGAGGATGAACGGGCTGGCGAGTTCGTTCCGCGTGACGGCCTGGAAGATGGCGCCCGAGACGGCGAGGTTCATCCCCACGAGCATCCCGACGAACACCCGCGGGAGCCGGATGTTCCAGACGATGAGGCTCTGCTTGCCCATCTCGGGGAGTTCGGCTCCGAGGAGGAACGCCCGCCACGCCTGCGCATCGAAGATGACCCGCGGGGTGAACACGGCCTGCCACGCGTCGACGATGGTCATCGAGAACGCGCCGAAGCTCACCTGCACGAGCCCGCCGGCGACGACGACGGCGAGGCTCGCCGCGCACAGGGAGAACAGCGCGCCGTCGAACCAGCCGAACCACTGCTCGCGCCAGCCGGCCGTCTCCGAGGAAGTGCCGGTCGCCACGGTCAGGATCCCCCCTGCGTCGGGCCGAGTTCGGCGGCGCGGTCCCGAACGCTGTCGTCGTCGACCGCATCGAGGAGCGTCTCGTCGTCGAGGGCGTCAAGCAGGGCCTCGGCGTCGAGACCGTCGACCAGCGCCTCGGCGTCGGCGGCCTCCGCCACTCGGTCCGCGTCGAGGTGCGACGCGAGCGCGACCTGCCCCGCGGTCGCGCGCTCCTCGATCTCGTCCGGCTCGACGTACGACGAGAGCGAGTCGTCGATGGCCGCCGCGCGGACGCGCCGGTACCGCTCGGAGTCGGTGTCGACGGGCGCGTCCTCGCCGTAGTGGTCGTCGAACCACTCGGTCCACCGGTCGCGGTCGCTCCACTCGGCGTCGAGTTCGGCCTCGCGGCGCACCCAGTCGGTGCCGTCCGCGACCGCCTCCCACCAGCCGGCGTCGATCCGGGCGTCGGCGATGACGCGGTGCGCGACGCGGGCGCCGCGGCCGGCGGCCATGATCGCCTGCGTGTCGGCCTCGTCAGAGGGCGAGGCGACGTAGAGCCCGTCGACGGGCGTCGTCCCGTCATGTGCGGCGTACTCGCGGTCGAACCAGTCGTGCTCCTCGCCGTCGTGCTCGTACGTGTCGAACATCGCCGCGTCGTCGCCGAGTCCGCGCAGGTACGAGCCGTCGTAGCGCGTCGCCGCGATCACGCGGCGGGCGGAAACGTGGTCGCCCTCCTGCGGAGTGACGACGAATCCCTCACCGTCGTCGGCGCGGTCGACCGACTCGACGAGGTCCGGGACGATCGCGGCGCCGGCGGTCTCGGCGTGGGCGTGGATCAGCCCGTACAGCGTCTCGACGTCGATCCCGGCCGGGAAGCCGAGGTAGTTTTCAAGGTGCGCGCAGCGCTTGAGCGACGAGCGCCCGCGGTCGAAGACGACCGTGTCGAGCCCCTCGCGGGCGCAGAACACGGCCGCGGAACAGCCCGCCGGGCCGCCGCCGACGACGGCCACGTCGCGGTCGCAGTCGCGTGTCGGTTCGGGGTCGGTGGTGCTCATTGGTCAGATGTCGCCGTTGACGATGTCGGAAACGCGTTGCCGGTCGAACAGTCGCTCGTCCTCGGGCGGCTCGCCGACGCCGTTGAACTCCCCGAACTCGCCCGGATAGATCTGCTTGGCGGCGATCTCGATCTGGAAGAGGTTGAAGATCGGTCCCTGGAACGCCGTCCCGCCGGGGTAGAACCGGTCGTTCTTCACCGCCGTCAGCTCCTGTGCGACGGGGTCGTCCTCGATGAGGTCGTACACCGCCTGCCGCATCGAGCCCGCGCCGCTGTCGGGGTACCCGATGCCGAAGTTCTGGATGAGGATGTCGGGGTCGATCTCCAGCATCGCCTCGTGGTCGTACGCGGCCTCGTAGTTCGCGTTGTACGTCTTGTCGCTGTCGTCGAACGCGTCGTTGACGCCGAGGTGCTGGTACTGCGCGCGGCCGAAGCCGGGGCTGTTGATCCTGTAGGGGTACCACTTCTCGTCGTCCGCCCAGAAGACGACCAGTCCGACGGTGGGACGCTCCTCCTCGGGCGGGAGGCGGCTCTCGATGTCGGCGACCATCTCGTCGCGGACCTGCTTGTACGCCGCGACCCGGTCCGGAACCTGGTACAGCTGCGCGAACTTCTCGGCGAGCTCCCAGAGCGTGTAGTACCGATAGTCGGTCGCCGACTCCGGCGCGTTGTGCGACCGGCTGAACCGGTTCGCAAAGAGCGGAGAGATGTTCGACCTGACCTCCTCGACGTCCGCGTCGTCGAAGCCGAGGTACTCAATCGCCCGGATGGGGTCGATGTGGTGGACATCGGCGTCCGCCTCGTAGAGGACCTCCTTGTCGATGGCCTCCCCGCCCCAGATCGCCTTCACCTCGTCCCCGTCGAAGGAGACGCCGTCGAGCTGGTCGTAGTACTTCCCGAAGAACTCGCCGTCGCGCGCCTTGGCGACGAGCTTGTCCCCCTGCCCGAGCGAGACGAGATGGTCGATCCACACGTCGTCGAACGTCACGGCCGTCTCCGGCACGGCGTCGAACTCGACCGTCCCGACAGGGGACATCGTCACCGAGTACCCGGTGTCCCCGGTCGACTCCTCGTCGCTCGTCGTCCCGCCGTCGTCCCCATCCGTCGTCTCGTTTTCGGCTGCCGGGTCGTCGTCCGTCGCCCTCGACGAACTGCCGGCGTCGGACGTACAGCCGGCGAGCGGGCCGCCGACACCGACGGCGGCGCCGTACTTGACGTAGTCCCGCCGAGACGGTTCCGGCCGGTCGGGCCGTTCGTTTGCCATATGTTTTAGGCTCGCCTAACTCTTCAAAAGAGTTCCGAATCTTTAGGCCGGCCAAAATTGTCAGCGAGGCGTCCCGCAGCGGGGACACATCGGGGGGCCGCCGTCGGCGAAGTCGAGGCCGCAGTGCGGGCAGACGCCGTCGTCGGGGACCGTCATCGCCGCGACCGCGTCGGCCGTCCCCTCGCGGACCGACTCGACGGTGCCGACGCCGGACACCGGATCTGACGCGGGATCGGCCAGTCGGCGCCGGCAGAACTCCGCGCGGTCGAGAAGGAAGGACGGCGCCGCGTCGGCGTCGACCTCGTCAAGCGCCTCGCCCGCGTCGGCGCGCTCTTTCGGCGGCTCGGTTCCGGCGAGCAGGCCGAGCGCCTCGGCGGCGCGTCCCCGGACGTACGGGCTCTCGTCGCGGAGGCGCTCGCCGAGGGCGGCCTCGGCGGCCGTCAGTCGATCGGGGTGCTCACAGCCTATCGCGACCAGCGCGGTACAGAGGTGATACCTCACGAGTTCGTCGCCGGCGTCGAGGTGCTCGGCGAGCGAGTCGACGTGGTGGCGGAGTCGGCTCGGATCGCCGAGCGCGACGTGCGCCAGCGCCTTCGCGAGCTTCTCTTTCACCTCCGGTTCGTCGAACTCCAGTCCGACGCGGAGGTCGGCCAGCGTCGCCGGGTCCGCGACCGCCTCGGGCGACTCGACGGCGACGTATCCGAGCGCCTCGGCGCAGCGGGCCCGGACGTAGTAGAACTCCGCGTCGTCCGCCAGCCGCTCCCCGAGCGAATCGACGGCGGGGGTCACGGCCTCCGGTGCCGTCCGCGCGAGCGCGACGAACAGTTTCGCGGCCGTCAGCCGAACCGCCCGGTCGTCGTCGGTCAGGAACGACGTCAGCGACCCGACGGCCGCCCCGTCGAGGCGGGTCCCGTCGTCGACCGCGTCTCCGACGGCGCGCAGCGCGCGCTTACGAGTGTCGGCGTCGACCGCCGTGAGGTCCGCGACAGTCGCGACGACCGCCTCAGCGTCTCCCTCGGTAATCCGGGCGGCGAGGCGGTCGGGGTCCGAGTCCTCCATGATCTGTTCGGGAGTCTCGCGAGCGACCGGTTTCAACGCGGTGGTTCCGCGTCGGGCAGCGTACTGCCCGATAAGAATTGTATATCGCGCTATCTGGTTTATCGGTCGTCGAACGCTCGAACGCTGTCGAACGAGCCGTCGGCGATAGCGGCGGCGATGCCGTCGATATCGGCCTCTCGGGGCACTTCGTGGGGATACTTGCGAGCGAAGTACCGCGTGAGGTTCTCGACGTCGCGTTTCAGGAAGTCGCGCGCGTTCTCGTGGTCGACGGGCACGGCCTGCGGCCAGTCGAAGACCGTCACGCCGCTCTCCGCGACGGCGACGTTGTGCTCGGACGCGTCGGCGTGGATCCAGCCCAGGTCGTGTGCGGTCGTCAGCTCCCGGAGGATCAGATCGAGGACCCCGACCGCCTGCTCCGGGTCAAGCTTCGCGCGCGACAGTTCCACGCCCGGGAACTTCTCCATCACGATGGCGTGCCGGTTGTGATCGACCGGCCGCGGGACGCTCACGTCGGGGTACAGTTCCTCCATCGCCTCGTACTCGCGTTCGGCCGCCTTGCGCGCGGTGTAGAGCCACGAGACGTGGTCGCGGTCGGCGGTGTACTCGCGCTCGCGGTTCACCTCGCGGAAGTTGGTGTACCCCTCGCGGTGGTACTTCAGGGCGAGCGGCCGGAACGACTGCGCCTCGTACACGTCGCCCTCCTTGCCGAGCCCCAGGGGCGACCCCACGCCGTCGATGGTCTCGCGCTCGGCGAACGTCCGGAGCGCCAGCGCGTCGTACCCCTCGAAGGTGAGCTGGTACCCCTCGTACTGGATCGTCTTCCGCTCGATCAGCTCCCGGTCGAGACACCGGTCGATCCGGTAGTCGACCTCCTCGCGCGTCAGGTCGGCGTAGTCGGGGAGCTTGTCGCGGCGGACCCACTCCGAGAAGCGCATCCCCTGCTCGACGCCCGAGAGGAGGTAGAAGTCCTCGGGGTCGAGCTCCGCCATGTCGCCGGCGACGTTTCGCACCATGCGCGCCCCTACTCCGGCGATTCGTAAAAGGGACGCGCGTTCGGGATCGGTGGCCGATAAATCGCATACTGCGATAACAAATCCGAATCTCGCCGTTCGCGACGTCGAGCGCAACCGCTTTCGGAGCGGCGCCCCACGGGAGCGGTATGACCGCGCCCGCCGTCGACTGGCGGCTGATCCGCGAGGAGGCCCGCCCCGGCCCGATGCAGATGGCGTTAGACGAGGTCGCCGCCGAGACCGCCGCGGCGGGCGGGCCCGCCACGCTCCGCACTTACCGCTGGGAGCCGAGCTGTCTCACCCTCGGGCGCCATCAGGAGCCGGAGACGGTCGACTGGGAGTTCTGCGAGCGCGAGGGGGTCGACGTGACTCGCCGGCAGACGGGCGGGGGCGGGATCTACCACGACGGTCGCGGGGACGTGGCGTACTCCATCGCGGTCCCCGCGGACGAAGTGCCGAGCGAGCTGCTCGACTGCTATCACCTGCTCTGCGAGCCCGTCCTCGACGCGTTCGACCGGCTCGGGATCGACGCCGACTACGTCGAGGAGCCGCTGCCGGAGCTGTACCACCCGGCGTGTTACCTCCGCGAGCTTCACGCGGCGCACGACGTGGTTGCCGACGACGGCCGAAATGGACCGCGCAAGATCGCCGGCAACGCGCAGTACCGCAAGCGGGAGGCGGTGATTCAGCACGGGTCGCTGACGTTCTCCGTGGAAGCGGACCGCGATCTGGGCGTCTTCGCCGACCCCCCGGTGACACCCGGAGCGTTCCGCGACCGCGTCGTCGGGATGGACGAGCTGGTCGACGTCAACCGGGCGGACGCGGTCGCGGCCGTCGAGGCGGCGCTGGCCGACTGGGCGGGAGCGGCGCCGGACGCGACCGTGGAGACGGACGGTTCGTGGACGGAGGCGGAGCTGGAACGAGCCGAAGAGCTCGTCGCGGAGAAGTACCGCGACGAGGCGTGGGTCCGAACGCGCCCCGGCAGCGGCGGGGCGTAGCGGCCTCGGCGGGCGGGGCGGGGATTCCCGGTTCCGAAGGGGCTTTTTCGACCGCCTCCGTGTAACCGGTATGAGCCTCAAGGTCGGCGCGCACGTCTCCATCGCGGGCGGCGTGGACAACGCCGTGGCGAACCAGGTCGAGGTCGGCGGCAACTGCGGGCAGATATTCACCCACTCGCCGCAGGTGTGGCAGGACCCGGACATCGGCGACGACGAGGCCGAGCGGTTCCGCGAGGGGACCGAGCGCGACCTGGAGGGACCGTGGGTGATCCACACCTCCTACCTCGTGAACCTCTGTACGCCGAAGGAGGCGCTCCGGGAGAAGTCGCTCGACTCGATGCAAAAGGAGGTGGACGCCGCCGACAAGCTGGGTATCCCGTACGTCAACGTCCACCTCGGCGCGCACACGGGCGCCGGGGTCGAGGGCGGGCTCGACAACGCCGCGTCGGTGATCGACGACCTCGACGTGCCCGACGGCGTGACGGTCCTGATCGAGAGCGACGCGGGCGCGGGGACGAAGCTCGGCGGCGAGTTCGAACACCTCGCGGGGATCGTCGACCGCACGGAGACTGACATCGACGTCTGCGTCGACACGGCCCACGCGTTCGCGGCGGGCTACGACCTCTCGACGCCCGAGGCGGTCGACGAGACGGTCGCGGAGTTCGACGACGTGGTCGGGTTAGAACACCTGGAGTACATCCACCTCAACGACTCGAAACACGAGTGCGGCACCAACAAGGACGAGCACGCCCACATCGGCGAGGGGCACATCGGCGAGGCGGGGATGGAGCGGATCCTCAACCACCCCGATCTGGTCGACGTGCCGCTGGCCCTGGAGACGCCGACCGAGGACGGGAAGAGCTTCGCGTGGAACATCGACCGGGTGCGGGAGCTGCGTCACGACTGAGACGAGCTCCGCGGCGCCGAACGCCGTCGGCCCCGAGGACGCCGTCCGTCCGACGCGGTTTTAAGTGACCTCGCGAGCGATCCACGGACATGCCCACCACGAAGGCGTTGCTGTTGGGACGCCGCCGCGGCCGCGCGGTCGGACTGGTGGTCGGGTTCGCCGGCGCCGTGGCGCTCGCGCTCGTCGCCGCGTTCCTCGCCGAGTCGACGGGCGTGCCGACGGCGAGCGCGCTGACCGACCGGCTCCTGCCGCTGCTCGTGTTCTACGCGCCCGGACCGCTGGCCGCGGCCGGTGCCTACGCGCGTTGCGGCGGCCCGGCGTGCCTGGCCGTCGGCGTCGTGCCGGCGGCCGTCCTCGGCGGGTTCGTCCTCCTCGGGACGGTGGTCGGCGTCCCCGGGATCAACGGGGGGAACCCGGCGATCGGCGACGTGACGGTGAGCTTCGCCGCGGTCGGGGTGACCAGCGCGTTCGTCGGCTACTGCGCCGGCGTGACCGCCGTCCTCGCCGCCGACCTGCTCGGGGTCGGGTCCGGTAGCAGGGACGGCGAACGCGGCGACGAGTGAGGACGCGGAGCCGCCCGCGACCGATCTCCTGACGTTTATTTCCGCCCGCCGCGAAGCGGGCCCGTGCGACGCTTCTCCGCCGAGTACCTCGAACACACCCGCCGCGGGATGTGGGACGACGGCCGCGACGCGCTCGCGGACCTGGACCTGCCGAGCCGCGAGCGCGTCCTCGACGTCGGCTGCGGCACGGGGGAGCTGACCCGCGTGCTGGCCGCGGAGGCGGACGCTGCGGGCGACGCGGACGCGACCGTGATCGGCGTCGACGCCGACCGCGACCTCCTCGGGGTCGCCCGCGAGGAGAGCGACGGGCGGATCGGCTACCTGGCTGGGGACGCGACCCGGCTGCCGGTCGCCGACGACGCGGTCGACCTGGCGGTCTGTCAGGCGCTGCTGATCAACCTCCCCGACCCGACCGCGGCGGTGCGTGAGCTCGCCCGCGTCTCCGAGGACCTCGTCGCCGCGGTCGAGCCGGACAACGCCGACGTGCGGGTGGCCTCGACGGTCGACGCCGAGGAGCGCTTAGAGCGCGAGGCGCGCGAGGCGTACGTCGCCGGCGTCGACACCGACGTGGCGCTCGGCGACCGGGTGCGCGAGGCGTTCGGCGCGGCCGGGCTGGTCGACGTGCGGACGCGACGCTACGTCCACGAGAAGCGGACCGAGCCGCCGTACGCGGAGGCCGCGCTGCGGTCGGCGGCCCGGAAGGCCTCCGGCGCGGGCCTAGCCGACCACCGCGAGGAGTTGGTCGCCGCGACCTCCGAGGCGGCCTACGACGACCTCCGCGGGCGCTGGCGCGAGATGGGCCGCGAGGTCGTCGACGCCATCGGCGCCGAGGAGTACGAGCGCGCCGAGTACGTCCCCTTCGACGTGACCGTCGGACGGGTGGCGTCGGGCGGCTGACCCCCGTTGCCCCGGGCGCCGGGTCAGACCATGTCGCCGCGGACGGAGGCGCCCTCTTGCTCGGCGCGCCGTCGTTTGAGCACGTCGGCGGCCGCGTTGGCCGCGTCCTCGTCGGCGCCGAGCATCCCGAGCGCGGCGGGCAGCGTCGGCATCGCGAGCGAGGCCTCGCGGAGGCGGTCGAACGCCTCGTCGTCGCGCTCGCCGTCGACCCACAGGCAGACCCCGCGGGGGTCGAGCACCTCCTCGTAGGCGTCGCGGGCGAGCGCCCCCTTCAGCCGCTGGCGGACGTTGTCCTCGAAGCCCGCGTTACACACTTCGAGGTGGATGGGCTCGTCGTCCTCTACGAGTTCGGCCGCGAGGCACTTCTCGGGCGCCGCGTAGCCGTTGTCGCTCGTCCGGACGCGGTCGGGGTTCGCCTCGGCCCAGTCGGCGTCGACCGTGGTGCCGACGCCCTTCACGCCGTACTCGGCCTCGAAGGCGGCGGCCGCGTCGCCGTCGCCGCCCATGATCACGTCCTTCGTGAGGTAGACGTCGAGCCGGTCGACCGGGTCGAGCCCGAGCGCCACGTCGCCGAACGCCCACACCTCGCGGACGGGCACCGGCATCGGCTCGCGCTCGACGCGGTCGACGAGCGACTCCAGGCGGTCGACGGCCCGTTCGCGTTCCATTACCGACCGGTACGCGGCGGGCGGGCAAACCGGTTACGCTCGGCCGCCGGGCGGGTCAGAGCCCGTCGAGCCGCGCCGCCACGTCGTCCCAGTGGCCCCCCTTCCAGAACCACTGCCCGCACTCGGCACAGCGCCATCCGGGCCGGTCGGTCCCCACGTCGTCCGGAACGTAGTCGGGGCGGTCGGCCGGAGCGGGGTTCGCCTCGTCGACCGCGACGCGCTCGACGGGACCGTTACACGAGCCGCACCGGGAGGGCTCGGCGGCGAGTTCGACGGTGAACCCCGTCGCGTCGAACTCGCGGAGCTGGTCGAGCACGTCGCGCTCGGTGAGGAGGACGGCCTCGGGGGAGCCGTCCGTCGCGTCGGCCCGCGCCGCGAGGTCGCGGTCGCGGGTGACCAGGGTCCGCCCCTCGTCGGCCGCGAGGTCGAGGAGCCGGTCGTCGGCCTCGACGCCGCGGTCGAGCGCGTAGGCGGCGTCGTAGCCGCACAGGCGCAGGTAGGTCGCCAGTTTCCCGCACATGACGTCGAGCAGGACCGGGGGGTTCCCCCCGGTTGTGGGGCCCCGACCGTCGGGCGCGTCGCCGCCGTCGCCGCTCGTCATTCGAGCAGGAACGAGCGGACCCCGTTGAGCGAGCGCGCGTTGAGCACGTCGGCGGCCCGCGCCCACCCCCGCCGCGCGGTGTGAACCCCGTAGCGCGCGTTGTCGAGCTCGCGCGGGGCGTGCGCGTCGGTGTTGACGGCGATCGTCGCGCCCGCCTCGATCGCGGCCCGGACGAACTCCCCGTCGGCGTCGAGCCGAGCGGGGTTCGCGTTCACCTCGATCGCGGTGCCGGCCGCCGACGCGGCCGCCGCGATCGCCTCCACGTCGGGGTCGAGCCCCGGCCGCTCGTTGATGAGGCGGCCGGTCGGGTGGCCCAGCACGTCGACGTGGGGGTGTTCGACCGCCCGGACCAGCCGCTCGGTGGCCGCCTCGCGGTCCTGTCCGAGGGCGGCGTGCGGCGACGCGACCACCAGGTCGAGCGCGGCGAGGGTCTCGTCGTCCGTCGAGAGCCCGCCGTCGGCGTCGATGTTCGCCTCGATCCCGTGGAGGATCGGAATCCCGACCTCCTCGGCGGCCTCGGCGACCGCCGCCGCCTGCTCCTCGATGTCGGACTCGTCGAGGCCGACCCCGCCGACCATCCCCGGCCCGGTCGCGTGGTCGGTGACGACGTGGTAGTCGTACCCGCGCTCGTCGGCCGCCCGCGCCATCTCCGCGATCGAGAAGCCGCCGTCGGACCAGTCGGTGTGGGTGTGGAGGTCGCCGCGGAGCTCGCCCGGCTCGACGAGCGGCGGGAGCCGGTCTTCGGCGGCCGCGTCGACCTCGCCGCGGTCCTCGCGCAGCTCGGGCGGGACCGGCTCCATGTCGAGCGCGCGGTACACCCCGTCCTCGCTCTCGCCGGCGACGCGCTCGCCGGCGCGCGTCGAGTCCGCCTCGGCGGCGTCTCCGCCGTCGTCGTCCGCGTCGGCGGAGGGCTCCTCGTCGAGGTCGCTCACGTCGAAGAGCCCGTACTCGTTCAGCTTGAGCCCGCGGTCGATCGCCCGGTTGCGGACGGCGACGTTGTGCGCCCGCGACCCGGTGAAGTACTGGAGCGCGGCGCCGAACTCGTCGGGGTCGACGATCCGGAGGTCGACGCGGGTGCCGTCGGCGCGCACGCTCGCCTTCCCGGTGCCCGCCTCGATCGTCGCGTCCGCGGCGTCCCAGTCGGTGAACGCCTCGACGATCGGCTCGCGCGCCTCGCTGGCGACGAGCAGGTCGACGTCGCCGATGGTTGACCTCCACCGCCGGATCGACCCGCACACCTCGACCGACTCGACGGCGTCGAGGGCGGCGAGGTACGCGAGCGCGTCGTCCGCGAGCGGCCGGGCGTCGCCGAGGCGGGTACGCTCGCGGGCCTCGCGGGCGAACGGGACGTTCTCGAGGATGTTCTCCTCCGTCTTGGCGCCGAACCCGGACACCTCCCGGATCTCGCCCGCCTCGGCCGCGGCCTCCAGCTCGTCGAGGTCGGTGACTCCGAGCGCGTCGTACAGCGAGCCGACCGTCTTGGGGCCGACGCCCTCGACCGCGGTCAGCCCGGCCATGTCGACCGGCAGCTCCTCGCGGAGATCCGTCAGCTCCTCGATCTCGCCGGTCTCGACGTACTCGACGACCTTCGCGGCGATGGCGTCACCGACCCGGTCGATCTCGGCGACCGCGTCCTCGCCCTCCGCCGCGAGCCCCTCGATCGGCGCGGGGTGGTCGCGGACGTTCTCGGCCGCCCGTCGGTAGGCGGTCGGCTTGTACTCGACGCCCGTCGCCTCGAGGAGGTCGGCGAACTCCTCGAGGCGGGTCGCGACCTCGTCGTTCCGGCTCATGACGCGACCGTTCGACGGCGCGGCACTTATACGGCCGGCCGAACGCTCGACGGCCGCCGGACGGCGACCCGCCGGTCGCTTATGTCGGCGGCGGCCGAACCCCGTTGTATGTCGACCGACGACTCCGACGGGGAGCCCGGCGAACGCAACGTCTTCGGCGGCGAACTGGCCCCCTGCGGCGGCGAGCCGACGACCGGGTACCTCCGCGACGGGTACTGCCGCGACCTCGACGGCGACGTGGGGGAACACACGCTCTGTGCGGTCGTGACGGCCGAGTTCCTGCGGTACAGCCGCGACCGCGGCAACGACCTGATCACGCCGCGCCCAGAGTTCGACTTCCCCGGGCTGGAGCCGGGCGACCGCTGGTGCCTCTGCGTCGGCCGCTGGACGGAGGCGGCCGAGGCGGGGGTCGCGCCGCCGGTCGTCCTCGAGGCCACGAACGAGTCCGTGCTGCGCGCGGTCGACGCCGACCACCTCCGCGAACACGAGTTCGACCCGGAGACGTTCGAGCCCGGGAGCCTCGACTGAGCGCGGGCGCCGCGGGCTCGACGGGCCGCCGACCGGTCACTCCGTCGCCCAGAGCCCGGCGGCGACGACCGCGGCGAGCCCCATCGACCCGGCGAGCAGTCCGAAGGCGGGTCGGAAGCCGACCACGTCGGCGACGATGCCGACCGCGCTCGGCGCGAGCGCGCCGCCGCCCATAAGCAGCGTCCGGACGACGCCGAGCCCGCCGCCGGCGAGCCGGTCGGGCAGCGCCTCCACGAGGTAGGCGCCGCGGACCGGGCGGAAGCCGTGGGACCCGAGCCCCAGCGCGACGACGAGCGCGCCGAGCGGGACGGCGCCGGCGCCCGCGAGCGCGACGAGGCCGCCGAGCGCGGCCGTCGCGAGCCCGAGGGCGGCGACCATCACCGGGAGCCGTCCGAGGCGGTCCGAGAGGTCGCCGGAGGCGAGCTGGACGAACGTGACCGCGAACAGGGCGGAGTACAGCAGGCTCGCGGTCGTCGCGGGGAGCGCGGCCGCCTCGGAGAGGTACAGCGGGAGGAACGCGACCGTCCCGTTGTACGCGAACGAGAAGGCGACGGTCACCAGCACGAACGCCGCGAACCGCGGGTTCCGGAACAGGCGGAGGTACGCCGCGGCGCCGGGGTCGTCGTCGCCGTCGGTCGCGCCGTCGGCGGCCGCCGACCCCGAGATCCGGACCGCGGTCGCGGCCGCGAGCCCGACCGCGAGGACGCCGGTGAGCAGGAACGGCGCCCGCCAGTCCGCGCCGGGGAGCCGCGCGAGGACCGCCGCCAACGCGGGCGGCGCCGAGAGGACGGCGACGACGACCGCCGGCGCGGCGACCCCGCCCATCGCGCCGAGCGTGTCGTGCGCGCCGAGCATCCGCCCGGTGCGCGCGGGGTAGACGCGGGCGATCAGCCGCACCGAGACGGTCTTGTGGACGCCGGTGCCCGCCCCGATGACGAGCATCGCGGCGACCAGCGCGGCGAAGGGGGCGTCGACGACGACCGCGAGGGAGCCCGCGCCGGCGACGAGCGCGCCCGCGACGATCACCCGGACCGGTCCGAGCCGGTCGGCGACCGCGCCGCTCGGGAACTGGAGGAGGGCGTACACGATCATGAACCCCGTGAACGCGGTCCCGACGACGGCGTTGCTCACGCCGTAGGCGCCTTGGATCGACTCGAACAGCGGGGGGAAGAGGTAGCGGACGAACTTCCCGAGGAACCAGACGAGCGAGACGAGGATCAGGGCGTCGTACTCGCCGATCCGGTCTCGGTTCATCGAGTCGTCGTTGACCGGTCACCGAATTAAAAGGCCGGAAGGAGGCAGAGGACCGGTCGCGACGCGACCGGTGGCGACGGCCGACCCGATCAGAACGGCCCCTTGCCGCCGCCCATCATGTCGCCGAGGCCGCCGCCCTCGCCGCCCATCTTCTTCATCATGCGCTGCATGTCGCCCTCGCCCATCCCTTGGAACTGGCCGATGGTCTCCTCCATCATCGAGTGCTGTTCCAAGAGCTGTCGGACCGTCTCCTCGTCGGTGCCGGAGCCGCGGGCGATCCGCTCCGTGCGCGACTGGCCGACGACGCGGGGGTTCTCCAGCTCCTCCTCGGTCATCGAGTCCATGATGCGCTCGAAGCGGCGCATCCGGTCTTGGGTGACGTCCATCGCGTCGTCCGGCAGCTCGTCCATCATCCCGCCGCCGAGCCCGGGGATCATGTCCATCACCTGGTCGAGCGGCCCCATCTTGTTCATCGCGTCCATCTGCCGCTTCATGTCTTTCAGGGTGAATTCCCCCTTCAGCATGTCCTCGGGGTCCCAGTCCTCGTCCTCCTCCTGGGTCTCCTGCATCGCGCGCTCGACGCGCTCGGAGAGCTGCTTGAGGTCGCCCATCCCGAGCAGCCGCGAGATGAACCCGGAGGGCTCGAAGCGCTCGATGTCCTGGACCGTCTCCCCGGTGCCGAGGAAAGCGATGGAGGAGTCGGTCTCGTTGACCGCGGTGAGCGCCCCGCCGCCCTTCGCGGTCCCGTCGAGCTTGGTGATCACGACGCCCTCGATGCCGATCGACTCCTCGAACTGCCGGGCCTGCTCCTTCGCGCCCTGGCCGATCGCGGCGTCTAAGACGAGCAGCGAGCGGTCGGGGTCGACGACGCCCTCGATCTCTTCGATCTCCGCGATCAGGTCGTCTTCGAGCGCGTGGCGGCCCGCCGTGTCGACGATGTGAACGTCGGCGTCCGCGGTCTCTTCGAGGCCCGTCCGCGCGATGTCGACCGGGTCGTCGTTGTCGGGGTTCCCGTAGAAGTCGACCTCGGCGCGCTCGCACATCTGCTTCGCCTGGTCGTACGCGCCCGGCCGGAAGGTGTCCGTCTGGATCACCGCGGGGCGGAGGCCCTTCTTCGAGAACCACCAGGCCATCTTCGCCGCGGAGGTGGTCTTCCCCGACCCCTGGAGGCCGGCGAGGAGGATCGTCTGGTTCTCTAAGGGGAGCTCGGTGGAGTCGCCGACCAGCTCGACCATCTCCTCGTAGACGATCTTGAGGACGTGGTCCTTCGCCGTGGTGCCGCCCGGCGGCTCCTCTTCGAGCGCGCGGGACTTGATCGAGTCCGACAGCTCCATCACGAGGGAGACGTCGACGTCGGCGGACAGCAGGGAGCGCTGGATCTCCTTGACGATCTCCTCGACGTCGCTCTCGGAGAGTCGGGACTTCCCCTGGAGCTTGTCGAGGCTGCTCCGCAGGGACGTACCGAGGTCGTCGAGTACCATTTGCCGGAGATAGGCGGGCGACGCGGTAAAGCTTTGTTCGTCGGCGGCCGCGAGATGCGTCGTCGGTCGGGGATCCCGAGGAAGACACCTCCAACTCCTCCGAGAACCGGGATCTCTTGACGGCTACCGCCAGGAGAACCCGCCCCGGCCTCGCCGCCGGCGTCGACCGCGACCGTTTCGCCGTTCGCTTACCGCTCGACGAGCCGCGCGCCCGCGGCGTCGATCCGGCAGGCCTCGGGGTCGTAGCCCGCGTCGGAGAGCCCGGTGCCGAGCGCGAAGGCGGTGCGGCCGAGCATCGCCATCGCGGCCTCGCCGCCGGCCGCGTCGACCGCGTCGATCGCCTCGGCGGCCTCGGGGACGAGGAGGTCGGCCTCGCGGGCGAACTCACGGGCGGCGTCCATCAGCGTCGGCAGCCGCGGGTCCTCGCGGAGCCGGTCGAGCGCGTCCTCGCCGGCCGCCGTGAGCGCGTCCGTGTCGCCGCCGAGGACGGTCTCCGTCGACAGTTCGCCGAAGGTGACGTACTCGACGCGGGCGGTCGCCGGGACGCCGTCAAGCTCGCCGGCGCCCGGCGCGCCCGGTTCGAGCCGGACCGGGACGCCGCCGCGCGCCTGTGCGACCACGTCGCCGAGGCCGGTCCCGCGGCCGACCTCCGCGGCGTGGGCGATCCGGACGAGGTCGTTCTCGGTGCGGGCGCGGTCGAACGCGTCGTTCGCGGCGAGGGCGGCCCCCAGCGCCGCGGCGCCGGAGACGCCGAAGCCGGCCCCGATCGGGAGGTCGGTCTCGACCGCGACGTCGGCTGCGGTCGCGTCCAGTTCGGCGAGGACGTCGTCGACCGCGCCGATCGAACGGCTCTCGCCGTCGACGGTGCGCGAACCGCCGTCGGCGTTCGCGTCGCGGTCGCTCGCGTCCGCCGCGTCGTTCCCGCCGCCGTCGTTCCCGTCGCCGTCGACCGCGCCGTCCGGCGCCGACACCCGAACGGTCACGCCGTCGGCGAGGGTCAGCCCGGCGCCGCGCGACCCGGCGACCGCCGGATCGTCGTCGGGGTGCGCGCTGAAGAAGGCGGTGACGTGGCCCGGGACGAACGCGGTCGCCCGCTGGCTGCTCATGTGCCCGCCGACGAACGGGCCGCGATTAACGGTTGTTATCCCGACCGGAGCGGTCGCGGACCGGGAGACGGCTCGGCCGACGGGGGCGCTCGGGGCGACACCGCAGGCCTAAGTACCGGCCGGTCGAAGCCGGGCCGTATGCGAAACCAGTTGCGCCCCGTCCTCGCGGCCCTGCTCGCGCTGGTCTTCCCGGGGCTCGGCCACCTCGCGTTGCGCCGGTGGGGGCGGGCGCTGCTGTGGCACCTGACGATCGTCGGCGGCGGGGTCGCGCTGTTCGCGCTGTACGACGTAGAGCCCGTCGACCCGCTGGCCGACCCCGCGGCGCTGACGGCGGCGGTCCCGACCGACGTGACGCTGCCCATCGTGCTCCTGTCCGCGCT
The DNA here is from genome assembly GCF_001280455.1 of Halorubrum tropicale. Lineage (NCBI taxonomy): Archaea > Methanobacteriati > Methanobacteriota > Halobacteria > Halobacteriales > Haloferacaceae > Halorubrum > Halorubrum tropicale. Next base: position 273,954 of record NZ_LIST01000003.1, read on the forward strand.
GTCGGCGCTCGACGCGTACCTCGTCGGCCGCGCCGAGGCCGCCGAACGCGATCGCGCCGAGGCCGCCGCCGAGGCGATGCGGCGGCGGGCCGCGAGCGCCGACGGCGACGAGGGCCCGGGAGGCGTCCAGTCCCCGCCGCCGGCGGCCGCGACCGGCGAGGACGGCGAGACGGTGGAGGTGGCCTGTCCCAACTGCGGCAAGGAGGTCGACGCCGACCTCGACTTCTGTCACTGGTGTACCGAGCCGCTCCCGTGGGCCGAGTCGGACGCCCGGTGACGCGGACAGCCCCACCGCTACCGAGAGACTGATTGCTCCGCCGCCCCGCGTGCCCGTAAACGGATGACCGGTGAGTCGCGATGACCGCGTCGGCCGCCGGGTTCGTCGGGGTGGCCGGGCTCGTCGGCGGCGCCGCGCTCGCCGCGTTCGCGGTGCTGCTTCCGGTCTGCGTCGGTCCGGACCGCATGCGGGCCGTCCTCTCGGACCGCGACCTGCTCCGCGAGCGCGCCGTCGGGATCGCGCCGTACGTCGCGGGGCTCGCCCTCGTCCTCGCCGTCAACAAGGGGTCGATCCGGCGGATCGAGGCGTTCTCCTTCGAGTACGGCTACCGCGCGACGACCGCCGTCTACGCGATAGAGGGCGACCTCGTGGCCGCGATACAGGACGCGGTCCCGCGGGCCGCGGTGTACTACTTCGGCCCGATGTACGTCGTCGGCTACGTCGTGCTGGTCGCGTTCCCGGTCGCGGCGTACGCGTTCGCCGAACGGCTGCGCCCGCTGAAGCGGCTGGTCGCGGCGTACGCGGTCAACTACGCGGTGGCGATCGCCTGCTACGCCGGGGTCGTCGCGTACGGTCCGCGCAACTACCCGACCGCGCCGGGCGCCGACCCGGGCGCGGCCCCCGTCGAGCCGCTGCTCCTCGACTGGTTCGGGGGAGTCACCCAGCTCACCTCGCAGGTGAACGCCGCCACGAACGTCTTCCCCTCCCTCCACGCCGCGCTGTCTGTGACCGTGTTCCTCGCCGCCGTCTCGACCCACGAGGAGTTCCCGTGGTGGACCTACGTCGCGGGGGCGCTGGCGGGCAGCATCGTCGTCGCGACCGTGTTCCTCGGCATCCACTGGGTCACGGACGTCGTCGCCGGCGGCGTCCTCGCGGCGGGGAGCGTCGCGGCGGCGAACCGGATCGTCGGCTGAGCGGCGGGGCGGCTGACTCGCCGTGAGCGGGGGATCCGAACCGGCTCGCCGTGAGCAGGGCCCGAACCGGCTCGCCGTCGGGCCCGCCGGCGCGGTAGTTTCTCACCGCTGATAACTGAGGGCCAACTATCATATAACCCCGCCGCGACAGTGCCGGTACGGACGCGAACGACGGACGGAACATGAGTCTGAATCCACGACGGTACGACGTACGGGAGCTGCGCCGGATCGCGGACGCACCGCGAGACGGTGCGGACGGAGCGCCTCGGGAGCGGGCGCTCCGGCGGCCGAACCGGAACCGAGCCGAGCAGGCGGCGCGTTCGGCGGTGTTCACGGAGCTGCTCCAGCGTCGGCGTGGTGCGCGGTTGAACGGCGGGGGCGCGGGGGAGAAGCCGTACCTGACGGCGATCCCGGCGTCGCCGGCGGCGGAACGCGAGCTCGGCGAGTGGCTCGGCTACCTCGTCGACGTCGGCGGTCACGTGCGGGCCCGAGACGCGCTGTCCTACTACGGCGAGCTCGACTGGGTCGGCGACGACGCGGTCGCGGCGCTGACGCGCCGCCTCGAGGGGTTCGACGCCCCGACGCGCGACCGGCCGTTCACGCCCGCGGACCACCGGATCAGCCTCGTCTCCATCGTCCGGATCGCTTCGTGTGCGAGTGACCAATGAGCGACGACGAATCCACGGACATCAACGAATCGGACGAATCGGCGGCGGTCGGCGTGAAATTAGGCAGCACCCGAACGGTGCTCGACATCCCCGACGGGCGGGGCGGCCGCGAACGCCACTCGGTGCTGACCTGCCTGGCGACTTACGAGGACGCCATCACCGGCGAGGAGAAGGTGCTGTTCGGGGAGGAGGCGGCGGTCGAGTACCCCGACCGCGTGCGCTTCATGCTGCGCTCGGGGCTCCCCGAGGACGACGACAGCGTCGCCGACGCCGAGCGCTTCTTCGAGGCGGTCGTGGACGCCCACGACGTGCCCGAGGACAGCGCGGTCGTCTACGCCGTGCCGACCATCGACAACGAGGCCGGCGTCGAGAACCTCAAGTCGGTGATCGAAGGCTCCTCCATCGGCGGCGTCGAGACGCGGAGCTACCCCGAGTCGCTGTGCGGGGCGATCCCCGCCTACGGCGACGACCTCGACGCGATCGACGAGGTGTTCGTGTCGGTGAACCTCGGCTCGACGACGATGGAGGCGTGCGCCTACCGGCGCGGCGAGCAGCTCTCGCCGTTCTCGACCGGCTCGGTGACGGGCAACGAGGTCGACCGCCGCATCGTCGCGGCCGTCGAGGAGGAGACGCAGGGGCGCGTCCACATCGACCGGACGACCGCTCGGGAGTACAAGGAGCAGCACGGCGACGTGTACGACTTCGAGCCGTTCACCGACGTGGTCCAGCAGCCGGGCGGCGGGAGCCACGAGTTCACCGTCGACCGCGGCGTCCAGGAGCCGATCGACCGGTACATCGACGAGGCGGTCGACGTCGTCGCCAACGAGTTCCTCCCCGAGCTCGCGAACGACCACATGAAGCCCTACCAGCTGGCGCTCGGGCGCCCGCTCGCCATCACCGGCGGCATGGCGTGTATCCCCGGGCTCACCGAGGAGTTCGAGAAGCGCCTCAGCGAGGAGCTCGACCGCGACGTCGAGGTCGTCTCGCCCGACGACCCCGCGACCGCGGCCGCGGACGGCGCGGCGCGCATCGCGGCGCGGCTCGTCTGAGCGGCGCGCGAGCGGTCCGGTTTTTTTACCAATTTTAATTCTCACAGCGGCCGATCCGCGCTCCGCCGATCGAGGCCAACGCGGTGGCGCTCGCAGACACGTGCGGGGGACTGCGGCGACCGGAGCGAAGCGGAGGGAGCCGCGAGGCTGGGGAGGTGTGGGGCTGTGCGGTACGGCTGGGGCTTTGGAGGTGTTCGCGGTCGATCCACTATCAATTATTCAGCTCTGGTGAAATCTTCAGCAGGTGATATGTTCTTCGAGCCGTGCCGAATACAGTGCGCGTGTCGGTCAGTGGTCACTCGTTACTCACGGGTGCCTAGAGCGATAGACAGGGGGCGGTACCGGTACGAGGCGAACCAGGCGACCCTTCCAGCGGACTCGCCGGCAACGCCATCCACAAGAGACTTGGCGGGAGAGCAGGCATTGCCGCACATATGGAAGAGCCCTCCTGGACGCGTCGAACCCTGCTCCGTCGCGGGAAGACGGCCGCCACGACGGCAACGCTCGTCGGCCTGGCTGGCTGTTCGGGGGTCGGGTCAGTCGTCGACGGGAGCCCCGACAGTCCCTACCCCGCCACGTGGCTCCCAGCGCCTGATCGCGTCTTCGCTTCGGACACCGACCCGGCCCAACGCTGGTACCCGTTCCGCGTCCGGCGTTTCGACGAGCTAGCAACGTATCTACAGGACCGGGGAGCGTCCTTCGAGTCGACAGCGCTGTATCAAGACGGCAAAGCGCACCCGGTGCTCGACATCGAGCCGAGCCGAGCAGCAATGGAGATCCGTGCCGGCGGACGAGGACTGTCCGTACTGGAGACGGACCTCCTCGCCGAGGAAATCGTCGAAGAGTTCCAGACCCCCGAATCGGGAGAGCCCATTCAGAAGGCGTTCGAACCGCTCGACGAGTACGAAGGGTATCGCCTGTTCGGTGCCCCCGACACCGACTGGGTCGTCGGCATCAAGGCCGGGGTCGTTGTCGAGGCCTTCGCCAGTATGGCACCCGACCCGCTGGGCGATAAGCGTGCGGCCGTCGAGGCGATCATCGATGCCCGTGACGGCGAGGGACGGTACACTGCCACGGACGAGACGCTGGCGGGTGTTGTCCGTCGACTTGGCACCGGGATGACTGTCCGCGCCGAGTCACCTGGCGTCGAGGTCGCCGACGCCGACGGGGAACCGGCGGCGAGCGGCACCGCTCACACGAGTGCTGAGACGGAGAATGCCACACGAGTTCTCGCGTTCGAGACCCGGGAGGACGCGGAGACGTTCGCCGCTGACCCGCAGTCGGAGCAAATGCGCTCGTGGGAGGACATAGCGGTCTCTCGTGACGGCCGGTTCGTGACGATTACCGGCACGAGCCACCCAGCATAATTGTCGCCGTACGCAGCGGACCGAGGGCGAAACAATCGGGAATCGACTAGTTATAGGTCAAAGAGGCGCTCGGCGTCGATCGCCTGTCGGCGGTAGATGCCGCGACCCTTCAGCCGCGGGACCTCGTGACGGTGGAGCCGCTCCGCCTCGGTGTCGTACACGAGCGGGAACACGTTCGTCCGTCGCTTCGCGACCGTGAACCCGGACATCGCGTCGAGCAGCGACGCGTCCGGGTCCGGCGTCGCGAGCGTCACGTAGCCGACGGGCGTCGGCGCCTCGCCGCCGTCGGCGCGTCCCGGTCGGGGGTCGACGGTGTCGGTCAGTACGTCGCGGAACGCCGCCGCGGCGTCGAGCAGCGTCTCCGCGTCCGCCCCGTCGGCCTCGACGAGCGTCGCCAGCACGACCACCTCGCCGACCGTGTCGTCCGTCTCGCGCGCCGTCCACAGCCGGTCGAACTCGTCCGTCCGCCCGTCGACCGCCTCGAAGCCGTGTTCGCGCCGGTTCGCCGCGACCTCTGCCCGGTAATCGGAGATGTCCATGGGACACCCACGATCCGCATGGTAAAAAATGACACACACGATCGGCGGGCGGATCCCCGACAACAACGCTATACCCTCACTGGTGCTGTCGGACCGATGACACCGACTCGACGGCGGTACCTCCGGGGTGTGGGCGGAGCGAGCGCGGGCGGACTGATCGCGCTCGCCGGGTGTGCGTCGACGGGCTCGGACGGCGACGGGTCCGACAGCGACGGCCTACCGGGGTCGGACGGGAACGACGGCGACGCCGGCGGGACGCGCCCCGAGGGGACCGGCGGCCCGGGCGTCTTGATCGTCGCCACCGACGGCGACATGGACTTCCCGGTCCAGCCGAGCGTGGAGGTCACGAGCGAGGCCGCGACGACCGACCACCCGCCGCAGCTACGCACGACGCTGACGAACGCGGGCGACGAACGGGTGCGCGTCGGCGAGAGGGCGCGCCGTCCACTTCGAGTACGTCTCCGACGGGAGCAACGCGCTCGTCTGCCTGCCGGCCGACGGCGAGTATCCCGCCGAACCCGACTGCTGGCGGCTGACCGACGCGATCGCCACGACCGAGGAGTCCCGGACGTTCGCGCTCGACCCCGGCGAGTCGAGCGAGCGGCTCGTCGGCCTGTACGCGACGCCCGGCGAGGACGCCTGCCTCCCGGTGGGCGAGTACCGGTTCGAGACGACGATGGCGGTCGTGTCCGACGACGCCGAGCCCCGGTCGTCGGCGGCGTGGGGGTTCTCGGTAGTGCTGGAGTGAGTGCCCGTCGCCGATGCCCGCCCCTCGGCGCCGACGCGCGGAATACATAGCGCTCTATAGCCCTCTTAGGAAGCGTTAATCGGGCGCGCCGGGACGCACGGGTATGAACGACGACGACGTCGTGACGTTCGGGTTCGTCTGCGTCCAGAACGCCGGTCGCAGCCAGATGTCGGCGGCGTTCGCGGAGCGCGAGCGCCGCGAGCGCGGCCTCGACGACCGCGTCGAGGTCGTCACCGGCGGCACGCATCCGGCCGACGAGGTCCATCCCGAGGTCGTGGAAGCGATGGGAGAGCTCGATATCGACCTCTCCGATCGCGTCCCCCGCGAGGTCTCGACCGCGGAGCTGAACGCCTGCAACGTCGTCGCCACCATGGGGTGCTCGACGCTGACGCTCGCCGACGGCGTCGATGCCCGCGACTGGGCGCTCGACGACCCGCACGGGCAGGAAATCGAGCGCGTCCGCGAGATCCGCGACGAGATAGAGGGGCGAGTCGTCGCCCTCTTCGACGAGTTCTTCGACGAGGCGTAGGGGGTGTCGAACGGCGGGGCCCACAAGTCGGCCGGAAATAGTCCCGGGCGGATTCGAACCGCGAGGACTCGCTGCGCTCATCCGCTGGGTTCGAACCGCTGCGGATAGTTGCGCCTCACGAGATTGTTCGGCGCAAAGTAGTCCCGGGCGGATTCGAACCGCCGTCAATGGCTGACTTCGGGTATCCGACGGGGCGTTCCAGCAGAAACGCCCAACAGCCGCGTTTGAGCCGCGAACGCGGACGGATTCCCTCCAAAGGCCATTATGATTGGCCACTACACCACGGGACTGCAAGTTCGGCTAACCGGCGGGCACTCAAGTACGTTACTCTCCGCGGCGCGTCGGGGGCGTCCCCCGACTACGCGCCCTCCTCGATCCGGTCGAAGCGCTCCTCGAAGTTCTCCCGGCAGGAGCCGCAACAGAAGTGGTACAGCGTCCCGTCGATCCGGGCCGACTCCCCCTCGGCGGTGACGGTGTTCCCGCACTCGACGCACTCGACCGCGAGGTCCGCGTCGCCGACGGCGGGCGACCAGTCGTGGGCGTCGAGCGGCCGCACCGACAGCTCGGTCACGGCGTCCAGGCCGACCGCGTCGTCGACGAGGTCGCGGGCGGTCCCCTCCTCGACGCGCGCGACGACCGTCACCTCGCCGTCGGCGGTGAGGAAGGCGTGCTCGACGCGCTCGTGGGCGGCGACCGACTCGTGGACGCGCTCGGCGTCCGCGGGCGCGACGGCGAGCGTCGCGAGGACCCGCAGCCCGTCGGAGAGCGCGTCGCCGTCGATCCGGAGGGTGAACCCCTCGATCACGCCCACCTCGCGGAGGCGGTCGACGCGGTCGGACACCGCGGGCGCCGACAGGTCCACGCGCTCGGCGATGTCGCTGTACGGGCGCCGCGCGTCGGCCAGCAGCAGCCGGATGATCTCTCGGTCCGTCTCGTCGAGGGTGCGCATGGGCGGGCGTTCGACCGGCGCGGTCAAAAGCGGTCCGACGGTCGAGCGACGCGAGAGCGACCCCGGGAACCGGTCGCCTGCGGGGACGACGGAAAGGCAGTTGTGTCCGCGGCGGCTACGCCCGGACATGACGACGGTAAACGTCGACGGCATGTCGTGTACCGGCTGCGAGGACAACGTGACCGACGCGCTCGGTGAGCTGCCGGGCGTCGAGTCCGCGAGCGCCGACCACGAGGCGGGGACCGCGACCGTCGAGGGCGACGTGGACGTCGACGCCGTCGTGGCCGCCATCGAGGACGCCGGCTACGAGGCATCGGCGTAGGCGACGGCGTCGAGCCCGCGGAGCGTCGGCGCCCGCCTCGGCGGCCCGCTCAGACGGAGCCGGACCGGTCGGTCGGCTCGGCGCCCGCCGAGGGGCGCTCGCGGGCGGCCGCGACGCCGACGGCGGTGCCGAACGCCGCCCCGAGACCGATGCCGAGCCCCGTCCAGAAGGCGAGGTCGCCGGTCGTCGCGCCCACCGCGAGTCCGGTGCCGGCGCCGAGCGCGTGGCCGAGTCCGAGCCCGAGCGCGATCGTGCCGTTGCTACTCGTTGCCATGAGCCACACACGCACACCGCGAACATAGCCCTTGCGCCCGGCGGGACCGGTGCGACCGGCGCGACCGAGCGTCCCGGGATCGCCGCACCTATGTCCCGGAGTCGCGCTCGCGGTGACATGGACACCGTACTGGTCACGGGAAGCGCCGGCGGCGTCGGCGCGCGCACGGTCGACGCGCTCGCCGACGCGGGCCGCGAGGTCGTCGCCGTCGACCGGCGGACGCCCCTGAGCGACGAGCGCCGCGACGGCGTCGACTACGCGGCGGCGGACCTCACCGACTACGGGGAGACGCGACAGGTGATCGGGGCGGCCGCGCCCGACGCGGTCGTCCACCTCGCCGCGATCCCGCACCCCGAGGACCACGCCGGCTCGCGGGTGTTCGCGAACAACGTCGAGAGCGCGTACAACGTCTTCGACGCGGCCGGCGCCGCGGGCGCCCGGATCGCGTGGGCGTCGAGCGAGAGCCTCTACGGCACCGTCTTCGCCGACGAGGACTGGCTCCCCGACCGCCTCCCGATCGACGAGGCGACGCCGACCGAGCCGGAGGACCCGTACGGCCTCTCGAAGGTCGTCGGCGAGGAGGTCGCGGCCGCGGCCGCCCGCCGCCACGGCGTCCCCGTCGTCTCGCTGCGCCTCTCGTGGGTGACCTACCCGGGCGACGAGCGGCGCCGCGAGGCCCGGGAGACGTTCGACCCCGCGACCGCCGACCCGAGCGGCAACTGCTGGTCGTACGTCGACGTGCGGGACGCGGTCTCGGCGATCGAGGCCGCGATCGACCCAGAGACCGATATCGAGGGCCACGAGGCGGTGCTGATCGTCGCCGCGGAGAACTTCCTCGGCCGCGACACCGCCGCGACGATCGAGGCGGTCCGCGGCACCCTCCCCGCCGACTGCGACCTCGACGGCGACGAGTCCGTCTTCGACTGTACGAAGGCCGAGCGGCTGCTCGGGTGGGAGCCGGAACACTCCTGGCGCGACGACGAGGCGAACGCGGACGAAAACGGCTGAATCGCGGTCGGTGACGGCGAGTGCGGCCAGGAGGTCAATCCCGCTCGTCCCCCCCGTCGGACCCCGTCGCGTCGGCGGTGGAACCGTCGAGGTCGGCGGCGTCGAGGTCGGCGTCCGGCGAGTCGCCGTCCTCGGCCGGAGTCGAGGCGGTCGCGGCCGAGTCCGGACTGACCGCGGCCGTCGCTCCCGGGGCGGGGCCGGCGACCGCCTCGCCGTCGGCGGGGCCGTCGCCCGTCGCCGGCGCGGGCGGGCGGTAGGTGTAGACGAACTCGCCGGCGACCGCGTGGAAGGCGCCGGTCTCGGGGTCCTCGACGACGCCGGTGTCGTTGTCGATCGCGAAGTCGACGAGGTCGCGCAGCGACCCGGCCTCGGCGGTCGGACGCTCGTGGACCGACGCGGGGAGCCGGAACGTCGTGATCCACTCCGCGAACTCCGAGCGGTCGTCGCGGTACGAGAGGTACGCGCGCTCCGCCTCGGTGAGCGCGAGGTCGTACTCCCGTCTCGCGTAGGTGACGCCGCCGGCGCCCGCGAGGCCGACGAGCAGGAGGAGGGGGCCGCCGAACGACCGGAGCGCGCCGTACTCCCGGTCGACGGTCTCCGGCTCGGTCCGCTCGGTCGTGTCGGACTGGACGCCGGGCTCGGAGACCGAGTAGGTGTCGCCACCGTGGGTGACCGTCATGTCGAGTGTCTGCGTCGAGGCCGTCGGTACGCCCCCGATCGACCCGTCGACCGCGACCTCGGTCGTGACGAACGTCTCCGTCTCGCCCGGCGAGGCGCCGAGCTGCTCTTCGATCGCGGCCACGCGGCCGTCTATCGCCGTGCTGTTGAGCGTAAAGGAGGCGTTCACGGTCTCGCCGGGCGCGACGCCCGAGGCCGTCTCCGACGCGATCGGCTCCGTTTCGCGCCAGTAGACGGTCCCCTCCTCGCCGACGTTGCGGATCACGAGCGCGGAGTCGACCTGGACGGTCACGTTCTCCGCGGTCGACGTGCGGTAGCTCGTCGCCACGCTCACGTCGAGCTCCGGCGCCACCCGCGTGAAGTACGTGTCGCGCCCGTCGAGCACGCGCCCGGTCTCGAAGACGGCGTTCGGCTCCGTCACCGTCGCGCTGTGGCGGTACTCGCTCTCGACGGTGAGCGACGAGACCGTCCGCTGCTCCGTCTCCGTCTCGGGGTCGACGTGCGTCGTGTACACGAGCCCCGCCCCGACCGCGACGAGGAGGAGACAGACCGCGAGGATCGCGGTGGACTGTGCGTTCAGTACGGCGCGGAGTCGGAGTCGACGTTCGTCGGGCGCTGAAGACATGTGTTACCTGTAGAGCTCGCGGAGGAGTCGCTTGTACAGCGGGGGGCGCTCGCGGGAGCCGCGCGACCGGATCCGGGCGGGCTCGCCGCGCAGCAGCAGCAGTCCGATCCCGACGATGCCGCCGCCGAGCAGGCCGTTGATCGCGACGAGCGGCGCCCAGGGGTGGACGCCGTACAGCTCGTCGACGACGCCCGAGGGCAGCACCGCGAGGTAGCGGTGTTCGACGACGAACAGGCGGTAGTAACCGGTCTCGTCGGGCGCCGAGAGTGTCACCGTCGTCGACGCCTCGCCGCGGCTGCCGACGGCGAGGCGCTGCGGCTCGACGTCGACGCCGGGGCTCGCCGGGGTGACGTACGCGTACACCGGGACGAGCCCGGCGTTGGGGACGACGTACTCGATCTCCTGGCTCGTGCCGCGCTCGATGACGGTCGGGTTCTCGGACTCGAACTCGGCGCTCACGACGCCGTACTCCTGGGTCCCGCCCGGGACGACCATCGCGGCCGTCGCGGTGGCCATCAGCACCAGCGCCAGCACGCCGAGGATCGCGAACACGGAGGTGCCGTCGTCGCGCGACCGGTCGCGCGACTCGCGGTCGCGGGAGCCGGCGTCGAGGTACCAGTCGACCGCGTACGCGATGATGGACAGCCCGAAGACGATGTACGCGAGCCCCTGCGTCCCCTGGAACGACCGAACGCCGAACGTCACCGCGAGCCACGTCTGCACGGACTGTAACGCGGACTGGAAGCCCATGGCGACGGTGCCGAGGTGCGGGATCACGACGACGCCCCCGCCGACCTGGAGCGCCTTCGCGACGACGTCCGCGTCTTGGACCACCGGCTCGCCGCCGTCCTGATCGGTGAAGGGGTTGTTGTCCCCGCGGGTGATGTACCCCCGCTCGGTCTCCTCGACGACGCGGTGGGTCGTCAGCCCGCCGCCCTGGATCTCCTGGGCGTCGAACGTCACCACGTCGCCCGGCCCGATCCCGCCGGCGATCTGCGCCGGGATCGCGACGAACCCGTCGCCGGGCGAGAGCGTCGGCTGCATGCTCCCGGTCTCGACGTAGCTGAGCAGGATCGGCTGTCCGAGGAACTGACCGACGACGAGCGAAACGACGACCAGCACCGCGGCCGCCTGAAGGGCCACGGACAGCGTTCGTTTGATGGACATGGTGTCGGACTCGGCTCGGAGACGGGCCGGGAACGGTCTCGGGGGGGCCGCCGCCGCGCGGCGATTCCTGTCGCCCGATCGTCAGGTAGCCGTCGATCGCTGAACGTCGGCGTGCCCTAATAAGTTCGTGGGTGGAGGCGAATCGGGGCGGTCGACGGCGGCGTCACTCGTCGAAGACGCCGGCGGCCAACAGCGCGAAGGGGGCGATGAAGCCGAGGCAGAACCCGAGGAGGTGGACGTAGAGGTTCACGACGCTGCCGCCGCCGGCGGGGTCAGACGGGAAGCCGACGACGGGGTACCCCACGGCGATCACCGCGCCGACCGCGAGCAGGTCGCCGTAGCCCGGGCGCGCCGCGACCGACTTCGCGTGCGCCCGGAGCGGTCGCGGGAGCCGGACCTCGCTGCTGGCCGCGTACAGCAGCGCGAGGAGCGGGCCCGCGACGCCGACCGACAGCCCCGCGATCCCGACCCCCTCGGTCGAGACCGGCAGCGCGAGGAGCGCGATCCACCCCACGAGCGCGAAGAAGACCGCCGGCAGCGCGGCGACGGAGGCCCCGGGCGCGAACTGCTCGCGGGCGTAACAGTACCACAGGATGGAGAGCAGCCCGGCGAGCGCCATGTTGACGCCGGAGAAGCCGAACCCGATCGCGTTCCGCGGGACGGCGAGGTTCAGCGCCGACAGCGCGAACGGGAGGGCGGCGAGGTAGGTGACGAACGCGGTGAAGAAGAGCCGCCGGCGCCCGCCCAGGACCGCGAGCGCGTAGCCGACCCCGGCGAGCAGCCCGTACCCGGCGAGGTTCCCGAGCAGGTGGTCGGCGCCGAGGTGGACGTAGTGCGCCGTGAACGCCGACAGGAGCGTGGGGTCCGTGTACGCGAACGCCAGCGAGCGCCGGGTCGCCCGCGGGAGCGCAAACACGGCGGCGAGGGCGATCGGCGGGACGCAGAGCGCGAGGAGGTCGACGACGCGGGCGCGGGCGACCAGTTCGTCGGCAAACGCCGCGTAGCCCGAGCGAGCGCCCGCGTCGCGGTCGCGGACGGGGCCGTCGCTGCCGCCGCGGCCGGGGACCGAGCGGTCCGTCTCGGACGAGAGGTCGCTCACGGGTCTCCCTCCGGTGACGGTCGCTTAACCTCTGTGGTCCCGCGATCCAGCGGTGATAACTGTCGCCCGGCGGTCGCGCGAGGAGCGCGGAGCCGGCCGCGAGCGCGCGTCACGACCGCGGCATCCGCCGGACGAGCGCGACGGCCGTGAGGACGATGGCGACGAACACGGCGAGCCCGACGACGTTCGACGGGTCGATCCCGCTCGGCTCCTCCGTCGGCGGGTCGGTCGTCGCCGCCGCGTCGTCGGTCCCGTCTCCCACCGAGGCGGTGTCGTCCCCGTCGCCGTTCGCCGGGTCGCCGACCGCGAGCGTCCCCGCCGAGGCGCCGTCGACCGCGACGTCGTACTCGCCCGGCTCGTCGAAGGTCGGTTCGAACGCGACGACGGTGCGCTCGCCGGGGTCGAGCTCGACCCGCTGCGTCGCGAGCGGCTCGCCGTCCGCCGTGAGCGTCACGTCGCGCGCGCCGTCGGCCCGCCCCCCGTTCGCGACCGTCGCGCGGACGACGACCGATTCGCCCGCACTGACGGCCCCGCGGTCGAGCGAGGCGTCGGCCGCGCGGATGCGGGCCCGGTCGGTCGCCACGGCGAACACCGAGAAGTCGTCTGTCGGGGCCGTGAGGTGGACCCGGTCCTCGGGCAGGTCCAGCAGGCGGCGGACGGCCGGGTCGACGCGCTCCGTCTCCAGCCGCTTCCAGCCGTCGGGCGCCGACGCGGACCGGCGGTACAGCGAGACGTCGTCGGGGTCGGCGCCCGTCTCGTTGAGGTAGTCGCGGTCGACGCTCACCGAGAACCTGACGCGGGACACGTCCTCGTCCGTGAAGGTGTGGTCGAACTCGAAGTAGCCGACCGGCGCCGCCCCCCGAGAGTCGTTCATCGGTCCGGCCGACGCGAACGGCTCCGGTCGCCCGACGGTCTCGAACGCGACGTCGCGGCCGTTCGCGCTCTCGATCCGGACGCGGTCGAGCGTCACGTCGCCGCCGACGATCTCCATCGCGCCTGCGTCGAAGGTGACCCACTCGCCCCGAGGGAAGTCCGAGCCCTGGAACTGTCTCCGGGTCGGGACGGGGCTGCTGACCGTGGTGCTGGCGCCGTCGCCCCCGTCCGCCTCGTCCCCGTCGCCCGCGGTGTCGGGCGAGTCGACGGACTCGGGGTCGGCGACCTCGGCGCGGATGTCGAAGTCGTCGCCGCCCAGCTGCGTGCCGGCGACGGCGCCGCGCGCGTCGACCTCGAGGCCGACGGCGACGGTCTCGTCCGGGCCGAGCGTGATGTTGTTCGACGCGCCCTCGATCGACTCGCCGTCCGCGACGAAGGTGACGTTCTCCTCGGGGTGTTCGATCCAGACCCGGGCGTACTCGTCGGCCGTGTAGGTGATCGTGAACACGCCGTCGGCCGACGCGAGCGTCCCCGGATTGACGCCCTCGAAGTCGCTCGGGAGCTTCGGGTTCGACCCCGAGACATCGACGACGATCTCGTCGTCGTCGTTCAGGTACGCGTAGGCGCCGTTGGGTCCCTCGACGGGCTGGACCGCGAGGCGCTCCTCCGCGAACGTGTCCGCCGGTCCGTCGACCACCGCCGCTCCCGTGGCGAAGGCGAGGCCTCCCGCGGCGGCGACGACGATGGCGAGGAGAAGGGTCCGGCGGACGGTAGACATATAGCTGATCGCCTCTTCCCCTCGAAGGGACTTGGTTATGCTGTGCTTGAAGTCCGGAAGGGGTTGATCAAGCGACCCGAGAGCGGCTCGTGACCCCGGCGTCGCCGCTCCGGGAAGTGGTTCGGGATGTGATAATCCCGGTGTGTTTTACGCGATCGAGTAAGCTGTCCTTCAGTTGAAATGCGCCATAGAACCACTCAAGACGCCCAAAACAAGAGTTTCAGCCGTATTCGCACGGAGTATCGTGAACGCTGATAAACGTTGTAGAGTTATCACAACCCGTAGTTTTATGTTGGCGTGTTCATAGTTGTCTGACGTTAATGGCGTCGGCACAGCAGATCGAGACGGGAGGGGCAGAGCCGGCGGCGGAGATCTCCGAGGACGATCTGTTCGACGTACTGGCCAACCAGCGGCGGCGGTTCGCGGTCCACCTACTGAAGCGCGAACCGGACGACGCCGTCGAGATCGGCGACATGGCCGAGCAGATCGCGGCCTGGGAGAACGGGATCGACACCGCCGAGATATCCAGCAGCGAGCGGAAGCGAGTGTACACGGCCCTCCAGCAGTCGCACCTGCCGAAGATGGACGACGCGGGGGTCGTGGAGTTCAACAAGGCGCGCGGGGTCGTCGAGCCGACGCCGGCGCTGACGGACGTGGACGTGTACTTGGACGTCGTGGAGGGCCGAGAGATACCGTGGAGCGAGTACTACCTCGGGCTCTCCGGCGTCGCCGCCGCGCTCGTGTCGGCGGTGTGGATCGGGGTGTGGCCGTTCACCGTCCTCCCCGAGATGGCGTGGACGCTGGCGATCGTCGTCGCGTTCGCGTTCTCGGCGCTGGCGCACAAGTACTACACCGCGGAGATGGAGGTCGGCCGCGGCGAGGAGCCGCCCGAAGTGAACCGCGAGTGAGCGACCGGCGAGCGGGCCGACCGCGGGCGGCCGATGACCGGCGGTCGGCGGCGAGAACGGGGTTCAGGCCAATGTCACGGGAATTCAAGCGGTGCGATACCCGCTTCCGACGGCTCATAACCTTAAGTGTGCGACACGTGTTGTCAGCCAGTAAGCGAGTCGCGGTCCCACGCACATCATGAAACGACGCAACCTCATCCTCCTGCTCGGCGGAACCGGGTCGGCCGCGCTCAGCACCGGCACCGGCGCCTTCTCCAGCGCGAGCGCGGACCGCTCCGTGGAGGTGTCCGTCGTCGAGGACGAGAACGCGTACGTGGGGTACAAAGCCCTCCCGGAAGTCGAGGAGCTAAGTGACGACGACGGGGAGAAGAAGTCGATCACCGTCGAGGACGGCGACCGAGTCACGCTCCTCAGAGTCGCGAATCGGTTCCCGAAAAATTCCGGGATCGGTATCGTGGGTATCGACTTCGCAGACAACAAGGACCTGTTCAGCGACCTGGCAGTCGAGCTGTCGACCGACGACGAGTACGAACAGATGGGCGACAGCGAGGTCCGTCGCGGGCCCTTCGAGGACGGCGGGCCGGTTCGTGACGAGTACGCGTTCGGTCCCGGAGAGTACGCCTACGTGACGGCGGACGTACACGGAGAACCAGGCCCGTACGATATCGAGATCACGATCCGCGTCCGCGGTACCGAGGACACGGGTGTCTCGGCGAGTATTTTCGGGGACACGCGAGCGTTCAAACTCAGGATCGAAGCGGACGACGACGGCGGGACTGCTACCGTCTCTGGCGTGGAGTTCAGGTCTGGGAACTCAGGCGTCGTTCTCAACACGCAACAGAGCGACAACAGTCCGGGAACCGCGTCAGCTGGAGGCGACAGTAGCACCGAAATCACGGCGAGCGCCTACTACGAGGACGGAGGGGACGTGAAAAAGACCGGTGAGGCCTCTGTCTTGGCCGACGAGAAACTCAAACTGAAGGACTTCGACGACAGCCTCGACAACGGCAAGCGGATCGTCGGGATCGAGGTCAAGGGGGTCACTGGCGTGTTCGACCGCGGGCAGACTTCGGCGTCCGGGAACAGCGACAACTACAGCGGGACGACGGACGGGACAGTCGACCTACAGGACGCTTCCTTTTACAATCAGTTCGTCGACGACTGAGGCTCAATCGTATCTGCGGCGTCTTCGAGTACGACGCCGAAGAGCGTCGCGTCCGTCCGGCCTCGTTTCCTTCGATGTCGGCTCAACACTGTTTCAGGGACCCACTGATGCCGAGGCGGGCGCTAACACGACCGGTTCTGGCTGGTCAAGAGCAGTCGAAGGAGGTTCCTGAACGGTGTCAGAGTGGCTGTGAACGTGCTTCAGGGTTTGACGGTGGTTCTTCCGGTCGCTCATAACGATATGGGATACGTCCTATAGGTGTAATAGAGCGACCCGGGGTGACACGGGATGTCTCGTGCTCCCGTCGGGTCGTGTGCGGTAACAGAGGTAGACAATCCATGGAACGACGCAAATTCGTAGTTGGTCTGGGTGCATTGGCAAGCGGAAGCGCGGCGGCAGTTGGTACTGGAGCGTTTGAAACCGCTAGTGCCGAGCGGACCGCAAGGGTTGAGATCTCTGCTGACTCTGAGAGTTTCATCGAGATCACCGAAGGAAACAGTGTTTCTGGAGGGTCTAGCAGATACGCCGAAGAAAGCGATGGACAGTTGGAACTGTTCTTTAATGATGAAGCACTCGATGGTTCCAAGATCATCGGTTCGGTTGATGGAATAGGCCTCAACCCGAACACGGAGTACAATTTCTCGGAAGTTTTCAGTATATCTAATATTGGAGGGTTTGGTCAGCTTGACTTCGTGGTTGAGGCAGAAGGTTTCGACGGCACGGTGACGCTGACAGCTAGTGGGGAAAGTGGGACTTTTGAGGGAACCGGTGGTCAGTCGCTGATGGCTCAAGATTACAGCTCAACGAGCAACATCCCACGAATCAGTCAACCAGGGTCGTGCGTGGTCGATGTGAAAATAGAGACAGGAGACTCGCCTAACGAATCTGCAGGTGGAACGCTGACTATTCACGCGGCCACAATCGGAAACGCCTCTGAGTTATCTGACGTTATTGGAGGGGAGTAAGACAAATCAACCGTCTCGATCACTTATTGTATCTGTCAGCGAAGTAGGATTCCACCGTTTAGTACTAATAAGAAATCCTCATTAAAAATAACTAATAATATAAAATATCGCTAGCAAGGGCGGTCAAAACTCTCACGTCCAGTCGTCACTCCTCGTCATCGATCATTTCGACGACCTCGTCGCGAGAGACGGCCTCGTTGTCACCCTTTCGCATCGCGTACTCCTCGGCGGCGATGCTCGCCAGCATATCGCGTGACGCGCCCGGATGCTCCGTCGCGTCCCGGATCGCGTGCCGGAGGAACTCGCTCCGCGACGTGTAGCCCTCCTCCTTCCAAGCCGCGTCGATCTCCGCCAGCTGGCGCTCGGTGACGCGCACGTTGATCGTCGTCGTCTCGGGGTCGTCGACGTCGGGGGCGTTTGTACCCGTTTCAGACATACGTGTGTATTGCGTCAGCGGTTATATAAAATATCGGCCCCGAACCGACCCGCCGCGGGCTCAGAACAGCCCGGGGACGAGGACGTAGCTCAGGAGCATCCCGAACAGCCCGGCGAACAGCGCGAACAGGGCCATCGGGATGATGGCCTTGCGGAGCAGGTCGCCCTCGCGGCCGGTGATGCCGACGACGCCGCAGATCGCGGCGACGTTCAGCACCGAGACCATGTTGCCGAGGCCGCCGCCGACGTTCTGGAGGCTGACGACGACCGTCCGCGAGAGCTCGACCGTCTCGGCGGCGTTGTACTGGAGCACGCTGAAGAGGATGTTCGAGGAGGTGTTGCTCCCGGTCATGAACGAGCCGATGGCGCCGATCCACGGCGAGATCAGCGGGAGCAGGCCGCCCGCGCCGATGGCGAGCGCGCGGCTGAGCGCCTCCATCATGCCGAGGAGGTCCGCGGTGTTCGTCTGCGACTGGATCATCACCTGCGTCATCGACACCGCGATGATCAGCGTGAGCGCGGCGGGCGCGACCTGCTCGACCGAGCGCCGCCACGCGGCGCCCATCTCGTCGAGGTCCATCTTGTGGAGGAGCCCCGTGAGGACGGCGATGGGGATGAACGGCATCGTCCCCGGGAGGTAGAGGTACTGGAGCGTGTAGCCGAGCTCCGTGCCGAGGATCGAGTCGATGCTGACGGAGAAGCTCTGGATCCACGCGAGCACCTCGGTCCCGGCGACGGTGAGGTCGGGCCACCGCGTGACGAGGAGCGCGAGGGCGACGAGCAGGTACGGCGTCCACGCGAGCAGCACCGACATCTCCTTTTTCGGCTGGTCGCGGGAGATCTCGTCGAGGTCCAGCCCGCCGAGCCAGGTGTCGCTCCACCGCGAGTCGCTCGGGAAGTCCCACTCGCGGTCGGGGACGAGGACGTCGTTGTTCGCGAGCAGGAGCCCGACGCCGAGGACGACGAACCCGGCCGCGATGTCGGGGAGCGCGGGGCCGACGACCCACGCGATGGCCAGCTGCGTCCCGCCCGTGACGGCGCCGAGCAGGAGCGCGAACGGCGCGATGGGGAGCGTGTCGCGGACGGCGCCGCCCACGCTTCGCCCGCCGTCGGCGTCGCCGAACCAGTACGTCAGGAAGAACACGCCGAGCAGGCCCCAGAACACGTAGGTCACCCCCGTGACGACGCCGGACCACGCGGAGACCATCGAGAGGAACTCGCCGACGCTCATCGAGCCCGACAGCGCCGGCTCGATGACGGCACCGGTGCCGCCGATGACCGGGGTCCCGGCCGCGCCGAAGGGCGGGTTCGGCGCGTTGAAGAAGAGGCCGAACACCGCGGCCGCAAGCGGCGGGAAGCCGAGCCCGATGAAAAGCGGCGCGGCGAGCGCGCCGGGGGTGCCGAACCCGGCCGCGCCCTCGATGATCGTCATGAAGCCGAGGCCGATGAGCAGGACCTGGATGCGTCTGTCCTCCTCGATCTGGCCGAAGTACCAGCGGATGGTGGCGATGGCGCCGCTCCCCTCGAGGTAGTTCATCAGGAGGATGGCGCCGAAGACGATGAGGATGATGTCGACCGCCTGGAGCGCGCCGTAGACGGCCGACGCGACCAGCCAGTCGAGCTCCATGCCCCAGTACGTCAGTCCGATCCCGCCCGCGAGCAGCCACCCGACGCCCATCGCGCGGGCGGCCGACCACCGCAGTCCGGCGAGCAGGACGAACGCGACGGCGATCGGAATGACGCCGACGAACGCTAGCGTGAGGACGGTTGTCATAGTTGTGTCAGTTGACCGTATATTGCCGTCCCGCAACGAACCATATGTAAGTTTCTTTTCTGACGATATTACCGAGCTGATCGGGGCACGAGAGCGTCCTCCGTGGCCGAACGGGCGGTACATATCGCGTCGAGAAACCGCGTACGGGGGGCGGCCCGGGACGGCGGGTGCGCCCGGCTCCGGGCGGGTCGACGCCGTCGGCTTCAGGTGGGCTTATGTATCCCCCGACCGGAGTCGCGGGCATGGACGACCACTCACACGAGCCCGACCCGGACGCGCGCGTGACCGCTCCGATGCAGGAGTTCGGGACCCGTGAGGTCGGTATCGGCGCGGCCGTCACCGTGATCGGCCTGCTGATCGCGTACGCCGTTCCGTTCCTCGCCACCTTCTGAGCGCCGCCGGCGCTCTTCGGGCACAGTTACCGACACGAGATCGCCGGCGGCGGCGCGCTCAGCGCGGGTACCAGGCGAGCGGGTGGTCCGCGGTGAGCTCTAGGGAGACCGGCTCGTCGAGGTCGAACTCCTCGACGTGGTTGTGGAGGCAGTGGACCGCCTCGCCGGAGTCGAGCTCGACCCGGTAGACGAACGAGGGGCCGACGTACTGCCGCGAGGTGACGACGCCGTCGGCGAGCTCGGGGCTCGCCGGCGTCGCGCGGAGGTCGTCGGGGCGGACCAAGACGTCGACGGGCGCCCCGTCGTAGACGGTGTCGTACCCCTCCAGCGTGACGGCGTCGAAGCGGCCGATACCGGTGTCGACCTTCCCGTCGCGGAGCTCGCCCTCGAGGAACGACGCCCGGCCGAGGAAGGAGGCGACGAACTTCGACTCGGGGCGCTCGAAGACGGACTCGGGGCGGCCGACCTGCTCGATCTGCCCGTCGTTCATCACGGCGACGCGGTCGGAGATGGAGAGCGCCTCCTCCTGGTCGTGGGTGACCGAGACGGCGGTGACGCCCGCCTCCTTCAGGATGCGGCGCACCTCCTCGCGCATCTCCACCCGGAGGCGCACGTCGAGGTTCGAGAACGGCTCGTCTAAGAGGAGCACCTCGGGCTCGGGGGCCAGCGAGCGGGCCAGCGCCACGCGCTGCTTCTGCCCGCCCGAGAGCTGGTCCGGCGTCTTCTCGCCGTGGTCGGTCATTTCGACCAGTTCCAAGAGCTCGTCGACGCGCGCTTCGCTCTCGGCGGCGTCGGCGTCCGACAGCCCGAACGCGATGTTCTCGCGGACGGTGAGGTGGGGGAAGAGCGCGAAGTTCTGGAAGACGATGCCCACGTCGCGCCGCTCCGGCGGGACGAACGACCCGTCACCGGCGACGACCTCGTCGCCGAGCGTGATGTGGCCCTCCGTGGGCTCTTCGAGCCCCGCGATGGTGCGCAGCGTCGTCGTCTTCCCGCACCCGGACGGCCCGAGGAACGTCAGCAGCTCGCCCGACCGGACGTCGAGCGAGACGTCCTCGACCGCGGTCTCCGGGCCGAACGCCTTCGTCACGTCCGACAGCGACAGGACGTGGTCGGCGTCGTCGCCGGCCGACCGCCGGTCGTCCGAGTCGTCGCGGGGTCGCTCGCTCGTCGCGTCGTCCGACTCGACCGAGCGCGTCGTGCCGACTGGTTCCGTGGATGCCATCGGTGAGGGGCGGGCGCCGGGCCGACCGGCGTCCCGCGGTTGCAGCCACATACTTTAGGAGTGCCTAAAAGCGTATCGCTCGCTCTCGCGGCGTCGAAATCGGGCGGTCGCGGGGACGGACCGCGGACGGTCGAAGCCCCCGCGTGCCGCGTCTCGGCGGTTCAGGCCAGTTCGCGGTCGATCACGTCGCGGCGGTCCCGTATCGCGTCGGCGGAGAGCGCGACCGACTCGTCGCCGACCGAAAGCGAGAGCGTCCCGTCCGTCGTCACCTCGCCGAGCCGGAAGACCGGGAGGTCGCCGGCCTCGGCCGCGACGCCCTCGGGGTCGGTGGTCTGGACGAGGAGGCGGCCGGGCGTCTCGTCGAAGGCCGCGACGCGGTCGGGGAGGGTCGCGTCGACGCCGGCGTCGTCGGTCACCAGCTCGGCGAGCGCGACCGCGAGCCCGCCCTCGCTCACGTCGTGGGCCGCGAGCGTCGACTCGTGGCGGGCGGCCGCCGCCAGCGACGCGACGAGGCCGGCGAGGTCGTCGGCGCCGCCGGAGTCGTCTGGCAGCGCCGGGAACCGGTCGCTGCCGCCGGCGTGCGCGAGGTACTCGGAGCCGCCGAGCGCGTCGCCGGCGGCACCGACGAGCAGCAGCTCGGAGTCGGCCGCGCGGCCGGCGTCGAGCGCGGCCGGCGGCGCGTCGTAGCCGCGCGTCGTCCCCAGCACCGCGAGCGTCGGGGTCGGCGGGATCGGGCCCTCGACGCTGTCGTTGTACAGCGAGACGTTCCCGCCGACGACCGGGGCGTCGAGCGCGGCGCAGGCGTCGGCGAGCCCGTCAACGATCCCCTCGAACGCGCCGTACACGTCGGGCTTCTCCGGGTTGCCGCCGTTGAGGCAGTCGACCGCGGCGAGCGGGACCGCGCCGGTCGCGGCGAGGTTCGTCGCGTTTTCCAGGGCGACGGCGCGGGCGCCCTCGTACGGCGCGGCCGCGGTCCACTTCGGGTTCGCGCCGGAGGCGAGCGCGAGGCCGACGCCGTCGGCGGACTCATCCGCGCCGCCGTCGGCCCCGTCCTCCGCTTCCGTCTCCCGGATCGCGAGCAGCGCGGCGTCGTCGCCGGGCTTCAGGGCGGTTCGCGTGCCGACCTCGTGGTCGTACTGGCGGTACACCCAGCGCTTGCTCGCGGTCGAGGGGGCCGACAGGACGGCGGCGACCGCCTCGTCGAGCGGCGGCGCGTCGTCCGGGAGGTCGCGCTCGGGCTCGCTCGGCGGCGCGCTCGGCAGGTCGTTCATCGGCGCGCCGTCGGCGAGGAACTCGGCCGGCGCGTCGACGACGACCTCCGGCTCCCCGTCGCCGTCCGCGTCGCCCGCGAACTCGCAGACGTAGTTCCCCTCGGTCACCTCGCCGATGACGGAGCAGCCGAGGTCGAACCGCTCGGCGAGCGCGGCGACGCGGTCGACGTCGTCCGGGTCCACCTCGTAGCACATCCGCTCCTGGCTCTCGGCGAGCAGTATCTCGGTGGCGTTCATGTTCGGCTCGCGCTGGTGGACCCGGTCGAGCTCGATGCGGGCGCCGAGGCCGCCCTTCGCGACGAGCTCGGAGGAGGCGCCGCCGAGCCCGGCCGCCCCGAGGTCGCGGGCCGAGCGGACGAGGTCCTCGTCGAGCAGCGCCTCGTTGCACTCGATCAGCCGCTTCTCGGCGTAGGGGTCGCCGACCTGGACCGCGGGGCGGTCCTCGGTCTCCGCGTCCTCGGCGAGGTCCTCGCTCGCGAAGGAGGCGCCGCCGAGCCCGTCGCGGCCGGTGCCGTTGCCGACGAGGACCAGCTTGTTGCCCGGCTCCTGCGCGGTGGCCGTGACGAGTCGCTCCTCGTTCGTCAGCCCGACGCAGGCGACGTTGACGAGGGGGTTCCCCTCGTAGCCGCCGTGGAAGGCGACGCTGCCGCCGACCGTGGGGACGCCGATACAGTTGCCGTAGTGGGAGATGCCCTCGACGACGCCCTCGAAGAGGTACCGCGAGCGCTCGCGGTCGAAGCCGCCGAAGTACAGCGAGTCGAGGAGGCCGACCGGGTACGCGCCCATGCTCATCGTGTCGCGGACGATGCCGCCGACGCCCGTCGCCGCGCCGTCGAACGGGTCGACGAAGGAGGGGTGGTTGTGGCTCTCGACGCCGAACGTGACGTAAGTGTCGCCGTAGTCGTCGGCGGCGCGCTCGGCCGCGGGGGCGTCGGCCGCGTCGGGCTCGGGCAGCGCGAGGACCGCGGCGTCGTCGCCGGGGCCGACCACGACCTGGTCGCCCTCGCTGTCGAACGCCGACAGCAGGGGCCGCGAGGAGCGGTACGCGCAGTGCTCGCTCCAGAGGTTCTCGAACAACGCGGCCTCGGCCGCCGTCGGCTCCCGACCGAGCTCCGCGGTCACGAGCTCGTGGTCCGCATCGGACAGACTCATTCACTTACGTGGTCACCAAGCCGGGTCTAATGCTTTTCTATACGCACGTTCGTGTTGATACTCTACCGAGATCCCACACAAATTGCGGTGCTGTGCGGCGGCGCGTGCCTGCGAGCGGCCGGAGCGAAGCGGAGGCCGCGAGGCGGCGCGCGCGAGGTCGCCGGCGCGACGCGCCGGCTGCCAGAGAATCTCCGATTCTCGCTGGACGCGGTGAGGGAGGGCGACCGCAGGGAGCCCCGAGCGAACCGCGAGGCCGGGGAGGTGTGAGGCGCGGGGCTGTGCGGTCGGGGGAGACTCAAAGGGGCAGCCGTGCGCCTGGATCTTTGGCGGTATTCGCCGCCGACCCGCTCGCAATCAGTAATAAACGAACGGTCCGTAACGGTACGGCTATCTATAGAAAGACGGTCACCGCGGCGAAGACGACCACCGTTCCGGCCGCGCCGAGCGCCATCGCCTTCGCGTTGAGGCGGACCGCCTTCTTGCGGTCGGCGGCGAGCGCCTCCTCGTTCTGAATCTCGTTCGCCCCGTCGCCCACGTCGAAGACGCCCATCCCCGCGAAGCCGATACAGAAGCGCTCGCGGTACTGTAACGCGCCCATCGCGGCGCCGTACAACGGGACCACGGCGGCGATCAGCGCCCACCGCGGCCACGCGAGCGAGACGACCGCCGCGACGTACGCCGCCGCGGCCAGCAGCGACCCGACGCCGAGGAGCAGCCGCCGTCGCTGTTGGGTCGGTCCGATGTTACACACGCCCGGTTGATACTCCATATCACCGGAACGGGCGGGAGAAGCAAAGCCCCAACGGTCGCGTCCGCGGACGGACGGGAGGGCGGCGAGCGGCGGTCGGTCGCGCCGCGGTAGAAACCGTGAAATGCCCGGCAGCCGACGGAGTCGTGTGAAACGGATCCAGCTCGGCAACACCGTCTTCGAGGGCGAAAACGACGTGTACCTGCTCGACGGCGAGACGACGGCGCTCGTCGACACCGGCGTCGCGCTCCCGGGCGTGCGCGGGGAGTTGGTCGACGGCCTCGCCGAGCACGGCCGCTCGTTCGCCGACGTGGACGCGGTCGTGCTCACCCACTGGCACCCGGACCACGCGGGGCTCGCGGGCGAGGTCCAGGCCGCGGGCGGCGCCGACGTGTACGTCCACGAGGCGGACGCCGGCCTCGTCGACGGGGCCGAGACGCCGCTGTTCGCCGACCGCGACCTCCAGCGCGAGACGTTCGAGCGCTGGGGGATGCCCGCGGCCGACCGCGAGCGCCTGACGGGGTTCTTCGACGCGGTCAGCGCGGACCTCTCCGGCGACCCCGCGGACGTGACGACGTTCGGCGACGGCGACGTGATCGAGGCCGGCGGCGTCGAGCTCGAAGTCCTCCACCTGCCGGGCCACACCGCGGGCCTCTCCGGGTTCGCGTTCGACCCCCGGACCGTCCCCGACCACGAGCCCGTGGCGGGAGACGACGCGACGGAGGAGGTGTTCACCGGGGACGCGCTGCTCCCGAAGTACACACCGAACGTCGGCGGCGCGGACGTGCGCGTCGAGGGGGCGCTCGCCGCCTACGCCGAGAGCCTCGCGCGGCTCGTCGCGCGCGACTTCGACGCCGCCCACCCCGGTCATCGCTGGCGGATCGACGAGCCGGGGCGCCGCGCGGCGACGATCCTCGACCACCACCGCCACCGGACCCGCCGGGTGATCGACGTGCTCGACGAGTCGGGCCCCGCGACCGCGTGGGAGGTGTCGGCGGCGCTGTTCGGCTCGCTGGAGGACATCCACGTGCTCCACGGCCCCGGCGAGGCGTTCTCGCACCTCGATCACCTGGCGGCCGCCGGCGTCGTCGAGCGCGACGGGACCGCGTACCGCCTGGTCGACCCCGAGCCCGACGTGGACGCGCTGTTCCCGACGACGCCGCTCGACGACCTCGTCGACGGGAGCGAGGACGCGTAAGGGAGCGGTCCGACGGTCGACCGAGCCGCCCGCACGGAGGCGCCGGTGACGCCAGCCCGGACCGATGACGCCAGCCCGGCCGATGAGGCCAGCCCGAAGCGGTGAGCCACAGCCCGGGTGGCCGACGCCGTAAGCTATTCCCGGCGGCCGGCGTATTCGGGGACGTGAAGCGGGACGCCCTCGTCGCGGTCGCGGTCGCCCTCCTCGCCCTCGTCGCGCTCGGCGTCGCTGCCGCGACGCTGAACACCGCCGTCGACACGGGTAGCGGCGGCTTCGGCGGAGGCGGCGGCGAGGCCCCGAGCGTCGGATCGGACACCGGCGACCCAGGCGTGCTCTCCTCCTCGGGGGAGGCCGGCGAGTTCTCCGCGTCGGGGCTCTGTTTCCCGTCGCTGCGGGAGCCGCCGGCCGTGTTGGCGCTGCTCGTCGGACTGGCGCTGCTCGCCGCGATCACCTACCGCGACACCGCGTCGCCGTTCGCGAGCGTCGCCGTCGCGAGCGTGATTGGCGCCCCCGTCGGCGTCCTCTTCTGGGTGCTGTCGACGTGCCGCTCGGTCGCGGAGAGCGTCACCGTCTCGCTCGGCCTCGGCGGCAACGGGACGAGCATCCTACCGGCCGGCGCCGTCGGCGGCGCAGGCGTCGGCAGCGGCGAGGGCACGGCGTCGGCGCCGCAGATCCTGTTCGCGCTCGTCGTGGTGGTCGCGGTGATCGCCAGCGTCGCCGCGCTGCTCCTCGCCGGCGGCGACGACGAGGCGGACGGGGACGCGGCCGCGCGGGCCGAGGATCCGGCCGAGGAGCCGCCGGACCTCGACGCGATCGGTCGGACCGCCGGCGAGGCCGCCGACCGGATCGAGTCGTCGGACGCGGACAACGAGGTGTACCGCGCGTGGCGGGACATGACGGACGTGCTCGACGTCGACCGGCCCGCCTCCTCGACGCCCGCCGAGTTCGCGACCGCCGCGGTCGACGCCGGCGTCGACGAGGAGCCGGTGACCGCGCTCACCGAGGTGTTCGAGCGCGTGCGGTACGGCGGCGAGGACGCGACCGACGACCGCGAGCGCCGCGCCGTCGAGGCGCTGCGCCGGATCGAGGAGCGACACGGGGGCGACTCGTGACGCGCGACCGGTCCGCGACCGCGGCCGCCGGACCCGACGGGGGTGAGCCGTAGTGCGACCGCTCGCGATCGTCGGGGTGGCGGCGGTCGCCGTCGGCGTCCTCGCGGCGCTCGACCGCGGCGTCGCGGCGGCCATCTCCCCCACCTCGGCCGTGGTGACGCTGCTCGGCGTCCTCGGCGTGGTCCAGGGAGTGCGGTACGCGAACGCGCGCCGCGACCGGCGGCGGCTGCTGACCGACCCCGGCGAACCGGAGCGGCGCGCGCCCGCCGCGGTGCCCGGGACGGACCTCGACGAGCGGATCGCGCGGGTCGTCAGCCCGGCGCCGGGGGGCTACCGGGACCGGCGGGACCTCCGCGACCGGATCCGGGAGGTCGCGGTCGACGCCGTGGCCCGCGACCGGAACTGCCCGCCAGAGGCCGCGGCGGCGGCCGTCGACGACGGGACGTGGACGGACGACCCCACCGCGGCCGCCTTCTTCGACACCCGGAGCGGGTACCCGGTCCGCGTCCGCCTGTCGGCCGGGATCCGGGGGCGTTCGAACTACTGGTACGGGCTCCGGGCCGCGGTCGACGAGATCGAACGGATCGAGGGGGGTGCGGGGTGAGCGACCCGCGAGGCGCCGAGGTGGCGGCCGGCTCGGACGCGGCCGCGAGCGGCGGGAGCGAGACGAGCGGTCCGGAACGGGACGACCGACCCGGGCCGACGGCCGACCGTGTCGACGAGTCGGGGTCCGACGCGCCAAAGTCCGAAGACGAGGCGGCCGAAGAAACTGGCGAGGCGATCGGAGACGCTTCCGCGGCGGCCGGACGGCCGGCCGCGGCGCCGACCGACCGCGAGCGCCGGCGCGAGGTCGCGACCGACCGCTGGCTGGGGATCGCCGGGGCGGCGCTGGCCCTCGTCGGCCTGGGCGTGCTCGTCCGCCAGTCGTCGCTGGTGCTCGCCGGCGCGGTCGGGGTCGGCTACGCCGTGTACGCCCGGGCCGGGGAGGCCCCGACGCCGACGCTCGCGGTCACCCGGACGGTGAGCGACGAGGCCCCGGCGCCCGGCGACGAGGTGCGCGTGACGGTCCGCGCGGAGAACGTCGGGGAGGCGCCGCTCCCGGACCTCCGCCTCGTCGACGGCGTCCCGCCGGGGCTGGCCGTCGCCGAGGGCCCCGCGCGGGTCGCCACGGCGCTGCGGCCCGGGGCCGCGGTGACGTTCGAGTACACGGTGCGCGCGGCCCGGGGCGACCACGAGTGGGAGCCGATGACCGCGGTCACGCGCGACGCCGCGGGCGCCCGCGAGCGAGCGACGGCCCTCGACGCGCCGACCGCAATCGCCTGTACCCCCGAACTGGCCGCCGGCGGGGACCTCCCCCTCCGCGGGCTGACGACCGTCC
Source organism: Halorubrum tropicale (assembly GCF_001280455.1). Lineage (NCBI taxonomy): Archaea > Methanobacteriati > Methanobacteriota > Halobacteria > Halobacteriales > Haloferacaceae > Halorubrum > Halorubrum tropicale. The sequence goes on from NZ_LIST01000003.1 coordinate 301,541, forward strand.
ACCACGGGCGGGTCCCGACCGACGTGGGCGGCGCCGGCGTCGAGTTCCACGCGACCCGGGAGTACCGCCGGGGCGACCCGCTCAAGCGGATCGACTGGAACCGCCGGGCGCGGACGGGCGAGCTGTCGACCGTCGAACTGCGCGAGGAGCGCTCGGCCACCGTCGTGCTGCTCGTCGACGCCCGCGAGTCCGCGTACGCCGCGTCCGACCCCGACGCCGAGACCGCGGTGGAGGCGAGCGTCGCGGCCGCCGGCCAGGCGTTCTCGGCGCTCCTCGACGGCGGCGACCGGGTCGGCATCGCGGCGCTGTCGCCGATGGACTGCTGGCTCCCGCCCGGCAGCGGGACCGTCCACGCCGCTCGCGGGCGGGAGACGCTGGCGACCGCCCCGGCGCTGGCGCCGACGCCGAGCGACGAGCGGTTCTACCGGTCGCTGTGGCTCCGGCGGTTCCGGCGGCGGCTCCCGGCCGACGCGCAGGTGCTGTTCTTCACGCCGCTCGTCGACGACACCGCGGCGACGCTCGCCCGCCGGATCGACGCGCACGGGCACCTCGTGACGGTCCTCTCGCCGGACCCCACCGCGACCGGAACGGTCGGCCAGCGGCTGACGACCTTCGAGCGGCGCCAGCGGCTGCGGTCGCTCCGGTCGGGAGGGATCCGCGCGGTGGAGTGGGGCGACGACTCCTTCCCGGTCGCCGTCGCGGCCGCGACGAGGCGGTGGTCGCGATGAGCGGCGACGGTTCGGCGGTCCGACCGACCGGTGACGACGCGCACGGCGACTTCCACGAGACGGACGCGCGGTCGCCGACGGTCGCGGTCGTCGCGAGCCTCGCGGCCGCGGGTGTCGCCGCGACCGCGGGGCTGGTCGCGAGTCCGGTCGGCGGCGCGCTGCTCGGCGTCGCCGCGCTCGGGTTCCTCGGCGGTTCGCTCCGGCGGTCGACGCGGGTCCTCACGTGGGGCGCAGCCGTCGGCGTGGTCGGGCTCGCGGTCGCCGGGTACCGCGGCGCGACCGCCGAGCCGCTGCTCGTCGCCGCCGTCGGGCTGGCGGTCGCGTGGGACGTGGCCGACCACGGCGTCGGCCTCGGCGAACAGGTCGGCCGGGGCGCGCGGGTCCGGCGCAACGTCGCGGTCCACGCGGGGCTGAGCCTGCTCGTCGGCGCGCTCGCGGCCGGGCTCGTCTACGGCGTCTCCCTCGCGGTCGGCGGCGGCCAGCCCGTGGCCGCGCTCGCGCTGCTTTTGGCCGGCGGTATCGCGCTGATCTCGGCGCTGCGGTGAGGCCCGCGACACCGGAGCTAAACCCTTATCAGCGCGCGGGTGGCAGGTACGGTCGTATGAGCGACCTCCCGGACGACTTCGACTGCACGCTCACCAACTGGGAGTACATCTACGGGCTCTGCCGCAACGTCTCCGACGCGGTGAAGCGGGCCGACTTCGAGCCGGACATGGTGGTCGCGCTGGCCCGCGGCGGCTGGTTCGCGGGCCGCTGCGTCTGCGACTTCCTCGGGCTCAACGACCTCACGAGCCTCAAGATGGAACACTACGTGGGCACCGCCGAGAAGAGCGGCGAGCCCCAGATCCGTTACCCGATGCCGGAAGGGAGCGTCGAGGGGAAGAACGTCCTCATCATCGACGACATCGCCGACACGGGCGGCTCGATCCGCCGCGCCGAGGAGTACGTCGACGACCGGAACGCGGCCGAGATCCGCACCGCGACGCTCCAGCTCCTGGGCACCTCCGAGTTCCAGCCCGACTTCGTGGGCGAGCGGCTCGAACAGTGGACGTGGGTCGTCTACCCGTGGAACTTCCTCGAAGACATGATCGACCTCACCGAGGGCGCGATGGAGCGCGCCGACGAGTCGGCGTTCTCGCGGGAGGACCTGCGTCACTACTTGGAGGAGTACCACGGCATCGGCCGGATCGAGATGGAGGTCGCCCAGCCCGACCGCCTCGACGAGGTCATCGACGAGATGGTCCGCCGGGACGTGGCCGAGCCCGTCGGCGACGACAGCTGGGCGCTCGCCGAGTAGCGGCCCGGAGCGATGGCCGACGAACAGCGCGACGCGGACGCTGAACGGGCGTTCGACGCCGTCCTCGCCGCCTACGACCTGAAAGACGAGCGGCGCACGGGCTGGCAGCTCCGCGGGGTCGACGCGCCCGAGTCGGTCGCCGCCCACTCGTGGGGGGTCGCCTACCTCGTCGTGACCCTCGGCGATCGGTTTCGCGAGGACCTCCCGGGCGTCGACCTCGACCGCGCGCTCCGGCTCGCCGTCGTCCACGACGTCGCGGAGGCGGAGACGGGCGACGTGGCGACCCGGGCCGACTCGACCGCGGACGCGGTCGACCGCGGGGCGAAGGCGGCGGCGGAGCGCGAGGCGATGTCGGACCTCGCCGGCCCGCTCCCCGAACGCGTTGCCGACGCCTGGGAGGCGTACGAGGCCCGCGAGTCGCCGGAAGCGGTCCTCGTCAAGGAGTGCGACCTGCTCGACGTCTGTCTCCAGGCCCTGCTGTACGAGCGGGACGACCGGTACGACCCGGAGCGGGGCGAGCCCGACGCGTTCCGCGAGTACGACGGTCTCGACGAGTTCTTCGCGACGGCCGAGCCGCGGCTCCGGACCGAGGCCGGGAGGGAACTGTTCGCGGCGGTCCGCGAGCGGTACCGCGCCGCGCGCGACGGGTAACTCGGGAGGGGCCCGAACCGCGGCGCCGACAGCTGTTCGACGATCGTCGTTTTCGAGATAGACGTTCGTAGGGGCTCTACCCCGCGATTTCGCGCGAGGATGGTAAAAGGGTTAACGGGGGAGGGCGTCTCGCGAGGTGAGCTTTCACCACGCATGTCTGACACCGATCTCGTAATCGTCGGCGGCGGGATAAGCGGGGCGTCGCTTCTGTACACGGTGGCGAAGTTCACCGACGTCGAGGACGTCACGCTGATCGAGAAGGAACGGGAGATCGCGGCGATCAACTCACACCGGACGAACAACTCCCAGACCCTCCACTTCGGGGACATCGAGACGAACTACACCCTGGAGAAGGCCGAGGAGGTCAAGGAGGGCGCCGAGCTGCTCGCGGGGTACCTCGAAGGGGCGGACCCCGACCGCGAGATGCACAGCAAGCGGAGCAAGATGGTCCTCGGCGTGGGCGACGAGGAGGTCGCCAAGCTGGAGGAGCGCTACCGCGAGGAGGGGTTCGGCGACCTGTTCCCGAAGCTCCGCGAGATCGGCCGCGAGGAGATCGCCGAGCTGGAGCCGAAGGTCGTCGAGGGGCGCGACCCCGGCATCGAGCTGAAGGCGCTCCAGACGCCCGACGGCTACGTCGTCGACTACGGCGCGGTCGCCGAGTCGTTCGTCGAGGCCGCCCGCGAGGAGGACGCCGTCTCCGTCCACCTCGGGACGACCGTGACCGGCGTCGACGAGCGGGGCGACGGCTTCCGCGTCGACACCGACGACGGCGCGTTCGACGCCGAGGCGGTCGTCGTCGCCGCCGGCTCGCACAGCCTCCAGTTCGCCAAGGAGATGGGGTACGGCGAGGGGATGTCGCTTTTGCCCGTCGCGGGGAGCTTCTTCCTCGCCGACGACCTGCTGAACGGGAAGGTGTACACGCTCCAAATGAAGAAGCTCCCGTTCGCGGCGGTCCACGGCGACGCCGACGTCCACGACGGGAGCGTCACCCGGTTCGGCCCGACGGCGAAGCTCGTGCCCGCCTTGGAGCGCGGCCACCTCTCGACGGTGAGCGACTTCGTCGACGTGTTCGGGTTCAACCCCGACTCCGTGCTGAGCTACGTCAACATCCTCTCGGACAGGATCCTCTTCCCGTACGTCGTCCGCAACCTCGTGTACGACCTCCCCGGCGTCGGGAAGCGCGCGTTCCTGCCGAACGTCCGGAAGGTCGTGCCGAGCGTCGACGTCGACGACATCGACCGCGCGAAGGGGTACGGCGGCGTGCGCCCCCAGATCGTCGACACCGAGAGCAGGGAACTGGACATGGGCGAAGCGAAGATCGTCGAGGACGGCATCCTGTTCAACATCACGCCCTCCCCGGGCGCGTCGACCGCGCTGAAGAACGCGATGACCGACGTCGAGACCGTCCTCGGCTTCTTCGAGGGCGACTACGAGTTCGACGAGGCCGCCTTCCGCGACGCGACCATCGAGAACTTCCCGCGGGCCGACGGGGAGTCCGACGCCGAGGCCGACGACGCCGAGGGCCCCGTTCCCGCCGAAGCCGACGACTGATCCGACCGGCCCCCGATCCGAACCTTTCTCCGAACGATCGAACGCCGACTCACGCCGCCTCGTCCGCCGCGACCTCCCGCTCGAACGCCTCTCGGAGCACGCGGATCGCCCGCCGCTTCGTCCCGTCGGGGACGAAGACGAAGGGGATCGGCACGTCGAACGCTCTGTCGCCGTAGAGCCCCCAGTCCGCGACCGACCGCGTCGTGCCGCCGTACGCGATGGGGATGTCCTCCAGCTCGTCGGGGTCGTATGCGGGGACGTACGAGCGGTCGATCCACACCTCGTGGACCGGCACGTCGAGGGCGTCGGCGAGGAGCCGCTCCAAGCGGTCGTCGCCGGCCGTGAGCCACGCGGTGAACTCGTCGAGCGGGTCGCCGTCCACCGGGAGGTCGTCGCCGAGGTCGCCGCCGATCCGGTCGGCGAGCGCGATCCGGTGTTTCCAGCAGGTGGCGGGGAAGCGCCGCCCGCGGAAGCGGTCGTACATCGACGCGAGCGTCGAGTCGGGGTGCTCGCGGGCCGCGACCCGGAGCCGTTCGAGCACCGCGTTGTCGTCGAGTTCGCGGTCGATGATGCCGTCCACCGTCACGGGGCTCTCGCCGGTGACGCGCTCGTACTCGCCGAGCATCGCCTGGAGCAGCCGGTTCGCGTACACCGACTTGTGGTGCTGGGTGACCCACATGTACAGCGCGATCCGGCCTTCGAGGTAGTTGCCGATGGTCGACAGCGCCTTCTCCGAGAGGGCGAGGCCCGCTTCCGGGTGGGCGGTGTAGGCGTCGACCATGCGCTCGACGTCGAAGCTCAACACGCCCGCGCCGGTCATCTCGTTGTCGCGAGTGATGTAGTCCAGCCGGTCCACGTCGACGGGGGAGTGGAGCAGCTGCGCGCCGACCCCGTACTGCCACGGCTCGCCCCGCTCGTACGCGAGGCTGTACCCGAGGACGTACGCGCACACCTCGAATGGGTCCACGTCGAACGCGCGGAGGGCGTCGCCGTACTCCTCGACGATAACCACGCAGCCGAGCAGCTCGTGGGGGTTCGCCGAGCGGAGCGGCGCGCCGCCGACGCCGGCCCGGTCGAAGGCGTCGACGAGGCCGGTCTCCGCGACGCGCTCCCGGAGGACGCCCTCGTCGAGGAACCCCTCGGAGAGGTGCGAGAACGGCGAATGCCCCACGTCGTGGAGCAGGCAGGCGCACGACAGTGTCCGCTGTATCTCCTCTAGCTCCTCGACGGCCGCGTCGCGGGTGAAGTATGACTGGCGGCGGAGGTTCTCGAAGACGGTCCGTCCGAGGTGGTAGACGCCGAGCGAGTGCTCGAACCGGGTGTGGTTCGCGCCCGGGTACACCAAGTGGGTCGCAGAGAGCTGGCGGACGTACCGCAGCCGCTGGAACGGTCGCGTGTCGACGACGCCCTCGACGAGCGCGTCCGGCAGCTCGATGTAGCCGTGGACGGAGTCTTTGATCTGCGTGGTGGGCATCGATTGTGGTCACCACACCCTCCCGCGCCGTGCCTCTTTCGGTCGCCGGTCGAGCGACGGCCGTCCGGGTCCCACCCTCGGAGAACGCCCCGAGTCACACGGCATAAATGCGAGCGCGCCGAGCCACGGGTATGGTATCGGACGCCGCCGACGGGACGGACGCGGGAGCGGGCGACGCCGGCGCGGCCGGCCCCTCGCTCGTCGACCGCTGGACCGCGCTCGACCGCGGCTGGCAGGCGCTCGCGCTGGGGCTCGGGATCGTCGCCGCGCACCTCGTCGGCCAGGTGCTGTGACGGGGGTCGTCGAGGCGGTCCGGGCGTACCTGCCCGGCCTCGCGCTGCTCGCGGGGGGCGCGGTCGCGGCGACGCTCGTCGCGGACGCGGTGCCCGGCCTCCAGCCGCTCGTCGTCGCCGTCGCGCTCGGCGTCGGGGTCGGGAACACCGTCGGGATCCCCGCGGTCGCGGAGCCGGGGGTCGGCGTCGACAAGCTGTTCCTGGAGACCGGGATCGTGCTGCTCGGCGCCGCGGTCGCGGTCGAGGAGTTCCTGGCCGCCGGCCCGCGGGTCCTCGGCCTCGTGGTGGCGGTCGTCGCCGGCGGGCTCCTGTTCGCCGAGGCCGTCGCGCGCGGCCTCTTCCGGATCGGGTCGCCCACCTCGTCGCTCCTGGCCGCGGGCGCGAGCGTCTGCGGCGTCTCCGCGGTCGTCGCGATCGGGAGGGTGCTGGACGCGCGCGGCGCCGCGATCACCTTCGCGGCCGCGACGATCCTGCTGTTCGACGCCGCGACCCTCGTCGCGTTCCCGCTGGCGGGCGAGTGGCTCGGCCTCACGGGCCGACAGTTCGGCGTCTGGGCGGGGGTGAGCATGTTCTCGACCGGCCCCGTCGCGGCCGCGGGGTTCGCCTACTCCCCCGAGGCGGGCCAGTGGGCGACGGTGACGAAGCTGGCGCGGAACTCGCTGCTGGGCGGGGTCGCGGTCGCGTACTCGGTCGCGTACACGGCGCGCTCCGCGGCCGATCCGGGCGTGCGGCGGCTGTGGGCGGAGTTCCCGAAGTTCCTGCTCGGCTTCCTGATCGTCGCGGCGGTCGCAAACAGCGGGCTGCTCTCGCCGGCCGCGCTGGCGTCGATCGGGCGGGTCTCGGACGCGCTGTTCGCGCTGGCGTTCGTCGGCCTCGGGCTCTCGATCCGGATCGGCGACATGCGCGCGGTGGGCGCCGCGCCCGTGGGCGCGGTGCTGGTCCACCTGCTCGCCGTGAGCGCTGTCGCGCTCGCGGCGGTGCGCTGGCTGCTGTGAGCCGCGTCGACGGGCCGGCGTCGGACGGGTTCACGTCATATAAGTAGCGAGCGGGCGCACTCCGGGTATGGGCACCATCGGATTCATCGGCGGCAGCGGCATCTACGAGGCGCTCCCGCTCGACGACGTGCGCGAGGTCGAGTTCGACACGCCGTACGGCGAGCCGAGCGACGCGGTGACGATCGGCGAGTTCGGCGACACGGGCCGCGAGGTCGCGTTCCTCCCGCGTCACGGCTCGAACCACGGCGTCTCGCCGACCGACCTCCCGTACCGCGCCAACATGTACGCGCTGAAGCAGGCCGGCGTCACGCACGTCTTCGCGTCCAACGCGGTCGGGAGCCTGAAAGAGGAGCTAGAGCCGGGGACGCTCGTCGTCCCGGACCAGATCTACGACCGGACGAAACACCGCGACCTCTCCTTCTACGGCGACGGCGTCGTCGTCCACCAGCCGTTCGCGGACCCGTACAGTCCGGAGCTCGTCGACCACCTCACCGAGGCCGCGGAGTCGGCCGCGCCCGAGGATACCGGCGTGGTGAAGGGCGGCACCTACGTCTGCATCGAGGGGCCGCAGTACTCGACGCGCGCGGAGTCGGAGTTCTACAAGTCGCAGGGGTGGGACCTCGTCGGCATGACCGCGATCCCGGAGGCGAAGCTGGCCCGGGAGGCCGAGATCGCGTACGCGACGATCGCCGGCGTCACCGACTACGACGTCTGGAAAGCGGACAGCGAGGTGACGCTCGAAGAGGTGCTCGAAAACGCCGAGAAGAATCAGAAAGCGATCAAGGCCGCCGTCGAGGAGGCGGTGCGGACGCTCCCCGAGGACCTAGAGTGCGAGGCGCACACCGCGCTCGAAGGCACTGTCAACACGCCGACCGAGGCGATCCCGGAGGAGACGACGGAGCGCGTGGAGCCGCTGCTGGGCGAGTACTTATAAACGGATCTGCGGTGCGGCGGCGCGCGCCTCCGAACGCCCGAAGGGCGTGAGGAGCGCGTGCGAGGGAGTCAGTCGCCGGAGCGAAGCGGAGGCGACTGACGAGGCTGGGGATGCGCGAGGCTTCGGTGCGGGGCGGCCGGGTGGAACTCAAAGCCCCAGCCGTGAGGCGGGCGCAGGCGACGCAAGCACCGTAGCGAGGGAGCGAACGAAGTCAGCGACCGAGTGAGGAGCGCAGCGAACGTACGCCCGCCTCACGGCTAGGACTTTGGAGGTGTCGGCCGTCGATCTAGTAGTGGCTATTTATAAACGAGCAACTGAGATTTTGGACGTTTTCTCTGCGGAGGCAACTGCGTATCGACGAAAATCGCTCTAACCACGTATCAGTCGTTGAACACGTCGAACGTGAGCTCCTCGTCGGACTCTCGGACCAGTCGTTCGGAGCCGTCGTGGTCGGTGACCGTCCCCGGTTCCATCGACTCGTGAACCCGCTCGACCGCGTCCGGCGTCACCTTCTCGGTCACCTCGAACGTCGTCACCGGCGAGACGAGTCCCCACAGCGCGCCGGCCGAGTGCGTGAGGAAGGCGAGTGGCGTCAAGAGGAGGTAGATCGGCCACGTGAGGGGATGCTTGTCGTACGCGGCCGCGCCGACGAGCGTGTAGACGAACAGGATCCCGAAAAGCGCCAGTGACGCAGTGCGGTACCACTCCATGCCGGGCGCGGTGCCGGGGAAGACGAGCGACGCGAAGACGAGGAGCGGCACCAGCGGGGAGAGCGACCACGCGATGACCCGCGTGTAATACACCGGTCGGTACCTGAGTGGGAGCAGGCCGCCGTCGGCGCGCGTCCCCGAGATCCACCGGCGGCGCTGCTTGGCCATCGCGCGCAGCGACGGCGGCGCCTGGTTCCGAAAGCGCACGTCGAGCACGGCGAAGGAGACGCCGAGCTGGTCCGCGGCCCGCCAGATGAAGTTCGTGTCCTCGGTGATGGTCGCGACGTCCCACGTGATCGACTGCTCTAGCGAGTGCCGAACCGCGACCCCGCCGCCCCACGCGTACAGCGGGTAGCGGAGCCTGTGAAACGCGAACTGCTCGTACTGGTAGCCGACGCGGAAGATTTCGCTCAGGTACGCGACCCGTGAGCCGGTGTACAATGGCTTCTCGGTGAACTGGACCACGTCGGCGTCCGGTAGCCCCTCGAAGCCGGCCATGATCGTGTCCTCGTCCAGGTAGAGGACGTACTCGCGATCGCACGGCACCACCCGGCGGGCCCACTCGACGGCGCGCCCCTTGTTCGTCGCGTCGCACTCGAACTCCTCGGGGACCACGTGGACGTCCGCGCCCTCGACGTCGATCGGCTTCTCGGCGATCACGCGCACGTCGTCAAGCGCCTGCGGGACCGCGTTGACGGTCGCCTGTACCACCTCCTCGGCGTCGATCGTCAGGATCCGGACCTGGATGTCGTCGTACCCCCACTCGACCTCGTCGGGGTCGACGCGACCGCCGCGAGCGAGCACCGTCGCTTCGAAGAGCCACCAGAGCGCCGAGGCGCCGTACAGCAGGAGCGCGATCCACAGCGCCGCGACGACGGCAGCGAGCGCGGGGTTCGCGGTCGCGAACGAGATCACTACCGGTGTGTGTCGCGAGATAGACAAGAGCGTGTCGGAACGCTATCTCTCGCGACTCGGAACCGGTGAGACCGAGCGGTCCGCCGGTAACTTAGTCCGCGATCGCTTCCGATTCGCCGGTCATCGCCGCCGGGTCCTTCACCCACAGGTCGCCGAACAGGTCGTCCTGCTGGAGCCGGACCGAGCCGCGGTGGGCCATGAACAGCAGCGCGAGGTACGTCATGAACGGGCGGCCGCCGGCGGTCTCGATCTCCGCGAACAGCACCTCCGTGCGCCCGCGGTCGAAGCGGGTGCGGAGGGCGTTGTCGATCTCCACGATGACCTCCTCGATGTCCTCGTCGTGGGTGCGGTCGGTCGCCTCTCCGGCAGTCGGCTCCCCGTCCTGTCGGAACTCGTCGTCCGCGTGGTAGTCGAGCGTCTGCGTGCCGCGGGCGTGGCCGTGCGGCGACTCCGAGGTGTCGTACTCGCGGGAGTCCTTCCACCAAGAGCCGCGCTCGGCCTCGCGGAGCTCGCGGACCAGTTCGTCGAGCGTCTCCGGCGAGCCCCGGGTGTTCTTGCGGTCGAGCCGGCGGTCGATCTCCGCTTCCAGCTTGTCGACCGGGTCGAACCCGTCCGCGGCCGGGTCGGGCGCGCCGCCCTCCATCGCGGCCTCCCACGGCTCCGGCTCGGGCTCCTCGTCCTCGTCGTCGTCCGCCAGCATGCCGTCGCTTTTCATGCGCAGCAGGACGCTGGCGTAGAACAGCGCCCGCCCCGTCGTCCGGAGGTCCGTCTCGTCGAGCTTCTCGAGAAAGGCGTCCGTCACCCGGACGATGTCGATGTCCCACGGCTCGATCTCGCCCTCCTCGGCCAGTTGGACGAGCAGCTCGACGGGCTCGACCTCGTCCTCGTCGGTCTCGTCCGGGGGCGAGATGTCGGTCACGTCCGACCCGGGGTCGGCCGCCGTCGACGCGGGTCGGTCCGCCGAGTCGGAACTGTCGGAGAACTCGGAACCGGCGTCCGACGCGGTCCCGTCGCCGCCCGGGGCGTCGTCGGCGAACGGGTCGGCGCCGTCGCGCTCGCTCGTCAGGTCGAGGTCGGGGACGCCGTCGTCAGTCATCCGCGCTCACCTCCTCCTCGTCCGCGTCGTCGCCGAACTGCATCCCGGTCACCGCCGAGAGGTTGTCGCCCTGCATCGTGACGCCGATGGCGCGGTCGGAGCGCTCCAACAGCGCCGAGCGGTGGCCGACGACGACGAACTGGGCGTCCTCGGCCAGCTCCTCGATCATCTCGCCGACGCGCTCGGCGTTGACCGCGTCGAGGAAGGCGTCGATCTCGTCGAGCGCGTAGAACGGCGCGGGGTTGTGCCGCTGGACGGCGAAGATGAAGGAGAGCGCGGTCAGCGACTTCTCGCCGCCGCTCATCGCGTCGAGCCGCTGGACCGGCTTGTCCGCAGGCTGGGCCTTCATCGTCAACCCCTCCTCGAAGGGGTCTTCGGGGTTCTCCAAGACGAGCTCGCCCGTCCCGGCCGAGAGCCGCGCGAAGATGTCCCGGAAGTGGTCGTTGATCGACTCGAACGTCTGCATGAACGTCTCCTTCTTGGCCGCCTCGTACCCCTCGATTCGCTCCTCGATGGCGTCGCGCTCCTCGACGAGCACGTCCCGGCGCTCCTGAAGTTCGTCGAGCGCCGCCTGGACCTCGTCGTACTCGTCTATCGCGAGCATGTTCACGGGCTCTAACGCCTCCATCTCCCTCTCGATCGCCTCGATCCGCGACTCCACCTCGTCGAGGTCGGGGATCTCGTCGGCGTCGTAGTCGCCGACCTGCGACTCCAGCTCGTCGATCTCCCACTCCAAGCGGTCGCGGCGGTCCGTGAGGTCCGACAGGTCCGACTCCGCCTCGGAGACGAGCGAGCGCTGCTCGTCTCGCTTCCGGGTCGCCTCGCGGATCTCCTCGCGGAGCTCCTCGCGCTCCTCTTTCAGCTCCGTGAGCTCCGCTTCGAGGTCGGCGATCGCCTCCTTCTTCTCGGCCAGCTCCGCCTCCTTCTCCTCGATGGCGGCCTCGTGGTCGGCGATCGCCTCCTCGGCCTCCGCCTTCGCGTTCTGCGCCTCCTCGACGTCGTCGTGGAGGTCGTCCAAGGCGTCCTCGGCGTACCCCTTCTCCAACTCCAGCTCGTTGATCCGCCCGTCGAGCGAGTCCATCCGGTCTTCGAGCTCATCGATCTCCGCGCGGATCTCGTCGGCGCGCTCGGAGAGCTCCGGGATCTTCGAGTCGGCGAGCTCGGTCTCGATGTCGTCGATCTCGGCTTCGAGATCGTCGATCGCCGCGTCCGTCTCCGCGAGCTCCTCGTCTAACGCCGTCATCTGCTCGTCGACGGACTCGCGTTCCGCCTCCAACTCCTCGAGTTCGTCCTCCAACTCCTCGATCCGGGCTTCCGCCTCGGCGAGGTCGTCCTCGGCGCGCTCGACGTCGGCCTCCAGCGACCGGACGCGCTCGGCCGCGTCGGCCTTCCGGTCGCGCGCGTCCGCGATGTCGTCGTCAAGCGCGTCGATCTCCGACTGGACCGACTGCCGCTCGTCTTCGAGCTCGGATATCTCCGTCGCGAGCCGCTCCAGTTTGCCGCCGCCGGACTTCGTGAACGAGTAGCGGGAGCCGCCGCCGGAGCCGCCCGTCATCGCCCCCGACTTCTCGACGAGGTCGCCGTCGAGGGTGACCATCCGGTAGTCGCCCATCAGGTCGCGGGCGGTCGCCATGTCCTCGACGACGAGCGTCGAGCCGAGCACGTACGAGAAGATCGACTCGTACTCCGCGTCGTAGTCGACGAGGTTCCGCGCGAAGTCGACGACGCCCGGCACCGACGGCTTCCGCGGGAGGCTCCGGTCGTCCATCTTCGTGATCGGGAGGAACGTCGCCCGGCCCGCGTTGCGCCGTTTCAGGTAGTCGATACAGGTCGAGCCGACGCCGTCGTCGTCGACGACGACGTTCGCCAGCCGCCCGCCGGCGGCGGTCTCGCAGGCCTCGGCGTACTCGGCCGCGACCGAGCCGAGCTCGCCGACCGCGCCGTGGACGCCGTCGATGCCGCCGTTCTTCACCTCGGTGACCGCCCGCGGCCAGGAGGCGTCGCCGCGCTCGTCGGCGGCCGCCTCCAGCTTGGCGTACTCGTTCTGCTTCTCCCGGAGGGTGTCTTCGATCTCCCCCAGTCGCTCCTCCGTCTCGGCCTTCTCGGCGAACAGGTCCGCGACCGCGTCCTCGATGGTCGCCTCGTTCTTCTCGGCCTTGTCGAGCTCGCCTTTCAGCTCGGAGATCCGCGCCTTGTGCTCCGGGATCGACTCGCGGGCGTCCTCCAGCTCCTCGCGGGCCTCGCTCACCGCGTTCGAGCGGCGGCGCGCCTCGTCGAGCAGCCGGTCCTTCTCGCGTTGCGTCTCGTTTTTCTCCTCGCGGAGCGACTCGACCGCCTCCTTCTTCTCCGCCAGCTCGGCCTTCAGCTCGTCGAACTCCGTGTCGGCGCCCTCGATCTCGGCCTCGACGTCCGCGAGCTCGGACCGCTTCGTCGCCAGCTCCGACTTCACCGACGCCTTCTCCACCTTCGTCTCGCGGATCTCCGCGTCGAGCTCCTCGATCTTCTCCTCTTTCCGGTCGATCTGGACGAACGCCTGCCGGCGGTCGTTCTCCGCCGACTCCGCGCGCGACTCGGCCGACTCGATCCGGTCTTCCAGCCGCGAGACCTCGCCTTTGATCTCTTCGATCTCCGAGCGGATCTCGATCTGTTCCTCCTCGCCCTTCGTCTCGATCTCGTGGTTGAGGTCCGCGAGGTCCTCTTCGAGGCGGGTGAGCTTCCCCTGCCTGGCGTCGAGCTCCTCGCGGAGCTCGGCGAGGTCGGCCTCCGCCGCGTCGATGTCGCCCTCCACGTCCGCGAGCGCCTCGCGCTTCTCTTCGAGCTCCGAGGCCTTCCGGAACCCGCGGTACTCCGCTAACTCGTCGCGGAGCTCCTGGTACTGGAGGGCGGTCTCGCGCTCGTCGGCGAGCTGGTCGAGCCGGTCCTGCTTCTCGCCGATGCGGAGGTCGGCCTCGCCGATCCGGTCCTCGACCGTGTCCAGCTCCTCGTAGGCGGCCTCCTTCTTCTCGTCGAACTCCGCGACGCCCGCGATCTCGTCGACGATCCCCCGCCGCTGGTAGGGAGTCATGTTGATGATCTCGGTGACGTCGCCCTGCATCACCACGTTGTACCCCTCCGGCGTCACGCCCGCACTCGCGAGCAGGTCCTGGACGTCCGAGAGGTTCACCGACCGCCCGTTGAGGTAGTAGTACGAGTAGTAGTTGTCCTCGGTCTCCTTCACGCGGCGCTTGATCGTGATCTCGGAGACGTCGCCGACGTTCTCCGTGCCGGCCGCGGAGACGACCTGCGAGCGGTCGAGGGTGCCGTCCTCGTTGGAGAGCACGACCGTGACGGAGGCCTCGTTCGGGCCGTCCGCGGCCTCGCCGTCGTCGTGGCCGGGGTTGTAGATGAGGTCGGTGAGCTTCTTGGCGCGGATCCCGCGGGTGCGGGCGAGGCCGAGCGCGAACAGCACGCCGTCGATGATGTTCGACTTCCCGGAGCCGTTCGGCCCGGTGACGACGGTGAAGTCCTCGTAGAAGGGGATCCGCGTCGTACGCCCGAAGCTCTTGAACCCGTCCAGAACGACTTCAGTGATGTGCATGGGGTCGGAGGCGACCGCTTACGCGACGATGATGTCGTCGCCTTCGCTCGACTCGCCCTCGTCGTCCTCGGCGCTCTCCTCGGCGTCGGGGGTCGTCGCCGACTGCTCGGGGACGATGACGTCGTCTCCCTCGGCCGCGTCGGCGGGGGCCGCCTCGTCCGCGCCGTCGGACGACTCCTCGACGGACTCGAAGACGTCGACGTGGTCGTCGGAGTGCGTCGTCCGCTCGCCGCCGGCCCCGGCCCGCCCGGCGTCGTCGGCAGCGGGCTCGTCGTCCGTCGCGTCGCCGGCCGCGCTCGCCTCGGAGCCGGCCGCCGCGCCCGCGGCGTCGGCCTCGACCGCGACCGACCGCTCGTCTTCCAGCTGTCGGACGCGCTCTTTCATCTCGACGAGCTCCTCGGTGAGCCCGTTGACCGCCGCCTGTAGCTCCGCGACCTGCCGTTCGAGGTCCTCGACGCGGTTACTCATATACACACGCATGCTCGCGCGACGCGTATAAATCTGCGTCAGACACACGTGTGACCAAACCACACGATTCGGCGGGCGGTCGCTCGATTCGGCCGGCGAGCGGCGAACGTTTCGACGCCGTTAAACGTGTCAGACGCCGGGGGAAGATACTTGTACTGACCGAGGATACACGTTCGGTATGAGCAAGATCACCTTCCGGGCGGACGACGACCTCGTCGACCGGCTGGAAGCGTGTGACGCCTCCAAGAGCGAGGTGATGCGGGAGGCGCTCCGGACCCACCTCGACGGGACGGGAGACGAGCCCGACGCGTCGGACGCATCGGCCGGGAGCGTCGACGACGCCCTCGCGGACCGCGTCGACGACCTGATCGCGGAGCGGCTCGACGCCGCGCTCGACGAGCGGCTCGGTCCGGTCGGCGGTGCCGCGGCACCGGCGTACGCGGCCGGAACGCCGGGCGACATCAACGTAAACGTCACCCTCGACGCGCCGGGGACCGAGTCCGACGACCGGGACGACGACGTGCGTGTAACCCGTGAGACGGCCGGCGACGCGGAGCCGGCGGCGCGTAAGACGGACCCGGGCGCGAAGACGCGCGAGAACGCCTGCGGCGGCTGCGGAGAGATCGTCCCGTCCGAACACGTGTACTGCCCGAACTGCGGCGAAAAGCAGTCGCACAGGGCCTTCTGCGAGTGCGGCGACGAACTCCGGACCGACTGGGCGTTCTGCCCCGGGTGCGGGCGTCGGACGCCGGCGGCGGACGTGTTGAACGATCAGTAGCCGGCGTAAGACCTCGCGCATACGCTGAGGCACGTTCACCGGCAGGTTGTCTTACAACCTCCGATAGTTTTATATTGGTAGCCTCGGAGATACGAGTTGCGTAAGACGGTCGTCTTACAGCGTCCGTCCGGTCGGGGTGATACCCCGGTTTCGGGCGGTCTCGCGCTGTAAGACACACGCGTCGCGTGGTCGCCGTCTTACCGGGGGAATACCAATGGAGCGTGTGACACTACGAATCCCGAAACAGCAGATCGACGAGGTCGAACAGATGGTGGAGACGGGCGAGTTCCCGAACCGGAGCGAGGCGATCCGGTCGGCCGTCCGCGACATGTTGAACGAACAGGACGGCGAGCGCGACGAGCGCGGCCGCAACCGCAACTGGGCGAAGGTGTAAACTGATGCAAGATCTCGTTCAGGACGCCCTCGACAACGCGGAAGCGGAGAAGCGCGACATGGACGTCGACATGGACGACGACGAGTTCGGGGACCCCCGAATCGTCATCGTCGGTGCCGGCGGCGCCGGGAACAACACGGTCAACCGACTGTACAACATCGGCGTCGACGGCGCCGACACCGTCGCCATCAACACGGACAAACAGCACCTCAAGATGATCGAGGCCGACACCAAGATCCTCGTGGGCAAGTCGCTCACCCAGGGGCTCGGCGCCGGCGGCGACCCCAAGATGGGCGAGCGCGCCACCGAGATGGCCCAGGGCACGATCAAAGAGGTGCTCGGCGACGCGGACCTCGTCTTCGTCACCGCCGGCATGGGCGGCGGCACGGGCACCGGCGCGGCGCCGGTGGTCTCGAAGATCGCCAAAGAGCAGGGCGCCATCGTCGTCGGGATGGTCTCGACGCCGTTCAATGTCGAGCGCGCCCGCACGGTGAAGGCCGAGGAGGGCCTCGAAGACCTCCGCAACGAGGCCGACTCGATCATCGTCCTCGACAACAACCGCCTGCTCGACTACGTTCCGAACCTGCCGATCGGGAAGGCGTTCTCCGTGATGGACCAGATCATCGCGGAGACGGTGAAGGGAATCTCGGAGACGATCACCCAGCCGAGCCTCATCAACCTCGACTACGCGGACATGTCGACGATCATGAACCAGGGCGGCGTGGCGGTCATGCTCGTCGGCGAGACGCAGGACAAGAACAAGACCCAAGAGGTGGTCAACGACGCGATGAACCACCCGCTCTTGGACGTCGACTACCGCGGCGCCTCGGGCGGGCTCGTCCACATCACGGGCGGCCCCGACCTCACGCTGAAGGAGGCCGAGGGGATCGCGAACAACATCACCGAGCGGCTGGAGGCGAGCGCCAACGTGATCTGGGGCGCCCGCATCCAGGAGGAGTACAAGGGCAAGGTGCGCGTCATGGCGATCATGACGGGCGTCCAGAGCGCGCAGGTTCTCGGTCCCTCCACTCAGAAGCAGGCGGACAAGTCCCGCGCGGCCGTCAACGGCGAGGAACTCGGCGACTCGCGCTCGCGCGCCGCCGAGGCGAACGGAAGCCCGAGCGCCGCGGGCGACAGGGGCGAAGCGGCGGTCTCCGGCGGCACCGACCGCGGCGCGTGGGAGTCCGACGGCGGCAGCGACCCCATCGAGAAGAACAACGGCCTCGACGTCATCCGCTGAGCCGCACCCCGGAGGACAGACGGCTAACCGCTTTTTTTGACTCGGTTCGGCGAAGAGGCGTCCGGTCAGACCGCTTCGAGCGACTCCAGCAGCCGGCACTTCCGACAGACGCCGCGGCTCGTCTGCGAGCCGCAGCGCTCGCACTCGCCGAGGTCGGGGTTCTCGCCGTCGCCGTCCCCGTCGCGGTAGGCGTCGGCCGCGAGCGCGGACAGCTCCTCGTAGCCGGCCATGATCGAGTGGCGCGCGCCGGGGTGGTTCTCCTCTAACGCGTGGATCGTCGACTGGATCTCGCCGCGGTACGCCTCCTCGGCGTGGGGGCACTCGGCCATGTGGGTCGGGAGGTCGCGGACGTGGCAGTACAGGGCGACCTCCTTCTCCGGCACGTTGCGGAGGGGCTTGGCGCGCGGGACGAAGGCGTCGGTCTCGGCGCGCTCGTCGAAGGGGCCGAGCGAGGCGTCGAAGTGCTTCGCGACCTGTCGCACGTCGCCCTCGAGGAAGTTCATCATCGCCGTCTGCGCCTCGTCGTCGAGGTTGTGACCGGTGAGCAGCTTGTCGGCGTCGAACTCGGCGGCGTACGTTTCGAGGAGGTCGCGGCGGAACACGCCGCAGTACGCGCAGGCCGCCATGTTCTCCGGGTCGTCCTCTACCACGTCGTCCATCCGCACGTCGAACTCCTCCTCGTACGACACCAGCTCGTGGCGCATCGAGAGGTCGTCGGCCAATTCGACGCAGGCGTCGACGCTCGCGTCGCGGTACCCCTCGATGCCCTCGTGGATCGTCAGGGCGAGCATCTCCACGCGAGGGTCCTTCCCGAACACGTCGTCGAGGATCTGGGTCAGGGCGACGCTGTCTTTCCCGCCGGAGAGGCCGATCACCCAGCGGTCGGGGTCGTCGGGCGTCGCGTCCGGGTCGAGGAGACCGTCCTCGCGGACCCGACGCTTCACGCGCTTCTCGACCGACAGCCGGAGGTGCTCGCCGCAGAGGTGCGCCCCGGAGTAGGCGGCGTGGTGGATCGCGTCGGCTCCGCACTTGTCGCACTCCATCGGTGTCCGGTTGCGCTCGCGCGGGGATACCCGTTTCGGGCCGCCTACGCGAGGAGGGCCGCGGAACCGGGACGGACCGAGGGCGAGCGCTCGCGGGCACGCGCGATGAGACCCGCGTAAACGAGCGGTAAACGTCGACAACCCCGGGCGCGTTGTCGCCCGTTCCGACACCGGTTTGTCGCCGGCCCGTCGCGGATCGCCGTGAGCGATTCCCCGACCGGCGTCGACCGCGACCCCGACCCGCGACCCTTACGCGAGGACCCCCCGGCGGAGAGCCGTCGGACGCGGCTCTGGCGCCTCGGGTTCAACCTCATGCCCGCGTACCGGGGGACGGGCGCCCGCGTGGACCACATCGCTGCCGACTGGCGCTACGTCCGGATCCGCGTCCCGCTCAACTGGCGCACCCGGAACGCGGTCGGGACGGTCTTCGGCGGCAGCATCTACGGCGCGATCGACCCGGTGTACATGATGATGCTGCGGCGAGTCCTCGGCGACCGCTTCACGGTCTGGGACAAGTCGGCCGCGCTGGAGTTCATCGAGCCCGGCCGCGACACGCTGTACGCGGAGTTCGACCTCTCCACCCGGGAGACGGCGGCGATCCGCGAGGCGCTCGGGCCGGGCGAGTCGACCGACCGCGAGTACCTCGTCTCGCTCGTCGACGAGGGGGGAGAGGTCCACGCGGCCTGCGAGAAGACGCTGTACGTGCGCCGCGACGAGTAGCCGACCGGGACCGTCGCCGGGCTACGCCGTCGCGCCGGCGACGAGCGCTTCCTCGACCGTCTCGACGAACCGGTCCGGGTGTTCGACGTGCGGGAGCAGCCGCGCGCGGTCGAAGACGACGAGGCGGGCGTCGGCCGCGTCGGCGAGCTCGCGGCCCTCGGTGAGCGGGCTGACCGTCGCCTCGCGCCCCCAGACGATCGTCGGCGGCACGTCGAGGTCGGCGAGCGCGGCCGCGAGGTCGACCTCGCTGTTGAGCGTCCCCGAGACGAACGACGCGGGCGCGAACCGGGCGTTCTCGACGTGGGTGGTCCGCCACTCGTAGTCGGTCCACTCGGCGCTCGGGTTCGCGGGGTCGTCGTAGCCGTGGTCGGCGTTGAAGTAGCGGATCGACGGCTTCGCCGTGATGGCGTTGAACAGCGCCCGTCCGACGAGGGGGGCGCGGAGCAGTTCGCGGAGCCACCCCTTCGCCGGGCTCGGGCCCGCGGTCGCCGTCGGACAGACGGCGACGAAGCCGCGCAGCTCGACGCCGTCCTCGCCGTCGCCGTCGGTCGCCGCGACCGCGTACGCGGCCGACAGCGAGGAGGCGACCACCGCGGGCTCGTCGAACGCGGCGAGGAAGTCGTGGACGAAGTCCTCGTACAGCGCCGCGGAGTAGCGGAGCGGCGGGCGGTCGGACCGGCCGTAGCCGGGGAAGTCGGGCGCGATAACGTGGTAGTCGGCGGCGAGGTCGCCGAACACCGCGCGCCACTCGCCGGATGAGCCGGCGGCGTTGATCCCGTGGAGCAGGACGAGGTCCGGGTCGTCCGGGTCGCCCGCCTCGGTGTACGCGACGTCCATCCCGCGCCAGCGGAAGACGCCGTCGTCGCCGTCGAGCGGGGACTCCAACTCGCCCTCGTAGCGGAGGCCGGTGTTGAGCGCGGCGAGCGCGCCGACGCCGAGGACGGCGCTGCCGAGGAGGTTCCTGAGCTTCATGGAATACTGTTGGTTCGCTGGCGACTTATACTCGTGGGACGCGGCCCGGCGGACCGCGGCCGCGACGGCGGGGCGTCGCAGTCAGTCGTCGCGGTCCCGGTCGGCCGCCTCCTCGACGCAGTCGGCGATCGGTCCGACGATCGCCTCCGCGACCGCGTACGGGTCGGTCTCGCGGTCGCGGACCCGCTCCGCGAGGCGGTCGATCCCGCCGTGCCGCTCGATCTCGGCGGTCGCGAGCCCTCCCACGTCCGCCCGCACGAGCGTGCGGATCTCCGCGGCGTACCGCCGGCGCTCGGTCGCCTCGATCTCGCCGGACTCGCGGAGGTACGCCGCGTGCGCGTCGAACGCCTCGATCAGCGCCTCGACCCCCTCGCCGGTGTTCGCGACGGTTTCTAACACATTCGGCGTCCACGACTCGTCGCCCCCCGAGTCGTCCGCGTCGGGCTCGTCGCTCCCGGAACCGCCCGACCGGGCGCCGTCGCGCTGTCCCGCGGCGCCGCCGGTCGAGGCCATCGAGGCCGCGCCGTGGTGGCCGGCGTCGCGGGCCGTCGTCGTCCCCTCGCGGCGGTGGACCATCTCCTCCAGCTCGGCGACGGTCCGCTGGGCGCCGTCCATGTCGGCCTTGTTCACGACGAACACGTCCCCGATCTCTAAGATGCCGGCCTTCAGCGTCTGGACGTCGTCGCCGGAGCCGGGCTGGACCAGGACGGCGACCGTGTCCCCGGTCCGGACCACGTCGACCTCGTTCTGCCCGGCGCCGACGGTCTCTAAGACGACCACGTCCTTCCCGAAGGCGTCGAGCGCCTTCACGGCGTCCGCGGTCGCGGTCGAGAGGCCGCCGAGCTGGCCGCGGGCGCTCATCGAGCGGAAGAACACGTCCATGTCGCCGACGTTCGACCCCATCCGGATCCGGTCGCCGAGGACGGCCCCGCCGGTGTACGGCGAGGAGGGGTCGACCGCGATCACGCCGACCGTGTCGCCGCGGTCGCGGTAGGCGGCCGCCAGCTTGTCGACGAGGGTCGACTTCCCGGCGCCCGGCGAGCCGGTGACCCCGATCACGTCCGCCCCGCCGGTGTGCTCGTGGAGCGCGGAGACGATCGCCCGGTACCCGGGCGTTCGGTTCTCGATCTTGGTGATGACCCGGGCGAGCGCGCGGTGGCTCCCTGAGAGGAGGTCCTCGACGAGCGCGGCGTCCGCGTCGGTGAGCGACGGCGCGTCCGCGAACGCCGGTGCGTCCGGCCCGGCCATCTACGCGCGCTCCGGGACGTTGCTCCGGATGAACTCGATCGTCTCCTCCATCGGGGTCCCGGGTCCGAACACCTCGGCGACGCCCAGTTCCTTCAGGTCGTCCTCGTCCTCGTCCGGGATGATCCCGCCGACGAGGACGAGGGTGTCGTCGAACGCGTCGTACTCCTTCAGTCCCTCGATCACCTTCGGGACCAGCGTGTTGTGCGCGCCGGAGAGGATCGAGATCCCGAGGACGTCGACGTCCTCCTGGACCGCCGCCTGGACGATGTCCTCCGGCGCCCGGTGGAGCCCGGAGTAGACGACCTCGAAGCCGGCGTCGCGGAACGCCCGGGCGATGACGTGTGCGCCCCGGTCGTGACCGTCGAGCCCGACCTTCGCGACCAGACACCGCACCGCGCGTTCCTGCTGTTCGGCGCTCATGTCCCACACTCGGTCGCGTGCGGGTTTGATTCTAACGGACGATTGGGAAGGTTCCGGCGCCGAGGTGGCCCCGGTCGAGTCACCGACCGGTCACCCGACGATCGTCCGGAGCGTCGACTCGGTCAGGAGCGTGGTGACGCCGACCGCCTCGGTCGTCATCCACGCGAGGAAGATCAGGTACATCGCGAGGAACACGTACCCCTCCTCGGTGGTGATCTCGAAGTCCGTCGCGGCCATCACCACGACGACGAGGGTGGTGTAAAACAGGAACAGCATGAGCGGGACGGACGTGAGGAACCCGATCGAGACGCCGCCGGCGAGGACGACGCCGATCGGCAGCGCGGCGACGAGGTTGAACGTGTTCGTCCCGAAGACGTTGGCGACCGCGGCGCGCTTGTCGCCGGCCTGCCCCATCTTCACGCCGACGAGGAGGTCGGGGAACGAACTCATCACCGACAGCACGGTGACGGACATCAGGAACGGGGGCGCGTCGAGCGCGTCGGAGACCTCGAGCGTCATCCCGATCATCGACTCGACGCCGACGAGCACGACGGCAAGCCCGGCCGCGAACAGGCCGAGCTGCTTCGGAACGTTCGTCGACTCGGTCCGCTCCATGTCCGACGCGCCGCTCTTGCCCCCGACGAGCAGGATCACGTACACGCCGTACAACACTAACAGTCCGACGCCCATCTGCGGGGTGATCCGGGCGAGTTCCCGTCCGTCGGTGCCGAGGACGCCCAAGGCGATCACGCCGAAGAGCGCGAGGACGGCGACCATGTAGAAGATGGCGTCGCGGTAGACGATCCCCTGCGTCGTCGTCGTGTCGCCGCTCGTGACCGCGACGGCGGCCGGGATGACCAAGATGTTGAAAACCGCCGTCCCGATGAGCGCCCCGGCGCCGACGCCGAACTCGCCGAGGACCAGCACCGAGATGACGATGATCGCGAGCTCGGGGAACGAGGTCGCGGCCGCGACGATCAGCCCGCCCTGGATCGCCTGCGAGACGCCGTAGTGGTCGCTGATCTTCGAGGTCGTCGACTCGACGACGTTCGCGCCCTTCCAGGTCAGCAGGAACCCGACGAGACCGATCGGGACCCAGACGAACAGCGACTGGTCGCCGATGAGCTCCCCGAGTAACGTCACGGTGTGACGGTGTGCGCGGAGGGGATTAGTGCTTCCGGAGTCCGGTATCGCGTCCGGAGCCGATCGGCCGTTCCCGCCGCGCCGGCCGATCGCTGCGGTGCGGTCCCGGCAGTCCGGCCGTCACAACTTCGAACGCTCGGTATGTTGTAAGTCAAATTTTGGGTTAAAAATATATATCATTAAAATATATTACTAAATTGTCCTGTCGGATACAGGACCAAGGGTGCCAGCAATGTCCACGAACGACCCATCCGAACTGGAGCAGATCCCCGGAATAGGCCCCAAGCGAGCGAAGGCGCTCCGCGTTGCTGGCTACGAGACGCTCGACGACCTGGAGGCGGCGACGGAAGCCGACCTCCGGGACGTCGCGATGTTCGACGACATCCTCGCTCGCGACATCAAAGCGATGCTCAATCGGGACGCCGACGACGTCGTCCCGGTGAAACAGCCCAACGTCGTCACGCCGGACGACTGGCGAGTGACCGAGCGGCAACTGGCGCACATTCGAACGCTGACCGACGACGCCCCGTCGGACTTGGTCGGGACGACGGCGCTCGACGTCCGCGACCAGCTGGAGTTCGCGATGGCCCCCGAGCTGCTCGGCTTCCGGCAGGTCTGCGGGCGCGTCGTCACCCACGACTCGGCGACGGGCGAGTACCACCCCGTTCCGAACGCGACCGTCCACGTCGAGGACACCGACTGCTCGTTCCTCTCTCGGTTCCCGTCTGACCTCGGCTACGGCTGGTTCTTCCCGTTCGACTGTACGCGGGAGACGGTCGCGACGACGACGACCAACGAGTGCGGGGAGTTCTGCGTCTACGTCCCGCTGTGGGACATCGATCGCGTTCTCGACTTCCGCCGGGAGCGCGTCTGCCTCCCCGAGATCGTCCGGCCCCGGATCCGGGACGTGCTGGAACGACCCGAGGAGTTCCCGGACCCGGTGAACCCGCCGGAGCCGCGGCCGGAACCGCGTCCCGACCCCGGGTTCGGGCGGCTGTTCGACCCGGGCGTCTTCGAGCGTACCGCCGAGCTGGTCGGCGAGGACGTCGCGCTGCGGCTGGGCGCGGGCACCGAGCGCGGCGACTTCGGTGACCTCGAGCCCGAGGCGGCGACGCTCCTCGACCGGCCGGCGTTCCCCGAGCCGCCCGAGCCGCCGCTGCCGGAAGGCTTCCTGCGTCCGGACCCCGAGGAGCGGCTCGAACTGCTCGGCGACGAACTCCCGGTCGACCCCGAGGTTATCGCCGCGGTTGACCCCGACCGGCTCGTCGGCCCCTTCCTCCGGTGCCGCGACGTGTTCGTGCCCGAGTGGCGGACCTTCGTCGACGTCCCCGATATCACCTTCCGCGTCACGCAGGACTTCGACGGGGACGGGACGCAGGAGACGATCTACTCGGAGGGGTTCTTCGACGTCCGTTGGAACGAGGAGCAGTCCCTGGACGTCGACCTCGTGGCGGACGACGCCGCGAACTCGATTCCGACCTGCGACGGGCTCACCCCCGAGAACGTCGAGTGCGAGACGCCCTCGATCGAGTCTATCGGCCTGCTGCCGACCCGAAGCCCGATCTACGACGACGCCACCGGGTACGCTCGGCGGATCAACCGACCCAAACCGCCCGGCTCGTCGACCCGCCCCGACGGCACCGCGCCGTTCGCCGGCACGCTACAGCTGCACGGCTGTCACCGCTTCGAGGAGGCGTCGTACTACCGCGTGCTGTACTCCTACGAGGGCGGCCCCGAGCGGCCCTTCACCGGCCACGAGTGGCACGTGCCGGCGATCGGCCGCGACCCGGTTCACGTCCAGCCCAGCGCGACCGACGGCTGGTATCCGATCCTCGACGTGCCGTACTTAGAGTCCTACTACGGCGAGAATCTCAACGACAACCCGCTTCTGTTCCCGTACTGGGTGTTGAACTGGAACACCCGCGGCTACCGGGACGGGAGCTACGAGGTGCGACTCCAACTCGGTGACTCGGACATGGATCCCCTGTCGGTGACGTCGCCGTCCTCGACGATCACGGTCGACAACCGGGCGCCGAACCTCGACATCGGCGGTATCGTCTGGGGACCGACGTCGGAGCCGCCCGAGGAGTGGGACAACGAAATCACCGAGTCGTGCCCGCGGATCGAACGCCCGTCGGGTGAGGACATCGGTATCAGGGTGACGTTCAGGGCGTGGGGGAAACACTTCCGGAGCGTGGAGGCGTCGGCGCACGGCTGCGGACGGAATCCGACGCTGGTTCAGCCCTCGTCTAGCGGCCGGTCGAACCGCTACTCGTACTGGCACGAGTCGGTCGGCGACCGGAGCCACAGACAGACGGTCGTGTTCGAAGTGCCGGCCGGCTACCAACAGGGCGCGTACCGGATCCGACTCCGCGGCGTCAGCCGCGCGTTCAACCCCGCCGGCGGCGGAAGGGGACCGTCGACGAACTGGGAGTACGACACCGACTACATCGACTCGCACTTCACCCGGCTGATCAGCATCACGGACGCGTAGCGCTCTCCGAGACGCCGGACGCCGTCCCGAACGCCCGGCCGGCCGTCGAATCCGGCCGGCGACCGGGCGATTTTTCGATCGGTGGGCGCCCCTCGATCCGGAGAGTCCCCTCCCACTCGCCCGTCGTCCGCCGTCGCCCTCACGGAACCGCTCGTCGAAGACCGTCACCGCGCGGCGTTCGGTCTCGTCACGGGTCACGAGGCCGGGAACCGCCCGCGACGGGGCGAGCCGCGAGCGCTTCGTTCAGTAGATCAGCTCGCCGTCGTTCTCGATCGTGTACAGCGTCCGCGCCGCGACGTTCGTCGCGAGGTCGGCCGCGCTTTCGAGGTCGGTGATGATCTTGACCGAGGCGGCGACGAGCCGGAGGTCGCCGGCCACCGGCTGCTGGAGCGCTAAGAGCTCGGTACACTCGTCGTCCAGGGCCAGGTACGTCTCGTCGATCTCGTGGTCGGTCTCGATAACCGAGCGGGCGAGCGCCTCGTCGCCGGAGACGGCGGCCTCGCCGTCGTCGTCGAGCCGGTCGTAGACGGCCTCGCCAATCGCGACCACGGCGTCGACGACGGGCGCCGATCGGCGGTGTTCAGATAAGGATTGAAAGGTGAGGCGGTGCGTTTTCAAAGTGTCTATGCCCGAAAACGACCGCCTCGGCGGCTGTTTAGACGAGATCAACTTAGAGTTTGTGGAGCGAGAAGCAACACCGAAACTGTTGATGAAGCTCAGTATTCAGCTACATTTGTCTGGATTGTCTCTCTCGAATACTGTTTTGTTTCTTGAGGTATTCGGTGTTGATCGGGTTCGATCCACTGTTCACAACTGGGTTCACAAGGCCGATCTACAGCCGGAATCTGGTCGGAGCCCGAATCACGTTGCGGTCGATGAAACCGTGATTCAGCTTGACGATGAACAATATTGGCTGTACGCTGCCGTCGATCCTGACTCAAACGATTTACTCCACACAAAGCTTGAGCCGACAAGAACAAACGTGATCGCAGATCAGTTTTTCGCAGAACTCCGTGAAAAGCACCACGTGGATGACGCGATATTTCTCATTGATGGTGCGGTTCCACTTCATCGAGCATGTGAAAAACATAGCCTCGATTTCAGATACGAACGACATGGAAATCGGAATAGCGTTGAACGTGTCTTTCGTGAGGTAAAACGCAGAACTACCAGCTTCTCAAACTGTTTTAGCAACGCCAAAGCAGAAACTGCTGACGAGTGGCTAAAATCGTTCGCTTTCGCATGGAATCAGCTTATCTGAACACGAGGCGCCGATCGGGACGTAGTTTTAAGTCCCCGTACCGGGAGAAGCCGGACGAATGAGCCCTCCCACCACCGACGGGCCGCCGGCGCCGACGACCTCCCGGGAGGAGGCGTGGGTAGCCCACGCCGCGCTGATCGACGCCGCGACCGCGGCCACCGACGACGACAGGCCGTACCGCCGTTCGATCGAGTCGATAGAGCGCGGCGCGGCGCTCGACGACGAGGGGATCGCCCTGCTCAGGGACGCGCTCGTCGACTACCTCGGCGACGCCCCGGTTCGCGACCGCGCCCCCGCGCGGGCGCTGCTGCGGCGCACCGACGACGCCGCCGACCCGCGGTCGCCGCACGCGTAGGGTCGAATGGTCCCGAAAAACGAGTCCCCGACCGCTACGAGCCGGCCTCCACCGCCTCGATCAGCAGCTCCGCGACGTCGACGATCTCCACGTCGTCCTCGAAGTTCCCCGTCTTCCGCCCGTCCTCGAACATCGTCGTACACATCGGGCAGGCGACGACGAACTTCTCTATCGCCGCCCCCGCGTCGGTGTCCTCGACCGCCTCCCGGAGGCGCTCCTCGCTCGGCTTGACTTCCTCGTCGTGTTCGGTCCAGAGGCCGCCGCCGCCGCCGCCACAGCAGAACGAGTCGTCCCGCGAGCGGGGCATCTCGTAGAGGTCGGCGCCGGTCGCCCTGATGAGTTCCCGAGGCGCCTCGTACTCGTCGTTGTACCGGCCGAGGTGGCAGGGGTCGTGATAGGTGACGGTGTAGTCTAACTCGTCGCCGGCGAGGTCGAGCCGACCGTCCGCGACTAACTCCTCGACCACCTGCGTCCAGTGGAACACGTCGACCGCGCCGTCCGCGTTCCACGGCTCCTCGCGGTCGAACGGCATCATCGGGTCGTCCGCGAACTCCGCGAAGTCGACCTCGGGATACTCGTTTTTGATGGTGTTGTACGAGTGCGGGTCGGTACAGACGATGTTCTCGAACTCGCAGTCAGCGAACGTCTCGACGTGGTGACCGGCGAGTTCGAGGTAGAGGAACTCCTCGCCGATCCGCCGGATGTCGTTGCCGTCCGTCTTCTCGTCGTCGAACAGGATGCCGAACGACACGTCGGCCTCGTCGAAGAGACGCGCGAGCGCGCGGGCGACCTTCTTGTTCCGGTCGTCGAAGCTCGGGTAGTCGCCGACGTACCAGAGGTACTCGACCTCGGTCTCGCGGGCGTCGGGCACGTCGACGGCGTCGTCGAGGTCGTCGGTCCAGTCGCCGCGGGCCGACTGCGACTCGCCGAAGGTGTTCCCCTTCCCCATCACGTCCTGGAACACGTCCTGGAGGTTCGAGTCGACTGCCCCCTCGTCGACGAGCTGGCGGTTCATCTTCGTGAAGGAGGTGAGGTGTTCGATGTCGACGGGGCAGGCGTCCATACACGCCATACAGGACATACACGACTCCATCGACTCGGCGTCGATGACGCCGCCCTCGTCGGCGACGATGGGGACGGTCCCCCCGTCAGAGGCGGCGGTCCCGCCGTCGGTCGCCACCGGCCCGTCCCCGCGCCCGGCCACCGGGTCGTCGCTCACCGACTCGCGGTACGACTTCAGGTCGAGGATGACGTTCCGCGGGTCGAGGTTCCGCCCGACGGTGTCGGCGGGGCAGGCGTCTGTACACCGCCCGCACTTGGTACAGGCGTCGCCGTCGAGCAGCTCCTTCCACGTGAAGTCCTCTAACGACTCGGCGTTGGTGTGATCGAGGTCCGCGGGGACGTTCGGGAGCCGCGCGCCCGCCTTCTCGTCGCGGGCGACGACGTTCGCGAACGAGGAGATCATGTGGAACGGCTTCGCGTAGGGGATCCACGCGACGAACGCGAACGCGAGCAGCGAGTGGCTCCACCAGAGGGCGCCGTATATCGCCTCCGCGCCCGCGGCCGTGAGCCCGGCCGCCTCCAGCCCGGTCGCGAGCGCCATCCCGACGAAGCTCACGGTCTCGGTCGCCCGCTGCGGCTGGCCGACCATGCTCACGCCCTCGACGAGGAAGCCGCCGACGCCGAGGAGGAGCAGCGTCCAGACGAACGCGTCGTCTTCGAGGGAGGTGTGTTTGCCCCACAGCCGGCCCTCGCGCTGCCGGTAGCGGCGGTACGCGGCCATGCCGACGCCGACGACGAACAGCAGGCCGAACGCGTCGACGGCGAACTGGTATGCGAGGTAGAAGTCGCCGACCCAGAACGACTCGCCGGTGAGCGGGCGGTAGAGGTCGATGTCGATGCCGAGGATCGTCGTCGCGACGAGTAAGACGAGGAACCCCCACAGCACGAACGTGTGCATCACGCCGGTGTACAGGTCCCCGTCGAACTGGTTCTCGTTCGCGAGGACGGTCTTCGTCGCGGCGGCGACCCGGCCGGGCAGGTCCGACAGCCGGTCCCGCGGGTCGGCGCTACCGCGCGCGTACGCCGCGAACCGCGCGTACACGCCGTACAGAAAGACGAGGACCGCGACGGCGGCGAGCCAGTAGAACGCCGCCTTCCCCACCGGACCGATCGTCCAGAAGGTCTCTCGGGTGGCCGCCTGTAGGGGAGTCATGATCGATCACCGGGATACCGTGAGGTTAAAACTTGCCACAACCGGGCGGCCGTCGCTCGGCGTTCCCCGGTTTCGAGCGCTCGGCGACGCGCCGCCGGTGCCCTGCCGCCTCACGCGACCCGGAGGACCGCGGCCGCGAGCAGGCACCCGGCGAGCGCCAGCGCCGGGGCGTCGACGCGGCGGAACGCCAGCCGCGGGAGGGTCGGGTTCCACGCGAAACAGCGGGCGACGAGCGCCGTCCCGAGCCGGTCGGCCCGGGAGAGCGCGCGGTCGATCCCCGCGACGGCGACGATCCGCATCCGGTCGCGGACGGGGCGCTCGTCGCCGAGGCGCGCCCGCATGGCGTCGCGCGCCGCGAACAGGTCGCGCCGCAGGAGCGGCAGGAACCGGAAGACGAGTGCGACGCCCGCGCCGAGGAAGACGCCCGGGCGCCCCGGAATCGTCCGCTGAACCGCCGCGCGGGACTCCCGGACCGGCGTCGACCGGACGTACGCGGCCGCGACGACCAGGATGAGGAGGACGCGGTAGCTCGCGAGCGCCGTGCCGGCCGCGCGCTCGACCCGAAACCACGGCGCGCCGAGGGTCGCGCCGGCGACGAGCGGCGCGACGAGGAGGAACGGCAGCGCGACCCGGTACGCCCAGAGGTCGCGGGCGCCGCCGTCGGCCGCGAGGAGGCAGGCGGCGGCGAGGGGGGTGAGGACGGCGAGCCCGCGCGGCGTGGTGTGCGCGTACGCCGCCGCCGCGAAGGCGACCTGCACGAGCAGCTTCGAGCGCGGGTCGAGGCGGTGGCCGACCGAGTCGCCGGGGACGTACGACAGCGTCATCCGTCGCTCGGGCGGGGCTCGGCGGGGTCGCCCTCGGGGACGCGCACGTCGAGCCCGGGGAGCGCCGCGGCCGCCTCGGCCGGCGGCGCGTCGATCGCGACGCGGCCGTCCGCCAGGCCGACCACGCGGTCGGCGACGCCGAACACGTCCCGGAGGTCGTGGGTGACGACGACGACCCCGGTCCCCTCGCGGCGGAGCGCGCGGAGCCGCTCGACGACCGAGCGCCGCGCCGGCTCGTCGAGGCCGGTGAACGGCTCGTCCAAGACGAGGTGGTCGGGCTCCATCGCCAGCGCGCCGGCGATCGCGACCCGCTCGCGCTCGCCGCCTGACAGCGACGCGATCCGGTCGGTCTCGCGGCCGGCCATGTTGACGGCGTCGAGCGCGGCCTCGACGCGGCGGTCTATCTCCGCGTGCGAGAGGCCGAGGTTCTCCGGCCCGAAGGCCACGTCGGCGCCGACGGTCGCCGCGACGAACTGGTCGCGGGGGTCCTGAAACACCATCCCGACCGCGGTCCGGGCCGCGACGAGGTCGGTCTCGACCGGGGTCCCGTTGACCGCCACGCGGCCGGCGTCGGGGTCGACGAGCCCGTTGAACGTCCGGACCAGCGTCGTCTTCCCGGAGCCGTTCGCGCCCGCGACGATCAGGAACTGGCCGTCGGGGACCGAGAGTGAGACGTCGTCGACTGCCGTGACGCCGCCCTCGTCACCGGAGCCGCCGTACCGACAGGTGACCTCCCGGACCTCGATCACGGCGGGCCCCTCACCGCGCCGCGATCGCGTCCGACCGGACGATGCCGATCGCCGCGGCCATCTTCGCGCCCTCCGCCGGGAGGAAGACCACGGCGCCCTGGATCACGGACTCGGCGAGGGTGAGGTCGAGCGTCAGGTAGAGGCCGGCGACCCCCATCGCGTAGACGACGACCGTCCCCGCGGTCATGGCGGCCACGAGGAGCGGGGCGGAGACGGCGTCGAGGTCGCGGAGAGCGGCGCCGCGGTGCGCGATCGCCCCCACGAGCCCCGCCGCGAGCGGGTACGACCAGAGGTAGCCGCCGGTCGCGCCCACGAGCTCGCCGAAGCCCGCCGCGCCGCCGGAGAACACCGGCGCGCCGAGCGCCCCGGCCGCGAGGTAGAGGACCAGGGCGGCGGCGCCCCAGACGGGGCCGAGGAAGATCCCGGCGAGGAACACGCCGAGCACCTGGAGCGTGACGGGCGCGGGCGACACCGGGAACGGGAACGATACGTACGCGAACGCGCCGACGAGCGCCGCGAACAGCGCGGCGCGCGCGAGGTTCGTCGCCGCCTCGTCGCCGACGAGGTCGACGGACTCCGTGTTCGTTGCCATGGCTGAACGGACTCGTAAACCTACTTCAACGTAGCGGTTTACGAGTTCGGCGCCGCCCGCTCGCCCCCGAGTCCGACTACCGTGAGAGCCCCGGGATAATCTTCGGATAATAACGTTCATCCCCGGCCGGCGTCCACGAGACGAGTATGCCCAAGATAAGCGTCGAGATCCCGGCGGAGCTGCTCGCCGACCTCGACGAGCACGTCGGGGACGACGGGAAGTTCGTGAACCGCAGCGACGCGGTGCGCGCGTCGATCCGCAAGAACCTCGACCTGCTCGACGAGATCGACGCCCGCCACGACCGACTCGACGGCGACCGCACGTCGACCGCGGCCGAGACGAGCGGAGGGACCGATGAGTAGCCGGACCGCGACCGGCGGGAGCGGGCCGTTCCGGACCGACCCCCTCGACCGGTCGGCGGTCGCGGCGGTCGGGCTGATCACGCTGTTCACCGTCGCGCTCGCGACCGCGCAGCTCACGGCCGCGAAGGTGCTGGCGCTGCCGCTCCCGGTCGCGTTACCGGTCGTCGGGCCGGAGATCCTGCTGCCCGGCGCGGCGCTGGCGTACGCGCTCACGTTCCTGGCGTCGGACTGCTACGCGGAGCTGTACGGGCGGCGGGCGACGCAGGTGGTCGTCAACGTCGCGTTCCTCGCGAACTTCCTCGTGTTGGCGCTCGTGTGGTCGACGCTCGCGGCGCCCGGGGTCGACCCCGAGGTGTCGGCCGCCTTCCAGACCGCGCTCGGGCCCGCGGCGAACATCGTCGCCGGGAGCCTGCTGGCGTACGTCGTCAGCCAGAACTGGGACGTGTTCGTCTTCCACGCGATCCGCGACCGCACCGGCGAGCGCATGCTGTGGCTCCGCAACCTCGCGTCGACGGCGTCGAGCCAGGCGATAGACACCGTCATCTTCGTCGGCGTCGCCTTCTACGCCGCGCCGCTCCTGCTCGGCGTCGGACCGGTGTTCGACCCGCCGACGCTGCTCGCGCTCGGCCTCGGCCAGTACATCCTGAAGCTCGGGATCGCGGTCCTCGACACGCCGGTCGTCTACCTGATCGTCGGCGCGGTCCGGGACTGACCGCGTCGCTCGGTTCCCGGTCCCTTTCTTCTCGCGGCCGTCAACCGACCGCGAGCGCCCGCGCCGCCCGGTCCGGGAGGTCGACCGGCACCTGCTCGAAGGAGTCGCCCGCGTCGCGGGTGACGAAGAGCCCGCGGTTCGAGAGCGCCCATATCTCCCCCGCGGCCCGACCGGCGGCCAGCACCGCCCGGTAGGTGCCCGCGCCCGTCGGGAACCCGCGGTCGTCGAGGCGCTCGAACGCGCCGGGACCGCGCTCCGAGCCCGCCGCTCCTCCCTCCTCGCCGCGCCGGTAGCGGTAGAGGTAGCTCTCGCCGCGGCGGTGGGCGGCCGTCGCGCCCGCGGCCGCGCTGACCAGCGCGGTGTCGGGGTCGTCCGGGTCGACCGCGAGCCCCCAGGCGTACCCGTGGTCGAGGCCGGCCTCGGGGACGCGCCACGAGTCGCCGCGGTCGTCGCTCTCGGCGAAGCCGTCGCCGGCCGCGGCGTAGACGCGGGCGGGCGCGTCCGGATGGGTCGCCATCGCGTGCGTGTCCCGCCGGGCGCCGGCCGGGCGGTCGGTCCACGTCGCGCCGCCGTCGGCGGTCACGGCGAGCGCGCCCGCCTCGATGCCGACGAGCCACCGCTCGGGGTCGGCCGGGCAGGGCTCGATCCACCGCACGTGGTGGGTGTCAGGCCGGGGCGGGAACGACCACTCCGACGCCGAGGTGAGGTCGGTCAGGCCGCCGACCGGATCGGCCGTCTCGCCGCCGTCGGCGGAGCGGTACGTCCGCGAGGGCTCCGTCCCGATCCACACGACCGCGGGGTCGTGCGGGCTCGTCGCGACCGCGGTCACCGCGTCGGGACCGGACCCCTCGGGGCCGAGCGTCGCCTCGGCCGCGCGGGCGAACCGCTCGCCGCCGTCGACGGAGCGGAACAGCCCCGCGTCGAACGTCCCCGCGAGGACGCGGGGTCGTCCGGGGTCGTCGGCCCCGGCCTCGCGGCGCGCGACGGAGAGGCACTCGACGCGCTGGCCGGAGAGGCGCGTCTCGACCGCGCCGGTCGCGGGGTCGACGATCCGGAGGCCGTCGTCGTAGGCCGCGTAGATCCGCATGGGTCGGGGTTCGGCCAGGAGGCCCAAAAGCGTACGCCGGCGCATCCCGGCGGCGAGGCTTCGGCGCGTCGACCCCGGACGCGGGCGGAACCGGGGTTCGACGAGCGCAAGAGACTTATCGCCGCCGCCCGTGTCAACTGTACGCATGGATCTTCGCGTCCAGGGGGACGTACCCCCCGACCCGTTTCTCGGCGCCGCGGACCTCTTCGAGACCGAGCGCTCCGTGGAGGCGCCGGTCCGCGTCGTGGTCCGCGAGGACCCGGACGAGCGGACCTGGGCCGGCCACTACGACGACCACCACGTGCTGAACGTCTCCCGGCGGGCCGCCACGAGCGCGATGGCGCGCGAGCTGGCGATCCACGAGCTCGCGCACATGGCCCGGTACGAGGAGGGCCACCCCTCGCACCTCCAGTCGACTGAGGAGGCGCTGTACCTCGGGCTCGCCGGCGAGACCGTGGAGCGCCGCAAGCTCGCGCATTGCTACCAGATCGCGAACCACATGAAAGACATCTACGCCGACGACATCACGCTCTCGGTCGCGCCCGCGGGCAAGCTGCTCGGGTTCCTCGAATCCACGCTGGCGGCCGCGGTCGCGGACCGCCCCGACGTGTCGCGCACCGGCTCGCCGCCGGTGACGGCGGGCGCTGACCCCGAGATAACGGCCGTCAACGCGGCGTTCGCGCTGGCGCTGGTCGAGCGCCACGGCATCGCGGGCCCCGACCACCGCATCTACGACCTCGCGCGCGCCGCCGGGAGCGACACCGACGCCGTCGACGTCGACGCGTTCAAGCAGCGCTTCCTCGACCTCGGCCACGACCCCTCCGAGAGCGACTACCGGAAGGCGCTCGTCGCCGCCGCGCGCGCCTACGCGGTCTGAACGGGGTAGCGCGTCGCTCGCGGGCGACGCTGCGGGGACGATGGTCGGTATCGGCAGTCGTTGACGGTCGATCCGAGTCCGGAAGGCGTCGGCGGCGCCGTCTCACTCCGCGTCGTTCTGGACCGGATCGCCCTCGCCGTCGGCCTCCGCCGCGTTCTCGTCGGTCGAGTCCGTGGCCTCGACGGGCGCGCTCGACTCCTCCGCCTCGGCGGCGCCGCCGTCGAGGACGGTCACGCGGGCGGACATGATCCGGGTGTTGTCGACGCGCTCGATGCGGATCCGGACGCCGTCGAACTCGATCTCCTCGCCCTCCTCGACGAGCCGCCCCGCGCGGTTGAACACGAAGCCGGCGAGCGTCTCGAACTCCTCGCCCTCGGGCAGTTCGATCCCGAGTATCTCGTTGACCTCGTCGATGTTGACTTGTCCTTGGACGACCGCGACGTCGTCGTCGACGAACTCCACGGGCGCCGACTCGTCGCCTTCGAGGATCTCGCCGACGATCTCCTCGGCCACGTCCTCCAGCGTGATGATCCCCTCCGTGGTGCCGAACTCGTCGATGACGGTGACCATCTGGAGGCGGTTCTCCTGCATCTCCGCGAGCAGCTCGTCTGCGTTCTTCGACTCGGGGACGTGGAGCGTCGGCTTGACGACCCGCTCCAGAGAGGGCGTCCCCTCGGAGTAGCGCAGCTCGCGGACCAGGTCGCGCACCGTGACGACGCCGACGATGTTGTCGAGGTTCCCCTCGTAGACGGGGACGCGCTCGTGGTCGGCCTGGATACACGTCTCGATCGCCTCCTCGACGGTGTCCTCCTTCGCGACCGCCGTGACGTCGAGCCGCGGCGTCATCACCTCCTTGGCGATGGTGTTGTTGAACCGGAAGATGCGGTCGAGCATCTCGCGCTCCTCCTCGTCGATGACGCCCTCGCGCTCGCCCGTCTCGATGATGTCCTGGATCTCGTCGCGGGTGACGTACGACGACTCGATCGCCGAGCGGCCGCCGGTGATCTTGTTGACGACCCGGGTCAGGTAGTCGAACAGGACCACGAGCGGGAGGAGGACGTACTCGGAGAGCTTCAGCGGGCGGGCGATGCGGAGCGCCCACGACTCGGTGTTCTCGACGGCGTACGACTTCGGCGCGCTCTCGCCGAACAGCAGGACGAGCGCCGTGATCCCGAAGGTGGCGATGGTGACGGCCTGCCCCTGCCCGAAGCCGAGGTAGACGAGCAGTCCGGTGGAGATGGAGGACATCGCGATGTTGACGATGTTGTTACCGACGAGGATCGTGATGAGGAGGCGGTGCGGGTCGGTCTTCAGCGCCTTCACCGTCTCCGATCCCGGCACCCCGTCTTCGACGAGGCTGTCGATGCGGTGCTGCGGCAGGGAGAACATCGCGATCTCCGACGAGGAGAAGAACGCCGACAGCGCGATCAACACCAGGATCGTGAGCGCGCCGAGCGCGGCGACGACGGTGTCGCCGGGCATCTGTATCTGGAGGAGACCGGCCGTCAGCGTACTCGACCACAAGCCCATATTCGTTTGTCATCCGTCGGCCCACGATTAAAGGGTTCCCTTCGGTGAGCCCCGCGGCGGGGCGGCTGAGTGCCGGCGGGGCGGCTGAGTGCCGCCGAGGCGCGTGCCGCCGCCGACCGGGGCCCTCGTCGACGGGGGTGCCGCCGCCGACACGGTTACCCGTCTCGCGGGCGAATCGCGGGACATGAGCGAGCCACAGATCACCCTGTACCGGCTTCAGGCGTGTCCGTTCTGCGAGCGGGTCGTCCGGACGTTGAACGAGCTCGACGTAGCGTACCGCTCCCGCTACGTCGAGCCGATGCACTCCGAGCGCAACGTCGTCAAGCGCGTCTCCGGCGCCCGGAGCGTGCCGGCGATCGTCGACCGCGAGACCGGCGTCACCATGTCCGAGAGCGCGAACATCGTCGAGTACCTGAAGGGGATGTACGGCGAGGAGGGGGCTTGAGATGCCGGATTTCGACGTCGTCTCCCTGCCCGAGACCGACCACGTCGCCGAGGGCGACACGGCGCCGGACTTCACCCGCCCGCTCGTGAACGGCGAGTACTGGGAGGACCGCGCGCTCGCCGACGTCGTCGACGGGCCGACGCTCCTCCTCTTCCATCCCATGGACGGCACCTTCCAGGGGACGTACCTCTACAACACGGTCGACGACCACGGGTGGAGCGACGACCTCGACGTGCTCGGCGTCTCCATCTCGACGCCGTACGCCCACAAGCGCCTGCTCGCCGAGCGCGGCGACGGCGTCCGGATCTTCTCCGACCCGGGCGCGAGCGTCGTCGAGGAGTACGGCCTCGCACACGAGATCGACGGCATGAGCGGGATCACGGAGAGCCGTCCCGCCGTCTTCCTGCTCGACGCCGACCGCACCGTGGAGTACGCGTGGGTCGCGAGCGAACACCCCGAGTTCCCCGACGCCGAGGCGATCGGCGACGCGGTCGCCGACCTCGTCGACTGACCGGACCCGGGACCGCGGCCCGGCGCGCGGACCGCACACACTCGTCACGCTTTTTCAACTCGCCGCCGAACGGTCGCGCGTGACCGCCGACACGAGCGACGACGGACCGGACCGATCCGAGGAGCTGCGCGCGGCGGCCGCCGCCGTCGACCGCGGCGACCTCGTCGTCTACCCGACCGAGACGGTGTACGGGTTGGGCGCCGACGCGCTGGACCCCGAGGCCGTCGAGCGCGTCTTCGACCTGAAGGGCCGCGACCGGTCGAACCCCCTCTCGCTCGGCGTCGCGAGCGTCGACGACGCGCTCCGCCACACCCGCCCGACGGAGGTGGCCGTCGCCTTCGCGCGGGCGTTCCTCCCGGGGCCGGTGACGGTCGTCGTCGAGCGCGGCGACCGGGTGCCCGACGCGCTCACCGCCGGGCGCGACCGCGTCGGGATCCGCGTGCCGGACCACGACCTCGCGCGGGCGCTGCTGGCCGAGACGGGCCCCCTCACCGCGACGAGCGCGAACGTCTCCGGGACGGGCAGCGTCACCGACCCGAGCGACCTCTCCGACCGGATCCGCGAGGGGGTCGACGCCGTGATCGACGGCGGCGAGACGCCGGGGACGGAGAGCACGGTCGTCGACCCCGAGGCGGGAACGATCCACCGCCGCGGGGCGATGGCCGGCGCCATCGAGGCGTGGCTGGCGGACCCGCCGGTGGACGGGTGAGTCGGCGAGAAGAGCCGTTCGCGGCGCTCAGACGGAGAGGTCGCCCTTCGCTTTGATCACGTCGAGGTCCTCGGCGTCGACCGTCTCGACGTCGAGCCAGTGGGGGACGTACTCGCGTTTGTCGTACGCCTCGCGCTCGTCTTCCGTGCCGACGGTACACCAGAGCTGCGGCTCGTCCGGGCCGTGCCAGCCGCCCTGAACGTTGATGCCGAAACAGACCAGCTCCTCGCCGTCGTGCTCGATCACCGCGTCCTTCCGGATGTCGGGGTCGCCGCGGATGATGAGGTGGTGCATGTGCCGGGGTTCGCGTGTTCCGGGCTTAATCGCTTCGATACCGCGGATCGAACGGCGGCGGCGACCCCGCGGACCGCGGGGGTGGCCCCCTACCAGCCCCGGTCGAGGTCCTCGACGAGCGCGCCGAGGATCTCCCGGGTCGTCGCGGCGACGATGGGTTCGAGCGCGTCCGGGTCGCTGTTCGTCGGGTCGCCGAGCCCGCCCAGCTCCGTCACCTCGTCGAAGTACTCGTAGCTCCGAGTGCTGGGCAGCTCCGCGGCCTCCTGCGGCTCTTTCTTTGCGGTCCGCACGAGGTCCGGGCGGTACAGCTCGACGAAGCTCGTCTCGTGGTCGCCGGCGTGGCCCCAGCCCTCGCCGTACGCCTCGGTCAGGTCTTCCTCCGCGAAGTCCGTCCAGTGAACGAAGTGGACCGTCAGGTCGGTGTCGCGGCCGAGCCGGTCGGCGGCGACCGACAGGGGCTCGCGGTTCCCGCCGTGGCAGTTCAGAATTAGCAGCCGGTCGGCGCCGTGTTCGGCCACCGACTCGCCGATCTCACGGACCACGTCGACGTACGTCTCCGTCGAGAGCGTGACCGTCCCGGGGAACCGCATGTGGTGTTCCGACTGCCCGTACGGCAGCGTCGGGAGCCGCAGCAGGTCGAGGTCGAACTCGTCGGCGGCGTCGACCAGCTCGGCCGTGAGGTGGTCCGCGCGGAGCGTATCCGTCGACACCGGGAGGTGCGGGCCGTGCTGCTCGATGCTGCCGGCCGGGAGCACCGCGAAGTCGGCGTCGTCGATCGCGGCGCCGGCGTCCTCCCACGTCATGCCGAACAGGTCGGCGTCCGTCTCGGGCATGCCGGAGGCTCCGGGGTCGAACGACGAAAGCGTCGGGGTAGCGGCGAGAGCGAACCGGTCGTCCGAGCGACTGCCTCAGCCCGAGTAGTAGTACTCGCCGTCGCGCTTCTGCTGGCTGTCGAGCTGCGACCCCGGCTTGTTGATCCGGGGACGGCCGGTGCGCTCGTCGCGCCGGAAGGTGATCTCGAGGTCGGCGAGGAACTCGTTCATCCCGTCGCGCATGTCCTGCGGCGGCGCGGCGCGCCCGCGTTCGGCCGGCTCGCCGTCGAACACCATCAGGCGGTCCGCGAGGAGGTCGATCATGTAGATGTCGTGGTCGATCACCATCACGGTCGCGTCGTGGTTCTCGGCGTACCGGCGGATCGCGGTCGTCGCCCGCACGCGCTGCTCGACGTCGAGGTGGGCGGAGGGCTCGTCGAGCAGGTAGAGGTCGGCGTCGTCGGAGAGGCACGCCGCGATGGCGACGCGCTGGCGCTCCCCGCCGGAGAGGTCCGAGAGGTTCTGCTCCATCACGCGCTCCAACTGGAGCGGCTGGGCGATCTCGGTGTTCCAGTAGGAGGAGCCGAACTCGTCGGTGATAGAGGAGAGGAACGCGTCGACCCGCATGTGCCGGTCGATATCGATGTACTGCGGCTTGTAGGAGATGTCGAGCGCGAAGTCGAGTTCGCCCTCGTCGGGCGCCAAGTCGCCCGTGAACAGCTGCGCGAGCGTGGACTTCCCGATCCCGTTCGGGCCGACGACGCCGAGCACCTCGGAGCGGTTGATCGCGCCGCCCTCGACGCGGAGCTCGAACTCGCCGTCGCCGTACGACTTCCGCAGGTCCGGGTACTCGATCAGCGTCTCGCTCCGGGAGGCGACCCGCGGCGCGTGCTCCTCGAAGGTGATCGCGGAGGGCCGGATCCGCATGTTCTCGTTGTCGAGGTACCCCTTCAGGTACTCGTTGATCCCCTTCCGGACCGACTTCGGGTCGGTGATGACCCCGTACGCGCCCGGCTCACCGTACGCGACGTGGAGCGTGTCGGCGAGCAGGTCGAGGATCGCGAGGTCGTGCTCGACGACGAGCATCGAGCGGTCGGCGGCGGCGTCGTCCGCGAGCTCGCGGATGAGCCGGGCGACGATCATCCGCTGGCCGATGTCGAGGTACGGCGTGATCTCGTCGAGGAAGTAGAAGTCCGCGTCGCGGGCGAGGCAGGCCGCGATGGCGACGCGCTGGAGCTCGCCGCCGGAGATTGAGTCGATGTCCTGGTCCATCACCGGGCGGATGTTGAGGCGGTCGACGAGGTCGTCGAGCGCGCCCCGCTCGTCGGTCCGCTCCAACAGCTCGCGGGTGTTCCCGTCGAACTGGTTGGGGATCTGGTCGACGTACTGCGGCTTGCGCGCGACCGTCACGTCGCCCGCCTTCAGCGATTCGAGGTAGTTCTGGAGGCCGGTGCCGCGGAAGCGGTCGAGGACGCGCTCCCAGTCGCCGTCGGCGGCGTGGTCGCCGAGGTTCGGGACCATCTCGCCGGCGAGCGCGTGGACCGCGGTCGACTTCCCGATCCCGTTCGGCCCGAGGATGCCGGTGACGCTGCCGGGCTCCGGCGTCGGGAGGCCGTACAGCGAGAAGGCGTTGTCCCCGTAGCGGTGGACCGGGTCGTCGTCGAGCTCGGAGGGGAGGTTGATGATCTCGATGGCGTCGAACGGGCACGACTGGACGCAGATACCGCAGGTCTCGCCCAGACAGATCTCCTCGGAGATGTGGATCTGGTCCGGGTCGCCCTCCTCGGCGTCCGGGCCGCGCTCCGTGATACACTCCTTGCCCGTCCGGTTTGGCGGGCAGTCCTTCATACACTCGTAGTTGCAGCGGTCGGGCTGGCACCGATCGAGATCCACGACCGCGATACTGTCGTCGGCCATCTCAGACCCCCAGGTCGACGGCCGAGGTCAGCAAGACGGTGTAGCTGATGAACCAGAGGGTGAACGTGAGAAACGCCACGTAGAGGTTGTCTTTGATCCCGAGGTCGCCGACGCCGACCGCCTTGAATATCGGGTACTGGGCGATGACGAACGCGCCGAGCACGAATACCGCGGTGGTGCTCGCGGCGGACGCCGGGTCGGTGCCGACGTAGACGGCCGAGACGACGCCGGCCGCGATCCCGGCGAGACTGCAGATGGTCGTGACGACCACGCCGCGCGCGTGGTCGGACAGGCCCGAATCGTCGCTCATGGCTTCGGATCCGCGAGCGCCCGTGAAAAGCCGTTCGTTCCCGCCGTCGCTCGCGACCGGGACGGGCCGCCCTCGGGACGCGACGCTCGGGCACCGCCGCGCGTCGCCGCGGCCGAGGCGCGCGCGCGAGCCGAATCGCTGACTGACTGGTCAGTCCAGCGGGAAATTAGCGGCTTATTTTGCTGGTTTGTGACGCGAGATGCGGCCGATTTCGCCGGTAAACGGCGCTGAGACGGGGTTGCTCCATCAACATTTATGAACGTGTGCGGTTTCGAATCGTAACGATGGAAGGAACTCAAACGGAGGGGCTCGACGACCTCCCACCGAGCGCCAAACTCGTCTTCAAGGTGCTCGAGTACAACGGACCGCTGACCCAGAAGGGGATCGTCCAAGAGTCGATGCTGTCGGCCCGCACCGTCCGGTACGCGCTCGAACGGCTCGAAGGGATCGGCGTCGTCGACGAGGACGTCTACTTCGCGGACGCCAGACAGAACCTCTACAAGCTCACGGAGCCGGCCCAGGAGTTCACCGCCGACGAGGGCGAGGCCTCCTGTACCGCCGACTGACCCGCGGCGGTCGACTCCCCGTCCCGTCCGTATTCTCACCCTCTCTCGGCGACGCCGAGCGACGCGTCCCGCGCGCCACGGACCGCCCCGCACGGCGTCCCCCGCTACTCCGGCGGCTCCGCCCCGCCCTCGCGCGCGCCGCGGACCGCCGCCGCGACCGTGAGGACGACCGCCACCGCCAGCGCCGACGTCGCCGCCAGCACGAACGCGAGCAGGAGGAACCAGACGTCGGGCCCGAACAGCGGGTACTCGCGCGTGTCGATCACCGGCCCGAGCAGTTCGAGCGTCCGGACGAGGTACAGCGAGAGCGCGAGCAGCGCGCCGGCGGCCGCCCCGATCCGGACGTTGCGATAGAACGACAGCGACTCCAACAGGACCAGCATCGGGGGCTTCGAACTGTCCTCGCTCACGGGGGGACGTACGGCCGGCCGCCGCAAAGAGCCATCGGAACGCGGCGCCCGGTGCGGCGATCTGTCACGATCGAATCGGACGGAAGAGAGCCTGACAGCGTTAGTGACAGCCGTCAAGTGGGTCGGTGATGAAGGACCGCGCATGCCCAGAGTCGTGCTGTCGGCGTTCCCGATGATAGACCCGGAGACGTACCGCGAGGTACTCGCCGACGCGGTCGACGAGCCGGTCAATGTCGAGGTCGCGGAACTGGGGTCGACCGAGCGGCTGATCGACGCGGCGGCCGACGCCGACGCGGTCGTTACCGACATCAACACCCCCGTCACCGAGGCGGCGCTCGACGCCACGGACCCGCGGGTCGTCGTCCGCTCGGCCGTCGGCGTCGACAACGTCGACGTGGCGGCGGCCGCGGAGCGCGGGGTGACCGTCACCCGGGTGCCGGACTACTGTACCGACGAGGTGGCGACCCACTCCGTCTCGCTGCTCCTCGCCTGTCTGCGCTCGCTCAAGCCGTACGACGACGCGGTCGCGGAGGGCGGGTGGAGCTGGGAGGCGGGCGTCCCGACCCGGCGGGTGAGCGCGTCGACGATCGGCCTGCTCTCGTTCGGTCCGATCGCCCGCCGGGCGGCCGAACAGCTCTCCGGGTTCGGCGCCGACCTGATCGCGCACGACCCGTTCGTCGACGCCGAGGAGATGGCCGACCACGGCGTCGAGAAGGTCGAGTTCGAGGCGCTGTTCGACTGCGCCGACCACGTCGGCGTCTACGCCCCCCTGACCGACGCGACGCGGGGGATCGTCGACGCGGACGCGCTGGGGCGCCTGAGCGAGGACTCGGTGGTCGTCAACGTGAGCCGCGGCCCGGTCGTCGACGCCGACGCCCTCCTCGACGCGCTGGAGCGGGACGGAATAAAGGCCGCCGGCCTCGACGTGCTCGCCGAGGAGCCGCCGGAGGACGACCCGCTCGTCGGCCGTGACGACACGGTGGTCACGCCGCACGCGGCGTGGTACAGCGAGGAGGCGAAAGACGACCTGAACCGGAGCGGCGCCGCCGACGTGGCGGCGGTCCTCAACGGCGAGACGCCGGACGGTCGGGTCGACCCCGAGGCGGACTGGCTGTAGCGCCGCGGGAGTCCGGGGAGACGCGCCGGCCTACAGGCGGTCGAGGGCGTCGAAGTCGTCGTCATCGTCGAGCGGGTCGTCGTCCGACCCGTTCGACTCCCCCGGGGCGTCGTCCGCGGCGTCGGAGACGAGCGAGTCGCCGTCGTCGCCGCCCGGGTAGCTCGCGTCGAGCCCCGCCGCCAGCCCGGCCCCGAGGTCGTAGGTGTCCCGGACCGTCTGCGCGAGGACGCCGTCGCGGTCGAAGACGACGTAGACGGCGACGAACTCGTGGGCCGCGGGGCGCAACACGAACACCTCCCGCGGACCGTCGTCGTCGCGCGACTCGTTCACGCGCGCGACGAGCGGTTCGATCGGGAGCCGGCCCGTGCGGACCTCGTCGAAGGTGTCGCTGCCGGGCGCGTCCGCGAAGAGGTATAACGCGCCGTTGGGGTCGCCGTCGTTCGACCGGGTGGTGATCGAGCCGACGGGTTCCCCCTCGGCGCGGATCTGCCGCCAGGTCTCGACGGCCGCCTCGAACATTCCCTCGACGTCGTCGGCGAAGCGGAAGCGGGTCTCGCGGACGACCCCGACGTCGCGGAAGCGCGCGGAGCCGTCGGTCCACGCCAGCGTCGCGTCGACGACGAAGCCGGGCCGGAGCGCGTCGACGGCCTCGCCGAGGTCGCCCTCATATCCCTCCGCGGTGGCGTAGAGGGGGTCGTAACGGTCTTCGGCGTCGGGGGCTGTCGGGTCGACCGGCTCGTCGGCGAACTCGACGAGGACGAACTCCTCGGCGTCGGCCGCGCCGGGGTCGCCCCCGTCCGACTCGTCGGCGATGTCCGGCCGCCGGCGCCGGTCGTGGACGCGGAACCGGCCGCTCGTCGTCGGGTCCATACCGAGCGGTGGGGCGGCGGGCGGAAAAGCCGGTCGGAAGCGGCGCGGCCCGCTCGTCCGCGGCCGATCCCGCCCGCGGATCCGTGTCGTTATGGGGCCGCCGGCCCAAGGAACCGGTAAATGGGGATCCTCGAGGACAAGTCGAACGCCCGGCTCTTCTACAAGTACCTCTCGAAGGTGTACGACCGGATTAACAGCTTCAACTGGAACGAGGAGATGCGCGCGGAGGCGCTCTCGTGGCTGGAGTTCGGCGACGACCCGACGGTGCTCGACGTGGGGTGCGGGACCGGCTTCGGCACGGAGGGACTGCTCGAACACGCCGACGACGTCCACGGGCTCGACCAGAGCATCCACCAGATGGAGAAGGCGTTCGAGAAGTTCGGGAAGCGCGACCGAGTGAACTTCTACCGCGGCGACGCCGAGCGGCTCCCGTTCCGCGACGACGCGTTCGACGTGGTCTGGTCGTCCGGCTCCATCGAGTACTGGCCGAACCCCGTCGAGGGGCTGCGCGAGCTCCGGCGCGTCGCGAAGCCCGGCGGGCAGGTGCTCGTCGTCGGCCCCGACTACCCGCACAACCCGATCCTCCAGCGGGTGGCCGACGCGATCATGCTGTTCTACGACGCCGACGAGGCCGACCGGATGTTCGAGGCGGCCGGCTACGAGGAGTTCGAACACCACATCCAGCAGGCGACGCCGCAGAGCCCCCGCGCCATCACGACCGTCGCCCGCGTCCCCGACGACGGCGAATCGGGCGACGAGTCGGCCGCGGCCGCTCCCGACGCGGATCCCTCGGCGCCCGGCGCCGAGTAGCGGTCGGATCCCTCGGCGCTCGACGCCGAACCGGGACGCCGGTGCGAAGGCGTCCGAGGCGCGCGTTCTACCCCGGCTCGACGACCGTCTCCAGCGTCGCGACCGGGCGGCCGGCGGCCGTGATCTCGACGGTGACCCGTCGGCCCGGTTCGAGCGTCGGGTCGTTGGTGTCAGCGAC
The DNA here is from genome assembly GCF_001280455.1 of Halorubrum tropicale. Classification (NCBI taxonomy): domain Archaea; kingdom Methanobacteriati; phylum Methanobacteriota; class Halobacteria; order Halobacteriales; family Haloferacaceae; genus Halorubrum; species Halorubrum tropicale. Next base: position 346,195 of record NZ_LIST01000003.1, read on the forward strand.
GCGAAACGCCGCCGTCTCGCCGACGCGCAGCGTGTCGTCGCCCGCGGAGTTGAACGGGCCGGTCGGACCGGGGTGGAAGCCGGCGGCCGAAAAGAACGGGAGCGGCGGCTGCTCGTCGAGCGGTTCGCCGTCGACGCTGACGCGGACCCGGACGGCCGCGACGTCGATCGGGTCGCCGCCGCGGTGGTCGATCGCGACCCGATCGTCGGTCGCCGACAGCGACAGCACCGCCGACGGCGGCACCGTCGCGCTCGGCCCGCCGAGCGCGGCGGCCGCGACGCCGCCGGCCAGCACGACCGTGATCGCGATGAGCAGCACGCCCGCGACGGGCGCCATCCCTCGGGCGCGGCGAGCAACTGGTGACACGGGGGCGGTGGGGCGGTTTCGGGTAAAAGCGTCGGCCCCGGGCGGTCACTCGTCGCCGACCGGCCGCGGCGTCGGGAGGGGTTCGATGCCGTCGAGGACGACGACGCGGGGCTCGTCGACGACCGTGATGCGGTACGGCTCGGCGGGCGAGAGCGTCCGGACGACGCCGTTCTCGTCGGTCGCGCCGATCGCCCGGCTGTCGCCGCCGCCGACGGACTTGGTGACGGTGACGCCGGAGACCGGTTCGCCGGTCTCGTCGTCGAGGACGGTCACGGTCACCGGCCCGCCGGGGTAGGTCCGTTCGACGGTGACGTTGAACCCGTCGCCGGCGGCCGCGACCGGCTCGGTGTCGGGGAACGCGGCCAGGTCGACGCGCTGGTGCTCGACGAACACCCGCTCGGTGCCGCCGCTGACGAACGTCCGGAGGACGCCGAACTCGTGCGGGATGGTGATCCGCTGGACCGCGCCCGCGCCGAACGCGTCGGGCTCGCGCAGCGCGGCCGTCTCGGGGTAGGCCGCCTCGGTGATCGCTATCGCCGCGTCATTCGAGATGTCGCCGCCGCCGCGGTCCCAGCGGTCGGTCCGGAAGACCTCGCGGACGTACTCGCCGTCGACGACGGTCGCGAGCACGACGGCGTCTTCGCTCGACGCGACGTAGATGTCGTTCGGCGAGGACTGGCCGCGAGCGGTCGCGAGCGCGTGGTCCCGGACCGGCCCCTCGTACACCTGGAGCGCCACCTGAAGCTCGTCGAGCCGACCGGGCGAGCTGAACCCGTCCGTCGACTCGGCGAGCGCGTCGATGGCCTCGAGCCGCTCGTCGTACTCGCGGGCGGTCGCCGCCACCCGGACGAGCTCGTCGACCAGCTCGCGGTCGCTCATCTCGCCGGCGGCGTGCGCGCTGAAGGCGTCCGCCTGGCGGCTGGACAGCGCCACCTCCGCGCGCTCGACGCGGTTGATCTCGACGAGGATCTGCTGTTGGCGCTCGACACCGGCCTCGGCGCCCTCGATCCGGTCGACGACGGCCGCGGTCTCGACGGCCGCGTCGGCGTCGGCGGTGGCGAAGCCGAGCGCCGAGCCGAGGTCGGGGCCGCGGGCGTACGTGCCGACCCGCGTCTCCGCCCCGGGCGGCGTCGAGAGCGTGCGGAGCGTCAGGTTCGTCGTTTCGATCTGCGTCGCCGGCTGGCCGGCGGCGACTGTCGGGTCCGCGGGCGACGTCGAACTACCGGGCGACGCCGGACCGGCGGGGAGGTCCGGAGCGGCCGGCGAGGCCGAATCGGCGGACTCCGCCGGGTCGACGGACGGGGAGACGGCGCCCGGCGCGGTGACGCCGGCGACCGGGGCCACGACCAACAAGACCGCGACCGCGGCGATCGGGAGGGCTCTCATCGGCCGACGGTTCGGCCCGGGACACAAAAAGTCCACCCACTGCGGCCGGCCGCCCGGGCCGACGGACCCGCGTCGCCGTCAAGCGGCACGCGGGCGCGAGCGGCGACTCGGCCGAGCTTCCTGTCAAAAAACAGCGTATGGAAAGCGTTTTGCCCGGCGCGCGAGTGGCCCGTGACGTATGCGGAACCCCGCTCTTCGCGCGCTCTTGGTCGCCGTCGTCGCGCTCGCGCTGGTCGCGAGCGCCGGCGTCGCGGCCGACGGCGCGGTCACGGCCCCCTCCCCCCTCGACGCTGCCGAGAACCCGACCCGCGCGTCGGCCGCCGCCGACGGTTCAGGCGTCGCCGGTGCCGTCGGCGACCGCTCGACCGCCGTCCGCCAGCAGACCGACGACGGCATCACGTCGCCGTCGACGACGCGGATCCGGATCGGTCTGAACCCCGACCGCAGCGCCGACTGGACCGTCGCGGTCCGGTACTCGCTGGCGGACGCGAACGAGACGGCGGCGTTCAGGACCGCCGGCGACCGCTTCGAGGACGGCGAGGTCGGCCCCGACGCCGCCCTGTTCGAGGGGTTCCGCCGCGAGGCGAACCGCAACGTCGACCGCTCGATGGCGATCGAGGACGTCGGGCGCGAGGTCGAGGTGTACGAGGACCCGAGCGAGTACGAGGTCGCGACGGAGGACGCGGTCGCGGTCGGCGAACTGCGGCTCACGTTCACCTGGACGGCGTTCCTCGAACGGGACGGCGAGAGCCTCGTCCTCGGCGACGCGCTGACGACGCCGGACAACGAGACGTGGCTCCGCAGCCTGGAGGCGGGCCAGACGCTGGAGGTGGCGACGCCCGAGGGGTACACCGTCACCGGAACGCCGAGCAGCGCCGTGACCCAGCTCTCGGACGGCGACGTGATCATCGAGGGGCCACAGACGTTCGAGGAGGGCGAGCCCGTGGCGATCGTGTACGGCCCCGCCGGAGCGGGCGCCCCGTGGACGATGCTGATGGCCGCGATCGTGCTCGCCGCGGCCCTCGTCGCCGGGAGCGTCGTCGGGTACCGCCGGATCAACCCCGGGAGAGACGGGCCGGGCGAGTCGGCGGCGAACGGCGGCGAGGACGTGGCGACCGGCGGCGGGCCGGGTCCGGGCGGCGTCGGGAGCGCCGGTCGGGAACCGGAGGCGGACGACGACGGCGCCGACGCGGGCGACGAGGGGGACGACGGCGACGACGGCGACGACGGGGAGGACCTCTCGCTGCTCTCGGACGAGGAGCGCGTCGAGCGCCTCCTCGACGCCAACGGCGGCCGGATGCGGCAGGCCGACATCGTCGCCGAGACCGGGTGGTCGGACGCGAAGGTGTCGCAGCTGCTCTCGGCGATGGCCGACGAGGGCCGCGTCGAGAAGCTCCGCCTCGGCCGCGAGAACCTCATCTCGCTGCCCGACGACGAGGACGGCGGAGGGGCCGACGGCGACCGCGCCGACGAGTAGCCCGCCGATCGCGGCAGTGGTGGCGGGCAGCGGGGCGGTCGCCGCGGCGTCGGCCGTCGCCCAGAGTCGGACGAACCGAGGAAAACCGCTGGTCCGCCGTCGCTCGTTCCGAAAACCATTACAGGACGAGCGACTGAGTAACGATCATGAAGGTTCTGGTGACCGTCAAGGAGGTCGCGGAGGCCGACGACGACTTCGCGATCGAGGGGACCGATATCGCCGAGTCCGACCTCGAGTACGACCTGAACGAGTGGGACGACTACGCCGTCGAGGCCGCCGTCCAGCTCGCCGAGGCCGGGATCGCGGACGAGGTCGTGACCGTCACCGTCGGCCCGGAGCGCGCCGAGGAGACGATCCGGATGGCGCTCGCGAAGGGCGCCGACCGCGCGGTCCGCGTCTGGGACGACGCGCTCGCCGGCGGGTTCGCCGACGTGGCCTCGAAGGTCGACCTGTTCGAGGCGGTCGTCGAGGAGGAGGAGCCGGACCTGATCCTCGGCGGCGTCCAGGCCGCTGACACCGGCTTCGGCGCGACCGGCGTCGCGCTCGCGGAGCGGATCGGCTTCGAGCACGCCGCGGTCGTCAACCACCTCGACGTCGACGCCGACGCGGGCGTGGCGCACGTCCACCGGGAGCTCGAGGGCGGCGTCGAGGAGCTGACCGACGTGGACCTCCCGGCGGTGCTGACGGTCCAGACCGGGCTCAACGAGCCGCGGTACGCGAGCCTCCGCGGGATCCGACAGGCCCAGCGCAAGGAGATCGCCCCGAAGGACCTGTCCGACCTCGGACTGAGCGCCGAGGACGTGGAGAGCGCGCTGACGGTCACCGAGATGTACGAGCCGGAGAGCGAGTCCGACGCGGAGATCATCGAGGGCGACGCCGGCGAGTCCGCGGGTCGCCTTGCCGAGGTCCTGCGGGACAAGGGGGTGGGCGCGTGATGAGCGTGCTCGTCGCCGCCGAACACCGCCGCGGCGCGCTCCGGGACGTGACCTACGAGGCGATCACGGCCGGGCGGGAGCTCGCCGACGCGCGCGACGCCGACCTCCACGTGGCCGTCATCGGCGGCGACGTCGACGGCTTCGCGGAGGACCTCAACCGCGAGGGCGTCGACGCGATCCACGCCGTCGACGACGGCGAGGAGTTCGACCACAACGCCTACCAGGCGGCCGTCTCGACGCTCGCGGACCGGCTCGACGCCGGCGCGGTGGTGCTGCCGAACTCCGTCAACGGCCTCGACTACGCGCCGGCGCTCGCGGAGGGCCTCGGCGTCCCCGTCGTGACCGACGCCGTCGGGATCGACTACGACGACGGGCTCACCGTCACCCGCGAGATGTACGGCTCGAAGGTGGAGACGACCGTCGACGTGGCCGGCGACCGCTTCGTCATCACGGTCCGCGGCGGCGAGTGGCCGCCGGCGGAGGGGGTCGGCGACGCGACCGTCGAGGCGGCCGACGTCGACATCCCCGAGTCGGGCGCCCGCGTTACGGGCTTCGAGGAGGTCGGCGGCGGCGACGTCGACATCGCGGACGCCGACGTGCTCGTCTCGGTCGGCCGCGGCATCGAGGAGGAAGAGAACCTCGAACTCGTCGAGGAGCTCGCCGACGCGCTCGGCGCGACCCTCTCGGCCTCGCGGCCGATCGTCGACAACGGCTGGCTGCCGAAGAACCGCCAGGTCGGCCAGTCGGGGAAGGTCGTCACGCCGGACGTGTACATCGCGGTCGGCATCTCCGGCGCGGTTCAACACGTCGCCGGCATGAAGGGCTCGGACACGATCGTCGCCATCAACACCGACCCGAACGCGCCGATCTTCGACATCGCCGACTACGGGATCGTCGGCGACCTCTTCGACGTGGTGCCCGAGCTGGTCGACGAGTTCGCGTAGTCGGCGCCGACCCCCTCGCAGCAACGTTCTTTGGCTCCGACCGAGTACCGGGCGGTCAGACGGCTCGGCCGTCCGTCAGTCATGACTCCGATCCGCGCCGCCGTCCCGACGACCGAGGAGGCGAGAGCGCTGCTCGTCGGGCTCCGCCGAGCGGTCGACGGCGAGCGGGACGCGATCGCCGCGGACCTAGCGGACGACGAGCCGGACGCGGCGCTGCTCGACCTCGTCGCGGCGCCGTTCGCGTCCGTCGCCGACGTCGACGAGCGGCTGGCGAAGACCGAGTCGTACCTCCGGGAGCGGGGCGACCGCCGCGCGGTGTTCCTCACGGTGTACAGCCGGATGACGGCGACCGTGCGGACCGCCATCGACGACGGCGCCTTCGTCGATCCGGAGTGGACCGCGGCGTACCTCGTCGCCTTCGCGGAGCGCTACCGCCGGGCGCTGGTCGCGTTCGAGCGGCGGGCGTTCGGCTCGCTCCCGCGGCCGTGGCTGCTCGCCTTCGCCGCCGCGGCCCGCGGGGAGACGCTCGTCGCGCAGGACGCCCTGCTCGGCATCAACGCGCACATCGCCTACGACCTCACGTACGCCCTCGGCGACGTGGGGATCGACCCCGACCGCGGCGCCAAGCTCGAGGACCACGACCGCATCAACGCGGTGTTTGCCCGGCTCGTTCAGACCGCCCAGGACGCCCTCGTCGATGCGTACGGGGCGCTCGGAATTGCCGGGATCGACGCGGCGTTCGACCCCCTCGACGACCGGCTGGCGCTGCTCGGACTGACGGCGACCCGCGAGTTCGCGTGGCGGAACGCCGTGTTACGCGCGGACCTCCCGGCGCGGCTCGCCGAGCGGTACATCGACTGGCGGACGGAGACCGTCGCGACGGGCGCCGCGGCGGTCGTGCTCGCGCCCGAGTTCGACGCCGAGGCGGGCAGGCGACTGCGGGTCGCGGAGACCGAGGGCGACGCCGCGGGCGCGTTCCGCGAGGCGTTCGGACGGCTGACGTAGGGGACGAGGACGGGCATCGGACGAGGGGCCGGGGACGCGCGTCGGCGCGGCCGGCTCTCGGTTCGTTTATGACCCCGCCGGCCCTCGGATCCGGTAATGAGCGAGGCCGACGAGCAGGCGGCTGCGACCGCGACTGGGCGGGAGATCTGGATCGAGAAGTACCGGCCGCAGTCGCTCGACGACATCCACGGCCAAGAGGAGATCGTCGAGCGCCTCCAGAGCTACATCGCGCAGGACGACGTCCCCCACCTGCTCTTTTCGGGGCCTGCGGGCGTCGGGAAGACCACCGCCGCCACCGCCATCGCCCGCGAGATATACGGCGAGGACAACTGGCGCGGCAACTTCCTGGAGCTGAACGCCTCCGACCAGCGCGGGATCGACGTCGTCCGCGACCGGATCAAGGGGTTCGCGCGCTCGTCGTTCGGCGGCGACTTCCGGATCGTGTTCCTCGACGAGGCGGACAGCCTCACCGACGACGCCCAGTCGGCGCTGCGCCGGACGATGGAGCAGTTCTCCGACAACACCCGCTTCATCCTCTCGTGTAACTACTCGTCGAAGATCATCGACCCGATCCAGTCGCGCTGCGCCGTCTTCCGGTTCTCGCCGCTCTCCGACGAGGCGGTCGGCGGGATGGTCCGCGAGATCGCGGCCGCCGAGGATATCGAGGTGACCGACGCGGGCGTCGACGCCCTCGTGTACGCGGCCGACGGCGACATGCGCCGCGCGATCAACTCGCTCCAGGCGGCGGCGACGACCGGCGACGTGGTCGACGAGGAGGCGGTGTACGCGATCACGGCGACCGCCCGGCCGGAGGAGATCGAGTCGATGGTGACCGACGCGCTGGAGGGCGACTTCGCGCGGGCGCGGTCGACGCTCGACACGCTGCTCACGGAGACGGGAATGGCCGGCGGCGACGTGATCGACCAGCTCCACCGCTCCGTCTGGGAGTTCGACCTGAGCGAGCGCGAGGCGGTGCGGCTGATGGAGCGCGTCGGCGAGGCCGACTACCGGATCGCGGAGGGCGCCAACGAGCAGGTCCAACTGGAGTCGCTGCTCGCGGCGCTCTCGTTGGACGAGTAGGCTGTTTTCGGACCTCTGCTCGTCGTTCTGTATCCTGCTAGCCACAGATCGACGGAGAACACCGCCAAAGCCCCGGCCGGGAGGCGGGCGCGAGTTTTAACCCACGCTGGCGCGGACGGACGGTATGCTCGTCGTCGTCTCCGACACGCACGCACGCGAGGAGTCGAGGCTTCAGGGGCGGACCGCCGAGGCGGTCCGCGAGGCCGAGCTGGTGGTCCACGCGGGCGACTTCTACCGCGAACCGGTGTTGGACGCCTTCCGGTCGGCCGCCGCGAGCCTCCGCGCCGTCTACGGCAACAACGACGACGCCGCGATCCGCGACCGCGTGCCCGAGGTGCGGACGGTCGAGTACGCCGGGGTCCGGTTCGCGGTCGCCCACCGCCACCGCAGCGGCGACACGGGGCTCGTCATGCTCGGTCGCGGCCGCGACGCGGACGCCGTGATCTGCGGCCACAGCCACCGGCCGCGGTTCGACGACTCGGGCGGGCTGCCGATACTGAACCCTGGGAGCCACGCGCAGCCGCGCGGGAACCGCCCGGCGCACGCGGAGCTGACGCCGGTCGGCGGGGAGCGCGGGAACGGACTGGCGGGAGAACTGGTGACGCCGGACGGCGAGGTCTTCGAGACGTTCCGCATCGAGGGCGGGAGCGCGGAGTAACGGATCGAGAGCGCAGGGTAACGGAGCGGGGCGCGAGAAGCGGGCGTGAGGCCGTCGTGCGCGGCGGCGGGGACCGATCGCGACGCCCCGCGTGCGGCCGGACCGGCCGACGGTCGCGTGCACGGTGGCGGACCCGAGTCGGTGCGGGTGGACGCCGGCGGGCGGACCGCGCCCGGGGGAGGGGTTCTGGGCAGGGAGGGAGGCGGCGAGTCCGACCGGCCGGAGCGTCGACCGGCTTCTCCGGGCGTGTGAGGGCCGAAGCGGGGGTCGCGTTTCCACCTACGAGCGGCGCGATCTTATAGGTGTCCGAGGCGCAAACGAGCGTTTTAGTCACCGAAACGCGGCGGCCGCGGCCGACCTCAGGCGGTCGTCGGCTCGCCAGAGGGGCCCGCGGGCTCGACGCTGGCCTTGCGTCGGTTCCTGACGGTGAGCGCGACGAACAGCACGAGGCCGACGCCGCGGAGCGTCAGGTCGAGCAGGAGCGCGTTCACCGAGACGCTGACGCCCGCGAGGCCGAGGACGTCGAAGACCGACTCCGAGAGCAGTCGGGGCGCCATGAGCAGCAGCGAACTGAGCGCGAACACGGCGCGCTCGGGCTTCGGGACGTCGGCGTACAGCGTCCCGATGACGGTCGCGCCCAGCGCCACGACGCCGAGGAAGACGCCGACGACGGGGATCAGGATCTCCGGCACGGAGTACGACAGCTCCGCGAGGTCGGCGAAGTTGACGACGCGGTACTGCTCGCGGAGCGGCAGTTCGTCCGCGTTCGCCTTCTCGCGCAGGAGGACGATGCCGGGAGCGAGCACGAACGCGAAGGGGACGATCGCCTTGTTCAGCGACAGCGAGAACGCCTTCACGCCGGTCTCGAACGGGTCCGACTTCGCCACCCCGCTCGCGGCGTAGGCGGCCACCGCGACCGGCGGCGTGATGTCGGCCATCACGCCGAAGTAGAGGATGTACAGGTGCGCCGCGAGCAGCGGGATCCCGAACTCGACGAGCGGCGTCGCGAGCATCGAGATCAGGATGATGTACGTCACGGTCGTCGGCATCCCCATCCCGAGGATGATGCTCGCGACCGCGGTGACGAGCAGCATGACGACGATGGACCCGCCGGACAGCTCCAAGAGGAGCGAGGTGAGGTTCGGTCCGAGCCCGGAGACGCTGATGACGCCCGGGATGATCCCCGCCGCGGCGACCGCGATGACGACCGGGACGGCCGTCCGCGCGCCCTCCTCCATCGACTTCACGACGAAGGTCCCGACGCGGAACAGCTGGTTGTCGCCGAGGTCGCGACCGGTCCGCTCGCCGGCGGACTCGGCGGCGGTCTGAACGGTGGGGTTGAGATCGAGCACCGCCGACTGGACGTCGGCGTGGACGATCATCGTCGCGACGCTGCCGAGCATCGCGTACCACCCGATCCGCGGACCGATGACCGCGAGGGCGTCGCCGAGCGGGACTCCGGCCCCGCCGGCGCCGGCGAGGAGTCCGGTGATCGGGACGCCGGCGACGGTGTAACTCGCCAGCTCGACGCCGAAGATGGCCGCCGTCGACGCGAGGAGGAACGCACGGGTCTGTTCGCTGTACGCCGCGATGAACGCGATAAGCGCGACCAGCGCGACGAGCGTGAACCACGCCGACCGCGACACGGAGAGCCGCGCGCCGATCAGGTAGTAGAGGAGCAGCACGATGGGGACCAGGTAGAACCACCCGCGCTTGAGGTGGGTCCCGAGCGACACGGTGTCGGCGTCGACGCCGCCGATCCCCTGTTGGACCGCCTTGAGGTGGACCATCACCCAGACGCCGAAGAAGAAGACGACCGCCGGGATCGTCGCGAGGATGATGATCTCGCGGAACGGCGTCGCGGTGTACTGGACCATGAGGAACGCCGCCGCCCCCATCACCGGGGGCAGGATCTGGCCGCCGGAGGAGGCCGACGACTCGACCGCGCCGGAGAACTCGGGCGAGTAGCCCGACTTCTTCATCAGCGGGATGGTGAACGCCCCCGTCGTGACCGTGTTCGCGATCGACGAGCCCGAAATGGTGCCCATGAAGCCGCTGGCGAGGATGCTCGACTTCGCCGGGCCGCCCTTCCGGTGGCCGGTGGCGGCGTACGCGAGGTCGATGAACCACTGGCCCGCGCCGCTCATCTCGAGGAACGAGCCGAACAGGATGAAGATGTAAATGAAGCTGACGGAGACGGTGACCGGGATCCCGAACACGCCGTTTTCGGTGTTGTACCACAGGTTCTGGATGATGTCGGGCCAGGTGAACTGGGGGATCGCGAGGAGCCCGACGAACGGCGTGTTACCGCTGATGAGGTACCCCCAGCGGGCGTACACGATGAAGCTGGCGACGATGATCATGAGCGGCAGCCCGAGCGTCCGCCGGGTGGCCTCCAGCACGAGGAGGACGCCGAGCACGCCGAGCAGCATCGCGTAGGAGTACTCGCTGACGAACGGGACGCCCCCGAGCAGCGGTTCGAGGACCGAGTAGACGCCGGTGATCGGGCGACCGGACTCGAGCCCGAAGGCGCGGATGTCGCGGATCTCCCGGAACTCGGTGAGGAAGTAGACGACCGCGAGCAGCGAGACGATCATACAGGCCACGTCGAACGGCGTGACCCGGCTGCGGTCCGGGTCGACGAACGCCCACCGGACCGCGCGCCGAACGCCGTCGAGGACCCGCGAGAGCGGGTTCGAACCGCCGAGGCGGCTCGCGGCGGCGTCGACTGCCCCGCCGAGCCGCCGCGAGAGGGGCCCGTCGCCCATGGTGGCCGGGAACATCAGGAAGGTGAGCACGAGCGCGAAGCCGACGTGGACCGCGTTGGCCTGGAGCAGTTGGAGCGAAATCTGTATCGGCCGCACCGTCAGCAGTCCGAGATCGACCGTCGGCAGCGGGATCGTGAAGGTGAAACTGCGCGCCGCGAGCGCCAGTTGGAAGAGCGAAAAGCAGATCCCGATGACCGCGACGGCGAGGGCGGCGAGCCCCTGTAACGACCGCCGGCGCTCGATCTCGTCGATTATCTCGTCGGCCTCTTCTCTGGAAATCTCCTCGGCGTCGTCCGGTTGTGTGTCGTTCGTGCTCATGAGAATACGTCCGTGAGGCCCCGGCGTTCCACGCGGATCCGAACGTCCCTCGCGCCGGTCTCCGCGACCAGGTCGTACCGGGTGTCCTCGACGATCAGAGTGTGGTTAGCGATCCGCCCCGGGGAGACCGACAGGGTCTCGAGCGTCGTTATCGGCCCGGGCGGGTCGTAGACGAAGGTCCCGTTGACGTTCGTGACGTTCACCCGCGAGGGGAGTCCCCAGCCGTACGACTCGAACTCCATGCGCGTGTTCACGAGCGTCTCGCCCTCGACGCGGTACTCGTCGTACACCGGGGTTTTCTCGACGCTGTGGGTGTACGACAGCGCGACCGTGCTCCCGTCGTCGACCGGGTGCGTCAGGTAGCGCTCGCCGGTGTCGATCCCCTCGACGACGAGCACCTGTCCGGAGGGGGCCGCGACGGCGGCGCCGGCGATCGACAGACACAGCGCGACCGCTACCACCGCGAGCGCCGGGCCGAGCAGGTCTCGCGAAGTCGCGTCTCGGAGTGCCACGTGTGATGTTCAGGTGCGGTGACGAGGGTCCCGCGTCGGACAGAGTGCGAGCGTCGCGTCTCGCGGACGGAGACGCGGGCGCGAAGCGGTGCGTTGCCGCCGGAGCCGACCTACCGGGTCGGTCAGGCGTCGAAGTACGCCGCGGCGCCCTCGTGCAGCTCGATGGACATCCCGTCCTGAGCGCTGTCGGCGGAGATGAAGTCGGTCTTGATGCTCAACTCGCCGACGTTGTCGAAGATGGCGCCCGTCACGGTCTCGACGGTATCGGCCGGGACGCCGGCGTGGGTGGCTATCATCGCCTGGACCGCGACGGTCTCGACGTCGCTGTCGATGCCCGTGTAGGTGCCGCCGGGGATCGTGTCGTCGGCGAACCACGAGGCGGCGTCCTTGACGGCCTGGCGGTTGTCCCCCTGGATCGGGACGATGTTGATGTCGTTCGTGGTCGCGAGCTCCTCGATGGCCCCGACCGGCCAGCCGCCGACGACGAACGCGGCGTCGATGTCCCCGTTCGCGAGCTGTTCGGAGGCCTGCGAGAAGCCGGCGTTCTGCTCGTTGTAGTCGCTGATGCCGACGGCCTCGAGGATCTGGTTCGCGTTGACCTGCGTCCCGGAGCCGAGGTCGCCCGTGTTGATCGTCGCGCCGCTGAGGTCGGAGAGCGACTCGATACCGGAGTCCGACAGGGTGACGACCGTGATCGTCTCGGGGTACAGCGTCGCGACGCCCTGCAGGTTCTCGACAGCGTTGCCCTCGAACGTGTCAATGCCCGTCCCGTTCTTCGCGAAGTAGGCGATGTCGTTCTGGATCAGCGCGAAGTCGGCGGACTCGTCGCCGAGGCTGCCGACGTTCTCGACGCTCGCGCCCGTCGACTGAACGTTCAGCGAGAAGTCGGTGTTCTCCTCGACGACCGTCTTGATCTCGTTCGAGAGCGGGAAGTACGTCCCTCCCGTGCCTCCGGCGTGCCAGCTCAAGCGGGAGCCGTCACCGCCGTCGCCGCCGTCGCCGCCGCCGCTACACCCGGCCAGCGCCGCGATGCCGGCCACACCGATCGCTTCCAGTACCTGTCGTCTGTTCTGTTTGTCCGTCATACCACTATAACCCAGAACGATACAGCTATATAACTGTGTTCATGAGAAGAGTAAACAATACCCACTTTACGGGGGCAGAGAGGAGTTCGTTTCGCGACGGCACCGGATTCGTCCCGGCAACGAGCCGGTTCTGCCGCGCGTCGCGTCGATCGGCCTCACGACGGCGGGCCGGGGTCCTGAAGACGTTCGAGAGCGGGGCACCGCGCACGCCGGTCCCCGCCGCGTCGCCCGAAACGCATAACACCGTCCCGACGGATTCACGTCTATGCTCCCGGTACAGCCGCTGTTCGTGCTTCTGTTGGTGGGTCTTCTCGGGCTGTTCTTCTTCGGGTTCCTCCTCGTTCGGCGCACGGTGAGGGGGCTAAACGAGGGGTACAACGACGGGCGGAGCTGATGGTCGTCGTCACCGCCGCGACGCTCGTCGTCGCCGCCGCGGCCAGCCTCTTCATGGCGTGGTCGATCGGCGCGGGCTCGTCGGGGTCGACCCCGTTCGCCCCCGCGGTCGGCGCGAACGCCATCTCCGTGATGCGGGCCGGCCTGATCGTCGGCGTCCTCGGGCTGCTCGGCGCGACGCTCCAGGGGGCGAACGTGACGGAGGCGGTCGGCACCGAGCTGATCGGCGGCGTGACGCTCACGGCCGCGGCGGCCATCGTCGCGCTCGTCACGGCCGCCGCGCTGGTCGCGGTCGGCGTGTTCGCTGGCTATCCGATCGCGACGGCGTTCACCGTCACCGGGGCGGTCGTCGGCGTCGGCCTCGCGATGGGGGGCGACCCGGCGTGGCCGAAGTACGCCGAGATCGCGACGCTGTGGGTGCTCACCCCGTTCGTCGGCGGCGGCGTCGCCTTCGGCGTCGCCCGGCTGCTCATCGGCGAGTCGCTGCCCGAGCGCCCGCTGACCGCGGCGCTCGCCGGGCTCGTGGGCGCGCTCCTCGCGAACGTCGGGTTCGCGCTGCTCGGGCCGGCCGGCGAACAGGCGTCGGTGGCGGGCGTCCTCGGGGCGGATCTCGGGATCGGCGGCGCGGGGGCGCCCGCGGTGACCCTCGGGATCGCCGCCCTGGTCGCGGTCGCCGTGTACGCCGACCTCGGCCGCGACCGCGAGGGCGCCCAGCGGCGGTTCCTTTTGGCGATGGGGGGCCTCGTCGCGTTCTCGGCCGGCGGGTCGCAGGTGGGGCTCGCGATCGGCCCCCTCGTCCCGATCTTCAGCGAGGTCGGGGTCCCGCTGTGGGCGCTGCTCGTCGGCGGGGGCGCCGGGCTGCTGGCCGGGTCGTGGACGGGCGCGCCGCGGATGATCAAGGCGCTCGCGCAGGACTACGCCTCGATGGGGCCGCGGCGGTCGATCTCCGCGCTGATCCCGTCGTTCGCGATCGCGCAGACCGCCGTCGCCTTCGGGATCCCCGTCTCGTTCAACGAGATCATCGTCTCCGCGATCGTCGGCGCGGGCTACGCCGCGGGCGACGCGGGCGTCAGCCGGAAGAAGATGGGGTACACGGTCCTCGCGTGGGTCGGGTCGCTCGTCGGCGCGTTCGCGCTCGGGTTTAGCCTCTACGCGGCGGTCGACTTCGTCGTCTGAGCCGCGGCGGGCGCCGTCAGCGGGACGCTCAGGCGCGCAGATCGGGGTACGTCGGCAGCCTCGCGGACGCCGCGCTCCCGTCGACGAACGGGAGGTCGACCGCGGCGGCCGAGACCTCCTCGCCGTCGACGCGGACGGTGACCGGGCCGAGGCCGGCGTCGAACGCGACGAGCGCGAGGGCGACCGGGACCTCGGTCGCGGGGCCGACCGCGGCCCGGGTCACCTCGCCTATCGCCTCGTCGCCGTCGAAGACGGCCGCGCCGGGGTCGGGGAGCGCGGCGTCGATCCCCTCGGGGTCGGCGTTCGCGTCGACGCCGGCGACCGCCTCGGCGGCGCCGTCGAGTTCGAGGCCGACCAGCCGGCGGCTCGGTCGCCCCTGGTTCTCCACGCGCGAGACGACCTCCTGGCCGACGTAACACCCCTTCTCGAAGTCGAGCGCGTTCCGGAGGCCGAGCACGTTCGGGACGGTGCCGGCCAGCTCGTGCTCGAAGAGGGGCGTCCCGGCCTCGGTCGCGAGCGCGTCCCACGTCCGGTAGCCGAACGGCGCGGCGTTGAGCCCGCGGTTGATCAGGGTGTCGAACACCTCGCCCGCGTCGGCGGCGGCGCAGACGATCTCGTACCCCTCCTCGCCGAGCGGGGCGTCCGTCGCGATCACCGTGACGCCGGCGTCGACCATCGACCCGCGGACGAAGGAGAGGGGGTCCTCTGGCGCGCCCGGTCCGCCGAGGACGGAGGCCACCTTCTCCGTCGACTTCGGGCCGTGGACGCCGAACACGCCGAACTCGTCGGAGACGTCGTCGATCTCCACGTCCTGGATGAACACGTTCTCCGCCCAGTCGGCGGCGACCGACTCGGCCCGCTCCGGGGGGAGGAAGACGAGCAGTCGCTCGTCGGCGTTGTACACGTACATGTCCGTCTCGATCCCGCCCTGCGGGTCGAGCAGCAGGGCGTAGGTCCCCTCGCCGTCCGCGGTCGGGACGCGGTTCGAGACGGCGTTGTCCACGAACTCGACGCGGTCGTCGCCTCTGACGGCGAGGACGCCGTACCCCATCTCGATCACGCCGGCGACGTTGCGGACCGCCTTGCCGACGCGGACGGGCTTCCCGTAGTGGTCGACGACCTCTCGGCCGCCGCGGTCGCGGTACACGGCGCCGTGCGCGTCGTGGGTGCCGGAGACGAGCGTCATGGCCGGAGGGACGCGAGCGAGAGCCAAAAGGTCGCCGTCTCCGGCGGCTACAGTCCGAGGCGGTCGCGGATCGCGTCGACGAGCCCCGCCGACGGGTCGTCGTCCGGCGCCTCGGGGTCCGGAACGACCTTGTCGTGGGCGTACACCCGGACGTGCTCGTCCGACTCCACGGTGATGAGCGAGTCCTCCTTCAGCGCCGAGAGGGCCTCCTCGACGGCGTCGATGTCGGCGTCGACGGCCGCGCGAAGTTCGAGGACCGTCATCCCCTCGTCGCCGCGGTCGACGAGCGCGTCGAGCAGCGCGACCTCGACGTCCGGCCGGTCGCGGTATTCCGGCTTTGCGGCCATACGTGTCCCTTGTGCGGGGCGGACTTTACGTCTACCGGCGGTCGGCGAGCGGGCGGCGGCCGCGCGCTCAGCGTATGAGCCGAGAACAGGTGCCGCAGAGGTTCTCCTCTTTTACGTCGACCTCGCGGACGGTGGGCGAAAACGACATCACGCACTTGCTGTTGTCGCAGTGCTCCAAGCCGAGCGTGTGCCCGATCTCGTGGACCACCTCCTTGCGGACGCGGTCGCCGAAGACGTCGACGGCGGGTTTAGTCGAGACGCCGCCGTCCGAGGAGGTGCGGAGCCGGTGGGTGGAGATGACGGAGCCGCTGCCGTTGAGGTACGCGAGGCCGAAGACGTAGTTCCGGCGCCGGTAGTAGAGGTCCTCGGGCGTGATGCCGATGTTCTTCTCGCCGCCGCCGACCCGGGTGACCGTCTCGATGAGGTCCTCGGCGCGGTACTGGTCGCGGTCGGCGTCGAACGCGGAGTCCGGGATCGCCTGGTCGTCGTGGACCGTCACGTCACAGTCGTACACGGAACGCAGCGCAGCGGAGGCCTCCCGTTTCACTCGGGGCGTGACCTCCCCGACCGGGACGATGTCCACGAGCATGGAACCGCTTTTGACCGCCGCGGTCATAAAGGCCGCGCCGTGGGGTCACCGCCGCCGTCCGAACGGGCGCTCGTCGCCGCACTCGACCCGTACGAGCGGCTGATCGAGGTCGGCGTCGGGCGGCGTCCGGACGTCGCCCTCGCGCTCGCGGACCGGGGCCGAGCGGTCGTCGCCGTCGACGTCACTGTGAGCGAGTCGGCGCGGGAGGCGGCGACGGCGGCACAGTCGGGCGAGGGGTCGCTCCGCGTCGCCGCCGCGGACGTGACGGCGTTGGCGGCCGACGACGGACGGGCGATCCGCGACGCGATCGGCTCCGAGTCGGTCGGAGACGGGGTCGACGCCGTGTACGCGCGGAACCTGCCCGCCGAGATCCAGCGCCCGACCGTCGCGCTGGCCGAGCGGCTCGACGCCGCCTGCCTGTTCACCACGCTCGGGTTCGAGGAGCCGGTCGTCGACGTCCGGCGGCGGTCGCGGGAGGCGGGGACCGTCGTGTACGTCGCCCGGTGACGCCGCGGCCCGGCGACCGCTCCGTCGCGACGCTCGAACCGGCGGTCGGGGCGTCCCTCGAACCGGCGACGCCGGCCGCGAACCCGAACGTTCATTCCGCCCCCAGACGGCCTTGCGGTATGCAGGTCGACGCAGTGGTCCTCGACATCGACGGGGTGTTGGTGGACGTGGCGGACTCCTACCGTCGGGCGATCCTCGAGTCGGTCGACCGTGTCTGCGGCAAGCCGATCGACCGCGACGCGGTCCAGGCGTTCAAGGACGCCGGCGGCTTCAACAACGACTGGGAGCTGACCGACGCGGCCGCGCTGTTCGTGTTGGCCCGCCGGGAGGGGCTCCGGATGGACGTCGAGGAGTTCACCGACCGCGTCCGCGAGCTCGGCGGCGGCCTCGACGCCGCCAAGGAGGTCGTCGGCGACCTCCCGCGGGTCGCGCAGGCCCGCGTCCGCGATCAGTGGGATCGGGACGCGCTCCGCGAGACGTTCCAGGCGCTGTACCTCGGCGCGGAGCTGTACCGCGAGCTGGAGGGCGGCGAGCCGCCGGTCGAGACGGACGGGTACATCCACGACGAGCCGACGCTCGTCGCCCCCGAGACGATCGCCGAGCTCACCGATCGGTTCGACGTCGGCGTCCTCACCGGTCGGCCGGCGGCGGAGGCCGACATCGCCCTGGATCGCGTCGGTCTCGACGTGCCCGAGGACCGGCGGTTCACGATGGACGACTGGGAGGAGGGGAAGCCGCACCCGCGGGCGCTCGTCGAGCTCGCCGAGCGGTTCGACGCCGAGCGCGTCGCGTTCGCGGGCGACACCCTCGACGACGTGCGGACCGCGCGCAACGCCGACGAGACCGACGAGACGCGCGTGTACTACGGGATCGGCGTCCTCACCGGCGGGCTCACCGGCGACGCGGGCCGCGAGAAGTTCGCCGAGAACGGCGCCGACGCCGTCGTCGAGGACGTGAACGAACTGGTTGAGCTGGTGGAGTGACCGACGGCGCGTCGCGGCCGTACCGCGCGGGCGACCGAGCCAATCGGATTCCTTCGGCCGACGCGGTCGCGGAACTCGCCGGTACCGGAGACGCGTCGCGGCGGCGGCTGACGGCGAGCCGGCCGGGATTGACACTCTCGACGCCCGTATGCTGCCTCGACGCGAGACGCGGGCCACGGCCACCGGCACGAACCGGACCGGTTTTGACGGTTTATGACCCCTCGCCCGCTAGCGCGGTCGATGAGTGACGCCAACGCGACGCAGCGGATGGAAGTCAGCGGCGAGAGCGACGGCGAATCCGCGTTCGTCGCCCGGGCCCGCGACCACGAGCTGGTGATGGACGACCCCGAGTCGACGGGCGGCGACGACGCCGGCGCGGTCTCCGGCGTCTGGACGATTCGGGCGCTGCGAAGAGACTCTCCGGTAGCGAGTGTGATGTCGATGGGCCCTGCCGGATTCGAACCGGCGATCAACTCGTTATGAGCGAGTCGCTTTAACCGGACTAAGCTAAGGGCCCGTATCTGTCGATACGTCGGAGACGTTTTTTAGCGTACCGACTCGCGACGAAGCAGGTGAAAGCAGGAGGCGCCGAAGCCAGGACTCGAACCTGGGACCGCCTCGTTAACAGCGAGGCGCTCTACCAACTGAGCTACTTCGGCTCACTTCCCGGTACTCGGGTCGTTTTGATAGGGCTTTCGTTTCCGCCCGACTGCGGGGAATCCGACTGCCCGGAAGGCGCGCTACGGCCCCCGATCAGACGCACCGCCGCGGGCGCCGATCCGACCGACACGTTTTCGGCCGGACCGCGAGACCGTTCGGTATGGACGAGTTGGAGGCGGTGCTGTCGCGGGTCCGCGAGCGGGTCCTGCCGGAGCCGGCGGAGCGCGAGCGCCTGCGGGAGACCGCCGCGACGTTGACCGACCGGACCCGCGAGGCCATCGCCGACCTCCCCGTCGGCGCCGACGTGGTCCAGGTCGGGTCGACCGCGCGCGGCACGTGGGTCGCCGGCGACCGCGACATCGACCTGTTCGTCCGGTTCGACGCGGACCTCGACCGCGCCGAACTGGAGGAGTACGGCCTCGAGGTCGGCCACGCGGTCCTCCCCGACGGCCACGAGGAGTACGCCGAACACCCGTACGTGAAGGGGAGCTACGAGGGGTTCGACGTCGACCTCGTTCCCTGTCACGACGTGGAGAGCGCCGGCGAGCTGGTCTCCGCGGTCGACCGCACGCCGTTCCACGACGCCTACCTCTCCGCGCGGCTCGACGACGACCTCGCCGCGGACGTGGTGCTGGCGAAGGCGTTCCTGAAGGGGATCGGCGCGTACGGGAGCGACCTCCGCACCGAGGGGTTCTCGGGGTACCTCACGGAGCTGCTCGTGTTGGAGCTGGGCGGGTTCGTCCCGCTGGTGGAGTCGGCGCGGAGCTGGCACCCGCCGGTGGAGTTCGACCCCGAGGGGCACGCCGAGCGGACGTTCGAGGACCCGCTGGTCGTCGTCGACCCGACGGACCCGACGCGGAACGTCGCCGCGGTGCTGTCGGCGACGAACCTCGCGCGGTTCCAGCACTACGCCCGGGAGCTCCTTGCGGCCCCGAGCGGGGACCTCTTCGAGCCGGACGAGCCGGAGCCGCTGGACCCGAGCGAGGTGCGCGCGCACCTCGACCGGCGGGAGACGACGCCGGTCGCGGTCGTCTTCGACGCGCCCGACGTGGTCGACGACCAGCTGTGGCCCCAGCTCCGGCGGTCGCTGGACGGGATCGTCGGCGGGCTGAACGACCGCGGCTTCGACGTCCTCCGAGCGCGGGCCATGACCGACGCCGCGAGGGCGACAGGGGACGTTGGGCGGCACGGCGCGGAGAGGACGGCGGGACGCGACGGGTCCGACGGGACGACCCGGGCCGCGCTGTACGCCGAACTGGAGGTGACCGAGCGGCCGGCCGTCGAGCGCCACGACGGGCCGCCAGTCGCGGTCCGGAAGCACGCCGCGAGCTTCTACGAGTCGTACGTCGACGACGTCGACCCGGACACCTACGGCCCGTTCATCGACGGGGACCGATACGTCGTCGAGCGGGAGCGGGAGTTCGCCACCGTCCGGGAGTACTTGGAGAGCGACGCCGCGAGCGACGTGGCGCTCGGCGCGCAGGTGGAGCCGGCGTTCGACGACCGCGACGTGCTGGTCGGCGAGGCGGTCGCGACGCTCGCGCCCGCGTTCGGGCGGCCGCTCCGGGAGTTCTACGAGCCGCGGCCGTGAAGTCAGCGGGACGGGTCGTGCGGGGTAGCGACCCGGAACGCCGACGGGCGGGCGGGGATCAGCCGGCGACGCGGTCGAGGAGCCAGTAGACGGCGGCGGCGGCGGCGGCGACGATCAGCGCGAGCGCCGAGAGGAGCCCGGCGGCGGCGGGGAAGGACAGCCAGAACGCGGCGTAGAAGGCGAGCGCGAACGCGAACAGGCCGACGACCAGCAGTCCGCGGGAGGGGTTCTGCGCGGCGGCGACGAAGGCGCGCTGGGCGATCGAGAGGTCGCCGAACTCGGGGACGTCTTCGGGGTCCACGGCGTCGGAGAACGGCCCAGAGTCGGCCGGGTCTGTCGACTCGCCGTCGACGGAGCGGTCGGTGTCGGTCACGGACGCGGGTACGGGCCGAGGGATGCTGTACCTATCGCTTGCGGGCGGACGCCGGGCGTCGACGCCCGTCAGAGGAGCCGCCCGGCG
Source organism: Halorubrum tropicale (assembly GCF_001280455.1). Lineage (NCBI taxonomy): Archaea > Methanobacteriati > Methanobacteriota > Halobacteria > Halobacteriales > Haloferacaceae > Halorubrum > Halorubrum tropicale. The sequence continues at coordinate 366,621 of NZ_LIST01000003.1, forward strand.
AGGAGCGAGCCGAGGTGAAACGCGGCCAGCGCGGCCGCGAGGTTCGACCCCGCGACGGCCGCGGCGGCGCGGGCCCCCGTCTCGCTCGCGGTCCGGACCGTCCCGACGGCGAACGAGGAGAACGTCGTGAACGCGCCGCAGAAGCCGACGCCGAGGAGCAGCGCCGCCGTCGACCCGACCGGGGCGGCAGAGACGGCTCCGAGCGCGAAGCTCCCGAGCGCATTGACGAGGAGGACCGATTGGCGCCCCTCGACGCGGAGTCCGACCGCGTGCCGGGACGCGGCGCCGAGCGCGCCGCCGACGCCGACGAGCGCCGTCGCGAGGAGCGACGCGACGGTCATCGGCCGTCTCGACCCCCCACGGCGAACCCGAGCGCGGCCGCGGCGAAGCCGGTCGCGTAGCTGGCGGCGACGTACCACGCGCCGGCAGGCGTCCCGAGCGCGACCGCGTCGGCGACGAACGTGCTGTACGTCGTGAACGACGACAGCGCGCCGGTTCCGACGAACAGCCTGACTCGGTCGCTCGACGCGCGGGTCAGGAGGAGCCCGAGCGCGAACGATCCGGCGACGTTCGCGACAAGCGTTCCCGCGCCGGTCGGAGCGCCGCCGCCCGCGGCGGCGGTGGCCGCAGCGACGGCCTCGCCCGCGCCGAGGTCGACCGCGTGCCTGGCGACCGCGCCGAGGAAGCCGCCGGCCGCGACGAGCAGGAATCCGTACGGCGTCCGTTCCATGAGCGTCGGTGTGTCCGCGGGGGCTTGTGCGTTCCGAGCCGCCTCGGCGCTACTCGGCGTCCGACGGCCGGCTGGCGCGGGGGCTCTCTCCCCCGTGCGGCGTGCGTCGTTCGCGGATCCGGACCGTGTGGGCCGTCTCCGTCGCGTCGTCGACGACGAGCGCCTCGCCGACGCCCTCGGGGAGCCGCGCGGCGAGGTCGCCGGCGAGGTACGTCGCTTCCGCCTCGGCGAGCCGGTCGACGTCGCGCGCGGCCGTGAGCCGGTGGGAGACGAGGAGGTCGGACTGGGAGACGGCGACGCTCGGCAGCGCGGCCGGCCGCTGGGTCGCACAGACCAGCGAGACGCCGGGCGCGCGGCCCCGCGTGAGGAGCGTCCGGAGCGCGGGCTCGGCGACCCCGTCGAAGAACGCGTGCGCCTCGTCGACGAGCAGCCACGGCAGCCGTCGGAGGCGCCCGTCGATCCGCGCGTCGTAGAGGCCGCGAGCGACCGCGCGAACGGCGGCCGCCGCGGCGGCGTCGGGCACGCCGGCGAGGTCGATGACGGCGGGGTCGCCGTCGGCCGCGAGCGACGTGACCGAGCGCGCGTCGGCGTCGAATATTCCCCAGGAGGCCGCCAGCCGGAGGTGGTTCGCGGCGGCGCGGCGCGTCTCCGCCGGCGCGTCCGCGGCGGCGACCGCGTCCCGGAGCGCCGCGAGCGAGGGCGAGGCGCCGCCGTCGACCGCGTCGGCGACGACGCGCCAGACGAGGCTTCCCGGCCCGCTCTCGGGGTCGAGTCCCAGCAGGTCCGGCCACGTCGACGGCGGTATCGAGCCCGGGCGGACCGCGGGGTCGACGACCTGTCCCCCGGCCGCTTCGAGGCCCCCGAAGACGCCCATCGGGTCGACGACGACCGGCGCGACGCCGTCGGCGGCGGCGAGCTCCTCCGCGAGGACGCCGAGCGTGTACGACTTCCCGGTTCCGCGCTTCCCGAAGACGACGCCCGCGTGCGGGCGGTCGAGGTCGACCCCGACGGGTGCGCCCGCGCTCCCGTCGCGAGCGAGGAAGGATCCGATCCGGGCGGTGTGGGACGGGAGGTCGCCGTCACGATCGATCGCGTCGCCGCAGTCGGAGTCGCGGTCGCTCGCGTCGCCGAGGTCGCGGCCGGGGTTGCTCGCGTCGTCGCCGTCGGGCTCCGGTCCGTCGCGGCCGAGTACGTACACGCGGACGGCTGGCCTCGGTATGAGATAAAAACGGTCGGGCGGCCGATCTTTTATACCGGATGCCGCGGCCAGCGGGGCGTATGTCCGATCGAACACACGACTCGCGCACCGCGAACCGCCGGACGTTCAGCACCGACACCCGCGCGATCGAGGGGCTCCCGGTCCGCCTCGTCATCGCGCTCGTCGTCGGCGTCGCCAGCCTCAGCGTGATGATGAGGATGATCGGCGACATCGACGGGTTGGCCGCGACGGAGCTCGACGCGCAGCCGCAGCCGGAGGTGACCACGCCCGGGGAGCAGTCGATCGACGTCGCGGTCGTCGACCCGGACGGCTCCCGCGTCGCCGACGCGACGGTGATCGTCCGCGGCGGCTCCGCGCGGATCGACGGCGTCGTCACCGCGGAGACGAACGGCGAGGGGATCGCGACCGTCGACGTCGACCCCGAGTTGGGGCCGAACCAGGCCGACGGGACGCTCACCATCGACGTCAAGCCCCCGGCGGAGGGCGACTACGTCGACGAGCGGGGGAACACCGAGGTGCTCGTCGTCGAGGAGTGACGCCGCGGCGGCGCGCTGCGAGAGGCGGTCAGAGCTGATCGTCCCAGTCGATCCAGTCCTGCTCCCAGCCGTGTCGGCGCTGCCGGCCGCGCTCGGCGCGCTCGGCGTCCTCGCGGCGGGTCCGGTTGCGTTCCGTTCCCGGCTGTTCGCCGTCGACGAGCATCGGCTGGAGCCGTGCCGGGCCGTGGGTCGCGACCGTCTCGAACCCCGGCGGCGCCGGGTCGTCCCCGTCCTCGGGGGCGGTCGACGGCTCGATCGCCGCGACGGTCTGGACGCCCGCGCCGCGCGGGTAAACGATCCGGCCCCCGGACGCCAGCTGTTCGCGGAGGGGTCGCGGCGGCTCGACCACGGCGGCTTCGAGGAGGATCCGGTCGTAGGGCGCGTAGGCGGGGAGCCCGTCGGCGCCGTCCGCGCGGTCGACGAGGACGGCGCCGTAGCCGGCCGCGTCGAGGTTCGACCGCGCGGCGTGGACGGCGGCGCGGTCGATGTCGACCGCGTGGACGCGCCGCGCGCCGGCGATCGCCGCGAGCAGCGCGACCGAGTAGCCGATCCCCGCGCCGACGACGAGGACCGAGTCGCCCTCGTCGGCGTCGAGCGCGGTGAGCAGTCGGACCAGCGTCGCGAGCGAGAGCGAGTGAGGGTCGTCGCCGTCGACGGCGCCCCCGCGGGGCGAGTCGTCGACGAAGGGGTCGCGGGGGACGCGCTGAAGGGCGGTCAGCACGGGCGGCTCGATCGGCTCGCCGATCTGGTGTTCGAGCCCCTCGATCATGTCCGCCCGGAGCGACGCGTCGTCCATGCGCCGTCTCGGGACTCGGTCCTCTAAAACTGTGCGTTCGGCCGCCCGCCTACCGCATCGGGACGAACCGCACGCCGCCGTGGTCCTCGCGGTCGATCCCGTCCTCGCGGGGGGTGAGCCGGACGAGCCGCTGGCGACCGCGCTCGCTGACGGGCGCGACGACGCGGCCGTCCGTCTGGACGCGGTCGACGACGGCGTCCGGGACCGCCTCCGGCGCCGCGCAGGTGAGGTACGCGGCGTCGAACGGGGCCGCGTCGGCGAAGGCCTCGCGCCCGTCGCCGGCCGACACGGTCACCTCGTACCCGAGGCGGTCGAGGCGGTCGCGGGCGGCGGCCGCCAGATCCGGGACGCGCTCGGCCGAGAAGACGTTCCCCGGGCCGACGACCTCGGCGACGACCGCGGCGTGGTAGCCGCAGCCGGTCCCCACCTCGAAGACGCGGTCGCCGCGCTCGACGTCGAGCAGGTCGGTCATCATCGCGACCATGTGCGGCGCGCTGACCGTCTGCCCGTGACCGATCGGGAGCGGTCGGTCGGCGTACGCCGACCCGCGCACCGACTCCGGAACGAACTCGTGTCGCGGGACGGCGCCGATCGCCGACAGCGTCCGCTCGCTCGCGTCGAGGCGGTCGCGGAGCGCGTTCACCAGGTCGCGCCTGGCGGCCGCGTGGTCGGCGTCGTTCATACGGAGAGTTACCACGGGGTCCGTGGAGAAAGCATCGGCCGGAAAGAGCGGGGGTCGGCTCGACCGCGACGCATCGAGTCGTTCGGTTCGCGTCGAGCACGGGTCGGTTCGCGTCGAGCACGGGTCAGTTCGCGTCGAGCACGGGTCAGTTCACGTCGATCCGGTGGCCCTCGTCCGCGTCGACGGCGTCGAGCGGGACCGTCACCGTGAGCACGCCGTGGCGGTACGTCGCGGTCGCGTCCTCGAGGACCGCGGTCGCGGGGAGTTCGATCGTCCGAGTGACGGACTCGTGACGGCGCTCGCGGCGGAGGTAGCGTCGGTCCCCGTCCTCGCGTTCCGTGTCGCGCTCGCCGGAGATAGTCAGCCGATCGCCGCTGGCGCGAACGTCGATCTCCTCGCGGTCGAAGCCCGGGAGGTCGGCCATCACGACGAACTCGTCGTCGTACTCGGCGACGTCGATGTCGGCGGCGCGGAGGTCGCGGCCCCAGGTCCGCCCGCCGGCGAAGGGCGTGCGGCCGAGGAACTGCTCGATCTCGTCGAAGGGATTCGTCGTGTTCATAAAAACAGAAAGGCGCCGTGAGATATTAAACACAGAGTGAGGCGTGCTATCCCACGACCGCGCCGGCGTCTCGGTTAGCGGCGGCGGCGCGCTCGCGCTCAGTTGACGTCGATCGTGTGCCCGCGGTCGTCGTCGGGCGAGCGCTTGGGGAGCGTGACGGTGAGCACGCCGGCGTCGAAGGCGGCCGTCGCCGCGTCGGCCTCGACCGGTTCGGGGACCGGGACGCGGCGCGAGACGGACCGGAGGCGGCGCTCGCGCCGGTGGTAGCGGACCTCGTCGCCCTCGTCCGCGTCGTCCGCGTCGTCGCCCTCGGCGGCGAACTCGGCGGACTCCTCCCGGGAGCCGGCGATCACGAGCGCGTCGTCGCGCAGCTCGACATCCACGTCGTCGGCGTCGAACCCGGGGAGGTCGGCGACGACGGTGATCGACTCGTCGTCCTCGATCACGTCGACGTCCACCTCGCGGGCCCCGGGGAACCGCGGGACCTCGGGCCCGGCCCCCTCCAGCGTGCCGCCGAGTTCCTCGAACTCGCGGCCCATCCGTTCGAGCAGGTCCTCGATCTCGTCGAAGGGATCGCGTCGTGTCATACGGGTCAGGATTCGAGGCGGAGCGCCTTGAACGTACTGGCGGCGGGACCGGCCCCGGGCGACAGACACTATCTGCTGGCGCCCCTGGCGATCGTATGCGCCTGTTCTGGCACCGAGGCGACGCGCGGACGCGGGACAACGCCGGCCTCGCGGCGGCGGCCCGCGAAGGAACGGTCGTTCCCGTCTTCGTGTACGACGCGGACCTGCTCGCGACGGTCGGCGCGCGTCAGCGCGCCTTCTTCCTCCGGCACGTGAAGCGCTTAGAGGAGCGGTATCGAGAACTCGGGAGCGACCTCGTCGTCCGCGCGGGCGACCCGGACGATGTCCTCGTCGACCTCGCCGACGAGCACGACGCCGAGGCGGTCGTCTACAACGAGCACTACCGGCCGGCCCGCCGGAACCGACAGCGCGCGGTCGAGGACGCGCTCGCCGGCGCGGGCGTCGCGACGGACTCCCGGACGGACCTCGTGTTGGTCGACCCCGGGCGGCTGGAGGAGCGGTACCCGAACCACAGCCAGTTCCACGGCGACTGGGAGGCCGTGCCGAAGCGCGGGCCGTACGCGGAGCCCGACCCGGACGCGCTGGCCGACGTGCGCGACGGGAAGACGGTCCCCGAGCCCGACGCCGACATCGACCTCCCGGGCGCCGGGTACGAGGCCGCGCGCGAGCGGTTCGACGAGTTCCTCGACTACGGGATCACCTCCTACAACGACACCCGCGACGACCTCTCGCGGGCGGTCGAGGCGCCGACGCACGCGGTCTCCAGGATGTCGCCGTACCTCGCGACGGGGGCGATCGGGATCCGCGAGGTGTGGGCGGGCGCGAGCGACGTCTACGACGCCGTGACGGGCGGCGAGCGCCGCAACGTCGACAAGTACCGCTACGAGCTGTCGTGGCGCGAGCAGATGTACCACCTGCTGTACTACACCCCCGACCTCGCCGTCTCGAACTACAAGTCGTTCCCCAACGAGGTCGCGTGGCGGGAGTCGGACGCGGACTTCGAGGCGTGGACCCGCGGCGAGACCGGCTACCCGCTCGTCGACGCCGGGATGCGACAGCTGAACGAGGAGGGGTACGTCCACAACCGCCCGCGGCAGGTGGTCGCGAGCTTCCTGACGAAGCACCTCCTGATCGACTGGCGGCGCGGGGCGCGCTACTTCACGAAGCAGCTGATCGACCACGACTACGCCTCGAACCACGGCGCCTGGCAGTGGACCGCCTCCACCGGCACCGACTCCGTCGACGTGCGCATCTTCGACCCGGTGAGCCAGATGTCGAAGTACGACGACGGCGCCCGATACGTGAAGGCGTACGTCCCTGAGCTGTCGGACGTGCCGGCCGGGAAGGTCGTCGACTGGCCGACCCTCTCGCGGGCGGAGCGCGAGGAACTGGCGCCCGACTACCCGCACCCGATCGTCGACCGGAACGAGGGGTACGAGCGGGCCCAGCGCGTCTTCGAGGAGGCGCTCGGGAAGCGATAGGTGCGGCCAGGGCGGAAACGGCGTTCCGTATCCGAGTTCTTTTCACGGGAACCGGCGAACACCGCGCCCATGTCCCCCGTCACGGTCGACGACGTCGAGGCCGCGGCCGAGCGGCTCGCCGGCACCGACATCGCCCAGCGCACGCCCGTCGAGCGGAGCCGGTCGCTGAGCGAGCGGTGCGGGGCCGACGTGCGGCTGAAGATGGAGCACCTCCAGCGCACCGGCTCGTTCAAGACGCGCGGCGCGTACAACGCGATCTCGCGGGCGGTCGACGGCTCCGGCGAGGGGGCCGACGAGCCCGCGGTCGAGCGCGTCGTGGCCGCGAGCGCGGGCAACCACGCGCAGGGGGTGGCGCTGGCGGCGTCCGACGCCGGGATCGACGCGACGATCGTGATGCCGGAGTCGGCGCCGGCGGCGAAGATCGAGGCCACCCGCGCGTACGGCGCCGAGGTCGTCCTCCGCGGGAGCGCGTTCCCCGAGGCGATGGCCCACGCCCAGACGCTGACCGACGACCCCGGGACGCGGTTCGTCCACGCCTTCGACGACCCGGACGTGGTCGCCGGCCAGGGGACGCTCGGCTTAGAGGTGCTCGACCAGGTGCCCGCCGCCGACACCGTCCTCGTCCCGGTCGGCGGCGGCGGGCTCGCGGGCGGCGTCGCGACCGCGGTGAAGGCGCGCTCGCCCGAGACGCGCGTGATCGGCGTTCAGACCGAGGGCGCGTCGACCCTCTCGGAGAGCCTCGCGGCCGGCGAACTCGTCACGCGCGACGAGCCGGACACCATCGCGGACGGCATCGCGACCGGCGGGCTGAGCGACCTCACCCTCGGCCTGCTGGACGAGCACCTCGACGGCGCCCTCGTCGTGAGCGACGACGACGTGGCGAGCGCGATCCTCCTGCTCTTGGAGCGCGCGAAACAGCTGGTGGAGGGCGCGGGCGCGACGGCCGCGGCCGCCCTGTTGAACGACGACGCGGTCGACGAGCTCGACCTCGCCGGCGAGACCGTCGTCCCGCTGCTCTGCGGCGGTAACATCGACGTGACGACGCTGAAGGAGGTGGTGACCCACGCGCTCGTCGACCGCGACCAGCTGATCGAGCTCTCCGTCCGCATCGACGACACGCCCGGGACGATGGGGGAGATAGCGACCCTGATCGGCGGCGAGCGCGCCAACATCCGGACGGTGCGCCACGAGCGCAGCCGCCCGGACCTGCCGGTGGGCGACGCCGACCTCGTGTTCGAGGTGGAGACGAACGGGCCCGCCCACGTCGACCGCGTCCTGACGGCGGTGCGCGAGGCGGGCTACGAGGTCGAGTGGACGACGCGCGAGGCGTGAGAAGCGAGGTCGGGTGTTTATAAACTGGACTGCGGTGGCGCGCGCCTCCGAGCGGCCGCCCCCGGCGGCCGCGAGGAGCGCGTGCGAGGGAGTCGGCCGACCGGAGCGAAGCGGAGGGAAGCCGACGAGGTTGGGGAGGTAAGAGGCGCGGTTGCGGTGCGGGGTGGGACTCGAAGGGGCGGCCGGGAGGCGGGCGCGGGCGACGCAAGCACCGCAGGGAGCGAACGGAGTGAGCGACCGAGGAGCACAGCGAGCGCGCGCCCGCCTCCCGGCCGGGGCTTCGGCGGTGTTCGCCTCGGCGACCATGTACCGCCGAACGACCGGAACTTTGGCGGCGTCTGTCGCCGATTCGTCCGCGTCTCGCTCGATCCGACGATTTGAAACGCTCACCTCGGCAACCACGTCGTAATGAGTCTCGTCGTTACCGACACCCTGGAAGGCGAGCGCGTCGAGTTCACGGCCGACGGCGACGTCACGCTGTACGTCTGCGGCCTGACGGTGTCGGACGACCCGCACCTCGGCCACGCCCGCCTGTGGTTCCACGCCGACGTGCTCCACCGGTGGCTCGAACACGAGGGGTACGACGTGCGCCACGTCGAGAACGTCACCGACGTCAACGAGAAGATCACCGCCCGCGTCGGCGAGCGCGACGAGTGGGCCGCCGAACGCGACGTGGCCGAGACGTTCACCGCGAGCGTCTTCGACGCGATGCGCGGGCTGAACCTCTTGCGCGCGGAGGTGTACCCCCGCGTCACCGAGCACGTCCCGGAGATAATCGACCTCGTCGAGACCCTGATACAGAAGGGGTACGCCTACGAGTCGAACGGCTCCGTCTACTTCGACGTGACGCGCTTCGACGGGTACGGGAAGCTCTCGAACCAGGACCTCGACGCGCTCGAAGCGCAGGGCGAACCGGACGAGCGCTCGGAGAAGCGCAACCCCGCGGACTTCGCGCTGTGGAAGGCCGACGGCGTCAGCGAGACCGCGGCGCGGGAGCACGCCAAACACGACCACGGCGCCGAGACGCCCGACGGCGAGACGTGGGACTCCCCGTGGGGCGAGGGGCGCCCGGGGTGGCACGTCGAGTGCTCGGCGATGTCGACGACGCACCTCGGCGACACGCTCGACGTCCACATGGGCGGGCGCGACCTCGTCTTCCCGCATCACGAGAACGAGATCGCGCAGTCGGAGGCGGCCACCGGCGAGGCGTTCGCGCGCCACTGGCTCCACGTCGGCCTCCTGGAGATGGACGGCGAGAAGATGTCCTCCTCCATCGGCAACTTCTGGACCGTCCCGGACGCCCTCGAGGAGCTCGGCGTCAACGTGGTCCGGACCTTCTACGCCGGCGCGGCCTACCGCTCCGAGCAGGCGCTCACCGAGGAGACGATCGCCGAGGCCGAGGAGCGCTGGGAGCGCCTCTCGCGCACCTACGACCGCGCCGTCGAGGCGCTCGACTCGACCGACTCCCGCGCGAAGGCCGCGGACGACGACCTCCGCGAGGCGGTCGCGACCGCGCGAGAGGGGTTCGCGGCCGCGATGAACGACGACCTCAACCTCCGGGAGGCGACCGCGGCGCTCCTCGATCTCACCGACGCGGTGAACCGCCACGTCGACGGGGTCGACGAGGCCGAGGACGCCTACGATTACCGCGGCCTCCGCGAGGCCGTGGCGGCGTTCGAGGACCTCGGCGGCGACGTGCTCGGGCTCCAGTTCGAGACGGAGAGCGGCGGCGACGTGGAGCTGGCGGGCGAGCTGGTCGAGCTCGTGCTCGACGTGCGCGAGGCCGAGCGCGAGGCTGGCAACTACGAGCGTGCGGACGAACTACGGGACGCCCTCCGCGAGGTCGGCGTCGAGATAGAGGACGGGCCGGACGGCGCGACGTACCGGTTCGAGTAGCGGGCGGAGCGGCGCTCGCTCGGACAGGGCAGTCAGTCCCAGGTCACGTAGACGAGGAACGCGATGCCGACGAACTCGAGGACCTGGAGGTACATCATCGCGCGGACCGCGGGCGTCGACATCTGCGGCGGGTTCAGGTAGTAGAACAGCGCCAGCGCGTTCTCCGCCAAGAGGAAGGCGGCGAACACCGCCGACCCGAGCGTGTGCTTCGACCGCACCTCGAGGTAGCTGCGCCCCCAGATGCCGAGGAGGACGAGCAACAGCAGGATGTTGACCCCCGCGGCGACTCGCGCCACGTCGAGCGTCAGGGTCATTCCGCGTCGCCTCCGATTCCACGATCAGTCGCCGCGTTCCAGGTTCGGGTCATGCTCACTCCAGTTGGTCGATGATGGATTCGACGGTCTCCCAGTTGTCTCGGGTGCGCTCGGTCGGTAGGTACACCGCGCCGTAGGTCTGTTCCGTGCTCTCGACCACGTCGTTCTCTTCGAGCACGTCGAGGTGGTGTCGCACGGTCTTGTACGCCAGGTCGAGGTCCTCTGCGAGCTGGTTTGCGTTCCGCGGGCGCTCGTCGAGCGCGCGGAGCAGGCGGGCCCGGTTGGGACCCCCTCGCGTTCCGGCCAGCACCTGCCAGAGAACCGGCTCCATCGACAGTACCGATCGGCGGAGCGGCCTATAAACGCGTGGATACCAGCACCGCGAGGGCGGAGGACGGGAGCGTCGGCGGGGACCATCTGGCGGCTCGGGGCCGCTACGGTTGTAACACGCCGTCGATGACGTGGATGATGCCGTTCGAGGCCTCGATGTCCGTGTCGACGATATCGGCTTGGTCGCCGTTGAGATCGGTCCCGTCGACGTCGACCTTCGCGCCGTTCAGCGTCGGCACCTGGCTCGCGTTGACGATCGAGTTCGCCTTCCGGCGGCCCGGCACGACGTGGTAGGTGAGCACGTCGCCGAGCCCGTCGACGTCGCCGACGTTGTCGACCGTGATTCCGGCGGCGTTGAACGCCTCGTCCGTCGGGGCGAACGCCGTGAGCTGTCTGTTCCCGCTCAGCGTGTCGACGAGCCCGGCCTCCTGGACCGCGGCGACGAGCACGTCGAACCCGTCGGCCGCGACGGCCACGTCGACGATCGTTTCTCCTTGGCTCAGCGGCTTGGCGGCGGCCGCTCCGACGCCGCCGACCAGTGTCGCCGTTCCCGCGCCGAGGCCCTTCAGTACCGTCCGTCTGTTCGCGTTCATGGGAGATACCCGGCCGGGAGAACGTTTCAGTATGTATTCAATAATTTGGAGAAAGTAACCCGCATCCGGCACGAAAGCGACCCGAATCTTCGACGGTATTGCCGGTAGGGGGCGGCGACCGGACCGGGGCGGGGTCGCTCGGGGGCGGGGTCGCTCGGGGGCGGCGTCGTTCGGGGGCGGCGAGCGGGCGCCGGGGCTCAGTCCAGCACGTGTTCGGTGTCGTACGAGCCGAGCACCTTGACCCAGCCCTTGTCGGCGATGGCCTCGACGTCCCCGACCGCCTTCGCCATGTGGTCCTCGTAGAGGCCGGCGTCCACGTCGAAGTGGAACAGGTAGTCGCCGAGGCGCTCGCCGCTCGGGCGCGACTCGATCCGGGAGAGGTTGAGGTTGCGGTCCGCGAACGCCTCCAGCAGTTCGAGGAGGAGCCCCGGGTAGTTCGCGTTCGGGTAGACGATCAGCGTCGTCTTGCCGCCGGCGTCGGAGCGCGCGGAGTCGGGCGCGACGACGAGGAACCGGGTCGCGTTGGAGGTCTGATCCTGGATGTCCGCGGCGAGGATGGAGAGGTCGTCGCCGGCGTTGTCCGGGTGGCCGATGCCGGCGACGCGGGCGTCCTCGCGGGCGCGCTCGACGCCGCGGGCGGTGGAGGCGACCGCCTCGAGGCCGGCGTCCGGGTACTCGGCCTCCAGCCAGTTGCGGCACTGCGCGAGCGCCTGCGAGTGGCTCGCGACGACCTCGAAGGCGTCGTCCTGCGCGAGGAGGGCGTGCCGGATCGGCGTGACGACCTCGCGGGTGACCGACACGTCGTACTCCGCGAGCGCGTCGAGGCTCTCCGTGACCGACCCCTCGATGCTGTTCTCGATGGGGACGACGCCGCGCTCGAACTCGCCGTCGGCGACGGCGTCGACGATGGCGGTGACCGATTCGCGGAACGACACCTCGGCGGCGACGGCGCGCGCGGCGCGGTGCGAGTACGTGCCGGCGGGGCCCAGGGTGACGGCGTTCATCACCCCACCGTACCGGGGGCGGTGAGAAAAGCCTGCGGGGCGCGGCGATGTTTCGGGCGCGTCCGGTCGGATTCGAGCCGCGGGGCAGGTCACTCCTCGTCCGGGTCGGTCGGCACACCGCCGAGGTTCCCCTCGTCGTCGAACAGCTTCGCGCGGAGGAACCGCGTCCGGAAGCGGTTCGCGCCCTCCTTCGTGTCCGCCTCGCGGATCTCGTCGATCCGGCCGTCCGCGACGGCGTCGATAACCTCCTCGACCTGCTCCTTCTCGCTCGGGGTCAGCTCGAACTCGTAGGTCCGCGGCTGCTCGCTCTCCAGCCGCGTCCACTTCCGCGCGGCCGACACCACCACGGAGCAGGGCTCGCGGCAGGGGAAGGCGCCGTCGCCGCCGTCGACGTCGAGGTCCGTCTCGTCGTCGTACTCCCACTCGCGGCGCTTGAGGCACTGCGAGTCGTCGCAACAGGCCTCCGCGACCCAGTTGACGTGCTCGTACCCCTCGCCGCGGTCCCACGTCTTCACGACGCCGTAGATGCCCGACTGGCGCTCCATCGTCTCCCGCCAGTGGTTCACGTCGAGTTCGCCCTCGCGCTCGCGGTGCCAGTTGGCGACCGTCGCGGGGTATATCGTCTCGACCGTCTCGTAGAGCTCGCGGGGGCCGAGGTCGGGGAAGACCCAGCCGCCCGCGAGCGACGGCGCCGTCTTGAGGGGGCGGTACCGCCCCCTCTCGTCGAAGGTGACCAGGTCGCGCGCGTCGAGCGGGTCGTCGTACGCGTCGAGCTCGTCGACCGGGACGCCCGCGTCGTCGGCGTGACGCACGTCGTAGCGGCGCTCGCCGCGGTCAGTGAGCGTCGCGGTAATCTTCAGTTCGCCCCAGGCGCGCTCGATCCCGGCCGCGAGCGCCGCGTACCGGGTCGCGACGGTCTCGCCGTCGGCGTCCTCGATCCAGCGGAGGAAGGCCCGCCGGGGGCCGAACTCGCCGACGACGCGCTCGAAGACGTACCAGTCGGTGACGGCGGGCGCGCGCTCGGCGAGCGCCTCGTGGAGGTCGCGCTCGCTCATCCCGGTCGGCCGGCTCCCGTCGGCGAGGACGTACTCGTCGGGCGAGCCGCCGGGCAGCTCCTCGTCGGTGCCCTCGGTGCCGCGCGCGACGCTGAACCCCTCGAACCGCAGGGGCTCGCCGGGGTCCAGCTCGTCGAGCGCGTCGAGGACCGCGTCGAACGCGTCGCTCGGGAGGTCGATCTCGGGGACTCCGGGGTCGTCGCCGCCCGCCTCGCCGCCGTCGGTCGCGGAGGTGGAGTCGGCCACGGTCAGTCCCCCGTGGCGACGCGGGTCGTCTCGCGCACGTCGTCGAGCGCGCTCCCGAGGTCGGCGCCGGCGTCGGCCGCGCGCTCCAAGACCACGTCGGCCATGAGCGGCTCCGTCCCCACCGCGCCGGCGTACCAGATCCGGGTGCCGTCGACCGTCTCGGGCACGTCGTACCCCTCGGTGTGGTCCTCACAGAGCCCCACGTCCTCGGGGATGTCCTCCTGGGTGTGGTAGCCGTCGGCGATGAAGAGGGGGACCAGGACCACGTCGTCGCTCTCGAAGTGCTCGGGGAGGTCGTCGACCTCGGGGTCCTCGTCCATGTACAGCGCCTTCACCTCGTCGAAGCGGTCGCGCTCCGCGATCCGGTCGGCGTGGTACTCGATCGCCTTCGCCGAGTTCTCGTTGCGCTCGGTGCCGTGGCCGACGACCGCGAGGCCGAACCCCTCGCCCACGTCGGCGTCGTTCGTCACGGACTCCGCGCGGCGGACGATCACGTCGGTCATCGCGCGGTGGGTCCCCACCGGGCCGCAGTAGTGGACCTCCCTGTCGATGTCCTCGGCGACGAGCGTCGCCTGGTCCGCCGAGAGGCCGTCGGAGTCCCATTCCGAGACGTCCCAGCCGGCGAGGCGGAGCTCGCGGGGGATCACCTGCTCGGTGAAGTACCCCTCCGAGATGAACAGCGGGACGACGTACACCTCGTCGCCCTCGACGGTGCGGAGCACCTCTCGGAAGTGCGGCTCCTCCTTCCAGAACCCGGTGCGGACCTCGTCGAAGGCACCGGTGGCGCGGATCGTGTCGGCGTGGTCGTACGTCGGCGCGCTCGACTCGGGGTTGAGGTGGGAGCCGTGCGCGACGATGACGAGCGACTGCATACCCGTACTGGGGCCGCGCCGCTCTTAGGGACTTCGGAGGCTGCGGGGCGTCGAGAACGTGGCGAGGCCGCGACTCGAGTGCGACCGGAAGCGCGGCGGCGGTCGACCGCCCGTCAGGCCGAGTCGGTCGTCGGCACCGCGTCGAGCGACGCCTCGACGACGCGGACCGCGTCCGGCCCGTCGCGCCGGCCGACGACGCAGACGAGCGCGTCTCCCGCGACCCCGGCGGCCGCGACGTCGACGTCCCGGACGGCCAGCCGGCGGAGCGCCGCCGCGAGCGCCCCGGCGTCGACGTCGCCGGTCGCGACGATCGCCGTGCGGTCGCCCTCCGGGACGAGCGCCGCGTCGCCGACGCGGAGGAGCGGCTCCCCGGCGTCGCCCTCGGTCGCGTCGTCGGCCGCCGAGAGCCCGACGCCGCTGCGCATCGAGACGGTCACCGCCCGCGACTCCGCGGCGTACGCGGGCAGGTCCTCACGGAAGCGGCGGAGGGCGGCCGCGACCGCGTCCGGGTCGCCGTCGAGGGGGGCGGCCTCGGCGAGCCACGCGGCCGCGGCGCTGTGGTTCAGGAGTCCGGCGCGGAGCGCGTCGAAGACGAACGGGCGCGATCGAACGGCCTCGCGGGTGTCGGCTGCCAGCGACATAACTCGACGTGCGGGCGTCCGCAGCAAGCCGATTTCGATCGCCGCGGGGCGAGGCGGGGAAATGGTCGGGACGACGATGTGGGATGGTCGCGACGAAGACGGAGGTCAGTCGTCGTCCTCGGCGACGGTCCCGGGCGGGACCGAGGTGCGGTTCGGCGCGCGGTCGGTGTCGTCGGCCGGCAGCGGCTCCTCGGACGCCGACAGCCACCGGACGAACCCGCCCATGGCAACGAGGCAGACGAGCGCGAACGGCGCGCCGGTCACGATCACCGACGACCGGAGCGCGGTCGCGCCGCCGACGACGACGAGGACCGAGGCAATAGCGCCCTGGAGGACGCCCCAGAACACGCGGTTCGCGCCCGACGGCTCCCGGCTCCCGCCGGTCGTGAGCATCCCGACCGCGAGCGTGGAGGAGTCGGCGGAGGTGAGGAAGAACGTCGTCACCAACACGAGGAACAGCAGCTGCCACAGCTCGCCGCCGGGGAACGCCCCGAAGATGACGTAGCCGGAGACGCCGTCGCCGAACTCGCCGACAGCGCCGAGGACGTCGACCGCACCGGACTCCTGAAGCCGGATCGAGGTCCCGCCGACGACGGTGAACCACAGCGCCGAGACCGCCGTCATCGTGCCGAACGCGGTGGCAACGACCGACCGGATCGTGCGGCCGCGGGAGATGCGCGCGAGGAACAGCCCGACGAACGGCGCCCACGCGATCCACCACGACCAGTAGAAGACGGTCCACGCGGCCGTCCACCCCGCGCCTCCCTCGACGCCGCTCCCGGTGAACAGGCTCATCTCGAAGAAGGAGGTCGCGTAGGTGCCGAGCGCCGCGACGCCGACGTTCAGCACGTCGGTCGTCGGTCCGGCGACGAGCGCGACGCCGAGCAGCAGCGTCATGATCGCGATGTTGAACACGGAGAGGCGGCGGATGCCGCGGCTGACGCCGGCCACCAACGAGAGGGTGAACAGGACCGTGATCCCGACGATGACCGCGACGGTCTCCGCGTCGCCGAAGGCGATCCCGGTGCGGAACGTGACGCCCGTCAGGAGCTGCGTCGCGATGAAGCCGAGTCCGGTCGCGATGCCGCCGATGGTGGCGATGACCGCGAGCGTGTCGACCGTCCGGGCGACGACGCCGTCGAGCCGGTCGGGACCGAGCACGGGGTACAGCGCCGTCGACACCCGGAACGGAGCGTCGTGCCGGTAGGCGAAGTACGCGACCGGAATGCCGATCGCGAGGTACCCGCCCCAGGCGCTGACGCCGTAGTGGAAGACCGTGTACGCGACCGCGGGCACCGCCGCCGCGCTCGACTCCGCGGCCACCTCGCCCGCGAACAGCGGCGGGACGGTCTGGTAGTGTAACAGCGCCTCCACGGGACCGAAGAAGACGATGCCGGCCGACAGCCCGGCCGAGAAGAACATCGCCACGTACGACGCCGTCCCGTACTCGGGGTCGCCCTCGCCGAGGCGGACGCGTCCGTAGCGACTGACGAGGAGGTAGCCGGCGGCCCCGACCAGCGCGAGCACCGTGCCGAGGTAGAGCCATGCGAGCCCCTGGCCGAACGTGACGAACGCCGCGTCGATCGCGGCGGCGGCGCCTTCCGTGTCGGCCGCCGTGTACGCGAGGAACGCGAACGTTGCCAGCGCGCCGGCGGCGAAGGGCACGGGATCGACCTCGGATCTGAACGAGCGTATCGACTCGACGACGGAGCGTCCATTCATAAACGAGTGGGTATCGATCAGCAGGGGCTCAACCGGGTTAAACCTGTTTCCGAGCGCGTGTACGTCCGTTTTCGTCCGCGCACCGCGGTCGGAAATCGACGGCGGACCGTCACCGTCGTCGGCCGCGCCGATCCGGCGGCGCGCGGGCGGCAGAGATTCGTGTCGCCGGCCCGTATCCGCGGCCGTGAACCACGTCCCGAACGAGGCGCTGGCCGCGATCGACGCGTTCGGCGAGGGGCACCTCCGCGGCGACCCGCCGCCGGTCCGCGAGCGGTTGCGCTCGGACCTCCGGATCCGGATCGAGGTCAACGACGACGGGCGGACCGCGCGGTGTCGGTTCGAGACGGAGTACACCCGGACGCCGCCGACGCTCCGTGACCGGGATTCGTTCCTCGTCACCTACGTCGACGGGGTCGACGAGCGGCTCCACGAGTGGGGGATCGAGCCCCCGCCCGCGTACGAGTACCGCGAGACTGTCGACGGCACGCACCGGTACGAGGGGACGCTGACGCTCCCGTGACGCCGCGGTCCCGAAGCGCGGCACCGCGGGCCGGAATTTATGCCGGCGTCGGCCGGACGGCACGGTGTGCTGCTCACGACCGCCTTCGTCTTCCACGTGGTCTCCGGCGCCCTGTGGACCGGCGCGACGCTGTACGTCGTCTACGCGACCCTGCCGCGGGCGGCCGACGGGACGCTCGGCCGCGCCGCGTTCGTCGACGCCGCCCACCGGCTCCTCATGGTCACGCGGTGGACCGGCGTCGTCCTCCCGGTCACCGGCGCGTACATGATCTGGCGGTTGTACACGCCGCTCGGGACCCTCGCGACGACCGGCCGGGGGTGGGCCGTCCTCGCGATGCTGTCGCTGTGGGGCGCGATGAACGGGCTCGTCGAACTGGGCGTCCTCCGGATGCGCCGCGAGGTCGACCCCGACCTCGGGTGGGGCCGGTACATGGCCGAGGGGTTCCCGGTCGACGCCCTCGCCGGGGTCGGCGGCGTCCCGGGGTCCGCCCGGCTGGCCTCCGTCGCCCGCCCCTACCTGCTCGCGAGCGCGGGGCTGGCCGTCCTGTTGCTCGTCGACGCCGCGCTCCTGGCCGGCGGGATACCGGGATAACGGTCCCGCGGAATGCGAGTATATAAATGCCGCCGAATCGGCGCTCTCGCGCCGACAGAGGGCAATGCTAACTCTCCGCATGAATTTCGGCCCGAGGCGTCGGGGTCCGGTGTTTTCGAGCGAGTCGTTGCGTCGCAGACGGGCTGCGGGCGATAGCCCCTCAACGAGGGATTTATATAGAATCACAATCAATCAAACGCTGTATGAGTCAGCGAATGCAGCAGGGCCAGCCGATGATCATCATGGGCGAGGACGCCCAGCGCGTCCAGGACAAGGACGCTCAGGAGTACAACATCTCCGCGGCGCGCGGCGTCGCCGAGTCGGTCCGCTCGACGCTCGGACCGAAGGGGATGGACAAGATGCTCGTCAACTCGATGGGGGACGTCACCATCACGAACGACGGCGTCACCATCCTCCAGGAGATGGACATCGACAACCCGACCGCCGAGATGGTCGTCGAGGTCGCCGAGACCCAGGAGGACGAGGCCGGCGACGGGACGACCAGCGCGGTCGCCATCGCGGGCGAGCTGCTGAAGAACGCGCAGGACCTCCTCGAACAGGACATCCACCCGACGGCGGTGATCAAGGGCTTCAACCTCGCGAGCGAGTACGCCCGCGAGCAGGTCGACGAGGTCGCGACCGCCGTCGACCCCGACGACACGGAGACCCTGCGTAACGTCGCCGAGACCTCCATGACGGGCAAGGGCGCCGAGCTCGACAAGGACGTGCTCGCCGACCTCGTCGTCCGCGCGGTACAGGGCGTCACCGTCGAGGCCGACGACGGCTCCCACGTGGTCGACCTGGCCAACCTCAACATCGAGACGCGCACCGGCCGCGCGGCGGGCGAGTCCCGCCTCCTCTCCGGCGCGGCGATCGACAAGGACCCCGTCCACGAGGACATGCCGACCGACTTCGACGCGGCCGACGTCCTCCTCCTCAACGACCCGATCGAGGTCGAGGAGGCGGACGTCGACACCTCGGTCAGCGTCGACTCACCGGACCAGCTCCAGAAGTTCCTCGACCAGGAGGAACAGCAGCTCCGCGAGAAGGTCGACCAGATCGTCGACTCCGGCGCCGACGTGGTCTTCTGTCAGAAGGGCATCGACGACCTCGCGCAGCACTACCTCGCGAAGGAGGGCGTGCTGGCGGTCCGCCGCACGAAGAAGTCCGACCTGACGTTCCTGAAGAACGTCCTCGGCGCCCCGATCGTCACCGACCTCGACTCGCTCACCGCCGACGACCTCGCGGTCGGCTCCGTCGAGCGCGACGACGACGAGGAGCTGTTCTACGTCGAGGGCGAGGACGCCCACGGCGTCACGCTCCTCCTGTACGGCACCACCGACCACGTCGTCGACGAGCTCGAACGCGGCATCCAGGACGCGCTCGACGTCGTCTCGACGACCGTCTCCGACGGGCGCACCCTGCCCGGCGGCGGCGCGGTCGAGGTCGAGATCGCGCGCCGCCTGCGCGACTACGCCGACTCCGTCGAGGGGCGCGAGCAGCTCGCCGTCGAGGCGTTCGCCGACTCCCTCGAACTGATCCCCCGCGTGCTCGCCGAGAACGCGGGCCTCGACGCGATCGACCTGCTGGTCGACCTGCGCGCGGCCCACGAGGCGGGCGACCGGAACGCCGGGCTCGACGTGTTCGCCGGCGAGGTCGTCGACACGGCCGACGCGGGCGTCGTCGAGACGGCACACGCGAAGGAGCAGGCGATCGCCTCCGCGGCCGAGGCGGCGAACCTGGTCCTGAAAATCGACGACATCATCTCGGCGGGCGACCTCTCGACGTCGGGCGGCGACGACGAGGGCGGCGCCCCCGGCGGCGGCATGGGCGGCATGGGCGGCATGGGCGGCGCGATGTGACGCCCGTCGGAGACGAATTCCCACTGCCCGTCAGGCACCGCCTGACGACGCCGACGTAGCCGAGGCACTTCGGAGCCTCGACGCCCGCGCCGACCGCGATCGCTCGACGGCTGCCCCTCACGCGCTCCGAGTTTTCCCCGTTTTTCCCGTCGCGCCGTAGCGTCCCACAGGCCCGAGTCCGCGACCGCGACGGAGCCGGGCGTGCGCGGCGGACGCATCCGCGGCCGCACCTCTTTACGGGCCCGGGCCGTACAGTCGGGCGATGGCAAACCTAACGCTCTACGAGCTTGAGGGCTGTCCGTACTGCGCGAAGGTGAAGACGAAGCTGTCGGAGCTCGACTTGGAGTACGAGTCGGTGATGGTGCCGCGGTCGCACGGTGACCGGACGGAGGTCGAGGAGGTCTCCGGACAGACCGGCGTCCCGGTCCTCGTCGACGAGGACCACGGGATCGAGGGGATGTCCGAGAGCGACGACATCGTCGAGTACCTCGAAGAGACGTACGGCGGCGCGAGCTGAGGCCGGCGCGATCGGCCCGCGACGGAGCCGGCTGAGCCCGGCCCCGCAACGAGAGGCTATTTATCCGCCCGGGGCGATGTGGCGGCCGTGCGACTCGTTCACCGTTCCGGGTCGGGGGGAGAGACCGTCCTCGCGAGCGACGTCGACGTCGCGCGCTCGACGCTCGAACAGGCCCGAGGCCTGATGTTCCGGCGTTCGATCCCGGACGACTACGGCCTGGTCTTCCCCTTCGACGAGGCCGACACGCAGTGGCTCCACATGCTGTTCGTGCCGTTCGCGATCGACGCGGTGTGGCTCGCGGACGGCGAGGTGACGGAGAAGAAGCGGCTCGCGCCGTTCGTCGGGCTGGGTCGCGGCCGCGCCGACACCGTCGTCGAACTGCCGGCGGGAGCGGCCGAGTCGGTGGCGGTCGGCGACGAGCTGCGGCTGGTCGAGTGAGCGGGAGGCGCCCGAGACCTACGCGTCGTCCCCGAAGGCGTCGAGGTCGAACGCGTCCGCGTCTCCCGAACGCGGCTCCTCCGCGACGCGCAACGACAGCTCGATCCGGCTGCCGCCGGCCTTGCTCTCGACGATGTCGAGGCTCCCGCCGCCCGCGGTGACGATCCAGTTCACGTACCAGAGCCCGAGCCCGCTCGCGTGGTCGAGCGGCGTCTCCTCGCCGGTGAGGACGGCGCGCTCCACCGGCGGGATCCCCGGGCCGTCGTCCGCGACGACGAGCGAGACCCACGACTCGCTCGGCAGCTCCGCCGCCGAGATCCGCACCCGCGGGTCGGCGGCGTCGTTGTGGCGGACCGCGTTGTCGACGAGTTCGGTGATCGCCTCGGGGAGGAATGCGACCGCGGAGACGACGATCCCCTCGGGGACGTCCACCTCGACGGCGGCGCGCTCGCGGAGGTCCGCCGGGAGCGATTCGAGCGCCGCCTCGACCGCGGCAGAGAGCGCGACCGGCCGCGGCGAGGGGCGCTGAGAGAGCAGCCGCTCAACCTTGCGCGAGGTCTCGCCGAGGCGCAGCAGCCGCTCGGCGGTGTCGACGACCCGTTCGAGCTGCCCCGTGAGCTCTGGGTCGTCGACGGCCTCGATCGCCTGACCGGTGAACCCGGTGACGACGTTGAGGTCGTTCCGGAAGTTGTGCCGCAGCACGCGGGTCAGCACCGCGAGCCGCT
Source organism: Halorubrum tropicale (assembly GCF_001280455.1). Classification (NCBI taxonomy): domain Archaea; kingdom Methanobacteriati; phylum Methanobacteriota; class Halobacteria; order Halobacteriales; family Haloferacaceae; genus Halorubrum; species Halorubrum tropicale. The sequence goes on from NZ_LIST01000003.1 coordinate 387,869, forward strand.
CCTCCCGGAGCGACGCCTCCGTGAGGTCCTCGCCGACGCCGACGGCGCCGACGACTCGGTCGCCGTCGGTGACGGGACCGACCGAGAGCCGGTAGGGGACGCGCTCGCCGGAGCGGGTGAGCAGCCGCACCTCGCAGGAGACGGTCTCGCCCGCCCGGTACACCCGCGAGAGCGACTCGCTCACGCGGCCGCGCGTCTCCTCGTCGAACAGCGAAGTGAGCGCCCGCCCCGAGAGCGACGCGGGGTCGTAGCCGGAGTCGGCCGCCAGCCGGTCGTTCCACCGCGAGAGCGTCCCCTCCTCGGTACAGCGGAACAGCGCGAGCGGGACGGTCTCGGCGAGCGCGTCGACGAGCCGGCGCTCGCCGTCGCGCTCGCTCTCGGCGGCGACCCGGTCGGTGGCGTCCGAGAGCCCGACGACGAGCCACTCGTCGCCGGCGATGGTCGCCGCGTGGAGCGCCGCGTCGACCCGCAGCCCCGGGTCGCCGAGCCGGAGGTCCCACTCGAACCGCTCGACTCGGTCGTCAGCGCCGTCCGACGCGGGAGGGTCGACGGCCGCCGCGGCGACGGCGGCGACGGACTCCCCCGAGACGGTGACCTCTGTCTCGCCCAGGTCGGGGAGGCCCATCAGCGTCAGCGTGCCGCGGTCGTGGTCGAGCAGGTCGACCGCGGGAGCGTTCGCGGCGCGGATCGCCAGCGTCTCGGGGTCACAGACGAGCGTCGGCGTCGGGACCGCCCCGACGAACGCCCGGAGGATACCGGTCGCGGCGGCGTCGCTCGACGACGACCCCTCGGCCGGAGAATCCCCGTTCCCGTCTCCCATCTAACGGTGATCGAAACACTCCGCGCATATGTGTTTATGGATTTATGAGTCGCGGCGGCCGCGCGACGGCGCTCGGCCCGAGCGGGGTCAGTCCGCCTTCGCCTGCCAGTCGCGGACGGTGTCGGCGCCGACGCCGTCGACGTCGGCCGCGAGGTCGTCCGGGTCGGCGGACTTGAGGTCGTCGACGCCGCCGACGCCGGCGTCATTGAGCTTCTCGGCCGTCTTCTCCCCGATCCCCTCGACGGTCTGCAGCTCCGAGCCCTCCTGGCGGGCCGTGAACTCGCGGTAGTTACAGATCGGGCAGCCGAGCTCCCAGGGGTCGTCGCCGGAGTGGACCCGGAGGTGCGGGAGGTCGTGTTCCTCGCAGGTCTCGTCGGTGACCTCGATCTCGCCGCGCCGCGGGAGCGGCAGCGAGTAGTCGCAGTCGGGGTAGCGCGTACAGCCGACGAGCCGCGAGCCGGACCGGAGCCGCTTGATCGCGAGCTCGCCGCCGTGTTCCTCCCCGCAGTCGGGACACGCCCCGATCACCTCGTCCTCCTGCTCGTCGGCCTCGTCCGCCTTACACTGCGGGCAGCCGTGGACGAACGTCTTCCGTCCGGCAAGCATCTTCACGTGGCGGAGGTCGTGGTCCTCGCAGCTCTCGTCGAGGAGGAGCGGCTTCCCGGTCGAGGGGAGCGGGAGGGTGTACTCGCAGTCGGGGTAGCCGTCGCAACCGACGAAGTACGACCCCTGCCGCGACTTCCGGACGAGCAGGTCCGAGCCGCACTCCGGACAGGGCCCGAGCGTCTTGTCGGCCTTCAGCGACGTCTGGAGGTGGTCGCCGACCGCCTCGCGCGACGCGGTGAGGTCGTCGAACACGCGCGAGAGCAGCTCGCGGGAGTCAGCCGTCACCTCGTCGTAGCCCTTCTCGCCCGCGGCGATGGCCGCCATGTCTTCTTCGAGCTGGGCGGTCATCTCCTCGCTCACGATGCGGTCGGCGAACTCCTCGGCGGCCTCGACGACCGCCTCGGCGAGCCGGGTCGGTCGCGGCGGGTCGCTCTCGACGTAGTTGCGGTCGTACAGCTTCTCGATCGTCCGGTGGCGGGTCGCCTTCGTCCCGAGCTGCCGCTTCTCCATCTCCTCGATGAGCCGCGACTGCCCGTACCGCCGGGGCGGCTGCGTCTCCTTGGCCTCGGTGGCCCGGTCCGACAGCGACAGCGTCTCGCCGACCTCGACGTCCGGCACGATCCGCTCGTCGCTGGAGCGGTACGGGTACACGTCGTGGTAGCCGGCCTCGAGCAGCCGCTTCCCGTTGGCCTTCAGCCGCAGCCCGCCGTCCGCGACGAGGTCGGCCGGCCCGGCCGCGTCCTCGGGGTCGCGGAGCGCGGCGAGCCCGTCCGCGTCCGCGGCGATCGGCGTCGCCTCGCCGTTCGCGAGCGCGACCACGCGCAGCCGCTCCCAGGTGGCCGGGTCGGCGCAGGTGGCGAGGAAGCGGCGGACGATCAGCTCGTACACCTCCCACTCGTCGTCGGAGAGGTCCGACGCCGACGGGAGCTCGCCGGTCGGGTGGATCGGCGGGTGGTCCGTCGTCTCCTCGTCGCCCTCGGTCGGCTCGATGTCGCCGTCGCCGTCGAGCAGGCTCGCGGCGTCCGCGCCGAACGTCGAGGCCGCCGAGAGGTCCTCGATCAGCGCCTCGGGCTCAAGATCGTCCGGGTACACCGTGTTGTCGGTCCGGGGGTAGGTGACGTAGCCGGCGGTGTAGAGGTCCTCGGCGAGCGACATGGCGCGCTGCGCGGAGTAGCCGAGCGACCCCGCCGCGCGGATGAACGCGGTGGTGTTGAACGGCGTCGGCGGGTCGTCGGTCTGCGTGCGGCGGTCGACGTCGTCGACGGTCGCCGCCTCGGCCGCGGCGAGCGCCTCGGTGAGCGTGTCGGCGACCGCCTCGTCCCAGACGCGCTCGCGCTCGTTGCCCTCGTCGTTCAGGTAGAAGTAGCGCGCCTCGAACGGGTCGCCGCCCGCCTTCGCTAACTCGCCCGTCAGCTCCCAGTACGACTCGGGGTCGAACGCCTGGATCTCCCGCTCGCGGTCGACGATGAGCTTGAGCGTCGGCCCCTGGACCCGACCGACGGAGATGAAGTCGTCGCCCATCTGTCGGGCGGACAGCGAGAGGAAGCGGGTCAGGGCGGCGCCCCACGTCAGGTCGATGGTCTGGCGGGCCTCGCCGGCGGCCGCCAGCTCGAAGTCGAGGTCGTCGGGGTTCGCGAACGCCTCTCGGACCTCGTTTTCCGTGATCGACGAGAAGCGCACGCGGTCGACGGGCACGTCCTCGTTGACCTCGCGGACGAGCTCGTACGCCTCCTTGCCGATCAGCTCGCCCTCGCGGTCGTAGTCGGTCGCGATGACGACCCGGGAGGCGTTGCGCGCGAGCCGGCGCAGCGCGGCGACGATCCCCTCCTGCGTCGGCGTCTTCGTGACGGGCGCGTCGATCAGCTCGACCGGCTCCACGTCGCGCCAGTCGTTGTACTCGGCGGGGAAGTCGACGCCGACGACGTGGCCGGAGAGCCCGATACACCGCTTGCCGCCCCACTCGTAGACGTTGACGTCGTTGGTCCGCTCCGCGGTCGCGGACTCGCCGCTCAGGATGTCGGCGATGCGCCGCGCCGCGTTGTCTTTCTCCGTGATGATCAGCTCGGGGCCGCGACTCATTGCGCCGAGATAGGCCGCTCCCCCGTCTAAAGCTTTCGCGACGCGAGACTGCCGGCAGGCTCGGGGGCGAACGAACGGCGAGAAGGGACCCGAGGGCGGCCGCTCACCGGGCCGCGTCGTCGGACTCGGCGAGGAACTCCGCGTCGGTCTCCTCTCCGTACGGCTCCGGGGGTTCGTCGTCCGCGTCGAGTTCGCGCCGTGCGAGGTGGTTCTCGAGTTGGCGGCGCTTGTTCCTCCCTTTCCGCTCGCGGCCCGATTTCGTGTCTGGCATCGTCACCCGTGACAACTACACCCACACATATGAGTCTTGTGTCGGTGTGTAGACGAGCCAGCAGTGACGCTCAGGGGTGGCGCGTGCCTGCGAGCGGCCACAGGCCGCGAGCAGCACCGCGCGAGGGAGTCAGTCGCCGGAGCGAAGCGGAGGCGACTGACGAGGCTGGGGAGGCGTGAGGCGCTGTGCGGTCGCTGTCGGGTGGGACTCAAAGGGGCAACCGTGAGGCGTTCGGAGGCGACGCAAGCACCGCAGCGAAGGAGCGGAGCGACTGAGCGAGGAGCGCAGCGAGCGTCCGAACGCCTCACAGTTGGGGCTTTGGAGGCACTCACCGTCGATCCGCGGTCGATTAGTTATAAACCGGCTAACAGCGATGTCCCGCCGGAGTTCAACACCGAGTCTCTCTGGACACGAACCTGCCGGCCGGATCGACGAAGACTGAGATGCCACCGGCAATTCGGGCATAGACCACCACGTAGATACAGCCGCTGTACTCCTCGCCGAGAGGCTGGGTGACGACGGTATCATCCTCGGACGAGTCGGGACTGTCGTCGGGATACCCCGCTTTCACGTCCAGCCACAGCGGCTCGTCACCGTTCCCGAACGGACCTTCGACGATAGCTAAATTTCCGTCACCCCTCTGCGACGCATCGACCTCGAACGAGTCCCAGTAGCGTACGCTCTCGGCGGATCGCAGAACGATTTCGAACGTTCGTGCGACGTCCTGACCGTTTGCGATCTCGATTGTGTCGATAACCGTGGGGTCGTTATCGCTCTCCGTGGAATCACCGCGGAGATCGGTACAGCCCGCGAGACCGACGAGGCCGACACCGCCGAGGCTCGCGAGGAGCTTACGACGGTCAGTAGAGATATGGGGGACCATTCGCTCAACGGATCTATTTCGGATAGATCTGTTTGTAGTTTTTCACCGTATTTCCGTACTGAATACAAGACAGAAGCGCATCGCGCTCTGAGGATTTCAACGGACTCGAACTGGGTAGACTCGATAATTCCGGACTCGCTCGTCGCTGTCGCTCCTCGCTCGTTGTTGCGACAGCGAAGCGCCAGGAGAGGGATTTGAACCCCCGATCCCGGATGGGAACACGCTTTCCAGGCGTGCGCCTTACCACTCGGCCATCCTGGCTCACGCTTTGGTACTCCGGTGCGACTGTTAAGTCCTTCTTTTCGCGCGCACCCGGACCTCGGCGAGATACGTAATACCGGCCGACGCGACCGCGACCGCGAGCGCGACGAGCGCCAGCCCGCCGAGACCGAGCGGTAGCGATCCGGGACCGAGGAGCCGGTACCCCTGCGCGAGCACGAGGAAGGCGAACCCGCCGACGATCCCCCACAGCGCCGCGGAGCGCGCTCGGGCACGCGGGGTGGCCGGCGCGCCGGGCGCGGGGACGGACCCGTCGGTCGCGGCGTCCGACTCGCTCTCCGACCCGCCCTCGCCGTCGGCCATCTACTCGACGACGGCGACGGCCTCGATCTCGACGCCCGCCCCCTTCGGGAGCGCGCCGGCCTCGACCGCGGAGCGGGCCGGCGGCGACGCGTCGAAGTAGTCGGCGTACGTCTCGTTCATCTCGTCGAAGTCGCCGATGTCGGCCATGAACACCGTTGTCTTGAGCACGTCCTCGGGACCGGCGCCGGCCTCCTCCAGCACCGCGAGGAGGTTGTCGAGCGCCTGCTCCGTCTGGACCGCGATCGGGGCGTCGTCGAGCAGGTCGCCTGCGGGCGTCAGCGGGATCTGCCCGGCCGTGAACACGAGGTCGCCGTCGGTCGTCGCCTGGCTGTAGGCGCCCACCGCCGCCGGGGCGTCGTCCGTGTGGATCGTCTCTTTCATGCGGGTGCGCCTTCGACCGGCGGCCTCAAGAGTACTCTGGAGCGGGACCGCCGGTCGGCGCGGGGCCCGGATCGCGGTCGCGGACGGTCGGAATCACCGTCAGACACAAGCGCATGGAATGGTAACACTCCACGTATGACGGGAGACCAGCTCCTGCCGCTCGCCGCGATATTCGTCGGCGTGGCGGCGCTGAACCTCGCGGTGACGTGGCTGCTCGTCCGGCGGAACCGCGACCCGGCGGAGCTGCTCGGTTCGGCCGCAACCCGGTCGTCGGACGGCGACGGCGAGGGGCCCGAGGTCGGACCGACGCTCGCGCTCGACGGCGACGCCGGCTCGGCGAGCGGGGCGGGGGAGCCCGACGGGGGCGACCCGCCGCCGCTGGACGCCGACGGCGAGACCGTCGTCTGCCGGCACTGCGGCGCGGAGAACCGGGCGGGGTACCGGTACTGCCGGTGGTGCGTCCGGTCGGGGTTCGTCGACGAGGACGCCGGCGTCACCGCGGGGACCGCGATGGCCGACCGGTCGCTGTGAGCGGTCGGGGCGCGCGCCTCGCGGACGACGGGGCGAGCGGGCCGACTCAGGCCGCGTCGATCTGACACCCGGCCGCGTAGTCGATGCCGTCGATGCTGTCGATGCCGTCGTCGCCGCACACCGGACAGTCGGGGTTGCGCGCGTACGGCACCGTCTCGAACGAGAGGTCCATCGCGTCGTAGAACAGCATCCGGCCGACGAGCGGGTCGCCCACGTCCATGATCAGCTTCGCGGCCTCGGTCGCCTGGAGGCAGCCGACCGTCCCCGGGAGGACGCCGAGGACGCCCGTGCTCGCGCAGTCGGGCACCGTCCCCGGCTCCGGCGGCTCGGGGAACAGGCACCGGTAGCAGGGGCCGTCCGGCGAGAGCGTCGTCACCTGCCCCTCGAACTTGTAGATGGCGCCGTGCGACACCGGCACCCCCTCGATCCGGGCCGCGTCGTTCACCACGTAGCGGGTGGCGAAGTTGTCCGAGCAGTCCACGACCACGTCGTGGTCGGCGATCAGCTCGCGGGCGTTGCCCGCGTCGAGCCGCAGCTCGTGGCGCTCGACGTCGACGTCGGGGTTGCGGTCGGCGACGAAGTCGGCCGCCGAGTCGACCTTCTTCCGTCCCACGTCGCCGTCGCCGTGGATCACCTGTCGCTGGAGGTTCGAGCGCTCGACGACGTCGTCGTCGACGATCCCGATCGCCCCGACCCCCGCGGCCGCGAGGTACTGGATCGCCGGGGCGCCGAGCCCGCCCGCGCCGACGACGAGGACGCGGGCGTCGAGCAGCCGCTTTTGCCCCTCCGGACCGACGTCGTCGAGGATGACGTGCCGGGAGTAGCGGTCGAGTTGGGTCGCGTCGAGCGAGAGACTCATGCCTACGACCTGTGCGGGCGCGGATATAATCGTGTTCCCGGGCTGCGGTCGAGGCGCCGACCCCGGCGGAACGTCGCAGTACGCGAACGACTGAAGGGGGTGAGCACTGAAAGCGAGTTATGTACTTCCCCGACGCGGACGAGTGGGAACGGCGCGACCCCGAGGCGGTCGGGCTCGATCCGGACGCCGTCACGGCCGCAGTCGCCTACCACAAGCTGAACGGGACGCCGCGCGAGCAGATCGACTACGACTTCGCGGACCACGAGACGTGGGACGACGCCGAAGGCGAGCACGGGCAGCGGATCGGGCCCCACCCCGCGCGGCGCGGCGGCCCCGCGGGGCTCGTCCTCAAGGACGGCTACCGCGTCGCGGAGTGGGGCGACACCCGCCGCGTGGACCAGGCGTTCAGCGTCGCCAAGAGCTTCCTCTCGGTCGTCGCGGGCGTCGCGTGGGACCGCGGCGAGATCGGCGCCGTCGACGACCGCGTCCGCGGGTACGTCGACGACGGCGGGTTCGAGGGCGACCACAACGGGGCGATCACGTGGCAACACCTGCTCCACCAGACCAGCGAGTGGGAGGGGACGCTGTTCGGCAAGCCCGACGCCGTCGACCGCAACCGGGCGGTCGGGAAGGACGGCGAGGCGCTCGGCAAGTCGGAGACCCGGTCGCTCCGCGAGCCGGGGACGTTCTGGGAGTACAACGACGTGCGGATCAACCGCCTCTCGCTGGCGCTCCTGCGAACGATCGGCCGGCCGCTCCCCCGCGTGCTCGCCGAGCACGTCATGGGACCCGTCGGCGCCACCGACACCTGGGAGTGGCACGGCTACCACAACTCGACGGTCGACGTGGACGGGACGGCGATGAAGAGCGTCTCCGGCGGCGGTCACTGGGGCGGCGGGCTGTGGATCTCTGCCCGCGACCTCGCGCGGGTCGGCCTGCTGTACCTCAACGGCGGGGAGTGGGACGGGAACCGACTGCTCTCCGAGGCGTGGGTCGACGCGTCGACCGAGCCCTGTGAGGTCAACGAGAGCTACGGCTACCTGTGGTGGCTCAACGAGGGGCGGACGCTGTGGCCGAGCGCCCCCGAGTCGGCGTACGCCGCCCTCGGCCACGGACAGAACACCGTCTGGGTCGACCCCGAACACGACCTCGTCGCCGTGCTCCGGTGGCTGCGCTACGACGAGAACGCCGAAGAGACCGACGCGCGGACCGAACAGGACCGGTTCTACGCGAAACTGCTCGACGGGCTCGACTGAGCCCCGAGAGCGAGGCGCGCCGACTCACTCGGTCGACGCCGCCACGGCGTCGGTCATCCAGCAGTCGTCCACGTCGCCGAGGGAGGTGTCCGTGTCCCCGCTCCCGCCGGCGACGCGCACGAGTCGGAACTCGTACCGACCGGTGACGCTGCCGTTCTCCCGGGTGACGACCTCGACGTAGGCGGCGTCGTCGACGACGTCCGGCACGGAGTACTGGGCGGTGTCGTACGTGAGCATCGGCCCGTACCGCGGCGTCTCGAACAGGTCGGCGTACTCCCCGGTCGAGCCGACCAGGTCCCTGTTCCCCGGCGAGGCGAACGCCCGGAGGGTCCGGATCCCGTCGTTCGTCGCGTTGTCGTTGTAGCGGAGCGCGTTCATCTGGATCTGGACGACCTGGAGCGCGGACCGCTCGCAGGTGGGCGACGGCGCCGTGTTCCGCGCGGCCTCACCGGTCAGGTCGCCGTCCGCGACCGAGACGGTGTTCGCACCGCCGCCGTCGGTCGATCCGCCGCTCCCGCCGTCGGTCGATCCGCCGCTCCCGCCGTCTCTCTCGTTCGCCGCTCCCGTCGGGTCCGAGTCGCCCGCGGCCGGGTCGCTCGCCCCGCCGCCCCCCACGCCGGCGAGGCCGTCCGGACCGCCGACCCCGGCGGCGCCGGCGGCGAACCCGGCCCCGGCCGCCGCGACGAGGAGGACGGCGACGCCGACCGCCGCGAGGAGCGCCCGTCGGTCCGTCCGTTCGGTCGCCCCGTCGGTCGGAGTCGCCTCGTCGCTCGTATCGGCCGCGGCGGCGTGGCTCGCGTCGGTCGCGGCCGCCTCGTTTCTCGTGTCCGTCGCGGCCACCTCGTCCCTCGGTCGAGCGTCGGCCCCCGAATCGCCCGACGAACCGGAGGCGGTGCGGTCGGCGGACCGGAGACCCGAACCGGCGTCATCACCGGTGGTTTCGGACGAGGCGGCGCCCGGCGCGGCGGCACCCGACTCGTCGCCGTCGTCCGTCACCGCGTCGGCGTCCGCCGGGCCGGTGCCGGAGTCCGGTGCGTCGGCGGCGGGGGCGGCCGCGCTCTCGTAGGCCGCGGACCGGATCGGCACGCCGAGGAACCGGTCGGAAATGTCGTTCGCCGTCGCCGGCGGGACGCCGTACAGCAGGCGCTCTCGGAGGTCGGCCGGGGCCACCACGTCGGCGTCGAACCCGGCGTCGAGGTCGTCGAGCAGCGAGTCGCTCGCGACGACGACGGCGTCCGCCGGGGCGTCGGGGACAATCCCATCGGCGGCCGCGACCGCGAGCAGTTCGGTCCGTCGGCCGCCCTCGGTCACCGTGACCCGCGGCGGGTCGACGTCGACGGCGTCGGCGGTCGCCGCGTACGCCTCGGCGACGAGCGCCGCGAACGCGTCGCCGTCGAGCGACTCGAGTTCGGTCGCGAACGGGTCGGGCGGAATGGGCGCGTTCGCGGTCACGTAACGATCGCCACGTACGTGGGTATGTGACGCGGTGTCTTTGCTCTTGCGTCGCGGTCGCACGGCGCCGCGGCTCGTCGGAATCGCGGACCGCGAGGAAAAACGTCGGCGTCGTCGGGGACGTTACTTGCCCTGTCGGTCGTTCGAGGTGACGCTCGGGCGCGTCTTCTCGGTGCCCTTGCCGCGCTTGCGCTGGCCGCGGCCCTTGGTGCCGGCAGAGGTGAGGCCGCGGTACGCGCGGCCCTTGTGGTCGTCCGAGCAGATCCAGTTCAGGTCGTCGTCGTTCTCGATCGCGGGGTGGGCGGGGTCCACGAGGATGACCTCGTGCCACTTCTGGGAGCCGTCCTCACCGACCCAGTAGGAGTTGAGCACGCGGAGGTTGCGGTACTTCCGCGAGGCGCGCTCCTCGGCGATGCGCTGGATCGACTTGCGCCGCGAGACGCGGTTGACGCCCTGGCGCTTCGAGCGGCGGCCCGCCTTGAAGCGCTGCTTGCGCGAGCCGCCCTTCCGGACGCTCACGCGGGCGACGATGACGCCCTGCTTGGCCTTGTAGCCCAGTTCGCGGGCCTTGTCCAGCCGGGTGGGGCGCTCGATGCGCTCGATGGCGCCCTGGTCGCGCCACTCCTGTTTGCGCTGCCACTGCAGCTCGGCCAGTTTCCCCTCCTTGGGGGACCGCCACGCCTCCTTGATGTGCGAGTAGAAGCTTCGTGCCATTGTGTGTCCGCGGACGGTTGCGATTCAGCCGCGAGGGGCCACATGTCGTCTCGTCCCGGGCGCGCGTCGGCCGACCCGACGTTCCCGGCGGCGAGTGCCCGCTGTGTCCGCACCAGCGAGTTGGCGGAATTACCCGCGGTCCGCCCTTAACCGCTTCGCTCCGCGGGTCGCGTGCGGAGGAGTGACAGGGAGCCTCGGCTCCGCTCCCGGCGCCCCGCGTCGATCGATTAAAGTTCACTTGTATCGATTAACCGCCAGTGGTACACATCGACGCCGCGCCGGGGCGACGCGGCCTCGACGGAGGGGGTGTCCGGTGGGGGACGTGACCCTCGTCGTCGTCGCCGGGACGACCGAGACGGCCGCGATCGACGGGATCAGCGCCGCGGGCGCCGACCCAGACCTGCGCGTCCACACGCCGAGCGCCGACCTCGAGATCGTCGCGTCCGGCCGCCCGGGGCCGGGCTCGCCCGTGCCGGTGAGCCCGGGCGGCTGTCCGACCCCCGCGGTCGTCACCCGCGCCGTCCGCGAGCTGCTCGGCCCCGAGTCGCTTCCCGTCGCGTTCGTCGACGCCGGGCTGGGAGCGCCCACCGCGGCCGCGACGCGCGGCGTCGGCGCGGCGCCGGGCGGCGACGTGCGCGACCCGGAACCGGTCCCGGGGGCGGCGACCGTCTTCGAGCGCGCGCGGTCGCTGGCGCCGGCCCTCGCCGCGTCCGGGAGCGGCGACGACGCGGGCGGCGACGGGGCGACCGAGCTCCTCGTCGCGGAGACGATCCCGGGCGGCACGACGACGGCGCTCGGAGTCCTGACGGCGCTCGGCGAGCGCGCCGCGGTCTCCTCGTCGCTCCCGGCGAACCCGATCGAACGCAAGCGCCGCGTCGTCGCCGAGGGGCTGGACGCGAGCGGCCTCGACCCGGGCGGCGCGGCGGGCGACCCGATCGAGGCGGTCCGGCTGGCCGGCGACCCGGTCCTCGCCGCGGTCGCCGGGCTCCTCGTCGGCTGCGCGGACGCGGGGATCGACGTCACGCTCGCGGGCGGCACCCAGCTCGCGGCCGCGGCGGCGCTCGCGCGGCACGCCGGCGTCGACCGCCGGCTCCCGCTGGCGACCACGTCGCTCGTCGCCGACGACCCCACGGCGGACCTCCCGGCGCTCGCGGGCGACCTCGACCTAGCGCTCGCGGCGGCCGACCCCGGGTTCGCCGAGGGCGACCACCCCGCGCTGGCGGCGTACGCCCGCGGCGAGGCGAAGGAGGGCGTCGGGATGGGCGGGGCGCTCGCGCTCGCCGACCGGGCGAGGGTCACCGACGCCGCCGTCCGCGATCGGATCGCCGCCGTGACCGACCGACTGCTCGCCGAGCGGAGGGCGAGCGACGGGAGCGGCGACGCGGAACCCGACGGCTCGACGCCGACCGACGGGGGCGACCGGCGGTGAGGGGGCTCGTCGGACACCGGACCCTCGGCACGCACTGCCGCGTCCACGCGACGAGCGACGCGTTCGACGCGTTCCCCGACGAGGTGGAAGGGTGACGGGGACCGGGCCGCTCCCGGCCGCGGCGGTCACGCTGGTCGCCCCGCTCGCCGTCGCCGTCGCGCTGGACCTCGCGGTCGCGGAGCCGCCCCGACGGGTCCATCCGGTCGCGCTGTTCGGGCGCCTCGTCGGGCCCTTCGACCGCGAGTGGGCTTGTCCGGGACTCGTCGGCGCCCCGGTCGCGGTCGCGCTCCCACTTGTTTCGGCCGCGGTCTGCGGCGGGGGCGTCTGGCTCGCGGCCGCCCGCGGGCCGCGAGTCGGCGACGTTCCGGTCCTTGCCGTCGCCGTCGCGGCCGCCGTCTGCTTCTCGGTCGCGAGCCTGCGCATGCTGCTCGACGTGACGAGCGAGGTGGTCGCGGAGAGCGAGGCCGACCCCGACGCGGCCCGGGAGTCCGTCCGGGCGCTCGTCGGGCGCGACCCCGCCGCCCTCTCGCCGGCCGACCTCCGGAGCGCCGCGGTCGAGAGCGCCGCCGAGAACCTCGCGGACGGGTTCGTCGCGCCCCTCGCCTGGTTCGTCGCGGGCGCGACCGTCGCCGTCGCGCTCGCCGCCGCTGCGGGGGGCGCCGCCGCCCCGTCGGCCGCGCTCGCCGCCGGCGTCGCGGCCGCGGCCTGGGCGAAGGCCGTGAACACGCTCGACTCGATGCTCGGCTACCGCTCGAAGCCGGTGGGGCGGGCGAGCGCCCGGCTCGACGACGCCGTCATGTTCCTCCCGGCGCGGGTCGCCGCGTGCTGTCTCGCGGTCGCCGCTCGGTCGCCCGGGAGCCTGCGACGTGCGCGGCCGCTGGCCCGCGAGCCCGCCTCCCCGAACTCGGGGTGGCCGATGGCGACGGCCGCGGTCGCGCTCGGCGTCCGCTTGGAGAAGCCGGGCGCGTACGCGCTCCCAGGGGGACCCGAGCCGCCGACCCCGACCGCCGCCCGGGACGCCGTGCGCCTCGTCGGCGCCGCGGGCGGCGTCGCGGTCGCGGCCGCGGCGGGGTGGCTCCTCGCGCTCGCGGGGGTGGTCGCGTGGTACTGACGGTCGCCGCGCTCCGCGGCGCGCTCGGGTTCTGCTCGCGGGTCCCCGTCGGCCGCGACGAGGCGGCCTGGGAGGCGTTCCGGCGGACGCCGGCGGCGATGCCGGCGGTCGCCTACGCGCTCGGCGCCCTGGTCGCGCTCCCGGTCGCCGCCGCGACGCTGCTCCCGGTCCCGGTCCCGTCCCCCACGGTCGCGGCGGCGGTCCCCGCGTGGCTGTACCTCGTCACCGGGATCACCCACCTCGACGGCGTCGCCGACCTCGGCGACGCGGCGGTCGTCCACGGGGACGCCGAGCGCCGCCGCGAGGTGATGAAGGACTCGGCGCTCGGCGTCGGCGGCGCGCTCGCGGTGGCGCTCGTCGTCTTCGGCCTCGCGACGGCGGCGACGGTGGCGGTGGACCTCGGCCGGCTCTCGCTCGTCGACGCCGTCGCCCTCGTCGTCGCCGCCGAGGTCGGCGCGAGGGGCGCCGCGGCCGCGCTCGTCTGCGTCGGCGAGGCCCCCCACGAGGGGCTCGGCTCGGCGCTGACCGCCGAGTCCGGCCCGCGGGGCCTGATCTGGGTCGCGCTCGCGGCGGCCCCCGCCGCGCTGCTGGGCCCCGCCGCGGCCGCGGCGGGCGTCGGATTCGACGCCGCGTTCGTCCCCGGCGCGGCGCTGGCCGCCGCGGGCGCCGTCGCCGTCGTCGGGCTGGCGTGGGCGAACGCGCGCCTCGGCGGGGTCAGCGGCGACGTGCTCGGCGCGACGACCGAGGTCGCCCGGGTCGTCGGGATTCACGCGGGGGTGATCGCGTGGACGCTCTCGTGATGTGCGGCGGCCGGGGCACCCGGCTCGGCGAGGGCGAGAAGCCGCTCGCGGCGGTCGCCGGGCGGTCGATGGTCGACCGCGCGCTCGACGCGCTCGCCGCGAGCCGAGTCGAGACGGCGTACGCCGCCGTCTCCCCGCACGCGCCGCGGACGCGCGAGCGACTGGTCGCGCGGCGGGACGGGAGTGCCGACGATCCGGACTCGGAAGCGGTCGACCTCCGGGTGGTCGACACGCCGGGCGACGGGTACGTCGCGGACCTCCGGGCGGCCCTCGAAGCCGGACCGGACGCGCCGGCGCTCACCCTCGCGGTCGACCTGCCGCTGCTCGACGGTCCGGCGGTCGACGCGGTCCTCGGCGCGCACGCCGCCGCCGACGCCGACGCGCTCTCGGTCCGCGTGCCCGCGGCGCGCAAGCGGGAGCTCGGCGCGAGCGCCGACGCCGCGACGCGGTACGACGAGGCGGACGACGGCGAGGCGAGCGGGGGAGTCGACGGCGACCTCGTGCCCGCCGGGATCAACGTCGTCGGCGCGCTCGACGGCGCGGGCGACGAGGCCGTCCGGGCGACCCGCGACGCGCGCCTCGCCGTCAACGTCAATCGCCCCGGGGACCGCCGGCTCGCGGAACGGCTGCTCGGCGGCGACGGACCCGAACCGCTCCCGACCGGCGGGGTCGACTGGCTCGACGCGACGGCGACGCGCGAGGGAGGTGGGCGGTCGTGAACCGCGAGCGCGCCGCGGCGCTCGGCCGCGAGCCGCACGGGAGCAGCGACGACCCCGACCTGCTGGACTTCAGCGCGAACGCGAACCCCGAGGTCCCCGACGGCGTCGAGCGCGTCTACCGGGCGGCGTTCGAGCGGGCGCGGACGTACCCGCCCGAGCCGCCGGCGGCGTTCCGGCGCGCGGCCGCCGACTACGTGGGCTGCGACCCCGGGGACGTGGTCCCGACTCCGGGCGGGCTGGCGGCGATCCGGGCCGCGGTCGCGCTCGCGGTCGGCGAGGGCGACACCGCCCTGGTCCCGGCGCCGAGCTTCGGCGAGTACGCCCGCGAGGTCCGGCTCCGGGGCGGCGAGCCGTCGTTCGCCGACGTCGACCGCGTCCTCGACGCCGACCCGAGCGGTCACGCGCTCGCGGTCGTCTGTACCCCGAACAACCCCACCGGGACCGGCTACGACCGCGACGCGTTGCTCGCGTTCGCGGAGCGCTGTCGGGCGGCCGGGACCGTCCTGCTCGTCGACGAGGCGTTCCTCGGGTTCACCGAGCGCGCGTCGCTCGCGGGGACCGACGGCGTCGTCGTCGCGCGGGCGCTCACGAAGCTGTTCGGGCTCCCCGGAATCCGGGCCGGCTTCGCGGTCGCGACGGGCGACCTCGGCGCGGCGCTGCGGGGCGCCCGCCGGACGTGGAACCTGGGCGCGCCGGCGCTCGCGACCGGCGAGTACTGCCTCCGGCAGGAGGAGTTCGTCCGCGAGACCCGCGAGCGCGTCAGGCGGGAGCGCGACCGGCTGCGGGCCGCGCTCGGCGAGCGCTACGCGGTGGCCCCCTCGGAGGCGCCGTACCTCCTCCTCGACGTCGGCGACCGCGACGTGGACCGCGTGATCGAGCGGGCCCGCGACCGGGGCGTCGCCGTCCGCGACGCGCGGTCCTTCCGCGGCCTCGACGCGCACGTCCGGGTCGCGGTGCGCCGCCCGGCCGAGAACGACCGGCTCCTCACAGCGCTCGGGGTCGGCGACGAAGCGGGAGATGACGGCGGTTCGAGCGGTGGCGGAAGCCGAGGTGCGGACGCCGATGTTTGAGGCGACCGTCAGCGAGGGCGTCCTCCGGCTCCGCCGACCGGGGACGCGCTGGCTCTCGACCGGCTGGGACGGCGGGCGGTCGCGGGCGGCGGCCGCGTACAACGTCACCGTCTCGGAGGGGTTCGACCGGACGGACCTCACGGCCTACCGCGACGAGCGACTGGCGCGGGCTGGATTCGCCGGCGATGCCGACGACAGCGTCGGCGACGGCGGTAGCGGAGACGGCGACCCCGACGCCTCCCCGGCGCTGTTCACGGGCGTCTCGATGGACCACGCCAGGGGGGCGCGGCTCGGACCCGCCGTCGCGTACGCGACCGTCGGCCTCTCGAACCCCGCGATGCTGCCGGCGGATCCGGCCAGCGCGGCCGAGTCGCAGGGGCCGACGGAGGCCGCGGAGGGCCCGCCCGGCCCCGGAACGGTCAACCTGGTCGTCGGGACGACGCGGCGGCTGGCGCCCGGGGCCGCGGCGAACCTCGTCGCGGTCGCGGCCGAGGCGAAGGCGGCGACGCTGCTCGCGGCGGCCGGCGTCCCGGGGACGACGAGCGACGCGGTCGTCGTCGGCGACGACCCCGAGGGCGAGCCCGCGGCGTTCTCCGGCAGCGCCACGGCGGTCGGCGGGGCGGCCCGCGCCTGCGTCCGGGACGCGGTCCGCGCGAGCCTGCGGTCGCGGTACCCGGACGGCGACGTGCCCGGTCCGGCGGCCGACGCCGAACACGGCGTCGTCACCGACGAGCGGGCGGAGGTATTCGACCCATGACACCGAACGACGACACCACCGACGAGGCATCGACCGACGAGAACGGCGAGGGCAGCGAGACCGACGCGACCCCGGCCGCCGACCGGCGCCGCACGCCGGGCGGGGGCGAGGCCCCCGAGCCCGAACCGATCGAGCCCGCCGCCCCCGAGGAGTTCGGGCTCGTTCAGGCCTGGTGGGGCGACGGGAAGGGGAAGACGACCGCGGCGATGGGGATGGGATTCCGCGCCGCGGGCCACGGCTACCGCGTCCACATGCTCCAGCTGATGAAGGGCGGCGCCGACAGCGTCGAGGGCGTCCGCGGCGAGTACAACGCCATCGCCGCCGTTCCGGGGTTCACCTACGAGAACGCCGGTCACTACGGCTGGCACGGCCTGCTCGACGGCTCGGCCGACGACGAACACGAGGCGAAGGCGGCCGCCGCCTTCGAGCGCGCGGAGGCGCTCGTCGCGGGCGCGGCCGACGCGGACCTGACCGAGCCGCTCCCGCTCGACGGCGACCCCGAGGACGGCGTCCACATGCTGATCGTCGACGAGTTGCTGTACGCGGCCGACCGCGGGCTCGTCGCCCCCGACGACGTCGTCGCCCTCGCCGAGTCGAAGCCGGGCGACCTCGAACTCGTGCTCACCGGGAGCCACGCCGAGCCCGCGTACCTCGACGGCGTCGCCGACCTGATAACGAACGTCCGCAAGGTCGCGCACCCGTTCGACGACGGCCAGCGCGCCCGGCGCGGGACGGAGTACTGACGATGGGGGGCGGGGTCGCGTGACCGGCGGCGAGACGGCGGCGGCGACCGAGGGAGACGCCCGCACCGTCCTGATCGCGGGGACCGCGAGCCACGTCGGCAAGAGCACGCTGGCGGCCGGGCTCTGTCGGCTGCTCGCGCGGCGCGGCGTCTCGGTCGCGCCGTACAAGGCCCAGAACATGAGCAACAACGCGCGGGTCGCGCTGACGCCCGACGGCGAGTGGGGCGAGGTCGGCGTCTCCCAGCACGTCCAGGCGCGGGCGGCCGAGGTCCCGGCGACGACGGACATGAACCCCGTGCTGCTCAAGCCCCGCGGCGGCGGCGAGAGCCAGGTCGTGATCGACGGCGAGGCGGTCGCGAACGCCCCGGCGAGCGAGTACTACGACGACCGCTGGGAGGCGGCGCGCGCGGCCGCGGTCGCGGCCCACGAGCGCCTCGCGGCCGGCCACGACGTGATCGTCG
This sequence comes from Halorubrum tropicale, assembly GCF_001280455.1. Lineage (NCBI taxonomy): Archaea > Methanobacteriati > Methanobacteriota > Halobacteria > Halobacteriales > Haloferacaceae > Halorubrum > Halorubrum tropicale. Next base: position 405,393 of record NZ_LIST01000003.1, read on the forward strand.
CGGAGGGCGCGGGCAGCGTCGCCGAGATCAACCTCCGCGACCGCGACCTCGCGAACGTCGAGTGCGCCCGGTTCGCGGACGCCGACGTCCTGATCGCGGTCGACATCGAGCGCGGCGGGGCGTTCGCGAGCCTCTACGGGACCCTCGAACTGCTCCCCGACGACCTCCGCGAGCGCGTCCGCGGCGCCGTGATCACGAAGTTCCGCGGCGACCCGAGCCTCCTCGAACCCGGCATCGAGGAGATAGAGGCGCGGACGGGCGTGCCGGTGGTCGGCGTCGTCCCGCACGACGACCCCGGGCTCTCGGCCGAGGACAGCCTCTCGCTGCCGGACGCGGAGGAGGACGGACCGGGCGGGAGCGACCGCGGCGGGGGCGTCCTCGGGAGCGACGACGGCGTCGCCGACGACGCGGCCGTCCGGGTCGGGGTCCCGCGGCTCCCGCGCATCTCCAACTTCACCGACCTGGAGCCGCTGGCGCGCGAGCCGGGAGTCCGCGTCGCCTACCTCCCGCTCGACGCCGCGCTCGACGGGGTCGACGCGGTCGTCCTCCCCGGGTCGAAGAACACGGTCGACGACCTGCTGGCGCTCCGCGACGCCGGCTTCGGCGCGGCGCTGCGCGCGTTCGACGGCCCCGTGGTCGGCGTCTGCGGCGGGTACCAGATCCTCGGCGAGCGGCTCGTCGGCGCCGCCGTCGAGGGCGTCGGCGACCGCGAGGCGGTGCCGGGGGTCGGGCTCCTCCCCGTCGAGACCGAGTTCTCGACGGAGAAGCGCGTCGAGCGCGTGACGTGCGCCGTCGAGGGCGTCGGACCGATCGCCGGCGCCGCGGGGCGCGCGACCGGGTACGAGATCCACGCCGGGCGGACGCGGCGCCTCGGCGACGCGGCCGACGAGGGGGCGGAGACCGCGGTCGCGACCGAGCCGCTCGGCGCGGGGAGCGTCGCGACCGAGCGCGTCCTCGGGACGTACCTCCACGGGCTCTTCGAGACGGCGGCCGTGCGCGACGCCTTCGTCGAGCGGGTCTTCGCGCACGCGGGGCTGGCGCGTCCAAACGGCGCGGCGACCGACCGCTCGCCGTACGACCGCGCGGCCGACCTCGTCGCGAAGCACGTGGATCTGGGCGCGGCCGGGCTCGACGGCCTCCTCGGGCCGACGGAGTGACGCGCGAGCGGATCCGGCGGCGGAAGGTATATTGTTCTAAGCCTCCAATACTGTGGTATGAGCGACGCAGCCGACGCGGACGAACCGACGGGCGACGACGCGAAGACCGAGCGCGAGCGCATCCGCGAACGGAAGCGGCGGGAGCTCGAGGCGCGCCTCGGCGACGGCGAGGCGGTCGACGGGAGCGCCGGACCCGACGCCGGCGACGGCCGCGGAGCGGCGACCCCGAGCGAGCCGATCCACGTGAACGGGACGGACGAGCTCCGGCGCGCGGTCGACGAGCACGACGTGGTCTTGGTGGACTGTTACGCCGACTGGTGTGGGCCGTGTCAGATGATGGAGCCGGCGATCGAGGCGCTCGCCGCCGAGACCGACGCCGCGGTCGCGAAGGTGGACGTCGACGCGAACCAGGCGGTCGCCCAGCAGCTGGGCGCGCGCAGCATCCCGACGCTCGTCCTGTACGCCGACGGCGAGGCGGTCGACCGCTTCGTCGGCGCGCAGGACCGCGCGACGCTGGAGTCCGCGATCGCCGAACACGCCGCCTGAGGCGAGCCGTCAGTTCCCGGCGAGCGTCTCCTCCAACAGCTTCCGCTGCGCCGTCGCGAGGTGCTCGGCGAACGTCGACGGGGAGATGTCGAGCGCGCCGGCGACCTCGCTCGCGTTGGCGTCGCGGGGGCGCTCGAAGTAGCCCATGCGGTAGGCGGTCCGCAGCACCTCGCACTGGCGGTCGGTGAGGCGGCCGCGGTCGACGAGCGTCCGGTCCGGCGACCCGTCGCCGCGCGCCGCGCCCTCGACGAGGTAGCGGACCTCGACGCGCTCCGCCGTCCCGTCGAGCGCCGAGACGATGTCGCGCAGGCGTTCGAGGTCGGGGAGGTGGAGCGTCAGGAGGAGGACGCCGTCCTCGGCGCGGGCGTCCGCGATCGGGCAGTCGAGCTCCTCGATGACCCGGCAGGCGCACGTCCCGTCGCGGGGGCGCTCGTACCGGTACACGCGCTCGTCGCCGAGGTCGACGACGGAGGCGGGCTCCGGAACGCCCTCCGCGCCGTCGACCGCGTCCGGGTCGCGGGCGCGGAACTCCTCGGTGTGCGTGTCGCCCGCGTGCGTCCAGGTGACGCCCGTGATCGGGCCCTCGTGGGCGGTCGAGGCGGCGACGACCGGGCAGTTCCCCGTCCCGTGGATCGCGACGCCCGCGCGGACGCCGTCGGGCGTCGCGCCCGCGCCGCCGTCGGCCGGCTTCCCTCCGGTTCCCATCGCGTCGGGGTTAGTGCGACGGGCACAAAGGCCTGATCCCAGACGCGCGCGGCGCACCGATGGGTCGCACCGAGAACACCCGCAATACTGAGGGCCGGTCGGTATCGGTCCGCGCCCCGGAGTCGCGGCCGTGAACCGAGCGATCCACGCGGTCGGAGCGGTCGCCCTGACCGGCGCCGGCGCCGGGATGTGCGCCGCGGCGGCCGCGGGCCTTGCGGGCGGAACCGTCGGCGGACCGGAGCTACCGATCGGGGCGGCCGTCTTCGCGGTCGCCGCGGTGAGCCTCGGGTACACCGCCGCGAGGGAGACGCGGGACGCGCTGCGGACGGACGGCTTCGGCGTCACGCGGGTCGACCTCGGCAACGCGACCGCGGTGGCCGTCGCGGCGCCGGTCACGTACGCGCTCTCGGTTCGGGTGGGCGTCGGCGCGGTCGTGGCGTCCGCGCTCGTCGGCCTCTGCGCGCACCTCCTGACCGAGACGTACGGGGCGCCGGCGTACTGCGGCTCGTTCGTCGGGATGGCCACGCCCGCGGCCGACGCGGACCTCGCGTCGGTGGCCGCGGCCGGGCTCGTCGCCGCCGTCGCCTTCGTCGCCGCCAAGCGCGCGTTCAACGGGTTCGGCGGGAAGCTGGGGACGACGGCGTTCGTCGGCTGCCTGTCCGTGGCGGCGCTCGGCGGGCTGACGCCGGGCACCGGGACCGTCCCGGACCCGGCCGTCGCGGCGGGACTGGTCGCCGCGGCCGCGGTCGCCGCGCCCGTCACGTTCCTCGTGAGCGTCCGGCTCGGCCACGGCCCGGTCGTCGCGAGCGCGGTCGTCGGGCTCGTCGCCGGCGTCGTCTGCCCGCCGCTGTTCGCCGCGGGCGACGCGGTCGCGGCGGTCGCCTTCTGCGCGTCGTTCGCCGGGATGGCCACGCCGGAGCGGATCCCCGGCCCCGGCGCGATGCTGCTGGCCGGCGGGACCGCGGGCGTCGGGTTCGTCGGCGCGGCGCCGTACGTCGTCGGCTTCGGCGGGAAGCTCGGCACCATCGCGTTCGCCGCCTGCCTCGTGACCGCCGGCGCCCTGTCGCTCGGGCGCCAGGTCGCGCCGGTCGGCGGCGACGCCGTGACGGGGTGACGCGCCCCGGTCGGCGGTCGCGCCGCCGGTCGCGGGATCGTTACTTAAAACACCACGCAGTTCCGGCCGCATCGGGAGGGTCGTGGAGGCCCTGCGTATATCCGATGACCGATCCGACCGAGACGTCCGAGCGGCGCTTCGAGTCGAACCCGACCGTCTGTCCGTTCTGCGGGGTCGGCTGCAGCGTCGAGTACGCCGGGCGCGGCAGCGCGACCGGCGTCGAGGGACCGGTGAACGAGCGCGGGGAGATCTGCCCGAAGGGGGCGGCCGCGTTCGACGTGGTCGACAACGACGACCGCCTGACGGAGCCGCTGGTGCGTCACGGCGGAACCTTCGTCACGGCGCCGTGGGAGGAGGCGCTCGACCGCGCGGTCGAGGGGATCGGCCGCGTCGTCGACGAGCACGGGCCGGACGCGGTCCAGTTCTTCGCGTCGTCGAACTGTACGAACGAGGAGAACTACGTCCTCCAGAAGCTCGCGCGGGTGCTCGGGACGAACAACGTCGACAACTGCGCGCGGCTCTGCCACGCCTCGACGGTCGCCGCGATGAGCGAGCGGTTCGGCGCGGGCGCGATGACGAACACCTTGGACGACCTCGGGGAGGCGGACTGCGTCTTCGTCAACGGGGCGAACCCGGCCGAGCAGCACCCCGTCGCGTTCCGGTCGTACGTCCTCCCGGCGGTCCGCGACGGCGCGACGCTGGTCCACGTCGACCCGCGCGCGAACGACACGACCGAGGCCGCGGACGTCCACCTCCCGCTGCGGCCCGGCACCGACATCGAGGTGGCGAACGCGGTCGCCGCGGTGCTGGTCGAGGAGGACCTCGTCGACGAGGCGTTCCTCGCGGAGCGCACGACCGGCTTCGACCGCCTGCGCGAGCACCTCGCCGGCGTCGACGTGGCGGCCAACGCCGCGGCGGCCGGCGTCGAGCCCGAGGCGATCCGCGAGGCCGCCCGGGCGTACGGCGAGGCCGACCGCGCAGCGATCGTGACGGGGATGGGGACGAGCCAGCACCGCTGCGGCACCGACAACGTCCACGCCCTGCTCAACCTCGCGCTCCTCACCGGCAACGTCGGGCGGCCCGGCACCGGCGTGAACCCGCTGCGCGGCCAGAACAACGTCCAGGGCGCCAGCGACGTGGGCGGGCTCCCGAGCGTCCTCCCCGGCTACGAGCCCGTGACGGACCCGGAGGCCCGCGAGCGCGTCGCGGCGGAGTGGGGCGTCGAGCCGCCGGCGGAGCCCGGGCTGACCGAGGTCGAGGCGACGCACCGCTTCGGCGACGAGGTGCGCGCGGCGGTCGTCTTCGGCGAGAATCCCGCGGTCACCGAGCCGAACGCGACCGCGGTCGCGTCGGCGTTCGACGACCTCGACTTCTGCGTCGTCATCGACCTCTTCGAGACGCGGACGGCGGCGCACGCGGACGTGGTCCTCCCCGGCAGCGCGTGGGCCGAGAAGTCCGGCACGGTGACGAACACCGACCGGCGCGTGCTGCGGATGCGACCCAACGCCGACCTCCCGGGGAACGCCCGGCGCGACTTCGAGATCCTGACCGCGCTCGGCCGGCGGTTGACCGACCGTCCCGAGGCGTTCGACTACGACGGCCCGGAGGCGGCCTTCGACGAGCTAACCCGCGTCGCGCCGATATACGAGGGGATGAGCTACGCGGGGATCGGCGACGGCTACCAGCGGTGGCCGTTCGACGCCGACGAGGGGCGCGGCACGGAGGTGTTACACGCGGAGGCGTTCGCGACGGGGGAGCGCACCGCCCCCCTCGCGGTCGTCGACCCGGTCCTGCCCGCCGACGACCTCGACGCGGGCGAACTGGTGCTCACGACCGGCCGCGTGCTCCAGCACTTCAACAGCGGCGCGCTCAGCCGCCGCTCGGACCGGCTCACGGCGATGCGCGGCGAGGACGCCCTCCAGGTCCACCCGAGCGACGCCGCCGAGCGGGGCATCGAGGACGGCGACCGGGTGACCGTCTCGAACGGGCGCGGGACCGTCGAGGTCGCGGCCGACGTCACGCCGGCGGTGCGCGAGGGGGTCGCGTTCTGCACGTTCCACTACGCGGAGCCGCTCGCGAACGCGCTCACGGGCGACGCGCTCGACCCGGAGGCGAAGATCCCCGAGTTCAAGCACTCGGCCGTCGCGGTCGAGCCCGCCGCCGGCGAGGCGGGCGACGGAAGCGAGGCGGCAGGCGACGACTGAGCGACCGCCGACGCCGCGTTCACGGCCGTCAGTTCCCGGTACTCGCCGCTGAGCCCGGGTATCGCCGGTGAGAAGCGCGGGGCACCGTTTATATAACCCAAGCAGAGAGGCTCCGCCATGGCTACATCCGGAGAGTACGGCCGGGACGACTTCGGCCAGGGCGGGCTGAACGAGGGGCTCGACGCGTCGGAATTCGTCGCCGAGATCGGGCTCGACGCCGACGAAATCGCGTGGCGGAAGGAGTTCGTCGGCTTCGACGCGGAGGACGAGCGCCGACTGAGCCGGTACGAGGACGCGTTCGCGGAGAACGCCGACCGGATAGCGGACGACTTCTACGAGAACCTCACCGGCCACCAGCAGACGGTCGACGTGATCGGTCGGTCCGAGAAGGGGATCGAACAGCTCAAGCGGACGCAGTCGGCGTACCTCGTGACGCTCGCCGGGGGCGAGTACGGCGAGGAGTACTTCGAGGACCGGGCGCGGATCGGGAAGATCCACGACGTGCTCGAGATGCCGATGAAACACTACCTCGGCCAGTACGGCGTGTACTACGACCTCATCCTGCCGATCGTCGGGGACCGACTCGCGGACTCGCTCACCGACCGATTGGCCCCCGACGCCGCCGGCGAGGCGCTCGACGACGCGACCGCGGCGGCGGTCGAGGAGGAGGTCGACGACGCGATCGAGGATCTGCTCTCTATCCTCCGGATCGTCAACCTCGACATGCAGGTCGTCACGGACACGTACATCCACTCGTACAGCGAGAAGCTCTCGGCGGCGGTCGAGCGGAACGAGCGGCTGATGGCGGACGTGGAAGCGGAGGTCGAGGAGCCGATCGCCGACCTGCGCGAGTCGGCGAGCGACGTCGCCGACAGCGCCGCTGAGGTCGGCGACGAGGCCGAGGACCAGTCGGAGCGGGTCGCCGAGGTCTCCTCGGAGGTGGCGAACCTCTCGGCGACGGTCGAGGAGGTGGCGTCGACCGCCGACGAGGTCGAGCGGACCAGCGGCCGGGCGGAGACGCTCGCCGAGGAGGGGGCGGACGCGGCCGACGACGCCGCGGCGGCCATGGACGACATCGGGACCGCGGTCGACGAGGTGGCGGAGGACGTCGAGGCGCTCCAGGAACGCGTCGAGGAGATCGACGAGTTCGTCGACGCCATAAACGGCATCGCCGACCAGACGAACCTCCTCGCGCTGAACGCCTCGATCGAGGCTGCGCGCGCCGGGGACGCCGGCGCCGGCTTCGGCGTCGTCGCGGACGAGATCAAGTCGCTCGCGGAGGAGTCGCAGGGCCACGCGAGCGACATCGAGGCGATGGTCGAGGGCATCCGCGCCGACACCGACGAGACCGTCGAGAGCCTCTCGGAGACGACGGTCCGGGTCGACGAGGGGAGCGAGCGCGTCGACGACGCGGCCGAGAGCCTCACGGCCATCGCCGAGGCGGTGACGGAGACGGCGAACGGGATCGACGAGGTCTCGGACGTGACCGACGAGCAGGCCGCCGCGGCCGAGGAGATCGCCGCGACGGTCGACGGGGTGGTCGAGCAGTCGAACCGGATCAGCGATCGGATGCGGCAGGTGGCCGAAGAGAGCGAGCGACAGTCGGCGGCGGTCGAGACCGTCGAGCAGGCCGTCAATCGGTTGACCGCGGACGACGGCGGGCCTCTCGCGGCGTCTCACACGGACGGCGGCCCTTCCGCGGCGTCTCGCACGGACGGCGGACGGTCGGTGCCGGCCGGGCTCCCGGAGGGGATGCCGCAGTTCGTGATCGACCGCCTCTCGGACGAGGAGCTGCGGGCGATCGCGGCCGGAGAGGTGGAGATGGACGACCTGCGGTGAACCGGCGGCGGTGAGTCGTCGGTGGTGACCCATCGGTAACTCCTCCACCTGCGGGTCGGGCTCACGGTGAAAAGTACGCGTCCGGCCCCCGAACTCCCGAGAGCTCGCGGAGCGGACGGGCGCCGCACCGACCGCAGGCGGTGGGCTCGTCGGGGTCGTCGGGCCGCGCGAACACCGTGTCGCAGGCGTCGCAGGCGACGTATCGTAGCGCGAGCGACGGGGCGTCGGGCATGGGCCCCGTAGGCGGGCGACGCACTTGAACCGGTGCCTCGTGCGCTCCTTCCAATCGGATTCGGCGTCGGCCTTCGGACCGCTATTGCCCGGACCCGGCGTCGCCGGACGACTCGATCCGCGACTCGTACTTCGCCAGCGACTCGTCGAGCGCGGCGTCGGCGTCGATATCGGCCGCGTCGGCGAGCGCGAGCAGCGCGAACAGCGCGTCGCCGACCTCGTCGGTCGCGATCGCGGCGGCGTCCGGGTCCTCCCCGTAGTCGGTCGAGGTCGCCACCTCCTTCGCGACCTCGCCGACCTCGCTCTCCAAGTCGAGGACGCGGTACGCGAGGTCGGTCTCTAACCCGTACTCGGCGACGAACGCGGCGACGCGGTCCTGCTCGTCCATGGGCGTCGCCTCCGCGCGATCGGGCAAAAGTCCCCCGCCGTCCGGTCGCCTTCGGTCGTGGCGAGGACGGCCGGTCGCGCAACCCCTAAGACGCGAGCGGCCCCACGGACAGTATGAAAATCGCCATCTTGGGCGGCACCGGTGACATCGGCGAGGGGCTCGCGCTCCGGCTGGCGGCTGACACGCCCCACCGGGTCGCGGTCGGCTCCCGGGAGGCCGAGAAGGCCGAGGCAAAGGCCGAGGAGTACACGACCGAACTGGAGAGCCGCGGCCTCGGCCCCGCGGTGACCGGCGGCGACAACGCCGCGGTCGCCGCCGACGCTCAGATCGTCGTCCTCGCGGTCCCGCCGTACCACGTCGGCGACACCGTCGAGGCGGTCGCGGGATCGCTCGACGACGGCGACGTGCTGGTCTCGCCCGCCACGGGGATGAAACGCGACGAAGAGGGGTTCCACTACCACAAGCCCGGGGCCGGCTCGGTGACGCGGATCGTCGCGGACGCGGCGCCCGACGGCGTCGCCGTCGTCGGCGCGTTCCACAACCTCGCGGCCGCGCGGCTGGCGAACCTCGACGCCGAGCTGGGCGTCGACACGCTCGTGATCGGCGACGACGGGGACGCCAAGCGGACGGTCGCGGACGTCGCCGAGGGGATCGAGGGGCTGCGCGCGCTCGACGCCGGCGGGATCGCCAACGCACCCGAAATCGAGGGGCTCACGCCGCTTCTCATCAACGTCGCCGCGAACAACGACGGGCTCGACGACCTCGGCGTGCGGTTCCGGTAGCGCGGCGGGCGCGCCGCCGCCGTCGTCCGAATCGCCCCCGGACGGCGTTCCGTTAGGCCTTTGCGCGCCGGGGCCCTCCGGGCGGTAGATGGAGTACCTGGAGCGTCGGGTCGGGCTCGTCGAAGACCGGATCGAGTCGGTCATCGACGGCGTCGAGCCCGAGGAGCTGTCCGACGAGGTCGGACACGTCGTCCTCGCGGGCGGCAAGCGCGTCCGGCCCGCGGTGACCGTCCTCGCCTGCGAGGCGTTCGACGGCGACCCCGAGGAGGCGGTCGACTTCGCGGCCGGCATCGAGTTCGTCCACAACGCCTCGCTCGTGATCGACGACATCATCGACCGCTCGGAGGTCCGCCGCGGCACCGACGCCGCCTGGGCCGAGTTCGGCTACGGCCCCGCGATCATCGCAAGCGACGGCCTGCTCGGCGAGGCGTTCGCGCTGTTCTCGACGGACCCGCGCGCGATGCGCACCGTCGCCGAGGCGATGGTCGAACTCGGCGAGGGCGAGGCGACGGAGCTGGCGGCGCGCCCGACGAACGAAGCGGAGTACATGGAGCTCGCGCGCCGGAAGACAGGCGCGCTGTTCCGGGCCGCCGCCGAGCTGGGCGCGGTCGCGGGCGGCGCCGAGCCGCACGCGATCGACTCGTTCGGCGAGTACGCCGAGCGCGTCGGCGTCGCCTTCCAGATGCGCGACGACGTGTTAGACGCCACCGCCGACGCCGACGACCTCGGCAAGCCGACCGGGCAGGACGCCGAGATGGACCGCCCGTCGGTGCTCCAGGTCACGTCGCTGTCGCCCGAGGAGATCAACGAGCGCGCCCGGGCGGAGTCGGAGCGCGCGCTGGCCGCGCTCGACGACGCCGACCCGCCGGAGACGGAGGCGATCGAGTACCTCCGCGACCTCGCGGAGTTCGTCGTCGTCCGCGAGCGGTAAGCGGAAGCGCGGTTTCGGGGCCGCGCTACTCGGCGTTCAGAGCTCGTAGCCCGCCTTCTCCATGAGGTCCGCGAACACGTCCGTCCCCATCGCCTGCTCGTAGACGATGGCGGTGACCATCCCGCCGGGGTGGGCCGCGTGTCGGGCGTGGACCGAGCGCAGCGTCACCTCGCGGCCGCGCTCGTCGATCGACGACCTCCGGCGACCCGGTCTCGGGGAGCGCGAGCCCCTCGTCGGCCGCCTGCGTCGCCTCCGCGCCGTCGCCGGTCGCGGCGGTGGAGACCGTCTGGCTCATACAGCCAGCCGGCCCGGCGACGCCCGAGAGCCCCGCCGCCCGGAGGATCGTTCGCCGCGCGAAGCCGCCGTCGGAGTCGGAACCAGCGTGGGTCATGTCTGGACCGAGGGGAAGCGGCACCATAACCGGGTCGCGGCTTCCCGATCGGAGGTACGACCGACGAACCGGTTCGGCCCGTAGTATAGAAAAGAATCAGCCGCGGCGGGAGCGGGCGCGGATCAGTCGTCCGCCGGCTCGCCGGCGGGCGCGTCCGACTCGTCGCCGGCCGCCGCGTTCTCGCCGATCGGCTCGCTGTCCCAGTACGCGTGGCCGTCGTCGGCCCGGAAGCAGGTCGCCGTCCGGCCGTCACCCACGTCGTACCTCGGCGGCGCCGACTCGCGGCAGGCCGCGCGGGCCTCCGGGCAGCGGGTGTGGAACCGGCAGCCCGCCGGCGGGTTCCGCGGCGAGGGCACGTCGCCGCGGAGCGTCTCGAACTCCTCGTCGCGCGCCTCCGTGCTCGCGCGCGGGACGCTCGACAGCAGCGCCTTCGTGTACGGGTGCGCGGGGTCGTCGAAGATCGCCTCCACCGGCCCGATCTCGACGATCTCGCCGAGGTACATCACCGCGACGCGGTCGCAGACGTGGCGCACCACGCCGAGGTTGTGCGCGATGAACAGGAACGTGAGCCCGAAGTCGTCCTGGAGGTCTTCGAGCAGGTTCAGGATCTGCGCCTGGACGCTCACGTCGAGCGCCGACACCGGCTCGTCGAGGACGACGAAGTCGGGGTCCAGGGCGAGCGCCCGAGCGATCCCGATGCGCTGGCGCTGCCCGCCCGAGAACTCGTGCGGGTACCGGTCCATCTGGTCGGCGGAGAGGCCGACCCGTTCGAGCAGGTCGCGGGCCGTCTCGCGGCGCTGTTCCCGGTCGGCGACGTCGTGGATGCGGAGCCCCTCCGTGACGATGTCGCCGGTGGTCATGCGCGGGTCGAGGCTGGAGAACGGGTCCTGGAACACGATCTGGGCGCGCCGGCGGAACTCGTTCAGGTCGCGGTCGGTCATCGCCCGAACGTCGGTCCCGTCGAAGGTGATCTCGCCGGCGGTCGGCTCCCGCAGGCGCAACACCGTCTCGCCGGTCGTCGACTTGCCGCAGCCGGACTCGCCGACGAGCCCCAGCGTCTCACCCTCGCGCACGTCGAAGGAGACGCCGTCGACCGCCTTCACGCTCGCCGACTCCTGCCCGAGCAGGCGGTCGACGATCGACGAGTCGTCCGCGTAGTACTTCTTCAGCCCGTCGACGGAGAGCAGCGGGTCGCTCATTCGCCCTCACCCCCGTCGGTCGCGGCCTCCGCGTCGCCGACCTCGTCGAAGTGATCGTCCGGGAGCGCGTCCGCCGGGTCGTACTCGCGCTCGGCGAGGACGCACGTGGCGCCGTGGTCGGCGGCGGCGTCGACGGTCGCCTCCGCGGGCTTGTCGAGGCACGCCTCCATCGCCTTCGGGCACCGGTCCGCGAAGTAACACCGGTCGCCCATCTCGGCGTCGACCAGGCTCGGGACGTTGCCCGCGATCGGTTCGAGCCGCGGCCGCGGGTCGTCCACGTCGGGGATCGAGCCGAGCAGCCCCTGCGTGTACGGGTGGACGGTGTCCTCGAACACGGAGTCGAGCGTGCCGCGCTCGACGACCTCGCCGGCGTACATCACGCAGACGCGGTCGCACATCTCCGCGATCACGCCGAGGTCGTGAGTGATGAGCACGATGCTCATCCCGCGGTCGGCCTGGATCTCCTTCAGCAGGTTCAGGATCTGCGCCTGGATCGTCACGTCGAGCGCGGTCGTCGGCTCGTCGGCGATCAGCACGTCCGGCTCGCCGGCGAGCGCCTGCGCGATCATCGCGCGCTGGAGCATCCCGCCGGAGAACTGGCCGGGGTACTCGTCGACGCGGTCCTCGGGGTCGGGGATCCCGACCTGGCCGAGCAGCTCGACCGCCCGCTCCATGCTCTCCTCGCTGGTGTAGTCGCGGCCGGGGACGAGCCCGTCGAGGAGGTACTTGCCGAGCCCGTACCCCTGCGTCCGCGAGCGCGTCGAGCGGGGGTTCGCCCGCGCCCGGCGCTGTACCTCGACCGCCTCGGCGATCTGCTCGCCGACCGTGATAGAGGGGTTGAAGCTGCTCATCGGGTCCTGGAAGATGACGCTGAACGAGGGGCCGCGCAGCGACCGGCGCACGCTCGGCGGCACCGTCCGGAGGTCGACGTGGTCGCCGTCGACGTGGACCGCCCCCGTCCCGCGGAACTCCTCCGCGAGGTCGGGGTCGCGGTACCACACCTCGCCGGCCGTGATCCGGCCGGGCGTCTCGACGAGGTCGACGAGCGACAGCGCGGTCACGGACTTACCGGACCCGGACTCGCCGACGACGCCGAGGATCTCGTCTTCCCGGAGGTCGAACGACACCGACTCCACCGCGTTGATCTGCCCCTCCTCGGTGAAGAAGCGCGTCGAGAGGTCCCGGACCGACAGCACGTCGTCGGCCGCGGGCAGCCCGGTCGGGGCCGCGCCGGCAGCGCCGACGGCGTCGGCCGTCGCGGCGTCGCTCGCGCCGCCGTCGGTCGCCGCGGCGGACTCGTCGGTCGGCCGCTCGGCGTCGCTCATGCGGCACCCCCTTCGCCCTCGATACCGGGGTCTAAGGCGTCACGCAGCCAGTCGCCGAGCAGGTTGATCCCGATAACCGACAGCATGATCGCGAGCCCGGGGATGGAGGCGATCCACCACTGCCCGGAGGAGACGTAGTCGCGCCCCTGCGCGATGTCGAAGCCCCACGACAGCGTCGTCCCCGAGAAGCCGAGGAACGACAGCGAGCTCTCTAGGAGGATGATCGCCGCCACCTGTACCGTCCCGAGGACGATGATCGGCGTGATCGCGTTCGGGAGGATGTGGCGGACGATGATCGTGTTGTCGTCGGCCCCGAGGGCGCGAGACGCCTTCACGTACTCCTGCCCGCGCAAGGAGAGCGCCTCCCCGCGGGCGACGCGGGCGAACCACACCCAGTTGACGAGGCCGACGACGATCACCACCGTTATCGGCAACACGAAGCTCTCGGGCATCTCCGGCGCGAGCCCGGCGGCGACGAACGGGTCGGGGACGTTCACCGCCGCGCGCCCCCACAGCCCGATGAGCGCGACCGCCAGCACGAGCGAGGGGAACGCGAGGCTCACGTCCGCGATCCGCATCAGCGCGTCGTCGACGCGCCCGCGGTGGTAGCCGGCGAGCAGCCCGACCGGCACGCCGATCGACGCCGCCAGCAGGGTGCCGAGGACGCCGACGACGAGCGACGTGCGGGCGCCGTACACCACCCGCGAGAACATGTCGCGGCCGAGTCCGTCGGTCCCGAACACGTGGTCCGGGTCGGCCGTGATCTCCACCTCCTCGGTGACGGTCTGGATCTCGCCGTCGACCATCTGCGAGGAGGTCCGCTCGGCCGTCTGCGAGAAGCCGAGCGGCGGTAGCTCGCTCTCGTTGAGCTGTTGCTCGGTCGGGTTGTGGGGCGCGACGAACGGGGCGAACGCGGCGGTCAACACGATGACCACCACGAGCGCCAGCCCGAGCTTCGCGAGCCCGCTACCTCTGAACTCCTTCTTGAGATTGCGTATGACACGTGAAGAGACCATGTTAGTCGGTCACCACCTCCGGGTCGAGGTAGGCGTACACCACGTCGACGAGGATGTTGACGAGGACGAAGCTCGTCCCGATGACGATCAGGCTGCCCTGGAGCGCGGGCCAGTCGCGCTGGTTGATGCTCTCGATGACCAGCGTGCCGAGCCCCGGCCACGAGAACACCGCCTCCGTGATCACGGCGCCGCCGATCAGCGTCCCGAGCTGGAGCCCGAGGACGGTGATCACGGGGATCAGCGTGTTCCGGAGCGCGTGCTTGTACCGGATCAGGGTCCGCGGGAGCCCCTTGGCCCGCGCGGCCTGGACGTAGCCCTTGCTGAGCTCGTCGAGCATGCCCGACCGCGTCAGTCGGGTGATGAGCGCCATGAAGTAGGTCCCCAAGGCGATCGCCGGCAACGTGATGTACGCGAGCCAGGTCAACAGCGTGCCGACGAACGGCTCGGCGGTGATTGCCGACAGCGCCACGTCGCCGACGTCGGCGCCGCGGCCGCTGGTGTTGAAGACGTTGAACTCCACGGCGAAGATCAGGATGAGCATGATCCCGAGCCAGAAGTTCGGCGTCGAGATGCCGCCGAGCGACAGCAGGGTCGCGCCGTAGTCGACCGGCTCGTTGCGGCGGGTCGCGCTGATCACGCCGAGCGGGATCGCGAGGACGATGGCGACGATGCTGGCGGCGACGGCGAGCTCGATCGTCGCGGGCAGGCGCTCGAAGACGAGCGTCGTGACCTCCTGACCGCGGATGTACGACCGGCCCATGTCGCCCTGAAGCAGTTCGAAGACGTACCGCCCGTACTGGATGTACAGCGGCTGGTCGAGGCCGAGCTCGGCCGCGATCGCCTGTCGCGTCTCCTGTGACGCGTCGAGCGGTGCCACCGCGTTGATCGGGCTGCCGGGGGTGACGAACCGGAGCGCGAACACGACGGTGACGACGCCCCAGACGACCCCGATCCCCTGGAGGCTTCTTCTGAGTACGAATCTTCCGAATGACATTAATAACGATATTGGGAGATGACGGGCGCGTTACTGCCGGGTGGCGGTGTCCGGGTCGATGAACTCGTCGGCCCGCGGCTCCCACGAGATCTCGTTCGAGACGCCGTAGACGCTGAACTGCTGGTGCATGAACACCCACGGCGCGAGGTCGTGGGCGAGCTGGTTCGCCTGCTGGAGGATCTCGACGCGCTCCTCGGAGTCCTGCGTCGTCTCGGCCTCGTTGAGCAGCGCGTCGAGGTCGTCGTTCTTCAGGATCGTCAGCGCGCCGTTCGAGGCCATCAGCGGCGTCATGGTCTGACTGCCGTCGAACTCGCCGTTCCCCCAGCCGAGGAGGTTGAAGTGCGGCTTGTCCTCGATGTTGCCCGTCGTGATGTCCTGGACGAGCGAGGAGAACTCGCGCTGTTGCAGCTCACAGGAGACGTTCGACAGCGAGTCGATCTGGTTCGCCGCGGCCTGCGCGATCTCAACGTCGCGGAGGTAGCGACCGATCGGGGTCTGGAGCGTGATCTCGACGCCCGCGTGGCCGGACTCCTCGACGAGCCGCTCCGCCTCGTCGGGGTCGTACGGGTACGGGTCGATGTCGGGATTGTAGCCGACGTGGCCCTCCAGCGTCGGCTGGCCGGTGATGTTCCCGAAGCCGTTGAGCACGTTCTCGATGATGCTCTCGACGTCGACGGCGTAGTTCATCGCCTGCCGGAACTGCTGGCTGGAGAACGGCTCCACGTCGTACCGCATCTGGAGGAAGATGATCCGCGCGCTGGGCACGGAGTTGATCGTCGCCACGTCCGAGCCGTTCACCCGGGAGACCTCGTTCGGCGGCACGTTGGTCACGATGTCCGTCTCCTCGGCGAGCAGCTGGTTGACCCGCGTGCTCGACTCGCTGGAGGCGGTCATGGTGAGCTCGTCGACCGCGGGCGCGCCGTCCCAGTACTCCTCGTTCGGCTCGTAGACGACCTGGTTGCCCGACTCGTAGTTCGCGAGGCGGAACGGCCCCGTCCCGTTGGCGTTCCGGTTGATGTAGTCGCTGCCGTTCTCCTCGATCCACGACTGCTGGACGACCGGGCCGTTCGTCGCGAACAGCTGGAAGGCGATCGGGTTGTAGCCGTCGAAGGAGACGGTCACCTGGCCGTCGCCGGTCGCGACCTCGGTGACCGGCCCGAGGTCGTTCGACTGCGGGCTGGCGATGCCGACGTCCTCGAACACGATCCGCCGGATGCTGTACCGGACGTCCTGCGGCGTGACCTCGTCGCCGTTGTGGAACGTGAGGCCGTCGCGCAGCATGAAGCGGACGTCGCCGTCCTCGGTGCGCTCCCACTCGTCCGCGAGGCCGGCGATGATACCGCCCTGCTTGTCGCGGTCGAGGAGCCCCTCGTACAGCTGGCCGACGATAATCTCGGTGTTCGTCTCGGCGTGGTCCTGCGGGTCGAGCCCGGAGTCCATCTGGCCCATGGTGACGCCGAGTTCGAACGTGTCGTCGCCGCCGTCGGAGCCGTCCGACCCGTCGGAACCGTCGCCGCCGTCCATGCCGTCACCGCCGTCTGAACCGTCGCCGCCGTCGCCGCCGTCGCCGCCGTCGCCACCGCCGGCGCAGCCCGCGAGACCGACCGCACCGGACGTTCCAGCGTACTTGAGCACCGTCCGCCTGTCGACGTGGTTGTCGTTGTCAGTAGGCATAGCCGATCCCATACGATAGAGCGTTATGAACCTACCGGCAGACGCGGCCCCTTTCGGGACCGACTGCCCGCGTCAGGCTGACAGTAGCGGGGCCGAGTCGGCGGGGTGAGCGCCGCCGAACTCGCCGGGCCGGGCGCGAGCGGAAACCGACGGGTATGTAGGGCCCCCGGCGGTAGGCGGGCGGTATGGACGGACCCGATCCCGGACCGCAGTGGGACGCGGTCGAGGCGGACGCGGAGTCGACGGCGGCGGCGTACGGCGAGCGCGGCTGGACCGCGATCGCGGGCCACCCCGGGCAGGTGAACCCCGTCGCGGACGCCGCCCGGATCGACGTGCTGTTGCCCGGCTCCGAGTTCGACGACGCGCTCGCCGCGGTCGAGGACGCCGCGATCGACGGCGTCGACGTGTACGCGGGCGCCGCCGAGGGGGTCGCGTACCGGCTGGTGGTCGCCACCGACGAGTCCGCGCAGGTGGCGCTGTGCGTGCCCACCTACCTCGGGAGCGACGACCTCGCCGCGCTGCGCGCGGCCGCCGAGGCGGCGGACGCGCTCACCGTGCGGCTGCGCCCCCTCGACGACCGCGACCACGTCGAGGTCGCGATCGACGAGCCGGCGGTCTTCTTCGACGCGCCCGAGGCGTGAGACCCACACACGTGGGTATTCGATAGGCGTCTGACTTCGACGTATTCATACTTGTGCGATCGCGATCATCCGTATGAACCGCGCAGAGAAGGCGGCCCTCCAGCTACAGGCGGTCGCCGTGTTGCGGATGCTGAAGGAGACGCGAACGTACGAGGAGCTGTCGGACGTGACGGGGCTGCCCGCGGGCGACCTGAACCGCTACGTGAACGGGCACGTGCTGCCCGGCACCGACCGCGCGAGCGAGGTCGTCGAGTCGGTCGGCCGCGAGGCGCTCGCCGACGAGCTGGTCGCGCGCGTCGAGTTCGACGACGAGGGGTACGTCGACAACTCCGGGGTCGTCTTCGACCAGTCGTTCCTCGACCTCGTGGCGCCGGTCGCGGCGGAGACGTTCGAGTTCGAGTCGCCCGACGTGGTGCTGACGGCCGCGACCGACGGCATCACGCTCGGCGCGGCGATGGCCTCGTTCTTCGACGCGCGCCTGGCGTACGCGAAGAAGTCGAAGGAGACGGCGGTCGAGGAGTTCATCGAGTCGCGCCAGCGGCTCGCCTCCGGCATCGAGCTCACCTACTACCTCCCCGCGAGCGCCATCGACGCCGGCGACACGGTGCTGGTCGTCGACGACCTGATCCGCTCTGGCGAGACCCAGGAGCTCCTCTTGGACATCGCGCTCCAGGGCGACGCCGACGTCACCGGCGTGTTCGCGCTCATCGCCGTCGGCGACGAGGGGATGGACCGCGCGCGAGCGATCACCGACGCCCCGGTCGGGGCGCTCACGACGTTCGAATAGCCACGTTCACGCATACTCTTCGGAGAAAAATCCGTTTAGGAGAGTTTTTGATCCACATACGCGGATCATAGTTCGCGTCGTTCAGCAAGGCTTATCACTCGATCCGCGGGAACCTCCACGCGTTCAATGGGGCTTTCAGACACGCTGGCTGCGCGGTTCGACGTGGAGTCGCACGGGTCGGACGTCCGCACCGAACTGGTCGCCGGGCTCACGACGTTCCTCGCGATGTCGTACATCATCGTCGTGAACCCCGCGATCCTCTCTGAGGCGATCCAGATCGAGGGGTACGGGCAGGGGGAGGTGTTCCAGATGATCGCCATCGCGACGATCCTCTCGGCGGCCATCGGGACGGCCGTGATGGCGCTGTACGCGAACCGGCCGTTCGGGCTCGCGCCCGGGCTCGGGCTCAACGCCTTCTTCGCGTACACGGTCGTGCTCGGGCTCGGAATCCCGTGGCAGACGGCGCTGGCGGCCGTCTTCGTGGAGGGCGTCGTGTTCATGGCGCTCACCGCGGTCGGCGCGCGCGAGTACGTCATCCGGCTGTTCCCCGAGCCGGTGAAGCGCTCGGTCGGGGCCGGTATCGGGCTGTTCCTGCTGTTCATCGGCCTCCAGGAGCTCCAGGTCGTCGTCAACGACGAGGCGACGCTGGTCGCGCTCGGGAACGTCTTCGCCAACCCGTGGGCGATCCTCGGCGTGCTCGGGCTCGTCTTCACGTTCGTGCTGTGGGCCCGGAACGTCACCGGCGCCATCATCGTCGGCGTCCTCACCACCGCAATCGCGGGGTGGGCGCTCACCCTCGGCGGGTTCTTCGCGCGCGGCGCCGTGACCCCCGAGACGCTCCCCTCGGCGCAGTACGACATCACGCCGCTGGCGGGAGCGTTCCTCAGCGGGCTCTCCGGGATCGACCCGCTCACGTTCGTCCTGGTCGTGTTCACGTTCTTCTTCGTCGACTTCTTCGACACCGCCGGGACGCTGATCGGCGTCTCGCAGTTCGGTGACTTCCTCGACGACGACGGCGACCTCCCCGACATGGACAAACCGCTGATGGCCGACGCCGTCGGGACCACGTTCGGCGCGGTGCTCGGGACCTCCACCGTGACGACGTACATCGAGTCGTCGACGGGCGTCGAGGAGGGCGGCCGCACCGGGCTGACCGCCCTCGTCGTCGCCGCGCTCTTCCTCGCGTCGCTCGCCGTGATCCCCGTCGTCGCCGCGATCCCGGCGTACGCCTCCTTCATCGCGCTGATCGTCGTCGGCGTGATGATGCTCCAGGGGCTCGTCGAGGTCGACTGGAGCGAGCCCGCGTGGGCCGTCTCCGCGGGCCTCACGGTCACCGTGATGCCGTTCGCCTACTCCATCGCCGACGGGCTGGCGGCCGGCATCGTCGCGTACCCGCTCATCAAGCTCGCGATCGGCGAGGGCCGCGACGTCGCCCTCGGCCAGTACGTCATCGCGGCGCTGCTCGCGGCGTACTACGTCCTCTCGACCGCCGGCTACATCCTCTGAGCCGGACCGCTCGGCGGTCGCGTCGACCGAACCCTCTTGTCGCGACGGGCCGCATACCGACCGAGAGCCGATGTCCGGTCCGCCAGACGCCGACCCGTCCGTGACCGTCGCCGACCGCGAGCGACACGCGAGCGACCCGCCCCGCGAGCTCGCGCTCGACTGCGTCGTCACGGGGATCGAGGCGGCGCACCCCGGCGCGGTCGTCGCCGACGCGCTCGCGCTCGACGGCGACGTGCTGACCGTCGCGGCCGCCGACGGGACGGCGACCGCCCGCGACCTCGCGGCGTACGACCGCGTCGTGGTCGTCGGCGCGGGCAACGCGGCGGGCCACTTCGCGGCCGCGGTCGAGCGGCTGCTCGGCGACCGGATCGACGGCGGCGCGGTCGTCACCGACGACCCGGTCGAGACCGAGCGGGTCGCGGTCCTCCCCGGCGACCACCCGACGCCGAGCGAGGCGGGCGTCGAGAGCGCCCGGCGGGTGCGCGCGGTCGCGGCCGACGCCGGCGAGTCCGACCTCGTGATCGGACTCCTCACCGGCGGCGGCAGCGCGCTGTTGGCCGCGCCGGCCGAGGGGGTCGCGCTCGGCGACCTCAGCGAGACGACCGACGCGCTGCTGGCGAGCGGCGCGACCATCTCGGAGATCAACGCGGTCCGCAAGCACCTCTCGGCGGTGAAGGGCGGGCGGCTGGCGCGGGCGGCCGCCCCCGCCGACGCGCTCGCGCTGGCGGTCAGCGACGTGACCGGCGACGACCCCGCCGTGATCGCGAGCGGGCCCCTCTCGCCGGACCCGACGACCTTCGGGGACGCAGTCGCCGTCCTCGACCGATACGGGATCGACGCGCCCGCCGCCGTCGCGGACCGCCTCGAAGGCGGCGCCGCGGGCGAGGTCGCGGAGACGCCCGGACCGGGCGAGTCACCGTTCGACGGCGGCGGCGTCGACGTCCGGATCGTCGCGAACGCGCGCACGGCCCTGACCGCCGCCCGCGAGGTCGCTGCCGAGCGGGGGTACGAGCCACTCGTGCTCTCGGCGCGGATGCGCGGCGAGGCGCGGGAGGCGGCGAAGGCGCACGCGGCGGTCGCCGAGGAGTGCCGGGCGGTCGGGGAGCCGATCGAGCCGCCGGCGGTCCTCCTCTCGGCCGGCGAGGTGACGGTGACGCTCGGCGACGACCCCGGAACGGGCGGGCCGAACGGGGAGTTCGCGCTGTCCGCGGCGCTCGAACTCGACGCGGCGGGCCCCGACGGCGAGGGGATCGTCGTCGCGAGCCTCGACACCGACGGGATCGACGGCGCCACGGACGCGGCGGGGGCGCTGGTCGACGACCGCCTCGTCAGCGACGGTCCGGAGAGCCCGCTGACCCGCGAGGCGGCCGCGGACGCGCTCGACGCGCACGACGCGTACCCGGTGCTCGACGACGCGGGGGCGCTGCTCCGCACCGGACCGACCGGGACGAACGTCAACGACCTGCGGGCGGTCGTGGTCGCGGAGCGCGGCGGGCGCTCGGACGACGGCGGCGCCCGGGCGGACGCCCGAGAGGGCGGTTCGGAAGGGACTAAGTAGCGGCCGGCAAATTCTGCGACATGCAGACGCTGCTCTTGAACGCGGACGACGTGGACGAGAACGCCGAGATGGACCGCGTGATCGACGCGGTCCGCGGCGCGTTCACGGCCTACGAGCGGGGCGACGCGAAGATGCCGGCGAAGTCGTACATCGACCTCCCCGAGTACAACGGCGACTTCCGCTCGATGCCGGCCTACCTCGACGTGCGCGAGGAGGACGTGGCCGAGGAGACCGAGGAGGGCGACGGCTGGGACGCCGCCGGGATCAAGTGGGTGAACGTCCACACCGACAACCCCGACCACCACGACCTCCCGACCGTGATGGGGACGATGATCTACTCCGACCCGGAGACGGCGTTCCCGCTCGCGGTCCTCGACGGGACGACGCTGACGATGAAGCGGACCGGCGCGGCCGCCGCGGTCGCGACCGATCACCTCGCGGTCCCGGACGCGACGAG
Organism: Halorubrum tropicale; assembly: GCF_001280455.1. NCBI lineage: Archaea > Methanobacteriati > Methanobacteriota > Halobacteria > Halobacteriales > Haloferacaceae > Halorubrum > Halorubrum tropicale. Next base: position 426,838 of record NZ_LIST01000003.1, read on the forward strand.
CATGGGGATCGTCGGCGCCGGCGTCCAGTCGTACACCCAGCTCGAAGCGGTCGCGGCGGTCCGGGACATCGAGGAGGTCGTCATGAGCGACCTCGACGAGGCGCGCGTCGCCGACTTCGTCGACGCCTTCGAGGACCGGTTCGACGTGCGCGCCGGCTCGATCGCCGAGGCCGGCCACTGCGACGTGCTCTCGACGGTCACGCCCGTCGAGGACCCTATCGTCGGCCCGGACGACGTGGGCGATCACACCCACGTCAACGCCATGGGCGCGGACGCCGAGGGCAAACACGAGCTGGCGGACGACCTCCTCTCAGACGCCACCGTCGTCATCGACGACCACGAGCAGTGCACCCACTCCGGCGAGATCAACGTCCCGTACGCCGCGGGGACGCTCACCGACGACGACATCTACGGCGAGATCGGCGAGATCGTCGTCGGCCGCCGCGCGGGCCGCCCCGGCACGCCCGGCACGCCGGCCGACGCCGACGGCGTGCGCGGCGTCAGCGTCTTCGACTCGACGGGGCTCGCGATCCAGGACGTGGCGGCCGCGCGCGTCGTCTACGAGCGCGCCGACGAACTGGACAACGGCTACCCGTTCGACCTGCTCGGCCTCGACGGCTGAGTTCGGTCCGACCGCCGCGCTCGACCCCGACGACCGCGCTCGACGCGCCGCTTTTGCCCCTCCGTCTCCTATAACGTCCGTGAAACTCGTCAGCGTCGCCGCGCTCGCGGAGAACCGGGTAATCGGGAGGGACGGCGAGGTGCCGTGGTCCCACATCGAGGCGGACGTCAGGCAGTACCGCGAGCGCGTCGCGGGCTCGCCGGTGATCCTGGGCCGGCGCACCTTCGACTCGATGCGCGACGACCTCCCCGGCAGCCGCCAGATCGTCGTGAGCCGGAGCGTCGATGCGGTGGACGTGCCGACCGCGAGCGTCGCGAACGGCGACGAGGCGGCGATCGAACTGGCCCGCGACGCCGTCGCCGAGGCCGGCTTCGGCACGGCGTACGTCCTCGGCGGCGGCAGAATCTACGACCTGTTCCAGCCGCACCTCGACGTGATGGCCCTCAGCCACGTCGACGGCGCCTACGAGGGCGACACGTACTACCCCGAGTGGGACGACGACGAGTGGGAGGTCGCCGCGGAGACGGCGTACGACCGGTTCACGCTCCGCGAGTGGGTCAGGCGCGCCGGCGCAAGCTGACCGATCTCCCCGGTCGCGGACGACGACCGTTCACCGGCGGGGTGACCCACCGGGGCGACCGGCTCAGTCGCCGTCGACGCGCTCGGCGAACCCGAACCGGGGCTTCACGTCGGTGACCTCGACCGTGAGCGTCTCGCCGACGTCGCCGTCGACGAACAGCGTGTATCCCTCGACGTAGGCGATCCCGTCGCCCTCGTCGCCCTCCTCTTCGACCGTCACCTCGACGCGGTCGCCCTCGGCGACTGGGGAGGTCGTGTACCCCTTCGCGACGAGGTACACCTCCGAGGACGAGTCCCGCGAGGCGGGCGGCGAGACGGTCCGCACGTACTGGAACGACTCGCTCACGTCGTCGCGGAAGGCGTCGAGGTCCTGGCCCTGGAACACCTTCACGACGAAGTCGCCGCCGGGCGCGAGCAGCTCGTCCGCGGTGTCGAGCGCCTGCCGCGCGAGGTGGACCGACCGGGCGTGATCGAGGGAGTACTCGCCGGTCATGTTCGGCGCCATGTCGGAGAGGACCGCGTCGGCGCCGCCCTCGCCGACCGCCTCGCGCAGGTAGTGGCGGGTGCGCTCTTCGGTCATGTCGCCGCGGATCGTCTCCACGTCGTGGTCGTCGAACTCGTCGATGCGCTGGAGGTCGACGCCGACGACGGTGCCGCCCTCGCCGACCGCCTCGGCGGCGACCTGGAGCCAGCCGCCGGGCGCGGCGCCGAGGTCGACCACGGTGTCGCCGCGGCCGAGCAGGTCGGCCTCCTCGTCGAGCTGTTTCAGCTTGTAGGCGGACCGGGCGCGGTACCCCTGCTGTTTGGACCGGTTGTAGTAGTCGTCTTTCCCGCTCATGCGTCGGTCACCGCGGCCCGGGAGGGGGCCGCCGAACCCGCGGGCGAATTCGCGCTCATACCCGTAAGGACGGGGGCGACCGGGAAATGAACGTCGAATGCGTGCGCGCCGGCGAGACGGCGCGGAGCGCTTCTGCGGCGTGCGGATGAGGACGGACTACTCGCGTCCTCGCAGCCACGTCGCGACCCGCCCGAGGCGAGACGCGAGCGCGGCGAGCGGTCGCCGCCCGTCGCTCCCGGTCGATTCGGTGGGCGTCCGCTGCGCCGCGACGATCGACTCGTAGGTGTCGATCACCTGCTGGCGCTGCCGCTCCTTCGACGCGATTTCCGCTTCGAGCGCCGCTACCTCCGCTTCGAGCGCCGCCACCTCGTCCGCGAGCCGCTCGACGCGGTCCGCCGGCGGGTCGCGCTCGGCCGCGCGGGCGCCGTCGCGGCCGGGTCGGTCCGGAACGGGCCGCTCGTCGTCGGTCGAGCGGTCGTCCGCGGACGCGGCCGGTCGGGGTGGGGGGCCGTCGATCGAGTCCACCGCCTCGACGTCGATACCACCGGGATCGAGGGATCCGGACGCTGAGGGCATCATGCGTGGGAAGCGTGGGTACGCGTACCATACTGAAAAATCTCAGTCAGCCGCGAGTCGGACGCGCCGCTTGCGCGGGGGTCAGTACCTCTCGCGACCGTTGGCGGAGAACCGCCCTTCGAGGCGCTCCGAGCGTCCGTCGGCGCCGTCGTCCGCCCCTCCCGCCGGGCGGACCGCGAACCCGAGGCCCTCGTAGAACCCCCGCAGCTCGGCGTCGAACGTCGCGGTGACGGCCGCGACAGCGGGGTCCGACGCCCCCCGGTCGAGCGCGGCCGCGACGAGCGCGGCGCCGATCCCTTCCCCTCGGCGCGCCCGCCTGACCGCGACGGCGTCGACGTGGAGTCGGTCCGGGTCGGGTCGCACGGCGACCAGCGCGCCGACGACGCCGCCGGTCCGCGCGGAGCGAGCGACGAGCGCGTCGCCCGCGTCGATCCGACTGTCGACGGTCGCCGCGTCGGTCGAGAGCATCGCGGCGTCGAGGACCCGGAGGACGTCGAGGCGGTCGCCGGGCGTCGCCCGCTCGACGGTCACGTCCGCGGGCAGATCGGGGCGAGATCCCTCGGCGGTCACGGCGGGCCTCTCGCGCCCGTTCCGCCCTTGATAAGCCGCAGGACCCGCACCTCCGCGGCGTCGACGACGCGGTCGCCCGGGACCGGCGAGCCGTCGACCAGCGCGGACGCCTCCTGCGGGTGGTAGCCCGCCGCGCGGATCAGGTCGTCGTACGTCGCGTCGGCGGCGAGGCTGTACTCGTCGGTCCCCTCGCCGACGACCTCGACGGTCACATCCATGTGCGCGGTAGCGGGCGCGGCGGCGTCAATCGCACGGTTTCGGCGGATCGGCTCAGTCGCCGGCCGGCTCGCGGACGTTCCACGTATAGAGGAACCACGCGACCGCGGCGCCGACGGCGACCGCCACCAGCGCGCCGGGCCGCGGGATAGCACCGGTCCACGCGTCGACGACGAGGAGGCCCGTCGCGGCCGCGGCGACGACCAGCACGCGCGCCGCGTCGCGCGCGAGTTCGGCCTCGCGCTCGGGCGGCAGGTCGCCGTCGTAGCCGGCTATCAGGTCGGCCGCGTCGCCGCGGCGGATCGCCCACGCGAGAAGGAGACAGAATCCGCTGACGTGGCCGACCAGGACGGTTTCGACGATCGCCATGGCGCGTTGTCGGTCGCTTCGACCGCGGCTCAGCCGTCGAGCTCCTCGCGGAGCAGGCCGTTCACCTGGCCGGGGTCGGCGCTGCCGCCGGTCGCCTGCATCACCTGGCCGACGAGGAAGTTGATCGCGCCCTCGTCGCCGTCGTGGTAGTCGGCGACCGCGTCGGGGTTCTCGTCGATGGCGGCCGCGACCGCGGCCTCGACCTCGCCGCTCTCGGCCTTGCCGAGGTCCTCGCGCTCGATGATCGTCTCGGGGTCGTCGCCCTCGTCGAGCATCTCGCGGAGGACGGTCTCCTCGGCGTTCTTCACGGTCAATTCGTCGGCGGCAACGAGCTCGATCAGGCGCGTGAACTCGTCGAGACGGTCCTCGACGTCCGTGATCTGCATCTCGCGGTAGTTGAGCTCGCCGAGTAGGTTGTCGGCGACCCACGTCGCCGCGAGGTCGGGGTCGAACTCGCTGGCCACGTCCTCAAAGAAGTCCGCGACCGCCTTCGTGGAGGTGAGCTTCGAGGCCGCCTCGCGGTCGAGCCCGTACTCGTCCCGGAAGCGCTCGCGGCGGGCGTCGGGCAGCTCCGGGATCGCGATCTGCTCTTTCCAGCCCGCCACCTCCAGCGCGGGGAGGTCGCCCTCGCGGAAGTAGCGGTAGTCCTTCTCGGCCTCCTTCGAGCGCATCCCGACGGTGACGCCGCGGTCCTCATCCCAGTGGCGGGTCTCCTGTTCGATCTCGCGGCCGCGGCGGAGGACGTTCTCCTGGCGGGTGACCTCGTAGGCGAGCGCCTGCTCCGCGCCCTTGTGGCTGGAGATGTTCTTCACCTCGGCGCGGTTCACCTCGTCGAGCGCGTCCCCGTCGATCGTCCCGTCCTCGGCGACGTGGTCGGCGGGGACTAAGGAGACGTTGGCGTCGACGCGCAGGCTCCCGTCGCGGCCGGGGTCGAACACGCCGAGGTACTCCAGCACCTCCTCCAGCTTGGCGAGGAACGCCCGCGTCTCGGCCGGCGAGCGGAAGTCCGGCTCCGTGACGATCTCCATCAAGGGGGTGCCCGCGCGGTTGTAGTTGACGAGGGTGTGGCTCGCCGACTCGATGGAGCCGCCGGCGTGCTGGAGGCTGCCGGGGTCCTCTTCGAGGTGCGCGCGGGTGATCCCGATGGTCCGCGGGTCGCCGTCGACGCGGACCTCCAGTTCGCCCTCGGCGCAGATCGGCGCGTCGTACTGCGTGAGCTGGAAGTTCTTCGGGAGGTCGGGGTAGTAGTAGTTCTTCCGGTGGAACGTGGTCGTCTCGGGGATGTCGGCGTCGATCGCCTTCCCGACCTTCACGGCGGCCTCGACGGCGGCCTCGTTGAGGACGGGGAGCGCGCCCGGCAGCCCGAGACAGGTCGGGCAGGTGCGCGTGTTCGGCGCCTCGTCCTCGGCGGGCTCCGTCGAGCAGCCGCAGAAGATCTTCGTGTCGGTCTCGAGCTGGACGTGGACCTCCAGCCCGATCACGACTGTCCGGTCCGCCGTCGCGGCCTGCGTGCTCATTACCGGAGCGTTGTGAGCGGGCCGCCTAAATCGTGTCGGGACCGTCGCCGCCGGCGCCGACCGGTCGGCCGCGGCCGCGACGCGGCGAGGAACCGCCGCTATCGAATCCGAAAACGGGGAGGGAACGATTATGAGGGGGACGTTCGTAGCGGAACCGATGACCGACGCGACGAACTGGGAGGGCACCGAGCCGAACGGGGTCGGCGAGCCGGCCGTCCCTCCGGTCCGGCGACGAGAGGCGAGAGGACCGCGGCCGGGATGACGGCCGCAGACAGCCCCCGCCGCGGACGACCGCGACGCACGCCCGCGACAGATGCCTGATGAGTCGACGCTCCATCTCGGAGAGCCGGTCGACGCCGCGTGGGGGACCCTCCCGGAGGAGACTCGGACGGTCCCGCACGGCGACCGGGAGAGCGACGGCGACGGCGTCGGGTGCCCGGACGCGGTGATCGTCCGGCTGCGCGACGGGGCGGCGGGCGAGCGCGGCCGCGCCGTGCGTGACCGGCTGCGGGCGGTCCGCGACCGCTACCCCGACACGACGACGCTCGCGTACACCGTCGAAGACGACCCTGACGCGGCGATCGACGCGGGCCGGCTCGGGGTCGAGTACGCCTCCGGGCGCCGGCTGGCGGCCGACGCCGAGACGCTCGCGGACCGCCTCGACGCCGGGCGGGAGGACCGACGACCCGGCGACACGCCGCGTCGGGAGCACGAGGCCGCCCTCGAACCGTTCATTCGGATCGTCTCGGACCGGACGACCGACCTCGACGAGAAGCTCGACGAGCTGTTGGCGCTGGGACGCGACCGGCTCGGCCTCTCAATCGGCTACTCCTCGCGGGTCGAGGGCGACCGGATCGAACTCCGGCAGTACAGCGACGGGACCGGGACGGTGGCGTCGCTCGCCGAGGGCGCGCTCGACGACGACGGGACGCTGCCGCTGGACCTGACCTACTGTAAGCGGACGGTCCGGAGCGACGACGTGGTCGCGTTCACCGACCCCGAGGCGGCGGGCCTCGGCGACGACCCGGCCTACGAGGCGTTCGGCTTCGGCAGCTACGTCGGCGGCCGGGTCGTCGTCGACGACGAGACGTTCGGGACGCTCTGTTTCCTCGACCCGGAGCGACGCGGCCGGCCGTTCGACGAGAGCGAGCGGCTGTTCGTCGAGCTGCTCGCCGACTGGTTGGGGCGGGCGCTCGAACGGCGAGTCGCCCGCGAGGAGCGCGAGGCGGCCGTCGACCGATTCGAGGAGACGCTCGAACGGGTCGACGACGCCTTCTTCGCGCTCGACGACGACTGGCGGTTCACCTACGTCAACGAGCGGGCCGCGGCGCTGTTAGAGCGCGACCCCGACGAGCTGCTCGGCGCCGACGTCTGGGCGGAGTTCCCGGCGGCGATCGGCGAGGAGTACGAGACGAACTACCGGCGGGCGATGGAGACGCAGGAGTCCGTCTCCTTCGAGAGCTACTACGAGCCGCTGGACCTGTGGACGGAAGTGACCGCGTACCCCTCGCCCGACGGGCTCTCCGTGTTCTTCGCGGACGTCACGGAGCGAAAGCGCCGCGAGCGGATCCTCGAACGGCTCCTCGGCACCGTGGAGGGAATCCAGCGGGCCGACGGCAGGGAGGCCGTCGCCGACCGGCTGGTCGAGGCCGCCGACGAGGTGTTGGGGTACGAGATCAGCGGCGTACGGCTGTACGACGCCGACGCGAACCGGCTCCGGCTGGTCGCGACGAGCGACGGGGTCGGCGACCGGTTCGCCGACAGCCGCGGGCCGCGCCGCCCCGGCGAGGGGTTCACCGGCGGGGTGTTCGAATCGGGCGACCCGCGGGTCATGGACGACATCGAGGCGCTCGGCGACGGGCGGTCGTACCACGGGATGCGCTCCGTCGCGGCGGTCCCGCTCGGCGATCACGGTGTGGTCGTCGTCGGCGCCGTCGAACCGAGCGCCTTCGGCGAGGACGACGTCGCCGTCCTCGAACTGCTGGCGACGAACGCGGTCGCCGCGATGGACGCCGCGGACCGCCGCCGCCGGCTCCGGACCTACGAGGACGCGCTGAAGAACGTCGACGACATGGTGTGCGTGCTCGACGGCGACGGCGCCGTCACGTACGCCACCGCGCCGTTCGTCGCGTGGTTCGGGGCCGACGACCGCGACGAGGTCGTCGGGGAGCGGCTCAACGCGCTCGTCGACGCGGCCGACGCGCCGCGGGTGGCCGACGCGGTCGGGGCGCTCACCGACCCGACCGCCGACGCCGGCGGCGACCCCGCGCCGGCCCGGACGATCGAACTGACCGCCGAGCGCGACGGCGACCCGCGGCCGCGGCACGGCCAGCTGCGGCTGTCGCGGCTCTCCGACCACGGGGGCGGCGTCGTCGGGTCGCTGAGCGACACGACGGACCTCCGGCGGACGCAGACCGAGCTGTCGACGGAGCGCGACCGCTTCCGGCGGCTGTTCGACCGGATCCCCGACCCGGTGATGGAGGTCGTCTTGGAGGACGACGAGACGGTGATAGACGGGGTCAACCCCGCATTCGAGCAGCAGTTCGGCGCGGACGAGGCGTCGCTCCGCGGCCGGACGATCGGCGCGTTGGACATCCAGGACGACCGGCTGGGGGACAGCGAGCGCGACGGCGACGAGGAGGCGGACCTCGACGCGCTGGTCCGCGAGCGCGGGTTCGCGACGCGCGAGGTCCGCCGGCAGACCGTGGACGGCCCGCGGGAGTTCCTCTTCCGCGGGTTCAGCTACGAGACGGAGGGGACCCGGCGGGCGTTCGGGATTTACACGGACATCACCGACCGGAAGCGCCGCGAGCGGTACGTGCGGATCGTCAACCGGATCCTCAGGCACAACGTCCGGAACGAGCTGAACGTCGTGTTCGGCTTCGCCGGCGAGATCGCCGACCGCAGCGACGACGGGCAGGTCGGCGACTTCGCGGAGCGGATCGAGGCCACGGGCAAGCGGCTGGCGGGCGTCGCCGACGGCGCCACCACGCTCCGCCGCGTCGTGGAGGAAGGGTACGTGACCGACCCGGACGCGGTCGACGTGGCCGAGGTCGTCGACGAGGTCGCGTCGAAGCACGCGGCCGAGCGGCCCGACGCCCGGATCACCGCCGACGCGCCGGCGGGGACCGCGGTGCGCGGCGACGACCGCCTCTCAGTCGCCGTCGACCACCTCGTGGAGAACGCCGTCGAGCACGGCGGGGACGCCCCGCGCGTCGCGGTGACCGCCGAGCGCGACCCGGACGACGGGGTCGTGGCGGTGCGCGTCGCCGACGACGGCCCCGGGATCGCGGCCGCGGTCCGGGACGTGATCACCGGCGACAGCGAGGTGACGCAGCTACGACACAACACCGGCGTCGGGCTGTGGATCGTCGCCTGGGTCGTTGAGGCGTACGGCGGCGAGATCCGGTTCGGCCCCGGGCTCGACGGCGAGGGGACGACGGTGACGCTCGTGCTCCCGGCGGCGGAGCGGAGCGCTCCGGGGCTCGACGGCGGGGACGAGCGGTAGCCCTCCGCGTTCCGACCCGTTTATTGTCGGCGGCGGTCCGTCTCCGTGTATGACCGACGACCGACGACGCGAGCTGATCGCCGCGCTCACCGCGGCCGACGCCGTCCGGTTCGGCGAGTTCGAGCTGTCCCACGGCGGCACGAGCGACTACTACGTCGACAAGTACCTCTTCGAGACCGACCCGGACGCCCTGACGCTCGTCGCCGAGGCGTTCGCCGACCGGCTCGCCGAGACGGACGCGAAGCTGGCGGGCGTCGCGCTCGGCGCGGTCCCGCTGGTGGCCGTCACGGCCGCGGAGCTCGGCCGCCCGTACGTCATCGCGCGCAAGCGGGCGAAGGAGTACGGGACGGGCAACCGGATCGAGGGGCGGCTCGACGACGGCGAGGAGGTCGTCGTCATCGAGGACATCGCCACGACGGGGCAGTCCGCGGTCGACGCGGTCGAGGCGCTCCGCGAGGCGGGCGCGACCGTGGACCGCGTGCTGGTCGTTGTCGACCGCGAGGAGGGCGCCGCGGAGCTGCTCGAAGAGCACGACGCGGAGCTGGCGTCGCTGCTCACGGCGACGGAGCTGCTGGCGGAGCGGGACGCGGAGTAGCCGGGGCGCCGCGGCCCGGAGGGCGCCTCAGGCCTCCGGCGGCTCGACCGTCGGCACCGCGACGCGGTCGAGCACGTCGGCGATCACGTCGCGCTCGTCGACGTCGTTGACGGCGGCGTCGGGCGTCAACACGAGGCGGTGGGCGAGCGTCGGCTCCGCGACGCGCTTCACGTCGTCGGGCGTGACGAACTCGCGGCCGGCGACGACCGCCGCCGCGCGGGCGGTCTCGAAGAGCCGCTGGGTGCCGCGGGGGGAGACGCCGGCCTCGACGCGGCGGTCCTCGCGGGTCGCCCGCGCCAGCGCCGCCGCGTAGCGCAGCAGGTCGTCGTCGACGCGGACCGACTCGGGCACCTCCCGCAGCGCCGCCACGGCGTCGGGGTCGAGCACGCGGTCGACCGTCGGCGACTGCTCGACGCGGCCGGCCCGGCGCCGGAGCAGCTCCAGCTCGCCGTCCTCGTCCGGGTACCCGATGGAGGTCTTGATCGTGAACCGGTCGAGCTGGGCCTCCGGCAGCGGGAACGCGCCCTCGCTCTCGACCGGGTTCTGGGTGGCGATCACGTAGAACGGACTCGGCAGCTCGTGGGTCTCGCCGTCGACGGTCACCTGCCCCTCCTCCATCGCCTCCAGCAGCGCCGCCTGCGTCTTCGGCGGCGCGCGGTTGATCTCGTCGGCGAGGACGACGTTCGCGAAGATAGGTCCCGGCGAGAAGGTAAAGGAGCCGTCGCGCTCGTCGAACACGTTGGTGCCGGTGACGTCGGCGGGCAGGAGGTCGGGCGTGAACTGGATCCGGGAGAACTCCAAGCCGAGCGCGGTCGCGAACGAGCGCGCCGAGAGGGTCTTGCCGGTGCCCGGCACGTCCTCCAGGAGGACGTGGCCGCGGGCGAGGATGCCGAGCGTGACGCGGTCGAGGAACTCGCGGTCGGCGACGACGGCGCCGCCGACCTCGTCGACGACGCGGGAACAGGCGTCGGCCGCTTCGGGGACGTCCATACCGACCGCACGGGAGCCGGGCCGAAAAGCGTTGCCGGAAGCGGAGACCGCGGGGGGACAGGGGCGCCCGGAGCCCGGCACGGTCGGCGGCGATCGAGCACCGCGCCGCGGGCGCGATCGAAACGCATAACAGCGGAACCGGCCAACCGGAGAGTGAGCCGAGGTAGCCTAGCCTGGCCAAGGCGGTAGATTCGAAATCTACTGTCCATTCGGACACCGGAGTTCAAATCTCCGCCTCGGCGCTTCTCTCAGCCCGATTCGGCGAGCGACGGCGCCGTCATTTCAGAGACGAGCGGGACCGAGCGACCGCACTACGCAGTCTCAGTCGACCCCGCTACGCGATCAGCGCCGCCGCGAGGAACATCCCGCTCGCGGCGGCGGGCGGGATGGTGAGGTTGTCGTCGAGGGCGACGCCGCGGACGAGCGGCGGGAGCCCGTCCGCGACCGCGGCGGGGACCGCGCCCGCGAGCGCGACGATTACGCCCGGGTCGGGGCCGAACGCCGGGACCGCGTACGGAACGGCGATCCCGAAGCAGACGAACACCATCGCCGCGACCACGGGGATCCGCTTCGGCTCGGTCGCCGCGTTCTCGCCGAGGCCGCCGCTTATCGGGTCGCCGACCGAGAGCATCCACATCGCGGGCACGGCGAACACCGGCGCGAAGACGAGCGCGGTGCCGGCCATGCTCACCTGATACAGCGCGTAGCCCGCGACGCTGTCGGACTCGTAGTCGCGGACGAGCGCGTCGTACAGCGGGTCGAGCGGGCCGACCGACCCCGATAGTCGGAGCGTTTCGAGGACGGCCGCGACGGCGACGCTCACGAGGAGCAGCCGGCCGGTCGTGCGCCACGAGATCCAGCCCAGCAGGTACGGGACCGGGTACAGCGTACCGCTCGCGTGGACCAGCCGCCGCTCGAACTCCACGCGCTCGCGCCACGCCGCGGCCGGGAGCGTCACGCCCTCAGTTCCCCGCGGTCTCGACGTCGGTGTCGACCGCGTCGTACCGGTCCGCGACCGCGGCGAACGTCTCGCCCTCGCGCAGCGCCGTCAGCTCGGCGGCGAGGTCCGCGACGGGGATCCGGACCTGCGCCGCGGAGTCGCGCTCGCGGAGCGTGACGGTGTCGGGGCCGTCGCCCTCGATGCCGTCGCGGTCGACCGTGACGCAGAACGGCGTGCCGACCTCGTCCTGCCGACGGTAGCGCCGGCCGATCGAGCCGGAGTCGTCGTACGCGACCGCGAGCCCCGCGGCCCGCAGGTCGGCCGCGACCTCGTCGGCGAGCGCCGTGAGGCGGTCGTCGTTGGTGACGAGCGGGAAGACCGCGGCGTCCTGCGGCGCGACCTCGGGCGCCAGGGAGAGGTACGTCCGCTCCTCGCCGTCCACCTCGTCGGTCTCGTAGGCGTGCGCCAGCAGCGTCTGGACGGTGCGGCCGACGCCGAACGAGGGCTCGACGACGTGGGGCGTGATGTGCTCGCCGCTCTCGGTCACCTCCTCGACCGAGAAGTTCGCGACGTCGGCGTCGACCTCGCGCGGTTCGCCGTCCACGTCGACCGTCACCGTCTCGCCGTCGAAGGCGTCCGGGTCGCGCTCGGCGAGCGCTTCGAGCGCGTCCGCGACCGCGGCGGCGTCGCCGCCGAACTCCGGCCCCAGCACGGACATGTCGGGGTCGACCGTCGCGCGCTCGACCGTCTTCGGCTCGTCGTAGCGCTTGAAGACGGTGAACGCGTCGTCGCCGTACTCGTCGTGCTTCGAGAGGTCGTAGTCGCCGCGGTACGCGAAGCCGGCGATCTCGATCCAGTCGCCGTCGACCTCGCTCTCCGCGTCCCAGCAGTCGGCCGCGTAGTGGGCGCGCTCGCCCGCGAGGTGCTGGCGGAACCGGAACCGGTCGAGGTCGACGCCGACGCGCTCGTACCACTCCTGCGCGACGCCGAGGTAGTAGCCGACCCAGGGGGAGCCGATGACCCCCTTGTCGACCGCCTCGCCGACCGTCGTGTCGAGGTAGTCGCCGTCGTCGGCCTCCTGCTCGGTCGCGGGGTACAGCCGGACCTCCACGTCGCGGACGCGGTCGAGCGGCGGCTCGTCCTCCTCGGGGTCGATGAACTGCTCGAGCTCGGCCTGCGTGAACTCGCGGAGCCGGAGGAGCCCGCCGCGCGGCGAGATCTCGTTGCGGTAGGCGGGGCCGACCTGGGTGATGCCGAACGGGAGGTTCCCGCGGGCGTACTCCTTCAGCCGCGGGAACTCGACGAAGATCCCCTGCGCCGTCTCCGGGCGGAGGTAGCCGGGCTGGGCGTCGCCGGGACCGATGTCGGTCGCGAACATGAGGTTGAACGCCTCGACCGGCTGGCCGGCGAGCTCGGTGCCGCAGGCCGGGCAGGCGATCCCGGCGTCGGCGATCAGCTCGGCGACCTCCTCGCCGGGGAGCGCCTCGGCGTCCTCGACGTCGGTGGCGTCCTCGACGAGGTGGTCGGCGCGGTGGGACTCGCCGCACTCGGGGCACTCGACGAGCATGTCGTCGAACCCCTCCAGGTGGCCGGAGGCCTCGAAGACGGCCTCGGGCATCACCGTCGGCGCCTCGATCTCGCGGTTCCCCTCGCGGATGGTGAACCGGTCGCGCCACGCGTCCTCGACGTTCCGCTTGAGGGCGGCGCCCTGCGGCCCGAACGTGTAGAAGCCGGCGGTGCCGCCGTACGCGCCGTTCGAGCCGAAGAAGAACCCGCGTCGCTTCGCGAGTTCGGCGAGCGCGTCCGCGGCCATCTACAGCCCCTCCAGCAGGTCCACGTCCCGGACGATCCCGTCGAGGTCCGTGCCGGAGACGAGCGGGACCTGCTCGATGTCGTTGCTGATGAGCTCCTGGGCGACCTCCCGCGCCGTCCGCGTGGCGTTGACCGTGATCAAGTCCTCGGTCATGAAGTGGCGGACCGCCTCGGCCGGGATCTCGACGTTCCGGGTCGGGAGGTAGCGCGCGCCGGTTGCCTTGATCCCCTCCCAGGACCACTCGGAGTCCTCCTCGGCGATCGAGTCGCCGGTGCTGGCCTCGCCCTCGACGACGCGGGCGACCTCCAGGATGTCGACCTCGGTGAGCATCCCCGCGACCGCGGCCTCGTCGTCGAGGACGACCGCGTACGGGACCCCGGAGAGCCCGATCTCGCGCTCGGCGACCGGCAGCGGCGTGCCGGCGTGGGTCGCGTTGACGGCGCGCGTCGCGAGCTCGCCGACCTGGGTCTCCCCGTCGACCTCGCCGCGAGCGATCGCCCGCACCACGTCGGTGACGGTGAGGATGCCGACGAGCTCGTCGCCGTCGACGACGGGGAGGCGCCGCGACTCCTCCCCGGCCATCGTCCGGGCGGCCTCAACCATGTCGTCGTCGGCCCCGACGGTCGGCACCTCGCGCATCAGCAGCGCGAGCTGGTCCTCGTCCGGCTGCTCGATCAGGTCGTCGCGCGTGACGAGCCCGCGGTACACCTCGTCGCCGTCGACGTCTTTCACGACCGGCACCGAGGAGAAGCCGTGCTCCTGGATGTACTCCAACACGTCGTTGCGGCTCCCGGGGATCTCGACGACGACGAGTTCCGACCGGGGCGTCATGGCGTCTGCGACGTTCATGCCCGTCATTCAGCGTGACACCTCTTGTATACTGCGAAGGTGGGCGGAGACGGACCGCGCGGCGCGCGGGGAATGGCTGGCCCCGGGCGGAGACGCGCGGAGCCGGAATCCCCGGCGCGGAAGCCCCCGGCGCGGGAGCCCCCGGCGAGCCGATGAGAAACTCGACACGTTCGAGCACATCGTCGGCCGAGGGGCTGCGCACGGGGAGATACGTCGGCCGGCGGTCGCCGGAAACTCGGATCTAACGGGGAATTCCGGTCGGGTTCGCAACTCTTATACGTACTGTGAACTATTCACAACCATGTCACGGAGTTCCACTCCTTGGGACGACCCGGACCCCGACCGCCGTCGGACGGCCCTGCCGACGGACCCGGCGCTCGACGCCGCCGAGGCGCCGGACGTGATGGCGTCCATCGACTCCTCGTCGTCGCGGCCGGAGCTCGTCATCGCGGACGTCTCGCGGGAGGACGCGTGGGTGTCGGTCGACGAGACCGACGCGACCGTCCTCGAGGAGTGGTGTTGAGCGCGTAGCGGCCGCGGACGCCGCCCGAACTGGCCCTTTTCGCGGTTCGTCTACCCCTGCCGGAGCCCCCGCGCCGCCTCCCAGCCGCGGATCAGCGACCCGACGGTCCGGCACGTCGGAACCGCCACGGCGTGACGCTCCGCTCGGTCGGCGATCGCCCCGTAGACGGCGTCGACCTCGGTCCGGCGGCCGTTCGCCACGTCCTCGCACATCGACGACCGGTTCGCGGCGGTGTCGTCGGCGACGCGCTCGACGGCCGCGACCGCCCGGTCGTCGGCGAGGTCGACCCCGACCGCCCGGGCCGTCGCGGCCGTCTCGCGGGCGGCCTCGCGGGCGACCTCGCCCGCCGGCCCGTCCAGCGTCGGCCCGTTCTCGGTCCGCGCGAGCGCGGAGGGGCCGTTGATCCCGGCGTTGACCGCGAGCTTCTCGAAACGGCGGACCGGCATGTCCTCGGCGGCGACCGCCTCGATCCCGGCCGCCTCGAAGGCGGCGCCGACCCGCGCGGCCGCCGGGCTCGGGCCCCCGGAGAGCGCGCCGACCACCACTTCGCCGACGCCGGTACAGGTGACCCGGCCCGGCTCCGCGAACCGGGCGCCGTAGGTCGCGGTGCCGGCGAGGACCGTCGCGTCGAGCGCGGCGACCAGCCGCTCCTCGGTGAGCCCGTTCTGGAGCGAGCAGACCGCGTCGTACTCGCCGGTCGCGAGCGCCCGGGCGGCCGCGTCGGTGTCGTACGCCTTCGTCGTGACGAGGGCGAGGTCGGCGGCGCGGTGCCGCCCGTCGGTGAGCGCGCGAGGGGTGACGCGGGCGTCGACCGCGCCGTCGATCCGGAGGCCGTCCTCCCGGATCGTCCGCATGTGCGGGTCGCGGCCGACGAGCGTCACGTCGTGTTCGCGCGCCAGCAGCCCGCCCACGAGGCTCCCGAGCGCGCCGGCGCCGTAGACGAGCACTTCCATACCGACGGCGACGGGCGCCGGCTGAATAGTGGTGACGGTGGGGCGGGTCGGCGCCGACCGCGCCGCCCGCCTCAGCCCTTCAGCCCGCTTCCGGTCAGCGGCACGACCACGTCCTCGTCCGGACCGATCTCGCCGCGGTCGCGGAGGGTCCGCAGCGCGGCGGGCGCGACCGCGCAGGTCGGCTCCGTGTAGAACCCGGCGGCGTGGAGCCGGTCGAGTTCGCGGGCCGCGGCCGCCTCGGTGACGGCGACCGCGTCGCCGTCCGTCGCGTCGACGGCCGCCAGGATCTCGCGGTCGCGGACCGGCTCTGCGATCTGGATCCCGTCGGCCGCGTCGTTGACGGCGCCTTCCGGGTCGGCCGCGTCCGGGCCGTGGAGCGCCCGGACGATCGGCGCGACGCCGGCCGCCTGCGCGCCGTAGAGCCGGGGGACGGAGTCGGTCCAGCCGGCGCGTTCGAGCCGCCGGAACCCGCGGTAGGCGCCGAGGAACAGCGTGCCGTGGCCGAGCGGCGTCACGACCGCGTCGGGGGCGTCCCAGCCGCGCTGGTACGCGACCTCGTACGCGACGGTGGCGGTCCCCTCGAAGAACGCCGGGTTCCAGGCGTGGCTGGCGTACCAGGCGGGGTCGTCGTCACCGTCGGCGGCCGGGGCCCCGCCGTCGCCCGCGGCGTCGTCTCCGCCCCCGTCGAGCGCCGCGGAGCACGCCTCGGTCACGTCCCGCCGGCTCCCCTCGATCCGGACCGGCTCGGCGCCGGCGCGGCGGATCGCCGCGAGCTTCGACTCCTTCGTGTCGGCGGGGACGTATATCTCGGCGCCGATCCCGGCGCGGGCGGCGTAGGTCGCGACCGCGGCGCCGGCGTTGCCGGAGGAGTCCTCGACGACGCGATCGACGCCCAGCTCGCGGGCCCGCGTCAGCGTCGTCGTCGCGCCGCGGTCCTTGAACGAGCCGGTCGGGAAGACGTACTCCAGCTTGAATGACGCGTTCCACGGGGCGTCGTCGCCGTCCGCGTTCGCCGCGGCTCCGCTGTCGTCGTCGGCGTCGACGAGCGGCGTCAGGCCCTCACCGAGTGTCACCCGGTCAGCGGGGTCGTCGCCGACGGCGAGCAGGTCGGCGAACGCCCACAGGCCGTCGCGCGCGTCGAACGACTCGGGGTCGGGCGCGGGACCGTCCGGAACCGGTGGCTCGGCGAAGTCGAGGGGGGCGCCGCACCGGCAGCGCCAGCGGTCGCGGTACGTCTCGCCGCACTCGGGGCAGCGGAGGGCGCGCACTCCCCCGCTCGGTCCGTCGGGAGAACCCATCAGTACTCGTCGACGTTGGTGCCGACCGAGCAGACGTACTCGCCGGCGGCCACCTGCGGGAGGCGGCGGGTCCGCCAGAAGATCCCGTCCGTGTCGGCGGTGACGCGGCCCTCCAAGGCGCCGAAGGTGTCGGTCACCTCGAAGAGGACGTCGCCGGCCGAGACGCGTTCGCCGAGCTCGCACTCGAAGCGGACGAGACCGCCCGCGGGCGAGCCGTACTGGTCGAAGCCGCGGGCGCGCGTCTGCGAGTCGAGGGCGGCGTTGCCGTCGAGGAACCCGTAGTGGCGGAGCACGTTGAACACGCCCTCGACGCCGTACCGGATCGACTCCTCGTCCCAGCCGACGCAGCCGCCGAGCTCGGGGTCGACGGTGGGGATCCCGTGTTCCGGGCCGGCCCGGGCGAGCTGGCCGTCCGGGCCCTTGATGTCGAGGACGTGCCCGCAGCCGAACGCCTTCGCGAGCTCCAAGCAGTCGCCGTGGAGGCGGTGGCGGACGCCGCAGCGCACCCGGGTCTCGTTTATCATCCGGCTCGTCGACCCCTGGTGGAGGTCGAGGATGTAGTCGGCGCGCTTGGCGACCTGGAACGTCTCGTGGGCGATCCGCTCGCTCGTCGTCCCGTCGGCGTCGCCGGGGTAGCCGCGGTTCATCTTCCGGTCGTCGACCGGGTTCCGGTGTTCCGCCGCCTGGAACGCGAAGTGGTTCACGATGCCGACGACGAGGACCGACCCCGACAGCTCGGCCGGGTCGAGCCGCGGGACGACGCGGTTGACGACGCCGAGCCCGTTCAGCTCGTCGCCGTCGCTCACCGCCTGGACGTACAGCGTCGGCCCGTCGGCCGCGCCGTTGATCGCGGCGACCGGCAGCCGGACGGGGCTCCCGTCCCGCATCTCTCCCACCTCGAGACGGCCCGTGTCCGTCTCGCCCGGAGCGGCGCGGGCCGTTCCCAGCGTTATCATTACGCGGAGGTGGGGCGGGCGGGACTTTATCCGTTCGGTCCGCGGCGATCCGACCGACACAAGCTTTATCGCCGCTTTCGCCCAACCAGACGGTACCAACCCCCGCGGCGTCCGTCCCCGTCCGCCCGAACGGCGGCCGCGGAGCCCCCATGAGCATCGACATCGACCCGCTGCGCGAGGCCGACGGGATCACCGTCACGGACCACATCGAGAACACCCAGTTCGAGGTGTACACCGACCGGCCGGTCGAGCCGCGACGGCGCCCGGAGTCGGACCACTACTTCCCGGTCGACGCCAGCGTCGCGATCGAGACCGGGTCGATCGAGATCCCTCGGGTCGCCGTCGTCGAGACGCGCGCCGGCGACGGGACGCTGCTCACGCACGGCGACTGTTACACGATGCCCGACGGGACCTACCACGTCGGGATCAACCCGGCGCCGACGAAGCTGTACCTCACCTTCGACGCCGGCTTCTCCGTCTCCACGACCGACCGGACCACCCGGATCGACCTCGACGCGCCGGGGACCGTCGGGCTCGGCTTCCGGTCGCTCCACCAGACGCCGGCGGGGACGATCACCACGCCCACCGACCCCGAGTCGCTGATGGACGCCGTCTCGCTGCTCGGCTCGGCGCTCCAGACGACCAGCCCCGAGCGGTCGTTCCCCACCCTGCGGGGGCATCCCCCGCTGATCGAGCCGGGCGACGAGTTCCGCGTCCCCGAGCGGGTCGAGCCGGTGGACAGCGGCGTCCGGATCGTCGTTCCGCCCGAGTACCGCTACCTCTACCCCGTCGTCTCGCTGGCGTACTACTTCGCGGCCGACGTGGTGCCCGGCGACGACCCCCGAATGGAGGGCGACGGGTGGACGTACCCGCTCGAACCCGGCTTCGAGGCGCGGACCGCCCAGGTGCTCAGGCAGTCGTTCCACATGGACTGTCTCGCCCGCACGGAGGGATTTTACCGGGTCGACCTCCACGAGCGCGAGACGACCGACCTCGACCTCGACTGGGGGCGGCTGTACGACCTCCCGCTCGCGGAGCGGCTCGGCGAGTACCTCGACGTGCCGTTCGCGGACGTCGAGCCCGAGCTGCCGCAGTGGACGCTAACGACGGACGTGCGCCCCGACCCCGGGAACGTGGAGATGCTCCCGTTCGTCGCGGGCGAGCTGTCCATCGTCCGCTCGCCGGAGACCGTCACGCCGGTGGAGGACGACGGCGGGGCCGGCGTCGGCTTCCTGGGCGGCCCGGACCGGAGTTCCGCGCGGGCGACGAGGCGGGAGGTTCCGGCCGGCGGCGGCCTCGGCGACGACGAGTTCGTGCGCGGCGGCGCGAGCGCGGCGGCCACCCGCGGCGCGGACGCCTCCGCGGAGCGCGGCGCCGTCGCCGCCCAGACCGACTTCGTCCGGCCGGAGCCGGTCGACACCGTCGAGCACGCGTGGGTCGGCGACGGCGTCCCGCTCGACGCGAACAAGGCGACGCTCGACGCGTACCACCGCCGGCTGGTGACCGAAGAGGTCGAGCAGTCGCGGATCTCCGTTCTCGTCGTCTGTAACGACGCGCAGATGCGCGAAGAGGGGAAAGTCGCCAACCTGTACGGGCTTCGCGACATGGTCCAGTTCGACATCGAGGTGCGTCATAGCCTCACCCGCGAGGAGATGCGCGACGTGCTCGCGTCGGACGTCGATTTCCTCCACTACATCGGCCACGTTGACGACCGAGGGATGCAGTGCGCGGACTGCTACCTTGACCTGACCGACGAGGATCTTGAAATCAAGGTCAGCGCCTTCCTGCTCAACGCCTGCCAGTCGTACCAACAAGGCGAGGCCCTCGTTCACCGCGGCTCGCGCGGCGGCATTGTTACCCTCTCCGATGTGGCAAACTCGCCCGCGACGAAGCTCGGCCGAATCATCGCTCGCCTGATGAACAGTGGGTTCAACCTCCGGACCGCGCTCCACGTGGCGAAGCGGGAGCTGATCACGGGTCACCAGTACATCGTGGTGGGTGACGGGGGGACGACCGTTTGTCAGAGTCGGAGTGGGATCGCAGTTGTGTTTGGCATATCAGAACAGGGTACAGAATCTTACAATCTCTCAGCAGACTTTTATCCAAATGGTAATCATGGGGTTGGATCACTCTCATGGCTTAGCCTCCCTGTTACGGAGGACAACCACTATGTCCCAACTCAGCTGACTGTTGAGGACGTGCCTGCGAAAGAACTGACCGATCTGCTTGACTTAGAATTATTGCCCGTCTTCTATTCGGACGAACTTGTCTGGAGCGACAATTTAGAACTTTGCTAGGGGCCAGGGTTTGCTCCAGCCGCATTCGCCGCCGCGGGCGCCGCCTGCGTTAACAGCAGCAGCGCGGTGAACAGGACGCCGGCCATTTTCGGGTTCTCTGCCACGTATTCCGCTACACTTTCGTGCATATTTGTAAAGTGTCAGCCTTATTAAATATTTAAATTGTTCTGCGGTTGAATAATACTCATATTTGAAGAGTTTAAGATCAGTATTAAATTGAGACAGCGTTAGAAGGGTGTAAAACGCCCACAACACATCGAAAGGAAGCAACGAACGGTCGTCACCGAAACGGCGACCAAGGACCGCGTTTTTTCACCGCCGCGCGTGGAGGTTGGGACGCTATGACCGACATCGAAGCGGCGATCCGAGAGGCGTTCGAGCACACGGAGTACGACCTCGGCGACGTCGCGGTGAACCGCCGACAGGTCCGCGTGCCGGTGAGACAGGAAGGCGCCGACCCCGACGCGCTGCGGGCGGTGATCGAGGAGGCGCTCGGCGCGGACGCACTCGCGGCCGTGACCGTGACCACGGAGCGCATCGCCGGCGAGGACACCGTCGGCACCGTCGTCTCGTTCCGCTACCGGGACTGAGCGACGGGAGCGCGCCGGTCGCGGCGACCGGCGCGAGGACGCGGTACGGTTAACACGGCGGTACCCGTACACACGGATCGTACGATGACGGCCGAGGAGGGACACGACGGCGCACAGTACCTCGCCGGCTCGCCCGTTCGGGTCGCGATACTCCGGGCGCTGCGCGAGGAGCCGCGGCGTCCGGCCGAGCTGACCGACGCGGTCGACGCGACCCGAACGACGGTTCAGCGGATCCTCGGGGGGTTCCGCGAGCGGAACTGGGTCGTGAAACGCGACGCCGACTACCGGGTGACGCCGACCGGAGAGCGCGTTCACGACGCGTACGAGACGCTCCTGACCGAGGTGGAACGCGGCGAGCGCTACGGGCGGTTCGCCGAGGCCGTCGAGCGCGTCGGCGTCGACTTCCCGCCGGAAGGGATCCCGGACAGCGAGCTCACGGTGGCGTCCGACCAGAACCCCCTGGCGGTGGTCGACCGGCTCACGGACCTCCTGCGCGAGAGCCGCGGCGCCGAAATCCGCGCCGTCTCTCCGGTCGTCCTCCAACAGTTCAACGACGCGGCGGCCGCGGCGCTGGACGGCGGCGCGGACGTGGAACTGATCATCGACCGTCGCGTCGCGGGCGCGTCGGTCGCGGAGTTCGGCCCGGCGACCGACCGCGCGTTGAACGACGACGACGCCGAGGTGTACGTGAGCGCCGACCCGATCGAGTACGGCCTCGTCCGCTGCGACGACGTGGCCTGCGTGACCGCGTACGACGAGCGGAACAACCCGCGATGCGTGCTCAAATCGACGGACGAGACGGTCGTCGACTGGGTCGACGAGGCGTTCGCGTCGCTTCGGGACGAGGCGACGCCGCTCGCCGCCGTCGTCGAACGCGTCTGAGAAGTCGGCTACGCGTCGTCGGTCGCCGCGGCCTCCTCGGCCGCCGCGTCGGCCGCGTCGTCGTCCGGGTCGAAGTTCGCGGGAACGACCGTCGGGTGATCGATGCCGACGGAGGGCGTGGTGGCGCTCATGGCTCTACGTGACAATACGCGACTCACGCCCTAAAAATTACCCATAGGCATAACGCATCCGGCCGCGGGCGACGGATGCGTCCCGGTTATCCGACCGTTACGCGAAGTGCTCGTCGTACAGGTCCTGCGCGTGTTCGATCGCGTCCTTCGCGGCGGCCTTGTCCTCCCAGCCGAGCGTTTCGACCTCCTTGCCGGCCTCGAGGTTCTTGTAGGTCGCGAAGAACTCGTCGATCTCGTCGAGGGTCTGCTGCGGGATGTCCTCGAGGTCCTCGATGTGGTCGAACCGCGGGTCCTCGGTCGGCACCGCGATCACCTTGTCGTCCTGCTCACCGTCGTCGTCCATCTTCATCAGGGCGACGGGGCGGGCCTCGACGACGCAGCCGGGGAACGTCTGGTCCTCGACGAGCACCATCACGTCGAAGGGATCCTCGTCGTCGTAGTACGACTGCGGGATGAAGCCGTAGTCGTACGGGTAGTGGACGTTCGAGTGGAGCACGCGGTCCAGGACGACGCCGGGGACGTCCTTGTCGTACTCGTACTTGTTGCGTTCTCCTTTGAGACACTCGACGACGGCGTAGATCTCGTCCGGCGCGTTCGGTCCCGTCTCGAGATCTTCCCAGAGGTTGACCATGTGGCCGGAGATGGGTCGAAGCCGGCCAAAGTCCTTTCGGGATCGCCTGAGCCGGTGGAGCCGCAACGCTCGAAGCGGTCAACCCACAGCGCTCGTTCGACCCCGTTAGGCGTCGAACTCCGAGTTTCGATCGCAAACCGAAACGACGCTGTGGCCGACGGATCGTCGGCACAGTCGGTGCGAACGGAATCGATCGGTCGAACCTGCTCCGCCGCCGGATCGCACGGGTGTCCGCCGAAACTCCCACAATACCGGCTTATTCGGACGTACGTTCGGGGTTACGCATCGCAACGATAGTGAATGTTGAGAAAGATTATAAGTTCGGGTCCCTTCCCCTCTGGCATGTCAGAGGCACAAAGAGTCACTGATGAATCGAGGGCGGCGAGCGACCTCACGGCGTTCCAGCAGAACATCCTGACCATTCTGGCCGAGGAGCCGATGTACGGCCTCGCGATCAAGCGGGAGCTGGAGGCGTACTACGGCTCCGAAGTGAACCACGGCCGCCTGTACCCCAACCTCGACGACCTCGTCGACGACGGGCTCGTCGAGAAGAGCGAACTCGACAAGCGGACGAACCAGTACGAGCTCACCGAGGCGGGCCACGACGTGGTCCTCGGGCAGATAGAGTGGGTCCTCGACCGGTTCGTCACCGACGAGGAGCGCGCGGACGAGGTCCGCGCGCTGCTGGAGTAATCGAGCGCGCCCCGCGGGGCCGTCCGGCATCGACCGCTAACCGATCCTTTTGGCACACGACGCGGCGAAAGCCGCGTTCTTTTCCGCCGAGCGACCGCTACGCCGAGTCGCTCGTGTCGGGTGAGCCCGCGGCGTCGGCGGACCCCCCTGCGTCGTCTGATTCGTCGCCGGCGGGATCGTTCACGTCGGCTACCTCCGCGTCGTCGACCTCCACGCCGTCGGCGACGGACGCGATCACGGACAGCGACTCGTCGACGGCGTCGAGCTGCTCGTCGGTCGGCCACCCGTTCCGGACCAGGTACTCCTCGCGGAACTCGGCGCGCATCTCCGGGGTGGCGTCGTCGACCGTGCGGACGTAGTGGTTGCTCATGAACGCCGCGAACGTCTCCGCGGTGCGCGCGTGGACCGCGGCCTCGCGCTCGGCGACCGCCGCGGCCACCGCCTCGTTGTACGCGGCCACCTCCCGGTAGCGGTCGGCGTCGCCGGGACCGGACAGCGACACCTCGACCGCGCGGTCGGTGTCCTCGACGCGGTCGAGCCGGACCGTCCCGTCCTCCATCCACTCGTCGGGGTACAACACGAGCGCGTCGTCCTCCTCGCGGACGCGCGCGGTGTAGCCGTACTCGGCCGCGAGGGCGTCGCGCCGCTCGCGGTACTGCTCGGCCGCCTGCTCGATCTCCGGGGTCGGCTCCGCGGACTCGGCCTCGCGGGCGAGCCGCGTGAGCCGCTCCGCCTCCTCGACCGCTTCGACCGGCACGTCCGGGACGCGCCCGTCGTCGGGGTCGGGGGACTCCGCGGCGTCCGCGGGGTCGTCGGCCGCCTCCTCGTCTCCCGCCGCCATCATCTCGCGCGCCCGCTCCTTGGCCCACTCGGGCGGGTCGTCGTCAGTTCGCGTCATCGAGTGCCTCGTTCGCTAACTCGTCGGCGCGCTCGTTTATCTCCCGCGGTACGTGGGCGATCGACCAGCGGTCGAACCGCTCCAGCAGCTCCCGGACGCGGACCCGCCGTTCGCGCAGCTCCGGGTCGTTGGCGTTCCACTCGCCGCGGACCTGCTTGACCGTCAGCTGGGAGTCGCCGCGGACGTCGACCGCGTCGAATCCGTACTCGTCGGCCGCCTCCAGCGCGCGGATCAGCGCCGCGTACTCGGCCTGGTTGTTCGTCGCGCGGCCGATGCGCTCGCCGCCCTCGGCGACGACGCCGTCGGACGTGACCAGACACCAGCCGACCGCGGCCGGGCCCGGGTTCCCGCGGGAGGCCCCGTCGAAGTAGACGTGCGCGCGGCCGCCGCCGTCGCGAAGCAGGGCGGTCAGGCGGGTGGGGTCGCTTCCCTGGACGACGACCTTGCCGTCGTACGCGACCGCGACGGCCCCGTCGCGGTCGGCCCGCCACCGCTCGTGGGGCGTGTTCCCCTCGTCGATCGGGACGCCGGCGTCCGCGAGGCGCTCGCGCGCGACCGTCGGGTCGCAGTCGATGGTCGGCATTCGTCCGGGTTCCGCGCCCGTCGGACAAAGGGCTGTCCGTCCGCCGGCTGAGAAAGAGTCGAACGGCGGAGCCGTCGTCGACGCGGGCGGCGCGTCCACCGGTTCCGAGGCAGGGCCCTCGTCGACGGTCGGCCCCGACCGAGCGAGCGCCGCGAAAATCCGTGCCACTCACCCACACGGTAACGAACTTTTAAGTTAAACGGATTGGATAGTATATAAATGCGATGACACGGCCCACCCGGCAACGGGATCACGACCGGCAGCGCGTGGGGGACGAAGACGCCGAGGAAGCGGAGATAGACATCGAGGACGTCGACGAGTTAGACCCCGAGGACTTCGATCCGGAGGATCTCACCCGGACGGCCGACGGGGAGCTGATACACGAGGAGACGGGGATGATCATCGAGGACGAACAGATCGATCCCGGCCCGGAGTGGCGCGCGTTCAACCACTCGGAGCGGCAGGAGAAGTCGCGCGTCGGCGCCCCGACGACGAAGACGATGCACGACAAGGGGCTGACGACGACTATCGACTGGAAGGACAAGGACGCCTACGGCCGCTCCATCTCCTCGAAGAAGCGGTCGCAGATGCACCGCCTGCGGAAGTGGCAGGAGCGAATTCGGACGAAGGACGCAGGCGAGCGCAACCTCCAGTTCGCGCTCTCCGAAGTCGACCGCATGGCCAGCGCACTCGGCGTGCCGCGCTCGGTCCGGGAGGTGGCGTCGGTGATCTACCGACGGGCCCTGAACGAGGACCTCATTCGGGGGCGATCCATCGAGGGCGTCTCCACCGCCGCGCTGTACGCCGCCTGCCGCAAGGAGGGGATCCCCCGCAGCCTCGAGGAGATCTCGGAGGTCTCGCGGGTCGACCGCAAGGAGATCGGCCGGACGTACCGCTACATCTCCCAGGAGCTCGGCTTAGAGATGCGGCCGGTCGACCCGAAGAAGTACGTCCCGCGCTTCTCCTCGGAGCTGGAGCTCTCCGAGGAGGTCCAGTCGAAGGCCAACGAGATCATCGAGACGACGGCCGAGCAGGGGCTCCTCTCCGGGAAGTCGCCAACCGGCTACGCCGCCGCCGCCATCTACGCCGCGTCGCTGCTCTGTAACGAGAAGAAGACCCAGCGCGAGGTCGCCGACGTCGCGCAGGTCACCGAGGTCACCATCCGCAACCGGTACCAAGAGCAGATCGAAGCGATGGGCATCCACAGTTAGGCGGCCTCGGTCCCGCGGTCTCTCTCCGCTTCCCGCTCTCTGCCGTTCTGAACGGCCCCCGCGCCGGAAACGTTCAAGCCGGTGCGCCGTCAACACTGATCCGGATGCGGCTCGACGAGTTCATCGAGTTCGAGGCGAACGAGCGCGCCGAGCGGCGGCGCCTCGCCGCGGAGAAGGACTACGGCATCCTCGATCACCTCGACTCCTTCGAGCGGCGCTTCGACGAGCACGTCTCCGACGACGCCGTGGTCGGCAGCGTCTCGCCCTCCATCTTCGTCGGCCGCGCGGACTACCCGAACGTCTCGACGGGCCTGCTCTCGCCGGTCGGCCGCGAGGAGCGCGCGGAAGCGTTCGAGACCTCCGCGGCGTGGTACGACGAGGGGGTCTCGATCGCGGACGTGTTCGACCGCCGGACCAGCCTGCTCAACTCGACCCGCGGCGTCGACGTCGCGGACGCGGGCGCGACGGGCGGAGTGGAGTCGGTCGGCACAGGGGGCGGCCCCGCCGAGAGCGTCCACGACGCGTGGGACGGCTGGCTGGGCGTCCAACGCGAGGTCGCGATCGCGGACCGCCCGGTCGACGTAGAGATCGGGCTCGACGGCCACCCGGACCTCGACTTCGAGGTGGGGACGGAGGACATCAAGACGCCGACCGGGCCGCGCGCCGCGGCACAGCGCGCAGACCTCGGCGAGAACCCGCACGTGCCGCGCCCGGTGAAGAAGACGCTCGAAGACGACGACTGGCGCGCCGAGGGCGCGATGACGTACCTCTACCGCCGCGGGTTCGACGTGTACGAGATCAACACGATCCTCTCGGCGGGCGCGCTGGGGCGCGGCGAGCACCGCCGGCTCGTCCCGACGCGCTGGTCGATCACGGCCGTCGACGACACGGTCGGCCAGTTCCTCCGGGGCTCGACCCGCGACAGCCCGACCGTCGACCAGATCGAGGTCCACCGCAACGAGTACCTCGGAAACGCCTTCTGGGTGATCTTGGTCCCGGGCCGCTGGGAGTACGAGCTCGTCGAGATGAAGTCGCCCGGCTCCATCTGGAACCCTGACCCCGAGGCGGGAGTGTACCTCGCGGCCGCCAGCGAGGGCCGCGAGGGTCGGACCGGCTACGTCGAGGAGACGGCCGGCGCCTACTACGCCGCCCGGCTCGGCGTCCTCGAACACCTCGATGACCGCGGCCGGCAGGCGAAGGCGCTCGTCCTCCGGCACGTCTCCGACGACTACTGGGGCCCGGTCGGGGTCTGGCAGGTTCGCGAGGCCGTCCGGAACGCCTTCGACGGCGAGTTCGGCGCCGCGGAGACGTTCGGCGAGGCGGTCCGCGGCGTCGCCGACCACCTCCCCGTCTCGCTGGGGCGCCTGCGCCGGAAGTCGACGCTCGCGGCCGGACTCCAGGCGAACCTCGCGGACTTCGTCGACGCGGACTGAGCCGCTGACTCCTCGCCCCGATCGCTTTAGTCGCGCCGTCGAGTGGACGGCACATGGTCTCTCTCGTCCCCGCGTTCGGCGGCGTCCCCGGCGGTCCGGAGCTGATAATCATCATGATCATCGCCGTGCTCCTCTTCGGCGTGCCGCTCGTCCTCGTCGCGGGCGCGGTGGTGTACCTCACGACACGCTCCGACGACGGAGGGGCGGACGCCGACCGGATCGCCGAACTGGAGGCGGAGGTCGAGCGCCTCCGCGAGCAGGTGGGCGACGAAGGGGACGAGCTTGAGGACGAAGAGGAGAACTCATAATTGCTCGAAGCGGTCGGCGCGCGCCTCCGAGCGCCTGGCAGGGCGCGAGGAGCGCGTGTGAGGGAGTCGGGCGTCCGAAGCGAAGCGGAGGACGGCCGACGAGGTTGGGGAGGCGTGAGGTGCCGTGCGGGGCGGGGTGGGACCCGAAGGGGCAGCCGTGAGGCGGCCTGAGGCGACGTAAGCACCGCAGGGAGCGAGTGAAGCGAGCGACCGAGGAGCGCAACGAGTGTGCGGCCGCCTCGCGGCTGGGGCTTCGGGGGGTCGTCATCGGAGTTTTTCAGTCGGCTGTGTATAGCCTCGCGGCTGGGGCTTCGGGGGCGTCACCGGTAGCTACACGGTCAGCCGCTCACGAGAAGCCGGTATGAACGCGAGACCGCTTCTCGCGGTGATCGTGTCAGTCTTCGGCCCAGTAGTACAGCTCCTCGCGGGGCGCGTCGCAGCTCGGGCAGTTCGCGGGGAGTTGGTCGCCAATCTCGCCCATCTCGCCGCACTCCCAGCAGCGCCACATCACGTACGCGGTGCCGAACACGTCGCGCGCGTCGGTAAGCGTCAGCGTGTCCGTGCCCGACGGCGACGCGACGTAGAGGCCGTCGTCGTCAACCCCGCGGATCGAGCCGAGCCGCTCCCCCTCCTCGTTGTACACCGCCTGTCCGATGCTCACGTCGGGGAATACGGGTTCTTCTGAGGCCATGCGCGACCGTACGTGTTTATCACATATAATTGTGATAGTAGGTGACACGACACAGGCGGAGTGTTCGACCACGGATCGGCGGCCAACACCGCAAAAGCCCCAGCCGGGAGGGCTCGCGCGGCTTGTTGCGTCCTGTCAGCCGCTCGCAGGCGCGCGCCACCGCCGTCGCTATACGTGACGAAGGAAGGGAACCGACGCGAGAATCGAAGACCGCCCGCTCAGGCGACCGGTGTTCGCTCGACGACCGTCCCGTCGACGGTCGGGTACTGCTCGACGATCTCGCCCTCGTCGAGGTCGCCGTCCTCGACCATCTCTTCGAGCAGCCACCACGCCACCTCGACGTGGTTCGATTTCACGGTGTAGAACTCCTCAGGGACGCCGAGCGCCTCGAACCGCTCGGGGTCGGCGAACGCCTTCCCGTAGACCAGGGTCCCGTCGTCGGTCACCTCGTCGAACTCCCGGCGGATGTTCCGCGCCATCCGCTTGAGGCGGTTCCGGTGCTGGGCGGCGTCTTTGAACACCGACGTACAGAAGTACACCTTCTCGTGGCTCGCCATCTCCTCAAGTATGGCGTCGTCCTTCGACCCCTCGACGGCGGACATGTGGCCCTCCTGGAGCTCGAACCCCTCTTCTTGCATCCGGCGGTAGTTCCCGTCGGACATCTCGAACTCGTTGATGTTACAGAACTCCGCGGCGCCTTCGTCTAAGAACTCTAAGAACTCCGGTTCCGCGCGGATACCGGGGATCTCGAAGGCGGGCGTGAGCCCCTCCTCGCGGGCGATATGGAGGATCTCCTCCCACTCGGTGCCGTGCATGTTGCCCCACATCTCCAGCGGCGGGTGGAAGCGGATCTCGTCGAGGCCCGCCTTCGAGAGGCGACGCATGTTCTCGCGGCCGCCCGTGATCCCGGTGTAGAGGTGGGTGTGGTGGTCCTCGCCGAACTCGTCTTTCAGGAGTTCGAGGTACCGGGTCGTCTTCGCCATCGCCTCCTGCGGCTCGCCGCCGGTGATCGAGGTGCCGAGCGCGCTCATGCGCTTGGCCTCCTCGATCACGTCCGCGTCCGACTCGACTTTCCGCTCGTTGGCGTACACGTCGGTGACGTTCTTCCGGTTCTCTCCGAGGGGGCAGTAGAAGCAGTCCCGCTGGTCGCAGTACCCGTAGACGAAAAGCACCATCTTCCCGCCCTTGGCGCACTGTTCACAGCCCTTGGAGATCATCTACTCCCTTCTACCGGCCGCGACGTGAAAAAGCGTGCGAAGCGCGGAGTCGGGCGAGAGCGGTTGTCACGGCGACGTGGCGGGGTGATCGAGCGGGCGGTGGCTCCGACCCGCCCGGAACACAAAGTATGTACCCCCCCCCACCGCCGTCAGTGACGGCCATGAACCGAGACCCGACCGCCGAGCACGACGCCGAGAACAGCGACGCGAGCGACGCCGTCACCCGTCGCCGGGCGCTCGCGGCGGGCGGGGCGGTCGGCCTCGCGAGCCTCGCCGGCTGTACTGCGTTCGAGGTCGCCACCGGCGAGGGGCCGGCGGAGTTCGCGGCCGGCACGGCCACGGTCGCCGACGCCACGCTCTCGGAGAGCGGGTACGAGCTCAACGAGGTCTCGGAGGAGACCCTCTCCCGGGAGGTCGAGGCGGCCGGGCAGACCCGCGAGGTCCGCGTGACGAACACGGTCGCCGAGTACGACAAAGCCGTCGAGCTGTTCGGCGAGCGCTACCAGGCCGCCGTCTTCGCCGCGGTGACGACGCCGCAGATCGAGGTGCTCGGGCGGGCGCTCAACCCGATCGCGGAGTTCAGCACCCGCGAGCGCGCCGAGCTCATCCTGAGCCGCTTCGAGGGCGTCGGTGACCTCGAACGCGGCTCGGAGTACTCGACCGAGGTCCTCGGCTCGGACGCCGGGGTCGTCGTGTACACGGCCGACGCGGAGATCGAGGGGACAGGCGTGACCACCGAACTGGAGCTCCACATCGGCGAGCCGGTCGGCGTCGGGAGCGACTTCGTCCTCCCGCTCGCGGCGTACCCGGCCGCGTTCAGCGACGGCGAGAACGTCCGCCGGATGATGAACGGAATCGAACACGAGCCGAACGAGGAGAACTGACGGACGCGGCGGCGCGGGCCGACGCGGTCGCCGGGTTCGCTGACGCGAGCGCGCCGAGCCGAAAACATATGCCGTCCCCCCGCGTAGCCCCGAGCGATGCTGCTCGTCCTCTGCGTCGACCTCGACGACGACCTCGGCCGCAAGACGGGGATCCCCACCCCCGTCGTCGGCGACGAGGACGTCACGGAGGCCGCGGTCGCGCTCGCGACCGCCGACCCGGAGGACTCCGACGTGAACGTCCTCTTCCAGGGCGTCAACGTCCACGACGAGCTCGCCGCGGAGGGTGAGACCGTCGAGGTCGCCGCGGTCACCGGCGTCGACGGCCCTGACGTGAAGGCGAACCGCGCGGTCGGCCAGGAGGTCGACCGCGTGCTCGCCGAGCTGTCGACCGGCGAGGAGGTGTCGGCGGTCGTGATCACCGACGGCGCCCAAGACGAGTCCGTCCTCCCCGTGATCCGGTCGCGGATGCCGATCGACGGGATGCGCCGCGTCGTCGTCCGCCAGGCGCAGGACCTCGAGTCGCTGTACTACACGATCAAGCAGGTCCTCGCGGACCCGGAGACCCGCGGGACGATCCTCATCCCACTCGGCGTCCTCCTCCTCATCTACCCGCTCGTCGTCGTCGCGAACCTCTTCGACGTCGCCGGCGCGGCCGTGCTGGGGATCCTCTCGGGCGCGGTCGGGCTCTACTCGCTGTTCCGCGGGCTGGGACTCGAAGAGAGCGTCGACGGCGCCGCGGAGAGCGTCCGCAACGTGTTGTACACCGGCCGCGTGACGCTCGTCACCTACGTCGTCGCGCTCGCACTGATCGTCGTCGGCGGCGTCCAGGGGGTCGACACCGTCGACGCCGTCCGGACCGCGCTGGGGAGCCCGCTCGCCGCCGGCACCGCCCTCGCGGCGTTCGTCCACGGGTTCGTCCAGTGGCTCGGCGTCGCGGGCGTCACCTCCAGCCTCGGGCAGATCACCGACGAGTACCTCGCCGGTCGGTTCCGGTGGCGCTACCTCAACGCGCCGTTCTACGTGGCGTCCATCGCCGTCGTGCTGTTTGCCGTCTCTGGGTTCTTCCTCCCGGACGCGCCGGGCGTGACGACGCTTGGCCTCTCGGAGCTGGCGATGGCGCTCGCGGCCGGCACGCTCATCGGCGTGTTGAGCACGCTCGCGTTCGCGGTCGCGGAGTCGCAGCTCCCGTCCGCGGAACCGGTGTGAGGCGGAGAGAAGAACGGGCGTCCGTCGCCTACCGCGGCGTCCAGGAGTCGCACGCCTCCATGTCGTCCATCAGCTCGTCGTAGTGCGCGCAGTAGGGGCGCATCCCGTCCTCGGTCCGGACGTAGTCGAATTTCTCGCAGTTGCCGCAGTAGGCGTCTCCCGGGCCGTCGCGCGCGGCGGGGGAGCCGGGCGAGGGGGTCGACGGCGAGGCCGGCTCCTCCGACCCCGGGCTGTCGAGCGGGGAGCTGATGTCGGTCTCGGCGCTGCCGCCGTCGCTCACGCCCGCCGAGCCGGGCCCGGGGGCGCCGCCCGTGCCCGACCGGCCCGTCCCGGACCGTCCCGTCCCGTTCGAGCGGTCGCCCGAGCGGTCGGACGCTCCGGGGGCGGCCGTCGCTCCCGATCCGTTGGTCGCTCCGGTGCCGGCCGCCGCGTCGGCGGGGTCTCGATCGGCCGGCCGGGACGCGCCGCGTGCCGGTCGGTCCGCGTCGTCGGGGCGGTTCGTCTGCGTCTCGACCTCGCCGTCGGGGGTGCCGCCGAGGAGGCCGACGCCACCGGGGCCGTTCAGCTGGTCGCGGGGGACCTCGACCACCTTCGTCTCCCCCTTGTGGGTCACCTCCATCGAGACGGTGCCGCCAGGGTCGTTGCGGGTTTTGAAGTTGGCGACGCCGACGAATACGCTCCACAGCGTCGTCGCGGCGCCGAGGAAGTAGACGCCCGCGGTCGGGAGGGTGAGGTCGGTCAGCTCCGGGCGCGGCCCGCCAACCCACTGCTGGGGGTACGCGTGGGCGAACAGGGCCACGCCAAGACACATGACGGCTGCGCCGACGACCGCCGCGGCGTAGGTGTTGCGGTCGGCCGGGAGGACGGCCATCACGCCGAGTAACACGAGCGGGACGCCGACGCCGCCAAGGATCCCGCCGACCTCCCTGGCGGTCCCGGACGAGAACCCCGACGGCATCGCCACCTCGGCCGCCACAAGGATCCCCGCGACGACGAGCAGCGCGCCCGCGAGGAACGACCCCACACCGAGGTACAGCCGACGCGGGTCGACCCCGGAGCGCCCCCGTCCACCGTACGCCTCCGAGAGACTGGTCATGGGCGGGGTATGTCGTCCACCGTGAAAACAGTACGTCAGACGCCCACGGACCGCGAGCGGTCGCGGCTCGCGGAGCGGTCTGAGTCGGGGAGACGCGCCCGTTCTCAGACGAGCGCGTCGACGTCGACGTGGTCGCCGAGCAGCTCCGCCATCCGGTCGACGGTGCGGACGTCGCGCGTCCGGCCGCCGCGGACGACTTCCTCGGCGCGGTCGATGGCCGTGACCGTGTCGGTGTTCACGGCGAGGACGGGCGTGCCGGCGTCCGCGGCCTTGCCCAGCACCGCGCCCGAGGGGCGGTGGCCGCCGGTCAAGACGAGGCAGGCGACGCCGGAGGCGTCGAGTGCCGCGGTTTGGACGTCGGCGCGGTCGCCGCCGGTGATGACCGCGGCGTCGCGGGCGCGCCGGAAGTAGCGCAGCGCCTCGTCGCCGCCCATCGCGCCGACGAGGAAGCGCTCGACGAACGCGTCGGTGGGCGCGTCCGTGAGCAGCTCGGCGCCCAGCTCGTCGGCCAGCTCGCCGACGGTGACGCCGGCGAGCTCCTTCTCGTACGGCAGCGCGCCGAAGACGGTGATGCCCTTCGATTCGAGGAACGGGATCCCGTCTTGGTCGAGCGACTCGAAGGCGTCGTCGGACACCTTGTTGAACACGACGCCGGCGAGGCGGTCGCCGAACGCGTCGGCGGCCGCCAACACCTCGTCGAGGTCGTTCGGCGAATCGTAGTCGGCGACGAGCACCACCCGGGCGTCGAGCAACTCCGCGACGTCGACGTCGGTGAGATCGACGACGCCGCCGGTCGTCCAGCTGCCGCCGCCCTCGACGAACACCTGGTCGTTGTCGGCGGCGATCCCCTCGTACTCCTCGCGGATCCGGTCGCGCAGGGCGTCGGGATCCTCGGTGCCGCGGACCGCGCCCTCGACGAACGTCGGCGAGTAGACGACGGGCTCCATCTGGTGCATCTCCGCGTCCAAGCCGAGCACCTCGCGGGCGAGCATGGGGTCCTGATCGAGCGTCTTGCCGACGTTCGACTGGAGCCGCGTGCCCTTCGGTTTCATGTAGCCGACGCTGCGGTCGCGGTCGGCCGCGAGCCGCGCGAGGGCGACGGTGATCGCTGTCTTTCCGGCGCTGTCTCCGGTCGCGGTGACGAGTGTGGTGGGTGTGTCAGTCATCGGTGGGTGCCTCCGAGTCGGTGGCTTCGGGGTCGAGTGCCTCCGGGTCGACGGTGAGTCTCACGTCGACGGCGGCGGCGTTCGTGCTGCCGTCGTCGTCGGGCAGTGCGACGAGGGGGTTGATGTCGAGTTCGAGGATGGCCGGGAAGTCGGTGACCAGCTGCGAGAGCCGGCCGATCGTCTCGATCACGGCGTCGACGTCGACCGGGTCGCGGCCGCGGGCGCCCCGCAGCAGCGGCGCCGACTGGATCTCCTCGGTCATCTCGCGGGCCTCGGGCTCGGAGACGGGCGCGACGCGGAAGGTGGTGTCCTCCATCACCTCCACGAAGATGCCGCCGAGCCCGAACATCAGCAGCGGGCCGAACTGCGGGTCGCGGTTCATGCCGACGATGGTCTCGACGCCGTCGTCTAGGTCGACCATCTCCTGTACCTGGACGCCGAGGACGGTCGCGCCCGGCTGGTAGTTGCGCGCGCGGGTGACGAGGTCCTCGTAGGTGTCGGCCACGTCCGCGTCGGGGACGCCGACGGCGACGCCGCCGATGTCGGACTTATGCAGGATGTCCGGCGAGACGATCTTCATCACCACGTCGCCGTCGACGCGCTCGGCGACCTTGCGGGCACGCTCCGGCGAGTCGACGATCTCGCCGTCAGGCGTGGGGATGCCGTACGCGTCGAGCAGGTCCATCGCCTCGACGCCCAGGCGGTTGTCGTCGCGGTCGCGCACCGTGGCGAGGATCTCGCGGGCGCGCTCGCGGTCGACGTCGAACTCCATGGGCGGCGCGTACTCGCGGGCCTTGATGTCGCGGTAGCGCGCGAGCGTCGCGAGGCTGTCGATGGCGCGCGCGGGGTCGAAGTAACAGGGGATCCCCTTCGCCTGGAGCTGCTGTTTGGGCTCGCGGGTCCGGTCGCCGCCCATCAGGCAGGCCGCGACGGGCGCGTCCATCTCCTCGCTGACCGCCTCGATCGCGTCCGCGAGGTCGCCGAAGTCGATCGTCGCCGTCGGCGCGGCCAGCACGAGGGCGGCGCCGACGTTGTCGTCTTCGACGGTGATCTCCAGCGCCTCGCGGAACCGCTCGACGTCCGCGTCGCCGATCACGTCGACCGGGTTGTGGATGTTCGCCTCCTCGGGCATCGACGCCGCGAGCGCGTCGCTGGTCTCGCGGGTGAACGACGCCATGTCGAGGTCGGCGTCGCCCACCGCGTCGGTCGCCATCACGCCCGGGCCGCCGGCGTTGGTGACGACCGCGACGCTGTCGGTGTCGGGCAGCGGCTGGCTCCCGAGGATGCCCGCCGAGTCGAACAGCTCGTCGACCGACTCGGCGCGGATGACGCCCGCCTGGTCGAGGCCGGCCTCGTACGCCTTGTCGGAGCCGGCGAGGGTGCCGGTGTGCGAGGAGGCCGCCTGCGCGCCCGCGCTCGTCCGGCCGGACTTCACGGCGACGATGGGGGTGTCCTGGGTGGTCTCGCGGGCGGTCTCGATGAACTCGCGGCCGTCCTCGATCCCCTCCAGGTAGCCGATGATCACGTCGGTCTCCTCGTCGTCTCCCCAGTGGTCGACGAAGTCCGTCTCGTCTAAGACCGCCTTGTTGCCGAGCGAGACCACGTCCTTGAACCCGATCCCGTTGTCGTTGGCCCAGTCGAGGACCGCGGTGACGAACGCGCCGGACTGGCTCATGAAAGAGAGCCCGCCGGGGAGCGCGTTCTCGGGGCCGAACGTCGCGTTCATGCCCGAGGGCGTCGACATAATCCCCAGGCTGTTGGGGCCGACGAGGTTCAGGTCGTACTCGTCGGCTAGCTCCGCGAGGCGACGCTCCCTCGCCGCTCCGTCCTCCCCCGTCTCGCCGAACCCGGCGGTGATCACGACGACGTTGCGGACCCCCGCCTCGCCGCACGCCTCGATGGCGTCCAAGACGATCGAGGGGGGCACGACGATCACGGCGACGTCCGCGTTCGCGTCGGCGACGTCGTCGACGCAGGGCGTGCCGAGCACCTCGTCGTAGTTCGGGTTGACGGGGACCGTGTCGCCGTCGAAGTCGTCGAGGAGATTCGACGTAACGGCGCGGCCGACGGCCCCCTCGCGGGTGGTGGCGCCGACGACGGCGACCCGGTCCGGGTCGAACAGCTCGTTGAGCGTACCCATCAACGCGGCAGTACGCGAAGCGCCGGCTTAAGATCGGTGGGAGGTTCTTCGAAATCGGGTCCTACGGTGAACGATCGATCGGGTTTCGATCAACCGTCGGTCTACCCCGAGAAGAGATCGTGAGAGGCGTTGGGGTCTGTGGAACTCTCGGGGACATCGGCGCCGAAC
The DNA here is from genome assembly GCF_001280455.1 of Halorubrum tropicale. Taxonomy (NCBI): domain Archaea; kingdom Methanobacteriati; phylum Methanobacteriota; class Halobacteria; order Halobacteriales; family Haloferacaceae; genus Halorubrum; species Halorubrum tropicale. The sequence goes on from NZ_LIST01000003.1 coordinate 462,775, forward strand.
ACGGACTCTGAGGAGCGGAACGGAGTACCACCGTCGGGCTCGGTTGCGGCAGGTTGAACCGCCGTCTCCGGTGGAGGGATCTGGTCAGCTTCAGGAAGCGTCAGATCGCAGTCGGCGTTCGGAACGGTGATCGTTACCTCGTTACCGTCAGCGTTGGTGTTGAACGTGAGTTTTCCGCCGGAGCGGTCGGCGATCCAGTAGACAAGCCACAGTCCCATCCCAGCGGTGTGATTCAGGTCGGTCATCTCCCACGAATCGGTGATCGGATTGTGCTCATCAGCTGGGATCGGCGGCGCGTTGTCTTGGACGGTGATCGCGACGTGGTCGTCTGGGGCGGTCACCTCAACGGTAACCCGCGGCGTGGTCGTCGCGTGTTCGATCGCGTTTTCGATGAGTTCCGTAATCGCGTAGTCCAACTCGGGGTGCGTGAGTGCCCGGAGACCGTCAGGACAGTCGACAGAGATCTCCGCGGCCGCCGCGTCGCAGTCGGAAAGTGCGTTATTTACCGCCGTTTCGACGAGTGAGTCGACTTGAAGGGGTTTCGGAGGCTCCCGTCGCCGAAGGAGGTCGATCACGCCACGCTGTTTCTCAGCCGACGTGAGGAGGTCGTCGGCGACACGGCGGATCGTTTCCGCGTGGTCGAGCAGGTCGGCTGCGAGCGCGGCAGCATCAAGGTCGGCTGACGACTCGGCCGTGGCGAGAGCGTCGTTTGCCCGGGCCGCAATCTGTTCGGCAGTGCCGTCGACAATGTTCATATCGTTGCGGATCGTATGTCGCAACAAATTGTCCATCACCGTGAGCTGTCGTTTTCGTCGGTACTCGTCGGTGACGTCACGAGCAAATCCGGTGACTGCGACGACCTCGTCGTCCTCAACGACCGGCTGACCGGGAACCCGCACCCAGCGCGTCCACGTGTTGGACGTTCCGATTCGATAGTCAAGGTTGATCGATTTGCCAGCGCTTAGGCGCTTCATCTGGTCTAAGACTGCTGAGCGGTCGTCTGGGTGGACGACCTCTACAAACGCTTGCGGCTGCTCACGAAGGGTCTCACGGTCGATCCCGTACACCGAACTTATCGCCTCGTTAACAAAAAGCAGTTCGCTCCAGTCAGGAGTAAACATCCACAACACATCCGGGGACGTGGACGCGATCGTTTCGAGCCGCCGTCGAGATTCGACCGCAGCAGTAACGTTTCGAGAACTGAGCGCCCATCCGTCGATCCCTGTTTCTTCTGGCGGGTAGACGCGTGTGTGGAGCCACAACCAGTCCCCGTCGGCCGTCTTGTATCGATACTCAAGAGTGGCGTCAGACTGGATACCGTTCTGGACTGCAGTCTCAAAGGCTGCGCGAACGCGGTCGACATCCTCGGGATGGACGAGTTCGAAGGCATCAGTGCCGATGAGCTCATTCGGTTCGAACCCGAGCAGTTTATGAGTCGCCGCGTTGAGGTACCGGAACCGACCCGTCTCGTCGATCACCGCGATTTTGTCCTGCGCGAGATCGATGAGGGTCTCTGGTTCCGGCTGCCGAGACATACGAGGTCTGTCTGCGAACTGGCGTAAAACGTTGTCCGTTCGATTATCACCCCCGAGAACGGTTGCCGCAGATCGAGGGTGTGTCCTCGCCGCGCGCGGCGGTCAGTCGGCCGACACACCGGGGGCGTCGGACGCGGCGGCCAGCGGGTCGCTCCCCTCGTTGTCGACCGTGAGCGCGACGCCGTCGTCGCCGAGTTCGATCGCGGCGTTAGCGGTGTCGCGGACATACTCGGCGGCATGGTCGCCGCCCGGGTCGAACCGAATCCCTTCAGCGAACAGCGGTGTCTCGCTCAGCAGCTCCACCTTCCGGTAGGCGGTCGAGAGCGCGATGTCGCAGTCCTCGGCCAGTTCGCTCGTCGTCTTCGGCGTCGTCGCGGCCGCAAGAATCGCCCGGCAGTCGGCGTCGGCGAGCGCTTCGAACGTGGCGTCGAGCGCCGCGTCGTCGGTCGTCGTGGTGCCGTCTGTCGTGCGCGGGGGACGTTTCATATCTGTACGTACCCGCTCCAGCCCCCCGAACGGTGGCCCATCATATGCGGGGGGTTTTATACCGCGGCCGCGCGCCCGCCAACGTTTTTGCCCGGGACGGGTACGGACGAACGAGATGGGTTCGGGAATCCGGGCGGAGGTCTCGCTGCCGACTGCGCTGTCCCCGTTCGACGGTGTCGTCGACGGGGCGACACCGGCCACGGAGGTGACGCGCTGTACGCCCGCAGCCGACCGCGAGCGCGTCGTCGTGGAGTTCACCGCGGACGCCGACCTCGCGGTCCCCGACGGCGTCGAGGTCGTCTTCGACTACGGCGGCCGGGCGGCGTACCGCTTCGACGCCGCCGTTGATCCCGACTCGCCGTTCGCCGTCCTCGACCGCCACGAGACGCCCGTCTCGGAGGCGACGGTCCGCGACGGCCGGCTCCGGATCACCTTCCACGCGACCGACCTGCCGACGCTGCGGTCCGTCCTGGAGGCGTTCCGCGACGCGTGCCCGGACATGGAGGTGAAGCGCCTGCTCCAGTCGACGACGACGCCGACGGAGTCGGACCTCGTCACCGTCGACCGGAGTGAACTGACCGAGCGGCAGCGCGAGGTGCTGGCGGCCGCTTACGAGGCGGGCTACTTCGACCACCCCAAGGGCGCCAACGCCGGCGAGGTGGCCGAGTCGCTGGGGATCGGTCGGTCGACGTTCACGGAGCACGTCGCGGCCGCCCAGCGGAAGCTGTTCGGGTCGCTGTTAGAGTGAGGATCGTTCATCACATTTCGAACTCCCGAGAATCCGAGGCCCGTTTGATGGGCGTGGGGACCGTACGCACAGGTATGACGGGACGATCCACCCTCACCTTCGTCTGCCCGGAGTGTCGGCGCTCGATCGAGGTGGACGACGCGATGCGGGCGACGCTGCTCGAGACGGGCTGTGTCGTCTGCGGGGCGCCGGTCACCGAGGAGGACATCGGCGGGGCGCCGGCAATGAGCTAGCGGCGCCGGTAGTGTTCGGTTCACGGCCCTCACCCGACGGCGGCGACGCCCACAGCGGCGCCACACCTCCCGGAGACCCCGCTCTGTCTCGTGTCCTTTATCACCTCGTGCGAAGAAATTCGGGTATGCCGACGAACAGCGAGGTCGAGATGTCGCCGGCCGAGGTGGACACGCATCTGTCCCGCCACGAGACGGGCGTCCTCGCGCTGGCGCGCGACGACGCGCCGTACGCGATCCCGATCTCGTACGGGTACGACGCGGACGACCGCGCGCTGTACCTCCGGCTGGTGTCGACGCCCGACAGCGAAAAGCGCGAGTTCCTCGCGTCGACACCGGAGGCCCGCGTGGTCGTCTACGACGACGAAGACGACGAGTACGCGAGCGTCGTCGGCGTCGGCACTCTCGAACGGGTCGACCTCGGCGAACTCACCCCCGAGACAATCGCGCAGTACGGCGAGGCGCGGCGGCCCCTCTTCGAGATCTGGGCCGACGACAAGCCGGACCTGGACATCGAACTCTACCGCTTCAACCCTGAGACGTTGACGGGGCGGACAGTCGTCGTCGAACGCGACGGAGAGTAGTCGGAGTCGGAAGCATTTGGAACCCGTCGAAAAGCGTGGTCAGTGGTGAAACCTGACAAGTCAGAACAACGGTGTCAGCTTATGGACAGCAATGCTGGGACAGCGTCAGACCCTGTTTCAGGTTCGGGAGGCCGCAAATGTTTAACCGAAGCTGAGTGTGTCTCAGACGAGCACTCTTGCTGAAGTGAAAAGCCTCAGTCAGGTTTGGAAGCGACTGTTTAGCGCAGGGAGAGTATCAACTGCGGGATGCCAGACCCTGTCACTGGGATACGCTAATAGTTCCGTGCCACGGCGACTATTGAGGGTGTCTCATGACAGCGTCTGGCAAGACGACACTAATTATGATATCTATTTCAATCTATCGAACCGTACAAATTCTTGTCACAGAGTGTTCAGAGCTGCGAGAAGAGTACATTAAGAGCGTTCTTCAGGTCGAGTGTGAGTATTCCGTTTGATATTGAGTCAAGGGTGCTTACAACTTGTCAAAATCTCATAATAAAAGTCGCTAACCGGCTACATTAGCGTCAAACCCGGACCAGACACCTTGGTATCGCTCCCACAACAACACAGCAGGAGGGAGCGCGATGATAGTAAAAATAAACGAGTAGACGACACTGATTGCCATCAGTAGGCCGAAGTCACCTAAAACAGGCGTGATAGCGAGTGCGAGTGCGCCAGTTCCGAGTGACGTGGTGAGCATGCTACCGAGGAGTGCACCGCCGGTTCCAGAGAGTGTGATAATCATAGACTCATAGGCGTCGGCGCCGGCGTTGTACTCATCGACAAACCTATGTGTTGCATGAACGGAATATGCGATCCCCAACCCAATCGATATTGAGAGAATTGTGCCTGTCAGAGCGTTTAGAGAGATGCCAAGATACCGCATTGTGCCAAGTAAGAACGCAATTGCGATCAAGATGGGGAAAACGTTCACAACCCCAAGAAGTGGCTTGCCCTCTAACACGCCATATGAGATGATTAGGAACAACGCGGTCAACGCGAGCGCAATAATAAGTCCTTGAATTGAAGAATCAAAAATAATATCGGTCACAGCATCAAACACGACGACTTGGCCAGTTGCCGTTGTGGTGTAGCGGAACTGTTCTGCAAATTCTCTGGCATCGGTAGCAGCCTCACCCTGCGAGGCACTGGAGTCAATAGCATACTCAACCTGTGCGTTCCGTCGGTCAGGCGTGAGGTACTGTTCGGCTCTATCACCGGCCGAAGACGAAAACAGCACATCGTATATCCGGCCAAGATTGCGATCAGGAATACCGTTCCCATCAACGTCATTTTGCGCAACGAGCCGTGCGAACTCAGGGTTACGCTCGGCGTGTGACTGGATTACGGTCACAATACTTGTTGGACGTGCAGAGCCACCATCATCGACAGCGAGCGCCCCAACTGCATCATCATTTGGATCAGCCAGTGCTTCGAGTGCGTGGTCCTCCTCGAAGTTGCCCTGGACATACAATTTTACTGACTGATCTTGGTTTGTGGAGAAGCGGTCCTCCAAGAGATTAAGCGTCTCAGTGACAGTGTATTCGCTCGGTGCAAAGGGTTCTGGGAGGCTGGTTATGTAGTCTGGCTGTTCTTCAGGCGGGAGAAAGTCTTCAGTCTCGAAGGACGTGTCGACCCCACTACCATACACACCTGCCATGCCGCCAGTGACGAGTAGCACAACGACGAATGCAATCGGTGCATACTGGCTGGCCTGTGTCGGAAGTGTGAGGATCTTTCCAATGGTTGAGTCCTCAGACGAGATGGGCGCTGAATTGAATTCAGGCACATTATAAGCTTCTCGCAGTTTGTCAACCTCGAGTTTGGCTGCTGGAAGAAATAGGCCAAAAATGAGGAAGGTGAATATAATCCCAATGGCTGAGGCGATCCCCACGTTTCGGATCGGTGTGAGATCGGAGATCACGTTTGCTCCAAATCCAAATACAGTTGTCACTGTCACAATAATAAACGCAATAATTAGTTGGTTGTTTGCCTCACGCATCGCTTCTGTGGCCCGATATCCGGCGACAGCTTCCTCACGGTAGCGGTTGATAATATGTATCCCAAAGTCGACACCGACCGCAAGCAGCAGTACAGGGACGGTGATCATTTGTTGGTTGAATGGGATTCCAGAAAGTCCGAGGAACCCAAAAGTCCAGACAACAGTCAGCAACAGTGACAACAGCCCCAAAGAAAGGTCAATTGGATCACGGTATGCAACGACTAAAAATAGCAAGAGCAGGATAACAACTACAGGCATCACGATTGTAAGTGAGTCGCCGATAACGTTGGCGGTTTCAGCATTTGTGACGCCACTGCCGAACGCTGTGAGTTGGCCAGGCTGATCTTCTGCGATTGACCGAATTGTTGTTTGGAGGCGCTGTAAGTCAGCGAACCCAGGGGGCACATCATGTGTCACAACCGTGATGGAGGCAGATGCACTCGCGCTCGTCGGATTAAAGTCAGTGGCTAGCGCGCCGGAGAACCGCGGGTTATTAGCAAGCTGACGGACAGTCTGGCGGACACGCGATGGACTTGCCGTCTTGATGGCCTGCCGTTGTTCGGTGATTGTTTGTGCTGACGGGTCAAGTGTTTGCGCAACAACAGTAGCAGGCCCAGTTGCCGAGGCTACACGGAGGTCATCTCGTGCCTCAACCTTCTCTAACACCAGCAGATTTCTGAGTAGTGCCTCTCTCGTGAGAACATTACTTCCAGAGTGGATAATCTGTGTTGATTCTTGCTCTGGTTGGAACGGGTCTTCGAACTCTTGGTTGACCGCATCAAGCGCCTCTTGCTCTTCAAGCCCTTCAGTAAACGAGTCTGTTGCTTCTGTATCGGTACTAACTAGTCCAATCCCTCCGGCGAACACAAGCGTGAGGACAAGGAACACAACAATAACTCGGCGTGGGCTATCGACGATGCTGTCGTTTAGCCGCTGCGTCCACGCCTCAATTCGCTCGCCGAGCGACATCGGTTACTGTCGCCTCCGGTAGACCACAAGTCCTCCAGTCCCGACAACGAGAAGAACGACAATGATGACAGGGATGGGTAGTCCACCGTCCTCAGCTTCAACCACATCAACCGGAAGCCGGAACGTATCGGTGAGCTGGCTATCGCCGTCGCTGTCATCATAGCGGAAGTCGAACGAGATTGGATACGTACTCCCGGGTGTCGCAGAGCCGGTTGCAGTTAGCTCAAACGTCATCGTTGTGGTCTCACCAGGCTCGATCGATTGAACATACCCCGTGTCAGTTTCACCAGTATCCAGTGGATCGTCGGCGAACAGTCGGGCCTCAACGTCGCTAGCAGTCTCATTAAGATTACTCGTCACAGAGACCTCAACGGTCCGAGAGCCACCAGACTGAATCGTACGATTTTCTACCGTGACAGCAAATCGGTCACGCTCCGGTGCGACATCGGCATTAACAACTAACTTTTCGAACGCCCTCAGTTCTTCATCTTGATTCCGGTACTGGACCGCCATGTCAAGTGAACGAAGGCCAGCCTCAGCCTCGCCACTCATTGAGATTGGCAACGAGAACTCGCTTGACTCACCGGGCTCAAGTGTACCAACTGCCGTCGAGCGTTCAGCAGGAATCACACTCTGTGATTCACCCGCGTACTGGACTACAACACTGCGGGCTGGCAGAGGACCTTCGTTCCGGACAGTGCCGATGAGGTCACCGTCTTCTCCGACACGGAGTTGTGACTCGATGTTCGTAAGATTAAATGTCTGTTCTGTGAGCGGAAGCACGCCGATCGAAAGACCCTGGTCAGTGCGTCTGATGCCATCAGGGTCATCAAATGTGACTGTACCTGAGAGCGTGTACTGCTGTACGGGCAAGTCCGGTGACACGCCTACATCGTACGCAACCGTTGCAGTCTGACCGGGTCCAATTTCTGGAACACGGATAGTGTCCGACTGCCCACCACTTACGCTGACGCTGCTGCTCTGTGTAGTGAACGTAACATCAGCACTGCGGGCGGTCTCTGATCCAACGTTTTCAATTGTCGCTTTAACAGTACCAGAGTCACCAACCTGTGTGTCACTTTCAACGTTAACGACCTGGAACCGAGCATCGTCGCGAACACGGACCTCAAGCTCACGATCAACCGTTCTTTTTCTTTCATCACCTGAAGAGAAGTATGTGTAGCTCAGATCGAAGTCAATTGTGTACGTTCCAGGGTCAATATTATCAGGAACGTTAATTGCGATTGGGAGTGAGCGAGGAGTTGATTGAGTAACTGTACCGATTGGTGTCTCCCCAGATTCAATGGAGATTGGACCGTCTGCTTCTGCCTCAACGCGAACACCTCGTGCTGTAGTAACACTCTCAGCTAATGAGGTCGGGCCAAATCTAAAGTCACCATCGTTGGCAACTGTAACTTCTACCTGATTTGTCTGGCCAGGGATGAGGTTTGGATTTGTGGCGTAAACATCCAAATCAGGAGAACCCCCAACATTCGAAGTTTGTGCGAGCGCTGATCCGTCGCTTATTGGATCGTCAACACTAGCGAATTCCGCACCGACGAGTCCAATACCAACACCGCTGGTAGCAAGCATACCCACAACAAGAACAATTGATACGAGTCTAGTGCGCATATTTTACCTCCTCACGGTATTCAAGCCATCTAAGTGAGAACACTTGTGGGTTACAACCATACAACCAAATTCACTGAAACGGCTTTGTTGCACAATAAAATCTACGTCCGCGAATCAATAAACGCTTTGTTCTTGAGATTCTATTTCCGGTATGGTTGACCAGACAACCGACCGCGACGGATATGAGGGTTAGATAGTGACACAGTTCACCGACGCAGAACGAGAGCGTATTCGAGCAGAAATGATTGATGCGGGTCGTGAGCTTTTCGCACAGTTTGGGTTCGACCGCACTCGGGTGAGTGATATTACAGATGAAGTGGGTATTGGAACAAGCACGTTTTATCAGTTTTTTGAGTCAAAAGAAGAATTGTATTTTATAGTTTTAGTTGAAGAACGGAATCAGTTGTTTGATGAACTCGAACAGGCAGTTACACAAGCAGAAACACCCCAAGCAGAAGCCGAGATAATTCTTCGGACGACGCTAAAGCAAGTTAGGTCAAACCCGCTTATCAACCGGCTTTTTGTCAAGGGTGAAATTCGCCGAATTGATGAGCGGATGAGTGGAACCCGGTTTGAGAAGTCGGCAAATGAAGAACAAGACAGCCAAATAGAACAACACAATGTCACGGATACGGTGAACTCTCAGTTTGAACAAGAGTTCACGCAGGTCCTACCACAGCCCGAACAGTGGGTCACTCATGATGATGTCCAAGTGAGTAATCCAGACGTGATTCGAGGCATAATGCGTTCGCTTCTATTTGTTACACAGGCAAAAGAGACGCCAGTCATTCCAGAAGAGATGTATGGAGAAGTTGAGGAGGCGTTGATTGATGTGATTGTGGCAGGATTATTTAGCGATGAAAACTGAACCGCCACAGGACCAAGTATCAGGGCACTCGGTCTGCTCGGCCTGTAGACTACACAACAGAGCAGTGTAGATACGTTCCGCATTTTATCACCGGACAAGGCGAATACCCCGAGGCTTGACCTTGGGGATCAAGCCGACACACGCTGATACAAGCCATTAAGCTAACACGTTCCTAATCAAAAGACAGCGATGGAACATAGTCACCGCTACCGCGCCTACCTGACAGACGAGGTAGCGGAGCGACTGGAACATCATCTGGACGTTCATCGCCAACTCTACAACCACGTCCGCTGGGACTACGAGAACAGTCCAGAGGACGACAAACCGCCCGAGTACGACCAGAACAACAAACTCCCAGAGTGGAAACGTCGGTGGCCGATATTCGGTGAACTGCACTCAAAAGCCGCACAAGCCACCGTTGCACGATTCCACCGTAACCTCTCGAACCTTCGTAAGAAGAAAGAGAAGGGGTACAACGTCGGTCGGCTCAAACGACAAGCACCCACAGAGTATCGAAGTGTGACGTACAACCAGTCTGGTTTCGACCTCGATGAAAAGAGGGGCCGAGACAGGTTTGCTTACGTTCGCTTCAGCAAAATCGGCTGGGTCAAAATCCGTTACCACCGCCCGATTCCTGACCACGCCACAATCAAAGAAGTCACGTTCAAGAAGGAGACGACCGGCGAGTGGTTCATCTCCTTCGGACTCGAAACAGATGATGCCGACCTGCCCGAGAAACCCGACGTGGGAACGCTCGATGCGAGCAACAGCGTGGGTATTGACCTCGGCATCCTCAACTACATCCACACGAGCGACGGCAAGACCGTTGACTGGCTCGACCTCGAAGACGAGTACGAGCGACTCCGACGCGAGCAACGCAAACTCTCGCGGAAGGAGAAAGGGTCGAAAAGCTACGAGAAACTACGGAAGAATGTCGCCAAGGTCAAGCGTCGGATTCGTCGGAAGGTGCTGGACTACCAGCACAAGATTACGACGTGGCTCGTCAAGACGTATGACGCCGTGTTCGTAGAAAACCTGGATGTCGCTGGAATGCTTCAGGGCGACGGTAACGCTCGGAACAAGCAGGATGCGGCGTGGCGACAGTTCATCACACTCCTCGAATACAAAGCCGACCTGCACGGAACGCACGTCGTGCAGGTCGAAGCCCGAGGAACGACGAAGGAGTGTGCGTCGTGTGGCGTGGAGACGGCGAAACCCATCTGGGTGCGGGAACACTCCTGTCCGAGTTGTGGGTTCGTGACGGACAGAGACCCGAACGCGGTGATGAACGTCCTACAGCGCGGCTTTTCTGAGTTAGGGCTGGGGTGGCCCGAAGAAACGCCCGTGGAGACTGTGGCCGCTACGGATACCGCTAATTTCCAGCGTGTGTCTGCAAGTCACGTCGTGGAAACGGGAAGTCTCGGGGCTTGACCCCGAGGCGATTCACTTGCCACTTCAAGAATATCTTTGACGTATGAAGTCGACACGGAAAGGACTGCGAGACGGCGACCTGTTTAACGACACGTATGATAGATTGAACTGCTCAGAATGCGAAACAACCCTAAAAAAAGAGAATGACTCTGATGAAGTGTTCTCCGTGCGCACTTGTCCGGAGTGCGGCATTGAGTTCAAGGAGTTGCGTTAATTAATCTTCGTTGGCCCAGCAATCACGGTTCCATCTTGTTTGACAGCAACATCAATATTGAACTCATCAGCGGGCTGAGAGAGCTCAAGGGTACAACTAATGGTGCCGTCAGTATCTACTGTGGCTACGCAATTGACAACCTGACTGACACCACCATATTTCTCATCAGCCGTGACACGAATAATCACGGAGCTGTTTGACGCGAGGTTAGTGTCGGCCGTCAGTGATAGCCGGGTGGAGTTACTGATGCTATGGTTTGTTAGTTCAGCGGTGGGTTCAGACACGGTGAATGACTGTTGATGTGAAACCCTCGGCACTGAACTCGGCGCTGATTCACCAACATCAAACATAATCGCATACTCACCCGGCTCCAGTGCGTTTGTGTCAACTCCCACAGCGAGACCGGATATACTGTCGTTGTATACGGGGTTAACGACAGCAAGCGGGTCAGTAGGCGAATCACCTTCTGTCGAGATTAGCCGAAGGTCAACACCATGGCCAAGAGTACCTTGACCAGCAAGACCATATGTAATAACGCCGTTGCTCTGATGGACTGTGTTACCGTGTTGAAGCGTAACGGATACGTCTTGTGGGCCTGTGACCTCGGGATTCTCAATGTCATATGCGACACGAAGTGTGTTGTTCTTTGAGATCTCAACTGGTTGGTCAAGTGAGATCGCGAGGCGCCCGTCTGTGCTCGTCTGGATACTTTGAATGGATCCTTTCAGCGAGCGGTCGACGTATCCGTTCTTGTTTGCGTCGATTCCAAGCACGTCGATATCGGATTGAGTAACACGTTGAGTTGCCGCGTGGGACCGAGTGTGACTGCCCTGATACTGAACTGAGACGGAACTGAAGGAGACGGTCTCGTTACTATTCACTTCAATTGTGTGGGTAGTCTCAACACCAGGAGTGCTATCAGCAGGGAAGACGAGGTTTGATGATGGAGTTGATGAAGTGAGGATACCCCCTATCCCGGTAATCGGAAGCCGTGTCCAGAACTCATCACCACGGGCAACCTCAAGCGAGTCTGTATCAGCAGTGTCAGGAGAAGCGGTTGTCGACAACTGCGCCTTGTTTTTTAGCGCCGAATTAATCTGTTTGTACGACGTCTCAGCGGGGACGGCTGTGGTCGTGCTATTTGGGTTGACCGGTTCAGTGATCATAAGCACCGCCGCGACACTTGTTTTGTCGCTTGAAACGATGAGATTATACCGGCCGGTGTTGAGTGCGGCCCCTTCTGACAGTCCAGATTCAGACACAAGTCGGACTGAGTCACTACCAGCAGCCGTGAACCGGTTGTTCTTATCTACACCAACTGGGTGGAGCGTGTTGAGTTGAACAGTAACGGAGCCATCTTCATCGGTGTCGTAGGCATGGAGTGTTGACTGATACTGCTGATTCGGTGCTTGAATGGTGAGTGTGACTTCATCAGTGTCACGCATCTGTACTCCAAGGGTAGCCACGTCGCCTTGCGTCACGGTTGTCTGTGCCTTATCAAACCCAACTGCAGGAGCTGACTGTGGCTGTGCGGCAGTTGACATACTGAGCGGCATAGCGAGGCAGACAACCGCAAGGAAGAGAATCGCCATGCTGAGCGAAACGCGTGTATTCATAATCAACTCACACTACCGTTCTCGCTTGTAAATACTTTCTGTGGGCCCCTTTATGCCCGCCTCACAAAAATCCTGAATGTGTGAAAAAGAAACATGATCTCGGTGAGGCGTCGTGTTGGGCCTGTCACAACCGAGGGGTCACCATCGATGTTTTTCACAGCGCTGTAGTCGACGTGCTTCTCAAGCTCAAAGCCCCCGACAGAGTACGAGTAACGGCTTCGTGGCAAAGCCACTGGCTGACTGTCCAGCAAACCTGAGACTCCCAATCTGCAGGATTGACCTGCTCGGCCAACACCGGGTGGGAGGCCCGCGCCCTCAACGGCGGGAGGATGTCACATATGTAGGAGTCAGTCGGTCGCAGTATGCCGGTTGTGTCGTCCCATGTCGGTTTCCCCTCCGGCCTACTCACTCTCCTTGTTACGCTTCGGTCGCTCCCAGAGGCCGGAGGTTCCACCTCAAAAACGCTGAGGCGATCCACGACGCTTCTCGTATTCTCTGGGGGACGCACAAACGGTGTGCTATCTCACGAAGGAATCCTCGACCTTCAGGGCAGGAAGAACATCAAACCCATCGTAAACGGCTGAACTCTTTTTTGCTTCTAAATACTATCCGCTGCGCTAGCAGCTGGTGAGCCTTGTACAACCGCAAAAAATGAAAATACGCACCGCAAGGGCCGAACGGAGTGATCCGTTCGGTTATTAGCTGGCGTTAGTTGTTGCGACGGGTCGCGAGCAACGCAGCCGCGATGAGCGCAACGAGGGCGACAAGCGCGCCGAATCCGGGCGTGCCGTCTTCGGTGCTGCCGTCGCCGCCGTCGCTGCCGTCGCCGCCGTCGTCACCGTCGGAAGCGCCGTCGTCGCCGTCGCCACCGTCGTCACCGTCGGAAGCGCCGTCGTCGCCGTCGCCACCGTCGTCACCGTCGGAAGCGCCGTCGTCGCCGTCGCCACCGTCGTCACCGTCGGAAGCGCCGTCGTCGCCGTCGCCACCGTCGTCACCGTCGGAAGCGCCGTCGTCGGTCTGCCGCTCTTCGACGATTTCGACGTCGGTGGAGTCAGTGGTGTCACCACTGTCGGCCTCGAGCGTGTACGATCCCGTCTCGAGGTCGGAGGTATCGATGGTCAGGGAGAACTGGCCATCGTTGCCCCACTCGTCGACAGACGCAGACTCAACCGAGTTATCGTTCTGGTTGAGCACGTTGAGCACGATGGAGTTATCTTCAGGCTGGAGGTTCGTCGAACCCTCCACGACCATCGTCTCACCAGCAGCGACGGGGTTGATTCCGTCTGCCTGAGCGCCTTCCGGGTAAACCGAGTCAAGCGAGACCGAAGCCTCGGTGACACGGAAGGTCGTCGAAATCATCAGGTCGTCCGTCGCATCTGCCTCAGTGGTCTGAGAGACAATCCGGTCACGGACCTGATTGCCGGTAAGCGACTGGTCCTCAAGGTCGGTGATGAAGCTCGACAGCTCATCGATGGCGACCGTATCGCCCGAAGCGTTCGGGAGGTCGCCGTCACCGACGGTGCCGTCACGACCAAGCGAGATGACGTGGCCGGATGCGGCGCCCTGTGAAAGGTCGACGCTGACATCTTCCTCGTCGAACGTACCGTCGTTGTCAACAGACACTTCCGTGACATCAACGTCGCCACGCTCGCCAACGAAGGCAACAACAACATTCGACTGCCCCTCTGCAGTCCCGTTGACAGTCATCGTGTTGTCTTCAGTGGCGAACTGGCCGTCAATGGTCCCGAACTGAGCCGTGAGGCCGCCCGACTCAACGGAGATCGTGGCACGGGTGCCATCGTTGCTGGTCCACGACGAGGTGTTAATTTCACTGTCGTCACCGGAGTCCAGCTGGACGTTGCGTGCGTCGTCCGCGTCGATTACGCCAATCTGGTACTGACCCTCGAACGCCAGGATGTCATTACCGCCACCGTCACCGTTCGAGAGAGTGACATCCTCGACTTCGAAGGTATCGTCAGAGTCAACGTCAATGTTGGTCTGACCGTTGACCTTGACAAGCTCCCAGTTGTCGTTGTTAAGCGCGTAGAGACGCACCTCGTCAGCCGCCTCGGCGGTGCCGTTCACGTCAACTTCCGAACCGATGGTGTACTCATCCGTCGGACTGTCAAGTGTGAGTTCACCCTCGGTGACTTCGAGGTCGACATCGTCTTCGAGGTTGTCACTGTCTAGCGACGACGTGTTCGTCTCGCTAGAGTAGACCTCGACAGTAGCATCACCAGTATCGAGGAACTGGGTTTCTATCGACCCGACGGCCGTCGTGCCGTCGATCTCGATGATAGCGTACGCGTATTCGTCGTTACCCGAGTTGTAGCCAGTCTCACTGACGTCGTCGACGTTCCGGAAGATGTCAGCAGCATCTTCATCGCTGACACCATCCGCGAAGTCGTTTTCGTCAATAGTGACGAGGCGGAACTGACCGTCGGTCCCACCGCTCACCGTGTAGTCAACGTTGGAACCCTGCGTAACAGAGTCTTCTGCGACATCAATCGAGAGCTCGTCCTCGGTGGTGAGCTCGATCGTGTACTCCTCAATCACGCTATCCTGGTCGATCTCGTCGTTACCTTCAAAGATGACGGTGTATTCACCGGCATCTTCGTTTTGAAGATTCAGGCCGACGCTGGCAGCATCACCGGTTTCGTCGCCTTCACCGTACTGGAGGACATCGTCGCCGGTCAAGACTTCATCGGTAATATCAGCGCCACTCGGGTCCTCCACGGTGATGGCAAGGCCTTCAGCGTCGCCGAAGTTCCACTCAGCAAAGACCTTGAGATTGGCCGCAGAGTCGGGACCAACTTGGCTGACGTCGCTTCCGCTACTCAGCTGGACCTCTGCGGTCGTGATGTCGGGCGAGATGACCGTGGTACTGAAGCCACCGTCACCATCGTCGGGACCATTCAGGTCATAAGTACCCGTTTCCTCGTCTTCCGGAATCGGATCCTGAAGCGGCGTGCCCTCACGGTTGCCGGACGTGCCGGAGAGTTCGCTGTGCGAGATTATTCCTTGAGAAGCGTTCCCGACGAAGACAACGTCGTCTTCACCCTGGAAGACGGTATTCCCGTCTGCAACAAGGTTGCTACCAGAGGAACGATCTTCTGGTGCAGTCACATCCGCGGTGTCAGTGTCGAATCCGGTGGTCGAAACCACGTCGCCAGCACTCACATCAGGCACGTCATCCGAGTCGAACAGGTGCGCAGTGTGCTGACCCGGGAACCCGCCTGCGTCACTAATTGTGACGGTAGCGGTACCACTGCTATCAGTGGATCCAGTGTCGGAAACACCGGCGAGAACCGCGTCTCCGTCGTTTTCATAGGTGACAGCAATAACGGCACTGCTACCGTTGTCACTGCTAAAGTCGCTATAGTCAACCTCTACTGTACCATCGTCGAGGGTCTGGTCCTCAAACGTGACCGACCCATCGTTGACTGCCGCAGCGGCCGGCGCTGCAGCAAAGCCAACTGCCACCATAGAGATTACCATGATGGCACTGAAGAAGACCGCGTTGGCCTTCGAGCGTGTATTGTCGTTTGTCATTGTTTGGTTTTTGTCAGCATCCGAGTACGCCAGTCGTTTTGTCCGCGACACACCGTCTCAGCTTCGGTCTGGTTGTGAGACGGTTACCGTGTGTTGGATTACTCGCGTCTGCCGTGTTCGGAGGTAGGGGCGTCTGAAACAAACATCGGTTATTATAAATGCTTTGTGGGTTATGATGTTCACGGTAGAGAGTGTCAACCATTGTTTAATCGTTCGAGACAGTCGGTTATGTACGGCAGGCCTGAGCCGGTAGGGCAACCCGTGGTCAATCGATTTTCGCGATTGACAACCTCTCCTACGTGAACTGTACAGAGACCACTCACCCGACAAGTTCGCCGCGAGCCTCAAAGACTTGAAGACAACACGCTCCACATAGATACGTTCTGTGCGCGCAACGCACTGCTCAATCGTGTCTGTCGAAACATTGCCCGCCATCCCAGCTTGACATCCTCCCCGCGCTGAAGCGCGAGGATTCCCACGGCACCGTGCCGCTGGGTTGGGATATTGTGGTTTACGACGTGACCTGTTCTTGAGGTGCAAACGCACCAGTCCCCTTGTCAAACAAGAACGTCGATGGCTGTGCCAACCAGCCGTTACTCCTATCACCGCCATCCGTGGCGGGACTTGGAGATACTTTCTGTCGGATATTCTCTGCCCCGTTCACATCCGCGTTCGCTACCGTCCCACACTCATCGCACACATACAATCCACGTTCAACTCGGTTCGCGTCACGCTTGCGACCACAGCACGAACACGACTTCGACGTGTCCTCCTCGGAGACTTCCTCGACAGTGATACCTTCCACCTCTGCCTTGTATTCGAGAAGGTCTGTGAACCGGTCGAACGCCCACGAGTGTAAGTCGAGGTTGCCGTGTTTGCCCCAGTTTCTCGACTCGTCAGAGTCATCCTCTTCGCGGATTCCCGAGAGATCTCCCACTACGATCGTTCCAACGCCTTGCTCAACACACCGTTCAACAATGTGTTTCGAGAGCGTATGGAAATAGTGAGTGCGACGAGCCGACTTCTTGTGGTTCAGCCGGGTGGCCTGCTCAGAGTTCGAGTCGTCACACCGGGCAATCCGCTTGCTGAAGTAGTAGTCGTCCTGCTTCAGACAGTTCAGCGGATACAGCTCGCTGTGGCCGTCTTCATAGGCAAGCGCGGCRAAGTTGTTGATCCCGAGATCAACGCCCACCGCCTTCTCACCGGGGGCTTCAGCCACCTCTASTTCAACCTTACAGACGAAGTGCAGTTCCCATTTCTCACCTGTCCAAACTGCCCGAACCTGTTGGACGTTCTCGACAGTCGAGAGATCAACGTCGGGGCGAGTCTGGTACTTACACAGGATGAAGTCCGACCAATACTCCTTGAGGTTCGACCCCTTTGAGAGTCGAACGCGGTTGTACTGCGTGTCGAGTTTGAAGCCAGCGGCTTTGAACGTCACTGTGGAACGCGGGTGTTCGTCGCCGTGTTTACGGTAGCCGGGCGGGTTCGCTTTCGTGTCCCCGTTGCGTCGTTTACCGTACCAACCGTTGAACGCTTCAGCGAGTTCTTGAAGGACTCGCTGACTTGACTGCGAATGTAGGTCAGCATAGCGTTCGTGACTTTTGAGGTACGTAGTGAGTTCGTTGTGGTTCGGGATGTGACCAATTTCATTCCAGATCCGACTACACGTCCACCGTCCGACGTTCCAGAGTTTCGAGGCAGCGAACCCGAGCGAATCAAGGTCGTCTTGCACTCGAGACTGGTTCTGTATGGACGCAGTGTGAGTGCGGGTGACGACCTGTTTCGCCATACGTAACCTATGTAGATATACTTACTTGAAGGTGTGTATTTGCTCAGCGTGGAATATCCAGCCGTGCCATCGAACGGTGGAATGTGACGGGTAGTGTCGGATTCATCCCCGCGCTAAAGCGCGAGGCTTTCTCCTCAATTCTCCGTAACACGAGTTCTCCCAGAACCCACCGGCCCACAGATGCTCCTTCAAGCACAATCTGTGCTATTCTCATGTCCCCCGCGCCGTGATGTTCATAACTGTCCGCTAATCACGTTTGGTGTGTGTGTGTTTGACGGGCTGGTGAAGCCCCCAGAGTTAAGCTCCAAGGCGGTTCACTCGGCGGACAGCAAGTTCAATATCAAATCTGGCAGGATCTGTTGAACCGTTCGCATCATCAGCATCGTACTGGATTACAATCCCACGGAGAGTCCGTGTTCCTGAGTCGAATGAGTCGTACTGACGCTCAATATACGTTCGCCCGACCGCGGTCCGCGTAGAAACACGTGGTGGATGGTACGTCCGGTCATCAGCTGGTGGCTCATAGTAGGCGTCAGCCCGAAACTCAAGAGTCCCATACTGTGCTGGTCCGACGTTCGAAATGACGATGTCAGCAACAATCTGAGATTGATAGGGTGATTCAATAATACGGTCAATACGAATCTCTTCGACGGCAATACCAACGGTATCGAGCGAGGTTGTGGTATCAGTTGGACCGTTATCTGTGTGAGTAGAGTCCATTGAGTTGGATTCATTGCTTGTACTCGTCTGCGAGTGTGTCGATCCGGTTGTGTCAGAGCGGGGCGGGTCCTCAGATACATCAGTCGCTGCTGTATCACGCTGCACAAGGCAACCAGCAGTTGAGAGAGAACCAACAGCAGCGAGGAAGTGTCGTCGGTGATGAAGGAAATTCATGGTCATTAATCAGTGGCATCTGGCTTAAATCCTGATCACGTAGGTTGTTCAGTATTTTGAAACAACCAGCTTTCAGTCAGCTGACCCTGCCAACGAGGTCGTTCTTCCCATGCGTCACCAGAAAATCCGGTGGCAAGAATGAACGGACCAGCTTGGAGGAGGTATCCGTATTGGACACCAGGAAATTCATCCAGGTTCGTCCGGTCACTACCTGCTTCACGATGGTAATACCGATGCCATTCAACCGAATCGGTCCTAGGGGTGACGTCTGAAGTGATAGAAGCCATGCCTTCTGTAGCGCCGGCTGTAAGGATATCTGAGAGTTGCTCGCGCGCGCGTTCAGGATCATTATATTGTTGGACATATAGTGGGGTACCATCCAGATCACTGGGAGGTCCACGGAAGGCATTTTGTTGGCGGGTAACAGGATCTGGACGGCTTGTAAACGTCAGGAACACTTCCTCAGTACGCTCTGACGATTGGACAACAGGCCCAAGCCGCTTTCGGAGCCTATCACGACGGGCGGCTGGAAGCGGGTCTGCGGTGAACGTAGGCGGATAGCTCCCATCCTCATCGACATATGGTTCGTGTGCGAGCGTCGTGAAACCACGACGAGTGGGGACCGCAACTTCGACCAGCACATCTCCGGTAGCGCGTGGCACGAGCCGGTCAAGTAACCGATTATGAATAGGGTCACGTGAAAAACGCTTACTAACATACACTGGAGTCTGGATTTGGAAAAACGAGAGGCGCATCCGACCGAGTTCCTCGACAAATCGGTCAGCATCGTTACGGCGTGCTGCGCGAGCCAAAGCCGGGATATGCATATCGGTCCGCGATCGAAGAAGGCCACCCGGAGAAAAGTGGGGTTCAAACGCTGTTTCCGCGCGGTCCGCAGCGTTGTATCCTACAGTTTCGAGTCGGTCAACCATCTCGGCTGTTGGCATCGTTGGCTGATGGATTGTGGTACGGACTGTGTCGATAGTCTCAATCACACTGTCAACGGCCTGGTTGTATGACTCAACCGCGCGTGGATAAGAAATGGCAAACCAGACCACATCAGCAACAATCGCTTGCGTCCTCTCAGCAATGCGTTGTATCAGGTCGGAGGCGTAACCGTCGGCATCTGTTGAGTTATCCGTAGGTGACTCATCGGTGCCAGCTTCCAGCGTAGTATTTGACTCGTCTGAGGATTCTATTTCGTCTGGATATCTCACACCATCAACACTCAAACAGCCAGCAAGACTTGCGGCAGCGCCGAGACCGGCAAGCACGTTACGGCGCGGTTGTTCCATGCCCCACGTCGGTGGGGCCAGAACTTAAATGTCGTAGATGGCATTATTGATCATGAGAAATCACCATCAAGAGTCAAAAGCGCGATGTCACATTAGTCTTAGTGATGGAACGGTCTCCAGCAGCGACAATCCCACAGGATATGGGATCACCACAGTTGCTCACCGGCGAAAAGATCAATAATAGTTAGACTGTATGAAATGATTGTAGCGTTATGAGATTGTACATACCTATTGCTGATCGGTCTGTAGCATGCGTAGATATGTGGTGTAGCGGTGCTGAGTTGCTTACCTCGCCGCTTGTGGTGGGAGTTATTGCTAGTCTTGGAGCAATGTTGTTAGTTGTCGTAGGTAAACTCCAGACAGCGATTGAAACATGCCAGGATGAACGAGAGTGTGTTATTGCGGAACGAGACGCATTTCGTCGGTTTCAGACGCAGATACAACAGGTCGAACCAGTACAGCTTGAATCGTTAGATGCCGCACCAACGGATGTAGGTGACCGGACAGACGTAATGGACGTACCCACAAGTCCCGGAGATGCGACACTCAAGTATGTACTTTCTGCGTACGAGGAAACAGTACGATCAGTTCCGCACTATGGCATCGGCGATGAAGAGAGCCTTGCTGAAAATCTCGCGGCTGAGCTTGGAGAAGATATAGTGACGTCGTTGGCAACAAATCGGATTCTCACCCCAGCGGTCCACCAAGCAATCGTTGACCGGAGCCAGCAGGCAATCAACGTACGTGCAGAGCTGATAGAGGTGTTGACAGAGGAGATCGACCGGCTCGCAAACTATCAAACGGAGCTTACTGAGATTGAAACCCGACGGCATAATCTTTGTTCGCACTTCGGATCCGTTCACACACGACGCAGGGAGGCCGCATTTGATGTTTGGTGTGCGCTTCAGGATCTTGAGGCAGAGTTGGATGGTATCGCTGAACAGCGACAGAGAAATCTTCACTCACCACCGGTTGCTGAACCCCCAAGTGAGGAGATATCTGATGAACAGATCGAGTTCTGTGAGTACCTCTATTCAGATAGCAACGCGCCACAGTATCCGGTCTTATCAGTAATTGGAGAACTCGGCGAAGCAATCCAAACCGACAAGGAACGGATCAGACCGCATCTTGGATGAGTTCTGAATCGATATACGAAACAAGCATAGAGTGCGTTGCCGTGACGGCGTCTACTCGATCTGTTGTAACACGGGTGTATATGCCTCCGTTAATCGTTGCGAGAATGTATTCTGTGACTTCAGAGGCGTTAACGTCCTCAAACACATTCTCAGCAATACCACGTTCGAGAATCTCCCGGATCGTATCTGCTAACCGTTCATCAACGCGCGTAAATTGAGCGCGGATGCGACTGTTCGTGACAGCTTGTGATCGAAAGCCGACAAGCACGGTTTGAAACTGATAATCGTCTTCGGGCGGGTCCGGCACGAGAAGTTTGGCAATGAGCTGTTTCAGGGTTTCAGCTGGATTCTGGCTCCGCTCAGCATCAAGAGCTGATTCGAATTTGTTGACAGTGAACTCAAGCAGTGTAATAAGCAAATCGTCTTTTGACTCATAGTAATGGTAGATAGAGGATTTTGATCTATCAAGCTCGTCACCAATACGGGCAATTGAGAGATCAGCATAGCCGTGTTTGAGCAACGCTGTGTGTGTTGCCTCCATAATGTTCTCTTCCGTGTCGCTCAAAGTGTGTTCTGACTGATCGCTTGTCATTGCTCGGTTGAGTCCGATGTTTCAGAGGTCGTTTCAGCGTTGGTGAAATCAAATTCGGTGGGGATTGAGTCCTCATCTGCTGATGGCTCAACAGTCTGTGAGTTCACCTCATCAGTTGTCGTCGTCTGTTCTGTAGTAGTTGAGGGTCCCGAGGTTGTCGTGACAGCATCTTCAGCAGTAACCGCGCGACGTTGAAGTTCATCAATCTGTGGAACAGACGTCACATTTGCGAGGACGACAGTTGCTGTGAGTTCTGTTGTGTTTTGAATTGGCTCATCGCCAGCAAGCACTTCAACGGTCTGCGTTTCTTCTTCAAGCAAGTACCGGCCAGTCTCAAATCCTTTCCGAGAGATTGTATCTGGAGGCCCACTGAGAATGAGCAAAACCCGGTCTGCAGAGGTGATTTCACAAGGTAGCGTGAGTTTCGATTGGACTGCGCGACTAATGAGTGTCTTTATTTTCGACGCATCAACCGGAGTGGACCCAGAAGACTGTGATCGACCAAGCAGGCGAAGAATCCGAGCAAGAAGTCCATGAGCGTTACTGTCAATTTCAATTGTGGCGCGACCAACAGTTGTTACCCCGCCAACAGCAAGTGTCCGTGAGATATCTGCAGGGTCAATCCGAAGTTCAGATTCAAACGTGGCGTTGGCTTCACCGGCACCAAAAACGCTCAACAGTCGGTCAACAGTCATCTGATTGATCGACTGATAGCAATCAGCAACAGCGTCTCTATCGCGAGACCATGAGTCGTTGTCGACAAGAAGCGTTGACGCAGCGCGTGGGACAAGTGTTCGAAGACCACGGGCAGCGGTCAGTGCGCGTTGGTCGGACTCCGTGTCAGCAGGGAGAACACCTAGTGTGTACACTTCAGTTTCATAAATATCGGTGAGTTCTTCCAACAACACACTCCCAACGCCAGCACCAGTGCCGCCGCCAAGTCCGGCAACAATCATCGTTGCTGCGACTTCTGTTTCGTCGATTTTATCGAGTGCACGTCGAATTTCTGGCCGGTCCGCTTTAGCAACTTGTGCGCCAACATCTGGATCACCACCAACACCATACTCGTTGATATCATATCCACGCGGGCGCGAGTTACTGGAGGTGCTGTGTTGACTCGTGGTGGTGGATGTCTCTGAGTGTCGTTTGGGATCGTGAGACGAATTTTGGGCGTCAGTCGCAGGAGAGTTTGTGTCTCGTCGAAGTACTGCCGGGTGTGTATCGCCAAGAAGGATATGCTGGTCAGTACTGAGGGCGGTTGTCTGAGAGAGTGGTTGTGATTCAGTGTGAAACGCGAGAACGTTTCCATTCGTCACCGACCGGCCTGTGCGCTGTTCAGTTCGAACAAACTGATCAACAAGTCGGGTCCCACACCCGCCAACGCCGAGAAGTGCTACCTTCATTTACACACCAACGGCTGCGAGCGATGGTGGCAGCCAACAGAGTGGTGATGCGTCTGTCGGACAAGCGTTTGACGCCGTGGCCGCTCAAACAATAGGGTCCAGATCATTGTCGTCATCGGTAATCAACGACTGAATTTCCTCTTCGCGAACCGCATCCTGTTCTTGAATTTTGTTTTGTGCGTCGACAGCTTGATCCTGAATTTCGTTAATCCGCGGTGTATCAGTCACATTTGAGAGCAACACCACAGCCGCAAGGGTTGACGAGTCAGGACGAGGATCATCACCAGCAAGAACATCAACGGTGTCAGCTTCTTGTTCAAGCCATTCACGAGCAGATTCAACCCCTTTTCGTGAAATCACATCAGGCGGCCCGGCAAAGACAATCAGCGCACGGTCAGCACTCGAGACATCACATGGGACCGTGAGCCGAGAGTTCGTTGCTCGACGCACTAGGCCTTTGATTTTTGCGGCATCTGTTGATTCACTCTGTGAGTCATCAACTTCTTTGAAATTGGCTAACAACCCTTCTTTTGCGGGGGTAACGTCAGTTGAAGCGTACCCAATTGAGGAGACACCACCGGTATCGAGGGTTCGCATAATGTCACTCGAATCCATCGCGTTCTCACCAACCTCCGACTCATCAACTTCACCGGCAGCGAGTAGAGTGACAATGCGTGTTGCAAGCTCTTCGTTCATTTCCTCGTAGCCCTGCTCAATAGTCTGCCCACGAGAGCGCCACGCATCGTTGTCGAACGCGATGAAATTATCAACCTTGTTGACGAATGACTGAAGCGAGCGGGCAGCGTTGAGTGCCGGCCGGCCGCCCTCGTACGTGCCAGGTAATACTCCAAGTCCGTATACCGGCTCATCGTACATCTTCTGTAGTTCGTCAATAACAACGGGAGCAGCGCCACTGCCGGTGCCTCCGCCGAGGCCGGCTGCGACTAAGACAGCATCAACCTCGTGAATTTCAACATCGTCGAAGACGCGTCTGATTTCATCAATGTCTGTTTGTGCAACCTCAGCACCGACTTCAGCATCACCTCCAACCCCGTGTCCACGCGCTTTCTGGTGGGTGTCGCCGATTAACACCCGGCGATCTTCATCGAGATGTTGTGGTTTGGCGAGGTCTGTCCGAGCCGTATTGATGACTAGTGCGTGACGGCACAGGTTACGACCAGTCTCAAACTCAAACTCGATCATCTGGTCGATAAGCTTACTGCCTGCGTTACCGACCCCAATCGTTGCAAGTTTCATTGGTTGTTTCTCCGTTGAGCCGTATGAAAATGTGTTGGTTGTGGGTTGACCTGACCGAGCGCAGAGTACGTGGCTGTGGAACGAGTCATTCTGCGTCAGACGTGACTATCAATAGTTTGATCAGACACATGACACATGCCAACGCAATCAAGGTTGGAATAATAAAAATTATATTTCATAAACCCGGTTGCCAACTGTGAAGAACTTACGAGTGATTCTACTGGCGGTGGTTGTGCTGACAGCAGTTGTTGGAGCTTCAGGAGCCGCCGCTGGAGCACACCCGGCAGGAGCAGAGTTCGAACACACAGAGAGTGAAAGTCTGTCTGCCGATTACAGCGGTCAGGGACCGGCACAGACAGCAGAAAACAACACCTGTGGGTTTCCGCTCAACGTGACCGATGCAACAGGGACAGAGATCACGCTCGATGAACGGCCGGATCGAATCACGACAACGAACCCGTCAGCAGCCCAAACGCTCTGGGAGTTAGGTGCGCAAGACCGGGTTGTTGGTGTAACCGAATTTGCGGGGTACTTGAACGGGACTGCCAGCAAAACGAATGTCTCCGCAGAATTCGGTGTTAGCGTGGAAAAGGTTGTTGCGACTAATCCCGATCTTGTGTTGGCACCAAACGCCTCAGCTGGTCAAGTCAAAGATCTTCGTGCACAGAATCTCACAGTCTACCATTTCCCGGCCGCGACGGATATCGATGATATTGCGGCAAAAACAGAGCGCACAGGCCGTCTTGTCGGAAACTGCGAGACAGCAGCGGAGGTGAATAATGAAATGAACCAGACTGTAGAGGACGTTAAAGATCAGACTGCTGAGCTTGATCGTCCCGGTGCACTGTACCCACTTGGGGGAGGATTTGTTGCAGCTGACAACACCTTCATCAACGAAATCATGAAGATTGGTGGGACAACCAACGTCGCCGCATCAGAGGCAGATGGGTATCCACAACTCTCGGATGAAGTCATCCTCAAAACAGACCCTGAGATCATACTCGTGACCGATACAGAGGGCGCAATTCTTGATAAGGAACCCTACGCGAGCACAACTGCTGGGGCAGAAGATAACTATGTAGTTATGAATACAAATTATCTAAACCAGCCGGCGCCCCGGAGTGTGATTGAATCGACCAAAACTCTCGCTGCTGCTGTTGAAGATCTTCAAGCCAACAAAACAAATGAGACAGTCAATAGTAGTGATACGTGTGGGTTCCCACTTACTGTAACAGACGCAACAGGAACAGAAATCACGCTTGATGACCAGCCAGATCGGATCACGACAACAAACCCATCAGCCGCCCAAACGCTCTGGGAGTTAGGTGCACAAGATCGGGTTGTCGGTGTAACCGAATTTGCGGGGTACTTGAACGGGACTGCCAACAAAGCAAATGTCTCCGCAGAATTTGGTGTTAGCGTCGAAAAAGTTGTTGCGACTAATCCTGATCTTGTGTTGGCACCGAATGCCTCAGCTGGACAGGTCGCAGATCTTCGTACGCAGAACCTCACTGTTTACCATTTCTCCGCTGCTACCGATGTCGATGATATCGCAGCAAAAACAGAGCGCACAGGCCGTCTTGTCGGAAACTGCGAGACAGCAGCGGAGGTGAATACGGAGATGAACCAAACGGTGGAAAATGTAGAAAACCAGACCGCTAGACTTGATCGCCCTGACGCACTGTATCCGCTTGGGGGAGGATTCGTTGCGGCTGACAATACCTTCATCAACGAAATCATGGAGATTGGTGGGACAACCAACGTCGCCGCGTCAGAGGCAGACGGGTATCCACAACTTTCAGATGAGGTAATTCTTCAGACCAACCCTGAGTTGCTGATTGTGACAGACTCTGAGGCGTCAATTCTTGATCGACAGCCGTATGCTAGCACAAACGCGGGTGAGAACAATAATTACGTCGTATTAAACACTAATTATCTCAACCAACCTGCACCTCGCAGCGTTATCGAGTCAACAAAAACGCTCGCGAACGGCGTTACAGAGCTTCAATCAGAGGATACCAAAGACGATGGAGGTAGGACAGATGGGTCAAGTAGCTCACGTAGTGACGATGATGACAGGAATGAAAAAGATGAGCGGGACGAAGTAGTAGACACGAACGAAACGACAGTAGACATGAACGAAACGGCAGTAGACATGAACGAAACGGCAGTAGACATGAACGAAACGGCAGTAGACATGAACGAAACGGCAGTAGACATGAACGAAACGGCAGTAGACATGAACGAAACGGCCGTAGATGAGAATGAAACGGCTGTGAATGAGAATCAAACAGCTACCGATACATCAAGTAAGGAGAGCACTACCTCAGCAGAGCCCAATGGCACCTCTAATCAAGAGGGCAATGAAACTGAGACATCGAATGATGTTGTCAATCAAAAGACCGAGCAAGACGATGGACCATCCAATACAACTGATGAGGGGACAGAGTCAGAAGTTCCTGGATTCGGGATCGTCGTAACCGTATTAGCAATTCTTGGCTTCGCATATCTATCACCACAGAAATAGTACCTCAGTTACCCGCAAAGCGACTACCCCAGTTCAAGGGGCGAGTAGAGGAGGAGAAGGTAGGGGAGGGTAGGTCATTGAGATTGTGCGCCACAAATTTACTCGACAGGAAAGAGCCGATACCGAGACAGACTATTTCGGCTGAACGACTGTTCGATTGCCGTTGTGAACAGCGTCATTGGTTACGGTCACAGATTGTGTTCCAACCTGATACTCCCCTGGGTGTGCGACCCGGATTGTTGCTGTTCCGTTCGAGACAGCAGCGTGGCGTATATACTCGAACGTTGTGCCAGTTGCTGTGACTTCACCGGACGAATTGGGTACGGTCACAGTTGTTGTTGCGGTCACCGTCCCGTTTTCGACACCGACAGAACTGGGCTCTGGCACGGAGATCGTCGCGCCGGGGACGACCGCAAACGTCCGGAGCCCCTCAGTGAAAGTGAGTAGCTGATAATGGCCGGTTGCGGTGGTGTCGTTGACGCCGACGCCGAGCCCATCATAGAGGGCTGTGTAAGTAGACGCCGTTGGAGGTGTGTTTTCGCGTTCAGTAACGACGACGTACCCGACACGATCTTGAAATCGGTTGTACCATTCATCTGGGTGCGCAGCGGCGAGGAATTGATCGTAGTTGCTTCGTGCGTAGCCGTAACTACGGGCTTCACCGTTCACGAAGTAATTGTACATTCGGTTGTCACCCCACTGGCTCAACACGAAGTTTTGTGGGTACTCACGGTCAGCGTCCTCGGCGTGAGAATCAATCGTAAGCGCAGCGTCAAACTGCGCGCGATCATAGGTGGTCTGCCCGACGAGCGACGGGACGAGGAGAAGGTTGAACAACAACACGAGCGCGACTGTGGCGGCCAGATACCCCCGCAGCCGGGATCCTTCAGGCAGCGCAAGCGACGTGATCGCGGTCCCTCCATCCGAGTTGCTGTTCGCTCCGGCGTGACTCGGTCGACCACGGGTTGAGAGACCGCGGGTCGACGAGGAGTCAGCCTCGTTCCCGCGACCGAGGGCGGCCACTGGACGTGCGATGTCTATTGCTGACAGGAGGTAGACAAGACCGAGTCCTGCAAAGGGCGCGATCATGATCGCCAACTGCCCAGCGAAGCGGACCTGGATCGTTGCGAGCAACGTGTAGTACCACGCAAAGCAGACTACGACGAGCCAGCCGGGCTGGTAACGGCGTGTGACCACCCATGTCGCAACTGCGAGGACGGCAATTGCGAAGTAGAACCCAAGCCCGAGCTGGAGGAGCGGTCCAAACACTACCGCAAAGTCCGGGCTGAACAGCGAGGCTGTCTCAGAGATGCCTTCCCGAAAGAACAGGTCGTTGGCACGCGTCCGGAGACGGCTGATGTCGCCCGGACGCAGGCGCGCATAGGCGACGAACCCGCCCACGGCGACGACCGCCTCGGCGGCGACAAGGGCGAGCGGCGGCAGCGAGACGCGGCGCCACAGCTCTCCCAGCCCGACGACGACGAGCGCGCCGCCCGCGACGAGGACCGGCGTGACCGCGGCGATCGACTCGTGCCAGCCTAACGCGATGTGTGCGGCGAGCGCTCCCGCAGCGCCGAGCGCGAGCCCAGCAAGCAGCGGGGCGTTGGCGTAAGTCGGGGAGAGGTCCCGCCGAACGTCGAGCGCGACGCGGAGCCCGACGACGGCCGCGACTGGGACGAACGTGAGCGGCGAGCCGCCGTAGGCGTGCGCGGACGCCGCGACGGCGACAGCGAGCGCGAACGCGGCGAGCCACATTCTTGCATCGCGTGCGTGCGCTTGAGCAGCCGTCTGCGCGTCGGTGTGTTCGAGCCGGCGCGCGACATCAACCCCGAGCGCGGTCAGTGCCGCGACGAGCAGACCGAGCCACAAGTACTGGTGGGCCTGGTGGTCAAGAAAGCCCACAGAGGTGTACACGACGTTAACGGGCGCGAGCCCGTAGAACAGGACGGCGGCGAGCGCGACGCGCACGTCGCTGGTGAGTAGGCGTGCGGTCCGGTAGACGAGGTACCCCAGACAAACGGACGCCACGATCGGGAGCCACGCGACGACCACGGGCGCAGCGTCAACGCCACCGAGTAGGACCGTCAGCCACGAGTTGACCGCATGGGCAAGCGGACGCGTGCCCGCGGCGCCGCCCATGTTTGTGAACAACCCCAGATCGAAGATTCCGTCCGCGCGGGCGGCCAGCCGTTCTTGCCAGTAACGGAAAAAGTACGTGTCGTTACTTGGAGAGACGACAAAACCCCGCTGGAACACCGCAGGCGCGGCGACGAGGCGTGCGCCAGCGACCGCAAGCAGCCCCCCAAGAAGCCCAAGGAATGTGAGAGCATCGACAGCAGCTACTGAGGAGACTTGCGACATCACGGAATCACCGGCGGCAGTCTCGCTGGCATTACCGTTACTTCCCTCGGGTACTGTAGACGAGTTAGTGGCGGTGTCAGTCGTATCGGCAGCGTCGGCCGGCCCCGACTCAATGGCGGCGCGGATCGCGTTCGGATTCTCGAGCCGATAGCCAGTATCGACCTCACGGGCGAGATCGCGGGCGACAAGTTCGCCGAACCGACCAGAGTCGAGATCGATATCGGCAAACGTCCACGGCTCGCCACGGGCGTCGCGCTCAACGAGGGCCGCGAAGGCGTCTTCGGCGTCGGGGTGGTCTGCGAGGAACTCGCGCGCGGCCGCGGTCGTCTCCTCAGGCGAGGGCATTGGCTGTCACCTGTCGGGCGCGCCGATTAGCGGTTTCGGTCGTGGACGGACACACCTTCGGGTTCGGAGGCGCCGAGGAGGGTCGAGACCCCTCGATCTGACCACCGAGAGAAACGTGACATCCTCCTCGAAATCAAGTACGGCACGTATATGAATCGTCGTCTGCACAAACTGCCGTTCCACAAGTTCGAGCAACAGGTTCGATATAAAGCGACATGGAACCAGATTCCGTGTGAGACGGTCGGGTCGCCGTACAATTCGAAGGCGTGTTCGTGTTGTGGTCATCGGGGATACCGTCAGGGCCGGCGGTTCCGATGTACGACTGATTCGTGTGAAGTTCAGCAAGACCATGCTGACCGGAACGCGAGCGTGAACGTGGCGTGGCGAGCGTGGGCGAAACACGCTGGAGTAGACGTTGAATCGGTTAATTACCGGACTCGCAAAACCCAACGGTTTGTTCGGAAGGTGAGCCTGTCTGGGTCGGGGCGTTCAGTAAATCGCCCATCCTCATCCCGCGACATCGCGTCGCGTGGAGTGCTATCGACGTAGGCTGAGGGAACAACAAAAGCCACGGGTCACCCGACCCGTGGTCGTTTACGGTTGACACCCTTCTGACTTGGTATGAGCTACTTCGGTACCTACTGTGAAGGACGAGGCTTCCGCTTGCTATCGGTCAATTCGGCTACTGCGTCACCGAAGCAGTGACCGTGACGCAGTTGAGTAGGTAGCCCCCACACTTAGCCGGCTAGGCGGGAGTCTTATATATTGATATCGCTATAGAGATAACTACGAACAAGCCTGGCCAGACAGAGAAGAGGCCATGTAGCAATGATCGAATTAATGGATTCCACAGCTGCGAAGATTGTCTTGGCAGCTCAGCGTGGCGATTCTATCAATCGCATCGCGAGCAAGATTGACATCTCGTACTCATGGGTGTACGACTGGATTGAGCGGTTGAATAACGCAGATATTATCGCTAAAACCGATAATGGAATTCAGATTGTCGACCACGAGATGCGCCAGCAGTACGCCGAGATGATGGCTGCGTTGTACAGCCGCGACACCATCTCGCAAGAGGACGCGTACATCATTCCCCACTTCGCTGGGATGGAGTTTGTGTACACGGAAATTGACGCGGCGTATGTCTGGACGCATGGCGGCTACCAGATTGCGCGGAGCCACGACGACTATCCGGTATTCATCGAAGTACACGACCGTGATGTCGAACGGTGGATTGCGTTCTTCCAACTGTGGGGCGTCGATGCGACGATCAACGAGCGCCCGGACGCTAGCGACGTCAATGGAGATGTCCACTATGTGTTGTACCCGAAGACTAATGCTATCGACGCCGAGTGGGTCGACGGTAACCCCGTCATCCCGTTGGACGACGCCATCAACCAGATGGTGGAGAATCGCCCCGCGTACGAACCCGCTTTGGAGATCATCGCCGACAAGTACGACAGGGACATCGACGCGGTGCACCACAATACGACGAGCGCGAAATAAAATGAGTCTCCCCGAGCGCCAATCCGAACTCATCGACACACACCGCGCGGTACAGGATGCCGATCTGCCGTACGTTCTCGTTGGCGGCTGGGCTGTTTCCGCGTTCCAAACACGATTCACGACCGATATCGACACCGTGATCCCGGACACTGTACTCGACGACTACGATACCCTCCTTCGTGATCTCGGATACGAGAAACAGTTCGAACAGGATGTCTCGAACGAGTATGACGGTCGAATGATCCAGTACGCGAAATCGGTCGGAGAGAACAAAGTCAAGTTCGAGGCACTCGTGGATGCGATGGGATGTCGACAGACGGACGCAGAGTGGTCATACCGCCATCTCCACGAACACAGTACGATCGAATCACTCGATGTCGCCGAAGGCCTCGACGGGCGAATCCCGGAACCGGCACTGCTGTTCGCGATGAAACTCCACAGCGGCCGGAAAGCCGATACCCGTGATCTGGTCGTGATCAGCTTGCGTGCGGACTTCAACCGTATTGAACGACACGTCCATCGTGGCGACCCCGAGAAGCTCAAGAGACAGATCGAGATGGTGCTGGATCAACTCCAACAGGATGGGTTCAAAGACTCGTTCAAAGGTGTCTTTCGACAAGAAGAACTGCCAGTAGATGCAGTTGACGATCTCGTTTCCTTTCTGTCCAAGCAGCGAGATCAACTTTGACATCCTCTCCGCCCTGAAGCGCGAAGATTCCCACGGCCCCGCACCGCTGGGTTGGGATGGTTACGGTTTGTAGCTGTCCCGGTGACGGCTACTGGCTGTGCCAACCAGCCGTTACTCCTATCCCGGCATGGGATTCAGAGGTACTTCGTACTGTACCCGAACACTACAACAGAAAGGGGTTCTTTCTGTGTGTGGTCGGGAATCCCGACATTGTCCGATTAAGTGGGCGGATGAACCGCCTCGGATGACTATCAATACGACGACCACTCAATTAAAACACCCGGCCAGAAGTTCGTGGCTGCTGTAGAGAATTGTCGGATTCATCCCCGCGCTGAAGCGCGAGGCTTTCTCCTTGATTCTCCGTAACTGGCGCCGATGGAGCTGATGCTGTACCGGTGGTCTCTGTACTCCACAGAAAGTATTTATCGTAGGTCTCGGCACACGCTATCATGAATCTCCAAGCGGTAGTCGGAAAGCCACACGCTCGGTGAGACGGTCCGTGCGACCGCCCTTTCGGGGCCGTAGCGGGCTGTAATCCGGTGTGTGCCAACCTATGGACGACGATGAACTCATCCGTCGAGAACTGCGCAGCGCTCGTGAAGAACTCGTCCGCAAACGCGCACGACAGTCGGACGATCCGCCAACATCGACGAGTCAGCTTCCGTTGATGCCGGAGCGGGACGACGCGTTCCTTCGTCTCGCTCTGATGAGCGTCGAGGACCTCGAAACGCACATCGATCGACTCGAACGCGATCTCGCCGACTTGGAAACCGATATCGACCGGCCGGATGCAGAGCTCGAATGAGCACGTTGAACGCATATGAACCTCACTGAAAACACAATCTACCAGCACGACGAACTCGGAGAGGTACTCGTGGTCGGTGTCCACCACATCTTCGAAACGTACGATCCGGACTCGGGGGACGGTCGTCTTCGATCGCGAGTCGTCCGCTACACTGCGGAGTGGGACGATTATGGTCCGATGCCTTCCAGTGTCCGTACCACGCCGGTCGATGAGTTTCGGACGGTCGTCGGCGACGCCGTTCGGACGTGGGAGGGCGTTGAGTCGCCACCGAACGGTGATTCCTGACCCTTCACACCATTCTGCTACTAGCCGATGAAAGTCTACCCCAAAATTCCACGATACGATCATCCCGTCGTTCCAGAGTCGTTCTTCGATGCCGAGGATTTGGTGGCCCTCGAGAAGTTCGACGGGAGCTCGTTCCGCTTTACGCTCTATGACGAGCGTCACGCATCATCCTATCCAGATCCTGTGACAAATGCCGCCGACGGAGACGGAAGTCTCGTCTTCGGAACGCGGCGCTCCATCATGGGCTGTCATCGTGATGATCTCGAGAATGTTGACGGGGCGCTCCACCGCGCCGTTCGTTGTCTCCGCGACGGGATCGACGTAGACGCCCTCCGTCGAGCCCACGATGAACACGGTGGCCCGCTCATCGTGTACGCAGAGAACTTGGTGTACTCGACGCTAGACTACGGATACACCGAACGCGACCTTCCCGCTCTTGTCGGCTTTGATGTCCTTCCCTATGCGGCTATTGACTCGATGACGCCACCGGGCAGTCCGTACGCTGAAACCTTCGAGGGATTCTTCTCGATCAAGGAAGCTTGGTCCGTCTTCGATCGGATCCGGATCGAGAGTGTGTCGCCTGATCGCGCGTTCGTTTCCGCGACGATCATCGACGAGGCGATCGAGTTTGATCCAGAGAGCTATACTGTTTCACAGTCGTCGCTGACCGGTGATGTCCGTGCGGAGGGCGTCGTCGTCCGGAGTGACAGCCAAGACCGCCGCGTGAAAGTGGTCCGCGAGGCCTTCGAGGAATTGAATCGCGAACAGTTCGGTCGCGATCCGGATGACGCAGAGACGGGTGCTGAACAGCTCGTCGCGATGTACTGTACGTCTGCCCGGATCCGAAAGATGGTTCGATCACTCGTTATCGAAGAGGGTCGTGAGTTCGGACTTCACCTCGTGGAAGACTTGTATCCCCGTGTCGTCGAGGATATCTGGGCCGAACACTGGCAAGAGATCATGCGGCTCAATTTTGAATTCACGCCCACCGATGTCTACCCGCTCGTCGCAAAGCGGTGTGTCACAGAACTCCGAAAGATGGAGACCAATGCCGAACTGAACGACGCCGACCCTACGACTATCTGGCGACACCTCTCGTAGATATTCGATGTCTCGTGCGGGCCACGCTCGACGTGTCCGTCTCACTCGACGGCGTCATCGGGATCGTCCTGTACGGAAGTGTGGCGCGCGGCGAAGCCGATCGGCGTAGCGACAGTGACCTCTGGGTGCTCACGACGAAGGATCGAGGCCCAAACCAACGAGAGGCGAACGCTGTTGGTCGCGATCTCGAAGACGCCGAATTCGACGGGAACAGATATGCTTACGACATCGACGTTGAAACGGTCCACGCGATTCCCACGTACACAGAAGACGTCCGGGGAATTGTCGTTTCAGGAATCCCGATCTACAGCACTAACAAGTTTGAGACGGTCGAGAATTTCCTCCTTGAGGAAGGTGATAGCGACGACTCCACCCACTGATACCCCGCCATGACCACGCTCCACACCACCGTCGGCGACCAAGAACAGCTCCGCCAAGATGCGCTCCAGTTCGCCCGGGATGTCGATGCCGACGATCTCGACAGTCAGGATGGAACCGCGACACTCCAGTTCGGAACCTACGACGACTTCGTTGACAGTCTCACCCCACTCCGTCTTGAGCTCATCCGAGCGATCGCGGAAGGAACCCCTGAGAGCATGCGCGAGGCGGCCCGCCTCGTTGATCGCGACGTGTCCGATGTCCACTTGGAGTTGAAGTAGCTCGAAGTGCTGGGTATCCTCACCCTTGAAGCGGGCGGCCCCGGCGGCGCGATCCAACCCGTCGTCCCGTTCGATCGGATCGAGGTTCACATCGACTACCCGCTCATCGATCGCGACGACGCCGATAGCGCCACTGCCAATGCGTAGCGGAGCACTCACTAGTCGTTCCAGAGAGCCGAGATCCGCTCTTCGATTTCGTTGAGGACGAGCGACAGCACGTCGCGATGGTCGGTCGGCCAAGAGGCGTCGTTACCGGGCGTCGGGGCGGCGGGCGGGGGATGGAAGTGGTTTCGTGTGTTGTGAGGATTCAGGTGGCGGTCCCACCGGCATTCCCAGGCGCTCTCGGACTCTTTCTCTCGATACTGAATCTTGAAGTCGTTGTTTGTGTACCAGCGAACAGTCAAGGTCGCCTCGCTGACGGTCGCTGGATAGTACGACGATGTGAATGAGACCTGCAGTTCAAGATGACCGCTGGCGTCCGTGATAGCCGCTTGTTCGACTTGCTGTGTCGCTTGGAGACGCGTCTGGAGGAACTTGAGGATTGGGCGATCGATGGGAGCAGGGCTCCCACCGTCGCCTGTTGGCGGCACCATCGAGCGAGCTACCCAGAAGCCTGTTCGCCGTCGGCGCCAGCACGTTGCTGGCGAGCGCGTTCGTAGCGTTCCCGTTCTTCTCGTGCGGTTGCCCAGTCTGCGAGGTCACTATACACGGCGTCGATCGTTTGCTCCTCATTCGTCTCCGTGATAGCTACGGCATCAACCGTAGCCGGTGTTGCGGCATCGTACGCATCCTCGTACTCAGTAATTTGTGCTGTCAGATCACGAACGCGTTCCTGTAGTTCTTCCACCGAGTGGTCTACAGCGAGCTGGTTGATGCGTCGCCACTCAAAATATGCATCGTTGCGTTCATAGGTGGTCGGATGACCGTCATGGCGTGTAGCGATCCCGAGATCCGCGAACCAGCTGAGATACTTCCGGGCGGTTTTCGGGTCGCACTCTACTCGCTCGGCGATAGCTCTCGCTGTCGCTGGTTCCCGAGTCTGGAGGAGAGTTCCATAGATTCGCTGTTCGACGTCGTCCCCGCTAAACGGGTCATCGAAAGAGGGGGGTCCGTCTGTGGACGCTGTGTCGGGCATACGTATCTTTTCGAGGCCACAGATATAATTCCTACTTCAAGGAATAGTTTCTTGACTCGAAGTCGTAGTCGCTGTCGGGAGCGTCGACGTATGCGCTGTTCCCGTTGCGATCCGGGACGGAATCCTCCGTCTTCAGGCGAAGAAGGATGTCAAGAACACGTCGTGCGAGCGAACGCGATCGATAGGCTACACGAAAGCGGTGCTACCCGATTGGACATGTGGCGCAACATGTAACACGACAAGGCGTGTACTGCCGCGTATGGCAGCCGACGGTCCGCCTGAAGAAACCAAAGTCAGCGATCAAGGGATGGTCACGATCCCCGCAGCGCTCCGCCGGCGGCTTGATATTGAGGCCGGCGATAAGCTCCGCTGGACCGTCACCGACAGCGGGGATCTCACGGTTGAGGTTGTCCGACAGCGCTACGGTGCGTTCGAAGATGACGATCTTCAGGCCCCGATGGGTGGTGATAGCCTCGAAACCCACGACCTCGCCGGGTACGAGGACGACCCCGCGTTCACCGAGGACGCCTAGATGCCGATCGCTCTCATCGATTCGAACATCCTCATCGACTACAAGGACACAAGTCCCGACAGTCGCCACGAACTGGCAGCAGGGATCGTCCGGGCAATCGATCGAGGTGACCTTCCCACTGCCCGGGTCACGAACTATTTGTTGTTGGAATCGCTGAACTGGATTCACGAGCGACAGCGCCACGACATCGCAGTTGATCTCCGCAATCGGCTCTCAAATTCGGCCGGTTTCGAACTCGTCCACTCCGCCCAGACAGACTTCCATCGCGCAGTGGAACTCTTCGAGACGTATGAAGGGCTCGCGTTCGGAGACGCGACCATCGTCGCCTATATGCAGCGGGTGAATATCGAGTACCTGTATTCGTTTGACGATGACTTTGATGTGATCGACAGCATCACGCGGTTGGAGACCGCTGATAACCCGTTTAAGTGAACTGTACAGGCAGTGTCAACTACCCCTCCCTACTCGCTCCCTTCGGTCGCTCCTTGAGGAAGGGGACTCCGCGCTACCGCTTCAGCTAACCGCCACGCACTCGCACTGGCGCGGCGGGAGACAGCGAGGACGGGCATTGCTCGCGCGAGTGCGGCCCGCAGCGCGACTGTTTCGACGGTGTCCCGCTGGACCGGGACTTGGTGCCAGTCTTTACACTCGACGACGAGGAAATCGTCAGGGTCACCACGGAGCTCACCCCGGCGGGCGATCACGTCGGTTTCGAGCCCGAAACAGTACTCGTTGCGGGCCGTCTTGTACCCCCACTGCTCGAGTGTCTCGGCGACCCGACTCTCGAGCCAGCGGCCGTTGTTGGATCGTGGTCCGGCTCCTCGCCGTCGGGGGTTCCCACGGTGTCAATTTCGTCCGTGAAATCGAGGGTGTCGTTACCTATGGTCGGACCATCTGATCAATCACATCCGCAATAAGCTGTATTCCCTCATCAGTGAGGGTCCCAGACGGGAGATTATCCCGGATCGACGATAGTGGAATCGTATAAATCGCCCACGGCATCACATAACTCGTCTTCCGCAGCTCTACCCCTTCAAGTACGCCGTCGGGCAACCGTTTGACATCCTCTCCGCCCTGAAGGGCGAAGATTCCCACGGCCCCGCACCGCTGGTTTGGGGTGTTTATGGTTTGTAGCTGTCCCGGTGACGGCTACTGGCTGTGCCAATCAGCCGTTACTCCTATCCCGGCATGGGATTCAGAGGTACTTCTTATTGTACCCGAACACTACAACAGAAAGGGGTACTTTCTGTGTGTGTGGTCGGGAATCCCGATATTGTCCGATTAAGTGGGCGGATGGACCGCCTCGGATGACTATCAATACGACGACCACTCAATTAAAACACCCGGCCAGAAGTTCGTGGTTGCTGTAGAGAATTGTCGGATTCATCCCCGCGCTGAAGCGCGAGGCTTTCTCCTTGATTCTCCGTAACCTCCTATGAGTACTCGGCCTGTGTGGTCAGGCATACAACCGTGGCTTCTTGCTCAACGTACGGCCGATCAGCATCGGATATCACGATTACTGGGCGCGGATTGCTATGTGCCCCGGTTGGATCCGCCGCAAACACGAGACTGCCCTGCGGGTAGTAGTACGTCATGTGAAGGGTATGTGGCCTAATCCTATCGTGTTACTCTCTGTCACCGGACGCTGAGTCAGCCTCAGTGTTACTCTCCGTCGTTGAAGGAGCAGCGGTGCTGTTGACCCAGTCCGCGGGTGCTGGTTCCTCCCCGGACTGATTCTCTTCGGTGTCAGCGCGATCACGTGGGATCTCTCTTCGTGCGCCCGCACCAGTTTGTTCAACGTCATCTGGAGTGAGACCCGGCTCTGGGTACCGATCCGCCATCTCGTCAAGTTGAACGAGGCTCCGTGCGAACCGCCTCACGTCATCCCGTCGCTCAAGTCCGTGGTAGAGACCATCATTCGTTTTGCCAATCAGCCCGTCATCATGGAGGCGAGATAGCGTCGTCGACGTGGTGCCGCGCGGCAGATCAAGTGCGTTTTGTATCTCTGCTGGCGTGTACGCAAGGTTTGTATTCCGATAGAGAAGTTTGACGATTGCGGCTTTGTTTGTGCCCGGGCGGATATTGATCGTGTCGTCCGGGTCGTGTCTTCGAAGATCGATGGGCATGAGTCCAACTGTATGTGTTTGTATGCGCTTGTAATGTATAAGTATCATGATGGTCAGATTTGTGTGACCGTAAGGAGGCATATTCAGGATACCCTACGAACGGTCGTATACCCCCTCTAGCACCGTACCTAGCCGAACTCGTAGTCGCTGTCGGCGGCGTTGACGTACTCGTCGTTGCCTTTTCGGTCCGGTACGTAACACGGACCGTGATCCGTTATGTGGAAGACAGGGGCTTCGATATCGAGCCCGCTTCGACGGTGAACCAGAAGCGGGAGCCGGTCACGCATGTCATGGATGAACGGTTCCCGCCGTACGTGGAGCGTTCCACTCGGCGGCCGGCGTTCGGTCAGCGGTGGGAGTCGGCCTTTGTCGAGATCCTGCTCGGTCATAATCCGCACGTCGAGCAATTGCGCTAACTGCCACGCACTCTCGGTTACGCGGCGGGCGACAGCGAGGACGGGCATTGCTCGCGTGAGCGCGGCTCGCAGTGCGACTGCTTCGACGGCGTCCCGCTGGACCGGGACTTGGTGCCAGTCCTTACATTCGACGACGAGGAAATCATCAGGGTCACCACGGAGTTCGTCCCGGCGGGCGATCACTTCGACTTCAAGTTCGGAGAGTCATTTGTTGCCAAAACGTAATTACCCAGCACAATCGTAGGTACCCTATGGCAACCGAAGACATCTCAACTCGACTCGCGCAGCTCAAGCCGAAACTTGAGCAGGAGTATCCGATCAGCGAGTTGGGTATCTTCGGATCGTATGCGCGTGGTGAACAAGAATTCGATAGTGATCTCGATATACTTGTCGCGTTCGACAAGCCAGTAACGTTATTCGATTTCGTTCGATTGGAAAACGAACTGGCGGAGGAGCTTGGTATTGAGGTCGACCTCGTGACGAAAGACTCGTTGAAGCCACGGATTGAGACTCGTGTCCGTGACGATCTCGTCACCGTATGACAGCGGTTTTGGATTATCTCGATGATATTCTTGACGGTGTCGAGAAGATCAAGGTAGTTTGCTCGCCACCTCAACGAGATCCTCCTCGGTCCGCCAGCAATAGAGCCGTTCCTCTTGGTCAAATAGTTCGAAGACACCGTCTTGCATCCAGCCAAACGGATACTCCTCATCCTCGTATGTCCGCTTGAGAACATGACTTTTTGCGAAGTACTCAGTCGTCCCGACGAGCAATCCCTGTTCGACGAGGAAGTCACTTGGCTCCTTCTCGGCGACACCGACGAGATGCGTCACGATATCAGCAATCAGACAGAATTTTTGGATGCTGTTGTCCCATTCTCCACGAATATCGACCATTCGGAACGCGTACGCATCGGTGCGACGGTTGAGACGGTCTACCACCAAGTTCAGCCGTCGGATCGGATCTCGATCATAGTTCCCAAGGACGAAGTACGACCGATCGTTCTCGTAGGCCGGCGTCAACTCGCTTAAGGCGTGGAGAACTTCCTCGTTGTCAGCCAGCGATATCTCCTCCTCATTGAGCTGGTCTTTGGCACTTTTGAGAACGTCACCAGGAACCGGCGACTCCTCATCAGGCATACTGTGAGGTTTTCATAGTAGAGAGATATAGTTTATGTCGTAAATTACCTTTTCAAGTACTTTGGGTTGTTGTAGGGTGATTTACTCGAGAGTAAACTACTTGTCGCCACGTCGTGTACCGTACAGTATGAGCACCGAACTTGGGACTGCTGAAGAGATGGAGTCGCGTGAACTCGTCCACTTCGTCACCCAGCAGACGCGATTTTCCCTTATCAACAACATCCTCCAACATCCCGATCAGCTTCCATCGATGTACGAACTTGAGGAGCTCAATCCCAGCGTCAGCGACGCCACCGTTTACAAACATATCCAGAAGCTGATCGACGCTGGTATCGTCAAAGAGGTCGCCGTCGACGCCGACGAACGTCGACAGGGGTACCCGTGGAAATTCTACGGCCTCACTACGGAAGGGCGGGAGTTCCTCGACGATCACAACCTCCTTGCAGCCGA
Organism: Halorubrum tropicale; assembly: GCF_001280455.1. Classification (NCBI taxonomy): domain Archaea; kingdom Methanobacteriati; phylum Methanobacteriota; class Halobacteria; order Halobacteriales; family Haloferacaceae; genus Halorubrum; species Halorubrum tropicale. The sequence continues at coordinate 503,086 of NZ_LIST01000003.1, forward strand.
AGGGACGCTCCAACAAATCTACGAAACAATCACAGACAAGCCTGAGAAGATGGTCAAGTACGAGAACGCACCACGCCCCACCGAGTCGTAGCTGTACAGGCGGTTCGAGGCGACTGTCTCGGGGCTTGACTCCGAGGCGATTCACTCGAGAGGAACTCTCGACGGGAAAGTTTCGCGTTGAGCTTGCCGTAGTACTGTTCGATCTGTTCGAGCTTGACCGCAACGACGCGTTCGTCAACCACGCAATCCATCCTCCGCTATCCGATCGATGACCGTACGCTGGTGCCGGCGAAGCGTCTCACGTTGCTCGTTAAATTCCGCCTCAATGTCTGTTTTGAACTGCTCGAAGGCCTGTTTATCGCCACAGAGTAGCTCGCCATTTACGGCATCGTGTGCGACATCCAGCGGGAGCGAGTCAATATCGGAAACGTCGATGAATGGGAACTCCTCGTGTTGGAGCTCACCAGACAGTACACACCGATTTTTGAATCGGTCCCGTTCAGAACAGTGTGCTGTGAACTTGACAGCGATATCAAAATCTGATGAGTGCGTTACTGTTCCCGAAAGCTGTGATCCGAATACAACGGCGAAGACGATGTCCGGATCAGCACAGACCACATCCTTGAGAGCGGAGCGTATCTGTGACCGATCAGCATTCGGTTCCATACAAGGATTCACATCGTATCATCACAAAAGAATTGCGCCAAGTCACATTCCATCAACGCCTTTGGAGACTACGCCCCCTGTAGGTACACCGTATTTGTAAAGCGCGTCGTGGAAACAAGAAGCCCCACCCTCAAGGACCGAACGGCGAAAGCCGTGAGCGAGTAGGGTGGAGTAGTTCACTATTATAGACGATGTCGCCACGTTCGAAAATTGGTGCCTTTTCGTCGGTCACTGTTCGTCCTCGACGCGGTCGCGTTAAGTTTGGCGTGAATTGTGGTAGACGGCAAAGGCTTCGAGCCAGTTTTGAGCTGTCTCTAGCGCGACATTGCTGAAACTATTCGCAAATGATGATGTTCGTCGTTCTGTCTCCCAAAAGACACGTTCGATAGCATTCCGATTTCCATGTCGAATGATTTGAAATCGATACCCGTCTTCAGCAAGAACTGATCCAAGATAGTCTGCGTCATCGACGAGAAATTCGACGTTATTCAGCTGATAGCGCCGGTGTAGCTCGGTGAGAAACCATCGCGTTGTCTGTTTATTTGCGGTCGGATAGAGGCTCAAGTGAAGGATCTCGTTCGTCTGTGGATCAACCGCGGCGTACAGCCAGAACTTCTGGCCGTGGAGGCGGATCATCTTTTCGTCAACCGCGAGTTGATCCTCGGAGACGGTCGAGATCGGCTGTAGATCGGCCTTATGAACCCAGTTGTGGATCGCGACGTGACTTCGACTGATTCCAAACAGTTCAAGATGCTTACTTACCTCGCGCAGTGACATACCGGCTAAGTGACTGCGGATCCCTAGTTCAATCGCCCAGCGCGGCGTTCGATCTCGCTCCACAAACGACAAGTCGATCCACGTGATACGTTCGCTGAGGCGTTCGATTTCGGCCATAAGCACTCTGAAGTCGAGCGCCTCATCCTCTAAGTTAACGCGACCGGTCACGCCTCCAGAATCTTCTTGAAGTCGGTTGTAAGACGCTCGGACTCGAAATCGGTATCGTCTCGCGGATCCAGGACAGCGACTACACGGTCGAAGCAACTCACGCACCGGAAGCTGATATCGAAGCTGGCGATCAATTTAATCTCGAATCGACGTACTGTGCGGAAGTTGTCGGCACGGATTCGGTCTGTTCGTTCGCTGACGCCGTTAGCGACGGGAAAGAGACGCATCCTGCCTACCGTGACTTCGAGTTAGAATCGTACATTGGCGTGCCGCTCGTCGTTGATGGCACGCGTTACGGAACGGTCAATTTCTCGAGTCCGACAACGCGAGTCGCACCATTCGGAGCACTCGAAGAAACGTTTGTCGAACTAGTAGCACAACTCGTGAGTACCGAACTCTCGCGTCGTCGTGACCGTACCAAACTCGAACGTCAGGACTTCCTCTTCAATCGCGTTCAGGACATCGCAGATATCGGTATCTGGGAATTCATCCCCTCGAGCGGCGAACTGACTTGGTCTGACGGGGTCCGCCAGATCCACGGTGTCGACGAGGACTACGAGCCAACTCTCGACGACGCGATCGATTTCTACCACCCCGACGACAGAGAAACGGTTGCAGCAGTGGTCGATCAGGCAATCGAAGACGGAGAACCGTACGATCTCGACCTCCGCATCGTTCGACCTAACGGCGATGTGCGTGACGTCCGGGCGTGGGGGGAATACGTTGAGAACACAAAGCATGGTGATGCAGCACTTCGGGGCGTTGTTCAGGATATCACGGAGCGAGAAGCGGAACGTCGACAGCACCGAGAACTTGCGGAGGAATACGAGGCGTTGCTCAAAACGTCCGGGGACGCAATATTTTTACTCGACGCGGATACTTCTGGTGAGAACCCGTCATTCGAGTTTGCCCGAGTTAGCCCCGGATACGAGACACAGACCGGACTGTCGACTGAAGAAGTCCGCGGCAAGACACCCCGAGAGGTGTTCGGCGAGGAGGAGGGTGCTGAACTCGAGAGCAATTACACTCGCTGCGTCGAACAAGGCACCCCAATCTCGTATCGCGAGGAACTCGACACCGGCGACGATGCTCGATTCTGGGAGACCAGCCTCGCACCGGTCGTCGTCGATGGCAAGACCGTTCGAGTCGTGGGCATCGCTCGAAACGTCACCGAGCAAGTCAAGCGAGAGCGTGAACTCAAGGCGACGAATCAGCGGCTGGAGTCACTCATTGAGGCCACGCCACTCACAGTCATGGAGATCAGCACCGATGGCAGCGTCATCCGCTGGAACGACGAGGCCGAGAATATGTTCGGCTGGTCGCGAGATGAAGTAGTTGGTGAATTCAACCCGATCGTGCCGGACGAGCAGCAAGAAGAGTTTGCCTCACACAAGCAGCGCGTCTTGAATGGCGAGCGGATTCGGGCGAAAGAGATACGTCGAGAAACGAAAGGTGGAGACGAACTGGACCTTCTCTTGTCGGTCGCGCCGGTTACAAGCCCTGACGGAGAGACTACGAGCATCCTCGCTGTCTTGGAGGACATCACCGAACAGAAGCGGCTGGAAGCTCGCCTCCGCTCGCTTCAAGACACCGCACAATCGCTTAGCGGCGCTGAATCGAGCGACGAGATCGGGGCAATTGCTGTCGATGCCGCGGCCGAGATACTCGACCTCGATGTCACCGGAATCTGGGAATACAACGAGCGAGAGAACGCGCTCGTTCCGATCACGGAAACGGCCGCAGCACGAGACCTGTTTAGCGAGTCTCCCCGATTAACTCCTGGAGACAGCCTTGCGTGGAACGCGTTTGAGTCCGGAGAAACTCAAGTATATGATGATGTCCAGGCTGAGGGGCAACCCTACAATCCAAACACAGAGATTCGGAGCGAGGTTCTCGTTCCACTGGGCGAGTATGGGGTCATATTGACGGGGTCAGTTTCCACGCAGGTCTTTTCTGAGACGGACATCGACCTGTTCCGGATTCTTGGTGCGACTGTCGAGGCAGCACTCGCACGAGCGAGCAGAGAGGAAGAATTACATCGACAGAATGAGCGACTTGACCAGTTCGCGAGCGTCGTTGCCCACGACCTTCGGAACCCCCTCTCCGTCGCAAAGGGATTCCTCGATATCGCAGCGGAGACCGGGAAGGCAGAGCACTTTGAAAAAGTAGAATCCACACACGACCGAATTGAACGGCTCATCGAGGACCTCCTGACGCTGGCACGTGGGGAAACGACGATCGAGGATACAGAAGAGATCGACCTCGGGAGTATCACGACGGAAGCGTGGGGATACGTCGACACCGGGGAGGCAACGCTTACACCTGTAGATGGAATTCCGACAGTCACCGGGGATGCAGGGCGGTTGACCCAACTCTTCGAGAATCTCTTCCGGAACGCAGTCGAGCACGGCGGGGCTGATGTCACGGTAACTGTGGGTGGGCTAAGCGGAGACGATGGATTCTACGTTGAGGATACCGGCACCGGGATTCCCCACGAGAAGCAGGACGAAGTGTTCGAGCATGGCGTCACGTCCAGTGACGGAGGAACGGGATTCGGGCTCTCCATCGTGGCCGATATTGCGAAGGCACACGGCTGGACGGTTTCGGTGACAGACGGAACCGATGGCGGGGCACGCTTTGAGTTCAAGCGGTCCGAGTAATACTTATTATAAGTGAACAGATTGTGCCTGCGGCCTATGTATTGAGGGAGCTAGTCTCAGATACAGTGATTGGTTCAACCGTTCTGCGGTGAGTCAGCTGTCAGACTGAGTGTACATGTGTACCGGTTCACTCGCTAGCTATAGTAACCGTTAGAGCTTTTTGCTCAAAGACTGTTGCACGAGATAGTGGATCATCTCGACGAGCTCTCCGTCGAGGAACTGCAAGACGCCCTCGACAACGTGGACGGAAAGAAGCCGACACAACGGCTCCTAGCGGCGATCTCGTACAAGAACGGTGTGACGCAGACCGAGTTAGCCGAGTGGTACGACGTTCAGCGGCGGACGATCTACAACTGGCTCACGCGACTCGACACCGACGAGTCGCCTGAGCAGGCTGTTTCTGACGATAAGCGAACTGGAAGGAAGCGGAAACTCTCAGATACCCAGCAAGAAGAATTCGAAGACACCGTGCACGACCCACCGAGCGAAGTCGGCATCGACGCGCCGGCGTGGACGCCGGCGCTCGTTCAAGAGTATCTCGAAGAAACCTACGACGTGGAGTACTCAATCCCGAGCTGCCGGCGGTTGCTGAAAGAGGCGGGATTGAGCTATCAGAAACCACGCCGGAAAGCCGCCGAGGCTGACGAAAATGAGCAAGAAGCGTTCTACGACGAACTCAAAAAAAGCGGCGGGAGATGGACGCCACGGTAGTCTGTATCGATCAAACCAAGAAATCCGTGCAAGTCGAGCCGCGTGCCGCGTGGTTTCCGCGCGGCACGCGCCCCTCCGTCGAACTCTCAGGACAGCGTGATTGGACGTGCTTGCTGGGCGCGATCACCGAGGACGGTGATCGCTTCTTCTCCCGATTTGAAGAGTACGTGACCGCTGAACACGCGAAACATTTCATTTTGGCGTTATGCCAAGAATTCGAAGATAATTTGATCGTCGTGTTGGACGGAGCCCCGTACTTCCAGGCGTCGACCGTCATGGACCTAGCGGCCCGTGACGACCTCGCCTTCGTGACGCTCCCGTCGTACTCGCCGGAGTTGAACCCTGTTGAGGAGTGCTGGAGACAGCTGCAAGCGACTCTGAGCAACCGCTTCTTCGACTCACTCGACGAGCTGACAACAGCGATTGATACCGCTCTCGACCAACTTTCTATTCCTGAAGTGAGTAACTACTTCTAATCAATACTATACTACATAAGAATCGGAGCCGCGAAAAAATTTCTGTTCAGATAAACCCTGTTTTTTGTACGTTAGAGGGTAGCATAGAATGGTTGTTACGGGCACCGTGAGAGAACGATCACCTAGTTGAGTTCGAACAATAGTGTCGAAAACGAGAACTACTCTTGATAGAGATCGCTATACAGCAGGTATGTGAACTATTCTATGACACCCTCAGCGCAGTCCAACCAGATGACGGCTCGCTCTGTTCGGAACGTCGTCAAAATTTACTTTGCTTGTGGGTTGAGGCGGACCTCGAAGACAAACGGATGGGTAGACGGATATGGACTCCTCTTTTGACTCCGAGAACACCGACCGGTAACCGGTCGGTACATTTCCGGTCCCACGTATTCGAATAACACGTATTATCTGCGCCATTGAGCCCATTCAGGGATAGCCTGAACTCTGTCTGAGCTATTAGACCCATTTTCAGGCTTTGCTTGAACTAATCTAGGTGCTTCCAGAACAACTACAGACTCCGCTTGAACCAGTCAACATCTGCCTGAACAGTTTTCATTTCACATCTGAAGGCATTCACGCGGCTCAATACGATATGGGGTGCGACCATGTAGTGAATCAAGTGCGTCACAGCAGGCGCACGGAGACCTACAATAATGGCAAAACGTCGCAAGTTCCTCGCTGGACTCGGAGCGCTCGCAAGTGGATCGGCAGCTGCGGTTGGTACTGGTGCGTTCACGAGCGTGAGCGCAGACAGGAGCGTATCTGTTGATGTGGCCGACGACTCGGACGCGCTTCTGGCTATCGAACCACAGGCAACTCCGAACGGGAACGAGTACGCCTCGGTGAGTAGTGACGGGACAGTTGAACTTGACTTCAGCGAGACCGACGTTGGTGGCGGCGGGCTAAACCGGAACGCGGAGACAACCATCCGCGACATTCTGCAGGTCCGAAACCAGGGCACGCAGGACTTGATCGTCGGCGTGACGGGCCTGCCTGAGTTCATGAGTATTTATACCGACGACGGTAGCGTCGCCGCCAATGGTAACAGCACGTCGCTAAACCAGGACTCGTTCGACCCTTCGTCGGGGAACCTTGCCCTCGTCCGCGTCGGCGAGACGATGGAGGATATCGGTGTCATCTTCCGCCTGAAAGGTGAGGACGCTACGTCGCTCGAAGACTTCAGCGGCACGCTGACGTTCAACGCCGTCGCCGTGAGAGACCTCGACAATCCTGGTCAAGTCCGGGGCCAATACGAGATCGACGAGATCGCGAGCGACCCCGAACCCGGGACTGGGACCAGCGGACCGGACTCGCTGGTCACCGCGGAGGTCGACGACGGCGCGACCACCACGATCACGATCAACGTCAACGACAGCATCGTCAGCGGTGACTTCCCGGCGAACACCACTGGATTCGTGGTCGAGGCCAATCTTGACATCAGTTCGGACGGCTTCGGCGAGAACCCGAACGACGATATGCGACTCGGCTATGCAGGGTCCGGAACGGGCCTGCGGTCGGGCGAGGCCACCGATGGTGGGTACCTCCGCCGGAACGTCGGCACCAATGGGAATAACGACCGGAGAGACACCACCGAGGAGGAGCTCGACGGGTTCAACGCATCTACGGTCCAGAATTCCAACGGCGACGGGTACGAACTTGAGATCAATTGGTCGAAGGTCGCAGCTGATGATAACTCGGATCTTAGTGGTGCGCCCTCCGAGTTCCAAGTCAACGAGGTCTACATCACCGACGGTGGCGGCGGCGTTGCGCAAACCTCTGCGAACCCCGTGGCACTGGGTATCGGTGAAACCTACTCGACCAGCTAAGTAGCGACGAGTCTGCGGTCTCTATCCCACGACGGCACGCGGCCTTTTACGGTCGCGGCGCGGGCCTCACCCGCGTAACGGCGGTTCGATTCCGCCGGTGGGTCTTCGGAGCGGCAATCAAATATGAACCGACGAAAACTCCTTGCCACGCTCGGCACGGCAGCAGTAGGCACATCGGCGGCGGTCGGCACTGGCGCGTTCACGAGTGTCTCCGCTGGCCGGTCGGTGAGCGTTAGCGTCGCAGACGACACGAACGCACTCCTCGCACTTCGGGACGAGACCGACGGTGAAATCGTGCGACAAAATGACTCTGGACAGTTGGTGATAGATTTTGGAGCAGGGCCAGCAACTGGAGTCAACGCTAACGCACGTGTTCAAATCGGGACGTTTGGAAACTTTTCCGGGCCAGATGTACTCAGGACCGAATCGAGAGGGGCATACAACGACCCTGCGTTCAATATCGTGAATCAAGGCACGCAGACGCAGCAGGTCACGATGAGCTACGACGGGGCCGCGAACAACTGTTTGTTAGCAATGCAGATGACCCCGGACGGGGGGCGTGAGGACCGGGATACCCTGTTGGTTGCTGATGACGACACCAGCGTTTCAGTTGATGGCAGGCCCTCAAATGAACCGCCGGTCAGCAGTCCTGTGAGAAAGCCGGCTACAGTCTCACTAGGGGTCGGAGAGCGCGCAGGCGTTGCGATTTTTATCGACACTGGTCGTTACGACATTCCAGGAAATATTGCTTCAGATGCAGCGAAGGCGGGTGTCGATCTTTCGGGGACTCTCACGATTACCGCAACTGGCTCAGGCAACTGAGTATCTACACTGTTGACATGAGCGCGGCCTGATTCCACGCTGGTGCGGGACGGCGGTTCGATTCCGCCGGTGGGCTTCGCCACAAGGACAGAATATGAATCGACGAAAGCTAATCACTACACTCGGTGCAGCGACGGCAGGCACCTCGGCGGCGGTCGGCACCGGCGCGTTCACCAGCGTACGTCTTGAACGCGAAGTGTTGAGTCCTATGAGTCCCGTTATTATTGAATCATGAGCAAACTGAAAACACTTAGCCTGCTCCTACTACTTGTCTCAATTACAGGGATCATGGTTGGGTCGGGCGGATTCACAGCTCTATCCGCGGACCGTGGTGTGTCTATCGGTGTCGAAAATGACGAGAGCGCGTATATTGGCTACGAGTCTAACGACTTGACCGTCAAAAATGGCACAACGATTGATTTGGTATATATAACGAATCGACTCCCGCACAGTATCGATGTAACAGACATTACCATCAAGGATGGTGATTTCACGATTAGTGAGTTAACAACACCGACCGACATCTCACCTGGTAAAAGCGGGACGATTCAGGGCACAGTAGTATGTACACCGAGTGAAAGCCAAGCGATCGAGTTGTCGGTAACAGTGAGCGGAAGCAATGTTACCACACAACTTGCTGGCGACACAACAACTCGGAGGTTCATGATCGTGTGTGCGTCAGAAAAAGAGGATGGAGACGATGGGGAAGAATAGTACTTGTTGATCTAATAAATAATCATCTGGTTGTATGTTCCTATTGATTCGGATATTCTCTCTGGTCACGAGTTCGACTCGTACCAGTTTCAAGCAACCCCTTCGGTTGTTTCAGGCACCGCGTTATCAAGACATCTGAGCTATAAAGGCACCTAGATACAGCGATGTCGACCGCCCGCCGCACCCTGACTCTCATCCTGCTGCTCGTAGCGGCGGGTTCGCTAATCTTCACCACGGGCGCGGCGGTGGTTGACGGCCCGGCCGACACCATCGCCGACGGCGACCTTGCGGTCCAACCCGCCGACGGCCCGAATGGGAATGGACAATACGCCTACCTGAACGACGACGACGAGATTACGGTCGACGTGTCGGCGTCGAACCCGAATATCCAGGATCCATCTTTTGAGGGCGTCAACGTCGGGGCAACCGGGACGATCGACGAGGTGTTCACTATCACGTACACAGGTGAGCAGTTCACGCGGGTCTGGATCGCGCACCCGAACGAGTCCGTCACTTTCGTCGCCGACGGGGAGTCAATCGAGGGCAACGAGAGCAGCGTCACGCTGGCGCCGAACGAGACGGTCACAGTCGGCCTCGCACTCAACACGCGCGGCGCGACCGCCGGGGCGCGACTAGGCGCCGACGAGTTCTCGATCGAGGCGGAGCTCGCGGAGCCCGAGAATGTGGCCGACCCGTCGCCCGCGACGGACGGGTTTGCCGGGGGGACCGACGGCGGCGACCCGAGCATGACGGTCACGTCTCCGAGCGAGACCAGCCGCGGGTTCCGCGCGACCGATGTCGCTCGCGGGGGCTCGGTTCGGTTCAAGGCCGACGGGATGCACCTCACGGGCGGGAACGTCACTCTCGACTGGCTCGACCTGAGTGGCGTCCGGACCGAGAGCGTCGAGGTGAACGCGGTCGGCAGTCCCAACCCAGTCGCGAACGGGAGCGCACTCGCCGCGCCGACGAGCCCGCGCCCGATCTCGTACCTCTCCGTGGACCACGACTTCGCGCCCGACGAGGTCGACGAGATGACGATCTGGTTCAGCGCCGACCGGAATTACCTCAACGCGATCGGAGCCGAACCCGAGGCCGTGACCCTCTACCGCCAGACCGACGCGGGCGAGTGGGCGGAAAAACCGACCGCTGTCGTTGACGACCCGACCCGGATGCGGGGGGTCTCGGCGGACCGCGTCCACTTCCGCGCGACGACCACGGAGTTCTCGACCTTCGCGGTCGCGGCGCACGCGCCTCAGTTCGACGTGACCGACGCGACGGTCGGGTCAGAGGTGGCCGAGCTCGGAGAGGTGGTGACCGTCCGGGCGACCGTGCGGAACGGGGGCGGCGCGGCCGGCGAGCGCGCAGTGACGCTCACCGCCGACGGCGACCCGATCGGGAACGAGACCGTGGCGCTCGCGCCGAACGAGACGGCGACGGTCGCGCTCCGCGGGACCGTCGAGACCGCCGGGACGTACGAGCTCGCGGTCGACGGGACGCCGGTCGGGACCCTGACCGTCGGCGACTCGGCAAACGGCGACGCGCGGGAATCCACGGCGGGGAGCGGCCCCCCGCAAGCGGACGGCTCCGCGCCGACGACTGAACTCGGCGACGACGCCGAGGAGGGGGTTCCCACGGAGGAGCCTGGCGGTGTCGACCTCGTCGGACTCGGCGGACTACTCGCCGCCCTCCTCCTCGCCGTGATCGGGCTCGCCCTGTTCCGCCGGGTGTCGCGCTCGTGAAGCGCGGGAGCCGCTGGCGTCCAGTTCGCGGCCCCGACCGTGCGGTCGGCGTCCGTTATCAGCTCCAAAACGCACGCCGAGAGGTATTACAAAGACGGTAAGGCGAATACACTCGTCTTTAGGCGAGTGATGAAGACGACATGGTTGGCAGCAACCCACCAGCCAAACGTCTGTTTTGAGTTTCTATAGAGGGTATAACTGACAAGTACATCCGAGAGAGACACCCCGTCAAATGAAACGGGGCGAAATGTATTCTAAATGAATTTGCGACGCGACCGAAGATTGGGAAAGTAGAGACATAGGCCCCTCGATACGATAGAAGCACAACCGTTGAGCCTACGATCACGCAGGTCTACAGGCGGAGCAGCCCGAGTGCCCTAGAGTTTGACTCCAAGGCGGTTCACGCTCGCTTGTGTGTCGGAACTGAGACGAGAGGGAGGAGTGGAAGCGCTAGCGGTTGTCGATGTCTGTGGCCTCCTCCAGCCGCTTAACACGTTCGCGCAGCTCTTCGAGAGCGGGATCCTCGGTCCGCACATCCTCCAGCGGGCGGACATCGGTGAGCGCCTCGTCGATACGGTCGTCTTCGGCTTCGCCGCCGAGGTAGAGGTCGCGCCGACCTTGGTGGAGACTTCGGAGCGTCGACTCAGCGATGCCGGTGTCGTCGGTGACAGTCGCGAACGACTCACCGCGGTCAACACGAGCGAGGGCCTCCCGGACGTGTAGGAACTCGGCCGGATCAACGCGGAGGTACCCATCTTCGACGGCGAACCCCGCAGGCGGTCTCTCAGTCCACTTTCCGGCGGACTGTGCGGCGCGGACGCCCGACCGGATTCGCTGGAGTTTTTGTTGGTGTTCTATCTGGGCGAGGTCGCCCATCAACCGAGCGACCATGCTGTATATCGTCTGCTGGAGCTCCCCGTCGTCAACGTGGATCTTCAGGCCGACGTCGAGAGCCTCAACGCCGGTGTCATGTTCCAAGCAGTGTTGGATGAACTCATGAATCTCAGTCGGACCGAGCCGAGAGAGCCGACTGATTTCGTGAACGACCACGAGATCGAACCGTCCCGTTTTGACGTCGTCGAGGAGTTGGTTGTAGACCTCGCGAGTGTCGGTGTCGGCAGCGCCGGAGACGATCTCTGGATACTCCTTGATGTCTTCCACACCGAGACGTTCCAAATGTTCGTGCGCCTCGTCGAGCTGCCGAGATACGTCCTGATCCGATGTCGAGACCCGGGCGTAGATCGCTGCGTCTGAGGGTCCGTTTTCGCTCATGTTTTCGAGGACGCGATGTCAATTTAAACAAATGGGGATTACTACGGTTTTGCGTATACCACTACCTTCTCGACGTGATTTGAAATTAACTGGGCCAATTCTGGTGATAATTCGGCTCTGTTGAAATCCTTAGAAAGTGAGATGTAATGTCTCCCCTACGGTCAGTACAGACGAAGGAGATTTCAACCGTGTCTGGTGGCTTTAATATTGTTGTCAGGAAATGAACTAACGTGACTCCAAAGAAGATTCTTACAGTACGCTCTTCTGTAGGAGATTGTTGATACTGGCGAGCTGTCGCTGTCGTGTCGAAGAGGACAAGGACACCGCGTCAGCGGTGTCCGACACGGATGATTCCGCTAGATGCGTTTGGGTCGGAATCGGTCGCAGCGGACCTGTTACAGCAGGTTCGCTGGCGTGACGGCGTTTCCTGTCCTCGCTGCCGTTCTGACCGAACGGTCAGAAACGGCAGCTACGGGCACTTTCAGCGGTATCTCTGTAAGGATTGCGACCGCACGTTCAACGATAAGACCGGCACAATCTTCGCTCACTCGAAGATCGCACTCCGCAGATGGTTGTTCTCGATCTACGCGTTTTTGCGGTTTAACACCAGTCTCAGGCAACTACAGTGCGAAATCGATGTCACCTACAAAACGATCCACAGGCGTGTCGAGCGCTTCACCGAAGCGCTCGACGCGCCGTCACTCGATCTCCGTGGCCCGGTTGAAATTGACGAGTTCTACGTCTCTGCCGGCTTGAAAGGCCGCGAGCGCGACCGCTGGTCGCGCTCTCGCGGCCTCTCACGACGTGGACGCGGAACGTATGACCAAGACAAACCACCCGTGTTCGTCCTCGTGGATCGCGGCACCGAGCAACGGTACGTCTGTCCCTTATACACATCC